>NZ_JAWXRD010000040.1:0-1054814 GCF_033843265.1 Scandinavium lactucae
CCGACCCCCACCATGTCAAGGTGGTGCTCTAACCAACTGAGCTACGGACGCACAAAAGGATGGTGCGTTTAATTGGACTCGAACCAACGACCCCCACCATGTCAAGGTGGTGCTCTAACCAACTGAGCTATAAACGCATTGGTGCGTCCGAGTGGACTCGAACCACCGACCCCCACCATGTCAAGGTGGTGCTCTAACCAACTGAGCTACGGACGCACAACGGGGACGAATATTAGCGGCAGGGAGGGGAAGTGGCAAGAGGCAATTGCCACTTTTCTTTCTGTTTTCACGCGATTGCGGAAACACTGCACAAACTGATGATAAAGCAGCCGCCGTGAAGCGGCTGTTTAGGGGGGTTAACGTGCCGCGCGGGCCAGAATAATGGCTGACGGCTGACGTTGCAGGAAACGCATCCGCAGCATCATCAGGATCGCCGCAGAGGTCAGACCGATGATAAAGCCCATCCAGAACCCCGCCGGGCCCATACGCGGCACTACCATGTCGGTTAACGCCAGCACATAACCGCTCGGCAGGCCGAGCACCCAATAGGCGGTGAAGGTGATAAAGAAGATGGAGCGGGTATCTTTATAACCTCGCAGCACGCCGCTGCCGATAACCTGAATCGAGTCGGAGATTTGATACACCGCCGCCAGCAGCATCAGCTGTGAGGCCAGGGTTACGACTTCAGGATTGTCGTTATACAGCAGGGCGATATGTTCCCGCAGAGAGACGGTGAATATCGCGGTCATCACCGCCATGCACACACCAACACCTAACCCGGTACGCGCGGCAGTCTGCGCTTCCAGCGTAGAACCTTGTCCCAGACGGAAGCCGACGCGGATAGTTACCGCCGCTGCCAGTGACATCGGCAATACGAACATCAGCGAACTGAAGTTGAGGGCAATCTGGTGACCGGCTACGTCAATAATCCCGAGTGGGGAAACCAGCAGCGCTACAACCGCGAACAGCGTCACTTCGAAAAACAGCGCCAGAGCAATCGGCAGGCCGAGCTGCACCAGGCGTTTCATAATCGCGTAGTCGGGTTTGCCGAAGCCTTCGTGAGTGCGGATATCCCGCATCGAGCGCGCGCGTTTTACGTACGAGACCATCGCAAAGAACATCACCCAATAGACGGAAGCCGTTGCCACGCCGCAGCCAACGCCGCCCAGTTCCGGCATCCCAAAATGACCGTAGATGAAGATGTAGTTCACCGGGATATTCACCAGCAGACCAATAAACCCCATCACCATGCCCGGTTTGGTTTTCGCCAGGCCTTCACACTGATTACGGCACACCTGGAAGAACAAATAGCCCGGCACGCCCCACAGCAACGCACGTAAATAGCCGACGGCTTTATCCGCCAGTTCCGGGTCGATATTATGCATCGCGTGAATGATATAACCGGCATTCCACAGAACGACCATTACCAGCACTGAGACAAATCCAGCGAGCCAGAATCCCTGGCGAACCTGATGCCCGATGCGATCGCGACGTCCGGATCCGTTCAACTGGGCAATCACCGGCGTCAGAGCCAACAGCAGGCCGTGACCAAACAAAATGGCCGGGAGCCAGATAGAGGTGCCGATGGCAACGGCGGCCATATCAGTGGCGCTGTAGCCACCCGCCATGACCGTGTCGACGAAGCCCATTGCGGTCTGCGCCACCTGCGCAATGATGACCGGGATGGCCAGCGCGAGAAGCTGGCGCGCTTCAATAACGTACTTTTGCACGGGTAAATACCTTTTATTGATTGTTATTGTTGAAGAGACTAACAAAGCCGCCGACACGGGCAGCAAGAAGAAAGAGCAGAGGAATTTTCGAATATATTGTAGCGAGTAATGGGTATTAAGCCAGTCAAAAAAATGGCAGGGAGCACTACCTGACTGGCAAGGTACGATCGCAACTGTTATTGTTCGGGATATAAAAGACGGTGATGATTTAGAGACAGGAGTTAATGGCATGTTTACTGGAATCGTTCAGGGCACGGCTAAAATTGTGTCCATCGACGAAAAACCTAACTTTCGTACCCATGTGGTTGAAATTCCTGAGCATATGCTCGAGGGAATTGAAACCGGGGCGTCCATTGCGCATAACGGGTGCTGCCTGACGGTAACCGAAATTAACGGCAGTCACATCAGTTTTGACCTGATGAAAGAGACGCTGCGGATTACCAATTTGGGCGAACTCAAAGAAGGTGATGTGGTGAACGTTGAACGCGCGGCGCGATTTAACGATGAAATTGGCGGCCATTTGATGTCCGGCCATATCATGACCACTGCCGACGTAGCGAAAATCCTGACCTCGGAAAATAACCGTCAGATATGGTTTAAGGTTCAGGACTCGACCCTCATGAAATACATCCTGTATAAAGGATTTATTGGCATTGATGGCATTAGCCTGACGGTAGGGGAAGTGACGCCCACCCGTTTCTGCGTGCATCTGATTCCGGAAACATTGCAGCGCACCACGCTTGGCAAGAAGAAATTAGGCGAGAAGGTGAATATCGAGATTGATCCGCAAACTCAGGCGGTGGTCGACACGGTTGAGCGTGTGCTGGCCGCGAAAGAATCGGCGATAAAGCAGCTCAACGCTGACGAATAAAAAGAACCCCGGCTTGCCGGGGTTTGTTTTTTTAACGTGCGACGCGTAAGCCCCCCTCGGCACCGCGCGTGAAAACCACCTGCCAAAGCTGAATATCACGGGCGCGAAATGCCCCCGCGCAGGCATTCAGATAATACGAGAACATCCTTTTGAAACGCTCTGAATAATTGTCCGCAATTTCCGGCCAGCTATTTATAAAACGTGAATGCCAGGCCATCAGTGTGGTGTCGTAATCAGCACCGAAGTTATGCCAGTCTTCCATCACAAAGTGCGGCTCGCTGGCAATAGCAATCTGGCGAACTGAGGGTAGACAGCCGTTCGGGAAGATGTATTTATTGATCCACGGATCGACATTATTATCCGTTTTCTTTGACCCAATGGTGTGCAGCAGGAACAGGCCGTCTGGTTTCAGATTACGATCCACCACGTTAAAGTAGGTGGCGTAATTTTTCGGCCCAACGTGTTCAAACATGCCAACGGATACGATGCGGTCGAACTGGTCCTGCAAATCTCGATAGTCCTGCAACAGGATTTGCACGTCCAGCCCCTCACAACGTGCCTGGGCCATTTTTTGCTGTTCGGCAGAAATGGTCACCCCGACCACGCTGACGCCGTAGTTTTTCGCCATATAATATGCCAGACCGCCCCAGCCGCAGCCGATATCCAGTACTCGCATGCCAGGCTGCAATTGTAGTTTCTGGCAAATGAGATCCAGCTTGGCCTCTTGCGCCTGTTCCAGAGTTTGCGCCTCTTTCCAGTACGCGCAGGAATATTGCATGAACGGATCGAGCATCCGACTGAACAAATCATTGCCCAAATCGTAATGTTCTTTACCGACTATCCAGGCACGTTTTTTACTTTGTAGATTGAGCAGACGCGCGCCTGCGACACGCAGCGTATCTTTGAGGTGGCGGGGGAGTTGGCTTTCAAGTCCGGCGCGGAGAACGTGCTGAAAAAACAGATCCAGCCGTTCGCATTCCCACCAGCCATCCATATAACTCTCGCCTAATCCCAGTGACCCTTCCTGTAGCACGCGCTTAAAGAAAAGAGGGTTGTTAACCCGGATGTCTGAGGGAGCGGAACCATTAATTCTGATACCGGCCCGACTCAACATTTCGTTGACGATTCGATACCAGTCATCATTGGGCACGCTTACTTCTTCTATACACGATGAACTCATAGCTTCTCCATCACGCGGCTTGTGATCAGAACCTTAAAACAGCGTAGACGCTTTTTTGGTTATGTGAGAACTCTCACGGACGTTGCCGTGAGTCTGCTATCCGACGTAGAACAGAGGAAGGGAGATATCCCTTGCCGAAAGGCCATCCGTGGGGAAACGGGGGAGATCCGTTCCCCCGTTAATCGCTAATATTTATCGTAATTATGTGATGCAGAATCAGTATAGGCCGCAAAAATGAGTGATTCAATAAAAAATTCTTAGCACACTAATGACTGAGTTGTTACATAGTTGCTAACGACACTATGCGTGTGATTCACGTGCAGTGCCTTCATTTTCATCACGCTGTGCAACATATTGCATCCGATATCCCCAGCCCGCCAGGACCACGGTGAACAGCATCACGCTGGTGGTAGTCAGCAGCGGGGTGGCAATCAGCGTGGAGACCACCAGGCTTGCAAGGAAGCACAGGCCGAGCTGTAAGGTGTTTTGCAGTGCGGCTGCACGTCCGGTCGCCTGTGGGAACGGACGTAACGCCTGAGCCACCACGATAGGGTAAATCGCGCCGTTGGCCATCGCCATCAGGCAGAACGGGATCAGCAGGGCGGTCAGAGAACTGCCTGCGGTCAGGCCTACCGCAAAGGTCCCCGCCACGCTCACCGCGAAGGCCAGTAACAGCCACGGCAGCATCTGCTGACCGTTCCATTTCTGCAATGCGCCACGACAGCCGTAGCCACCGACCAGGAAGGCGATGGTTTGCGGCACGTAGCTCAGGCCAATCACCGTTGGGCCATAACCCATAGCGCTAAGAATGAACGGTGAACCGGTCAGCCATGCAAAGAAGCTGGCAGAGCAGGCGGCATAAATCAGCACGTTGCCACGATAATCGCGAGAGCGCAGCAGGGTCATAAAGGTCAGCGCTTTCTCTGTTTTATGCGGCACGTTCTGCGTCGGCTTTTTCAGTCGCAGCGCCGGGACCATCAGCACCAGGGTAATGGCAAACAGAGTGGCGAAAATCATCTGCCATTCGAAGTGATGCAAGATCCAGCTTCCGAGTAGCGGAGCCAGCGCAGGGGAAAGCCCGACCAGCGGCATCACCGTCGCGAAAATGCGGTTAGTGCGCTCTGGCGGATAATAATCGGTCACCATTGCCTGCCAGGTAACGGCGGCGGCACACACGCCGAAGGCCTGAATAAAGCGCAGCACCAGCAGCGTAGTGGCATCACGCACCCACAGCATGCCAATACAGCCAATGGCAAAAATGGCCAGGCCGATCAGCAGAATAGGTTTCCGACCATATCGGTCGGATAACGGTCCCCACAGCAGCTGAGCAAACGCAAACCCGGCCAGGAACAGGCTCAGGCTGGCGCTAACCGCTGCCGCCGGGGTCTGTAAATCATTCTGAATTACCGCAAACGCGGGCAAATACATGTCGGTCGCCAGAAAACCGAGCACGCTTAGGCCCGCTAGCCAGCATAAAAATCCTTTACCAGGAATATTGTTCATTCTATTTCTCGTCGCAGGTGTACATGGCAGCAGAGTGTAGGGAGTGCAACTTCGCTTGTGAAACGCTAATATTTGTCTGGTGGAATCAAATTTTTTGCAGGCAGCCTATGTGGTCAGAATATTCGCTTGAAGTCGTGGACGCCGTGGCGCGTAACGGCAGCTTTACCTCCGCCGCGCAGGAGTTGCACCGTGTGCCTTCTGCGG
This sequence comes from Scandinavium lactucae, assembly GCF_033843265.1. Lineage (NCBI taxonomy): Bacteria > Pseudomonadati > Pseudomonadota > Gammaproteobacteria > Enterobacterales > Enterobacteriaceae > Scandinavium > Scandinavium lactucae. Next base: position 5,489 of record NZ_JAWXRD010000040.1, read on the forward strand.
TCAGCTATACCGTTCGTCAGCTGGAGGAGTGGCTGGCGGTTCCGTTGTTTGAACGACGGCATCGCGACGTCGAATTAACGCCCGCCGGGGCGTGGTTTTTGAAGGAGGGACGGTCTGTTATCAAAAAAATGCAGATCACCCGTCAGCAGTGCCAGCAAATTGCCAATGGCTGGCGCGGTAGTCTGGCGATTGCGGTGGATAACATCGTCCGTCCGGAGCGCACCCGGCAAATGATTGTCGATTTTTATCGCCACTTTCAGGATGTCGAACTGTGTGTGTTCCAGGAAGTATTTAACGGCGTGTGGGATGCGTTATCTGACGGCCGTGTCGAATTGGCGATTGGTGCCACGCAGGCCATTCCGGTCGGAGGACGTTACGCGTTTCGCGATATGGGAATGCTGAGCTGGAACTGTGTGGTCTCCAGCCGACATCCGCTGGCGCAAATGCGCGGTCCGCTGAGTGATGACGTGTTGCGCAACTGGCCATCATTGGTGCGCGAAGACACCTCGCGCTCATTGCCAAAACGCATCACCTGGCTGCTGGATAACCAGAAACGGATTGTCGTGCCGGACTGGGAGTCGTCCGCGACCTGTTTGTCTGCCGGTTTATGCGCCGGAATGGTGCCTACGCACTTTGCCCGACCGTATATCGACAGCGGGGAGTGGGTGGCGCTGGAGCTGGAAAATCCGTTCCCGGATGCAGCGTGTTGTCTGACCTGGCAACAAAATGACATGTCACCGGCGTTAAGCTGGCTGCTGGACTATCTGGGGGACAGTGAAACGTTGAATAAAGAGTGGTTGCAGGAGCCGGAATAACCGGCCCCTGAGAGGTGATTAGCGGCGATAGTCGCGGAACGGACCGTCAGCTACCGAGCGGCGTTCGATCAGGCGTGGATGCACCTCAATCGACTGCGACTCTTCACGCTTGTTGACGATCCTGTCGAGCAGCATGTCAAAAGCGGCTTCGCCCAGCGAATCTTTCGGTTGGTGAATGGTGGTCAGCGCCGGGGTAAAGAAACGGGCGTTGCGCACATTATCGTAACCGATCACTGAAATATCTTGCGGCACGCGTAAACCCATCTCGTCAGCGGCACACAGGGCACCCATCGCCATGATGTCGCCGCCGCAGAAGACGGCGGTAGGGCGCGGCTGTTGCGCAAGGATCTGCTGCATTGCGCGATAACCGGATTCCGGTTCGAAGTCGCCCTGCACGATCCAGTTTTCAGGCACGTTAATCTGCGCTTCTTCCATCGCTTTCATAAAGCCCGCCAGACGACCCGCTCCGGTGTTACGCTCCATTGGGCCTGGGATCGCTCCGATTTCACGGTGACCACGTTCGACCAGATAACGTCCGGCCAAATAGCCGCCCTGGAAAGCATTATCAATCACGGAGTCGGTAAAATCGGCTTTCGATTCGCCCCAGTCCATCACCACCATCGGGATGTGGCGATACTCTTCCAGCATGTCGAGCACCGCCTGCGGGTACTCCGAACACATCACCAGCAGACCATCGACGCGCTTTTGCGCCATCATCGACAGATACGCCTGCTGCTTTTCGAGGTTGTTCCAGGCGTTCCCCAGAATCAGGGTATAGCCTTTTTCGAAGCAGCTTTTTTCAACGGCTTCAATGATCTCGGCAAAGTAGGCTGCTTCGCTGCTGGTCGCCAGCAGGCCAATAGTCTTGGTGTGATTGACCTTCAGGCTGCGCGCCACGGCGCTTGGCGAGTAGTGCAGTTCTTTGATGGCTGCCCATACCGCGTTGCGGGTATCTTCCGCCACGAAGCGAGTCTTGTTAATTACATGTGATACAGTTGTAGTGGAAACGTTTGCGCGTTTCGCTACATCTTTAATTGTTGCCATTCGTTCTCACTCCAGACCCTTTCCTTACGCCTGATTATCGACACGAAAACGTTTGCCTTTACACACCCTGGATACAATTCATTTGAATTGCGGTACGCCGGGAAACGACACAGAACGACGGGAGGGGGTCAATGGCTGCTACGCTTTTAAATTAGCGTGGAATTTTGTCTGATTCTTACGGAAAGGGAAAGAGAAAAATCGTTATGCGCCGAAAACCTGCGAGATTTTTGCGTATGATTGTGCAAAAATGAGCAGGCTCACTTTTGTTGTGGGGATTAAAAGGAGAAAAATTGATGAGTACCGACCTGAAGTTCTCTTTAATGACGACCGTAATTGCTCTGGCCCTGATCGTGGCCGCCGGGCTGACCGCCGTACTGCACTGATTTACCCGGAGGGAGAAATCTCTTCCTCCTTCTCATTTCCCTTCTGATTGTTATCAATTTCGCAAAAAACTTTTGCCATTTTGTTTACTTCTGTTTTTTTGTGATTGATGTCATGCTTTTGACTTCTGTTTTTGCACCATCCCCCTTCCCGGCGGATGGCTGACTGGAGTCGTACCATGAAAATCAATTTTCCCCTGCTGGCCTTAGCGATAGGGGCGTTTGCCATCGGCACCACGGAGTTTTCGCCGATGGGCCTGCTGCCGGTGATTGCCAAAGGCGTCGATGTCTCTATTCCCGTGGCGGGAATGTTGATCAGTGCTTATGCCATTGGGGTGATGGCCGGGGCACCGCTGATGACGCTGCTGCTCTCTCATCGCGCACGGCGTAATGCGCTTATTTTCCTGATGGCGATTTTCACTCTTGGTAATGTGCTCTCGGCTATCGCGCCGGATTACACCACGCTGCTGCTGTCACGCATTATTACCAGCTTAAACCACGGGGCATTCTTTGGGCTTGGCTCGGTGGTGGCCGCCAGCGTTGTGCCGAAACACAAACAGGCTAGCGCCGTGGCGACCATGTTTATGGGGTTGACTATCGCCAACATCGGCGGGGTTCCGGCGGCAACCTGGCTCGGTGAAACCATCGGCTGGCGGATGTCGTTCCTCGCAACGGCTGGTCTGGGCCTGGTGGCGATGCTCAGTCTGTGGTTCTCTCTGCCAAAAGGGAGCAGTGGTGAACGCCCGAATGTGAAACAGGAACTGTCGGTGCTGATGCGTCCACAGGTGCTGACGGCCCTGTTGACCACCGTGCTCGGTGCAGGCGCGATGTTCACCCTGTACACCTACATTTCGCCCGTGTTGCATAGCCTGACGTCGGCATCCCCGCAGTTTATTACCGCGATGCTGGTATTGATTGGGGTGGGTTTCTCGCTCGGTAACTATCTGGGCGGCAAGTTTGCCGACCGTTCGGTGACCGGCACGCTGAAAGGCTTCCTGCTGCTACTGATTGTTATCATGGTGTCGATTCCATGGCTGGCGCAGAGTGAAATTGGTGCGGCCGTGAGTATGGTTATCTGGGGTGCCGCGACCTTCGCGGTGGTGCCTCCGCTGCAAATGCGCGTCATGCGCGTGGCCCATGAAGCGCCAGGCCTGTCGTCATCGGTGAATATCGGGGCGTTCAATCTGGGGAATGCGCTGGGCGCGGCGGCGGGCGGGGCGGTAATTTCCGGCGGCCTCGGCTACAGCTTTGTGCCGGTGATGGGCGCGATTATTGCCGGTATTGCCCTGTTGGTGGTGCTGTTTAGTGGTCGTCGTCAGCCGGAAGAAGCGTTTTCAAGCCATTAAGAATATGCCCGGCGGGAGAGGTCTATCCGCCGGGCCAGAAATTATGCTGCCAGATTCTTAGCAACAAATTCCCAGTTTACCAGCGCCCAGAAATGCTCGAGGTAGTTCGGGCGGGCGTTACGGTAGTCGATGTAATACGCATGTTCCCATACGTCTACGGTCAGTAATGGTTTCGCATCCGTGGTCAGCGGGGTACCCGCGTTAGACGTGGACACGATAGCCAGTTTGCCGTCCGCTTTCTTCACAAGCCAGGTCCAGCCTGCGCCGAAGTTTTTAACCGCCGCATCGGTGAACTGCGCTTTGAATTCGGCAAAGCTACCAAAACTTGCGTTAATGGCGGCCGCGACCTCGCCGGTTGGTTCGCCACCGGCGTTCGGTGCCAGGCAGTGCCAGTAGAAGGTGTGGTTCCATACCTGAGCGGCGTTGTTGAACACGCCCGCTTCGGACGTGCGCACGATTTCTTCTAAGGTTTTGCCTTCAAAAGCGGTGCCTTTGATCAGATTGTTGAGATTGGTGACGTAGGTCTGATGATGCTTGCCGTAATGGTATTCCAGCGTTTCAGCGGAAATGTGTGGTGCCAGGGCGTCTTTTGCATACGGTAATGCAGGTAATTCGAATGACATTGCTTATTCTCCCTATTGTTATTAATACCCAATAGCCATGTATTGAGTAGGGATAGGGTAGCAAATTAAAAGATGTGGCTAAAGAGGAACTTACCCAGCCGCTTTCACGGCAGGGTGAGGGGTTAGCGAATCGTTTTCGACGTCATCACGCGGCGTGCACCGACATAATGGTTTGCCCAGTAATCTTCGCTCAGGGAGGTAATCTGGATATCGCGACCAGAGCGAGGTGACTGGATGAATTTTCCATTCCCGACATATACCCCAACATGATCGGCAGTGCCGCGGCCACGGGTGCGGAAGAACACCAGATCGCCACTTTGCAACTCGCCACGGTCAACGGAACGGGCATCGCGCAGATGGTACATTTCATTCGCGGTGCGCGGAATACGGAATTTCACGAGGTCTTTATAGGCGTAATAAACCAGACCGCTGCAGTCGAAACCGGTACGTGGCGACGAGCCACCCCACCGGTAAGGTTTGCCAATCTGGCCCATCAATTTATTCATCGCCGTTTTTTGTGCTTTCTGCACGCGGGCTTTGTGCGCATCCGCAATGGTCAGCGGCTTCACTTCTTCATTAACGCATTTCTTTTTATGGCCTTTACGCGCGCTGCATCTCTGCACCATTTTTGCCGAGGCGGTTTTTAATGCGGGGCTACGGGTTTTTCGAGAAGAGGCGGTTTTGCTGACGGTGGAAGTGGTTTTACTTTTTGCGGCCGTTTTCTGCTTAACGGTGCTGGTTTTCTTTTTCGCGGTGGTTTTGCTTTTGCTGCTGGTGGTTTTCTTTTTGCGGTCTGATTTGGCCTGGTGCGATTTCTGAGAAGCAGAAGACCGCGCCTGTTCAGACGCATGAGACAAAGGGGTCATCGACAGCGATGTAAACAGTAAAGCGCAGAGCGTGATCGAGAATTTATTTATTCGCGCCACTGAGCATTCCTCTGTTAGGCAGGCAAACACTCATGCCTGGGTATGATTGACAAAACGAATCGATTCTAATGCATAAAAACACTTATTGTTAATATACTTTTTGTATCTGATGCACTGTTTCGTTAGCGACTGCAAAAAAATGCGTCAATGTTGACATAAGATGCTCGGAAAATGCTCAAGCTATGGGCGGCGTGGCCGATAAAGGCATATTTTTAAGGCAACTTCACCGCGCCAGAGGTAAAATGTATTTGCGTGAACAAAATGTTATTTTCTGACAGCAGTCGTTGGCGTTACACTGATTGACTACAGTCATAAAAAGAAGTTTAAGGAAGCAAGACATGAGCACCACTCTTGAGAAAATCCAAAGCCAAATCGCTGAAAACCCAATCCTTCTGTATATGAAGGGTTCTCCGAAGCTGCCAAGCTGTGGTTTTTCCGCTCAGGCGGTTCAGGCACTGTCTGCCTGTGGCGAGCGCTTTGCCTACGTCGATATCCTGCAGAACCCGGACATTCGCGCCGAGCTGCCGAAATACGCTAACTGGCCAACCTTCCCGCAGCTGTGGGTTGATGGCGAACTGGTTGGCGGCTGTGACATCCTGATTGAGATGTACCAGCGCGGTGAACTGCAGACGCTTATCAAAGAGACGGCGGCTAAGCATAAAGACGACGAGCAGCCTGCTGAGTAAGTCTTTGTCTGGCAATAAAAAAGCGACCAATGGTCGCTTTTTTTTATTCTGCGTTTTCTGGCATCGGCAACGGCCAGCCGCCGAGACGCTTCCAGCGGTTGACGATTTCGCAGAACAGCTGTGCGGTTTGTTCCGTGTCATACAGGGCAGAGTGCGCGAGGTTACCATCGAATGCCATCCCCGCTGCGAGGCAGGCTTTCGACAGCACGGTTTGGCCTAATGCCAGGCCGCTTAATGCCGCAGTATCGAAGGTGACGAACGGATGGAATGGGTTACGCTTCAGCCCGGCACGCTCGGCAGCGGCCATCATAAAACTGTGATCGAACGTGGCGTTGTGCGCCACCATGATCGCGCGGTTACACTCCTGATCCTTCATTCCTTTGCGCACTTCTTTAAAAATGGCATGCAGGGCATCGTACTCGCTGACGGCACCACGCTCAGGATCGTTAGGGTCAATCCCGTTAAAAGCCAGCGCCTCAGGGACCAGATTTGCCCCTTCAAACGGTTCAACGTGAAAATGCAGTGTGCTGTCCGGCATTAGCCAGCCGTCTTCGTCCATCTTCAACGTCACGGCGGCCACTTCAAGCAGTGCATCCGTCTTGGCGTTAAAGCCTGCGGTTTCTACATCAATGACTACAGGATAAAAACCACGGAAGCGGTCGCACAGTGCATTACGTTGAGCGTTGTCGGACATCAGGATCTCTTAGGCTTACAAAAAGTAGCGCGCATTATGGCAAATTTTGCCGGCGGTTGCAGCAGAGGCGGGAGTAAAAAAAGGGTGCCTTAGCACCCATGAACCTTAATGACCCAGACCTTTACCAGCGTCTTTGGCTTCAATCAGTTCGATTTTATAGCCGTCCGGATCTTCAACGAAGGCGATGACCGTGCTGCCGCCTTTCACTGGACCCGCTTCGCGAGTGACGTTGCCGCCGTTATTGCGGATGCGCTCGCAGGCTTGTGCTGCATCATCAACGCTCAGTGCAATATGACCATAGGCGCTACCCAGCTCATAGCTGTCGACGCCCCAGTTATAGGTCAGTTCGATAACCGCTTCTTCGCTCTCCGGGCCGTAGCCGACGAAAGCCAGAGAATATTTGTATTCCGGGTTTTCGCTGGTGCGCAGCAGCGACATGCCCAGCACCTTAGTGTAGAAATCAATCGAGCGTTGCAGGTCGCCAACGCGCAGCATGGTGTGAAGTAGGCGCATTCTCTTTCCCTTAAGGTCTTGTTCGTAAAACAGGAATATCAGTATAGCGGCGGATGCCCGCCGCTATCAATCAGGGGATTAGAGAGCAGGGTAATCGGTATAGCCTTCCGCGCCGCCGCCGTAGAAGCTTTCCGGACGCTGCGGGTTGAGTTCCGCTTTACGCTCCAGACGTGCAACCAGGTCCGGGTTGGCGATGTAGGCGCGACCAAACGCCACAGCGTCAATCAGGCCTTTGGCAATCAGGTCTTCCGCTTTTTCAGGGGTGTAGGCACCGGCCCCGATAATCGGGCCATGGAAGCGTTCACGTACTTTACGACGGAATTCTTCGGTATAAGGCTGACCGCCTGCCCAGTCTGGCTCGGACATGTGCAGATAAGCAATGCCACGTTTGCCCAGTTCTTCAATCAGATACAGCGCATCGGCTTCTTCATTCGGGCCGTTGTCCGTGTTCTGGAAAGAACCAATTGGCGATACGCGAATACCAATGCGATCGGCACTCCACTCTTTGCTGACGGCATCAACCACTTCAAGTACCAGACGGGCACGATTTTCGATACTGCCGCCGTACTGGTCGGTACGCTGGTTAGCGGAAGGCGACAGGAACTGGTGCAACAGGTAGCCGTGAGCAGAGTGCAGTTCGACGAGGTCGAAACCTGCTTCGCGTGCATTAGCAACCGCCTGACGAAAGTCATCCACGATGCCAGGGATCTCGCTAAGTTCCAGCGCACGCGGGACAGAGGTATCTTCACGGGTCGCGTTGCCGTTGGCATCACGCAGGGAGGTACGGGTACCTGCGCTCAGCGCAGAAGGGGCAACTGGTGCCTGGCCGCCTGGCTGTAGGCTGTTGTGCGAAATACGCCCGGTGTGCCACAGCTGAACTGCCATCAGGCCGTTTTCAGCGTGAACGCCAGCGGTGATTTTTTTCCATGCCGCGATTTGCTCCGGGCTGTGCAGGCCGGGTGCGCCAGCGTAGCCTTTCGCCTGGGCAGAAATCTGTGTAGCTTCGGAGATAATCAGGCCGGAGCTTGCGCGCTGGCGATAGTATTCACCCATCAGTGGGGTTGGAATGTCACCCGGTTCAATGCTGCGCAGGCGCGTCAGCGGGGCCATCAGTACGCGGTTAGGCAAAGTAACAGCGCCGACCTTCAGCGGGGTGAACAGTTTCTGTTGTGACATAAGAACTCCTGAGTAGACCGGTCGTCTAGTGATTCGTGAAATAAAAACGCCTGTTTATATGACAGGCGCGGCAATCATAGTCTTTGCATGTTCGAGCGCGCTTTCCAGCGGCGTCGAACTGCGTGAAATCTTGGCCTGAAGGTTCGCCCCCAGCCACAGGGAGTACAGCACCTCGGCTTGGGTATGGGCATCACCGTGGAAGGTGAGGCTCTTCTCTTTACGGCCTTCTTCCAGTGCGTGGCTCAGCAGGACAATAATCTGGCTGGCCCCTTTGTTCATTTCGGTGCGCATCACTTCTGAGAGGTCACACACCTCGGCGGAGAGTTTCACCGTCAGACAACCGCTGATAATCCCCTGTTGGCAGAACTGGGTCAGGGTATGCTGATAGTAAGCCAGCAGGCGGTCACGGTAGTTGCCTTCACCGTGGGCAAAATGCTCAGCCAGACGGCAGTGGTAATCGGCGTAGTGACGCTCAAGCAACGCCACACCAAATGCTTCTTTAGAGCGGAAATAGTGATAAAACGAGCCTTTCGGCACTTCCGCCGTTTTCAGCAGTTCGCTCAATCCCATTCCGGTAAAGCCGCGATGCATACATAACCGTTCGCCAGTGGCGAGGAGATGTTCGCGAGTATCATGTTCGGTGTGTTTGTTCATGGGGCTAAATGTAGTAGACCGATTGGTCTAATGCAAGCGAAAAGTGTTTGGCAGTTGCAGGAAGAGCGATATCAGGCTTCAATGAGAGTAAGCAAATGACAGGGGGCGGTGTGGCAGAACAACTGGAGTTTTTCCCGGTACAAAGCCCGTGCCGGGGTATCTGTCAGTCTGATGAACGCGGCTATTGTAGGGGCTGTATGCGCAGCCGTGACGAGCGTTTCAACTGGCAACAATTCAACGATGCCCAAAAGCAAGAGGTGCTTCGCCTCTGCCGCCAACGTCTGCTGCGCAAAATCCGTGCAAACAAAACCCTTTCTCCTGAAGAACCTGATCAGCCTTCACTGTTTTGACCCTAAATGTGCGTATACTCGATGAAATTTTTCTGTTGAGGAAGCTTGTATGGTTCAGCGTATTACTCTCGCGCCTAATGGCCCGGAATTCTCCCGCTTTGTGATGGGCTACTGGCGTCTGATGGACTGGAACATGTCCCCGCAGCAGTTGGTTAGCTTCATTGAACAACATCTTGATCTCGGGGTGACGACGGTCGATCACGCCGATATTTATGGCGGCTACCTGTGCGAAGCGGCCTTCGGCGACGCCATGAAACTGGCCCCGCACCTGCGCTCACGTATGGAAGTGGTCAGCAAATGCGGGATAGCGACCACCGCGCGGGCGGAAAACGCCATCGGGCACTACATCACCGACAAAGACCATATTGTGCGCAGCGCCGAACAGTCGTTGACCCATCTGGCCATTGACCAACTGGACCTGCTGCTGATCCACCGCCCAGATCCACTGATGGATGCCGACGAGGTGGCAGAAGCCTTTACCGCGCTGCATCAGAGCGGCAAAGTACGTCATTTCGGTGTTTCCAACTTCACGCCAGCCCAGTTCTCCCTCCTGCAATCACGGCTGCCGTTTACCCTGGCGACCAACCAGGTTGAACTCTCTCCGGTGCATCAGCCGCTGCTGCTTGACGGCACGCTCGACCAGCTACAACAGCTGCGCGTGCGCCCAATGGCGTGGTCTTGTCTGGGCGGCGGGAGCCTGTTCAACGATGAGAAATACCAGCCGCTGCGTGATGAGCTGGCGACAGTCGCGACCGAACTCAACGCCGAAAGCATTGAACAGGTGGTTTACGCCTGGGTGATGCGCCTGCCTTCCCAGCCGCTGCCGATCATCGGTTCCGGTAAGATTGAACGCGTGCGTTCGGCGATCGCCGCTGAAAATCTTAACATGACCCGTCAGCAGTGGTTCCGCATTCGCAAGGCCGCACTCGGTTACGACGTGCCGTAATTCTGCTTTGCGCTAACGTTCCGACCAAAAAAGCGTTCCTGGTTTAGACTTATCAGGAACCTTTTTTTTGGAGGTACTATGAAGCGCATCACTCTTACCTTACTGACCCTGGCCATTTCAACCGGCGCGTATGCCGCCAGTACCGAAGTGGAGATGAATCTCGTCACCCCGCAAACCGTCGGACAGTCGATCGGCGAAGTGAAAATCACTGAAACCGATAAAGGCCTCGAATTTACCCCCGATCTCAAAGCGTTACCACCCGGTGAGCATGGTTTTCATGTTCATGCGAACGGTAGCTGCCAGCCCGCCCTGAAAGAGGGGAAAGCCAGCGCTGCCGAATCGGCAGGCGGTCATCTCGATCCCGATCATTCGGGCAAGCATGAAGGGCCAAACGGCATGGGGCACCTCGGCGATTTGCCGGTGCTGGTGGTGAATAATGATGGAAAAGCCACGCAGCCGGTGCTGGCTCCGCGGCTGAAAAAACTGGATGAGGTGAAAGGCAAAGCCCTGATGGTCCACATCGGCGGGGATAATATGGCCGATCAGCCAAAACCACTTGGCGGTGGCGGGGCGCGTTTTGCCTGCGGGGTCATTAAGTAGCCCGTTCCTCGATTGTCCCCGCAACCGGCGCTTGTTCTAGCTGCAACAGTGAACAGTACAAACGCCAGATAATCGCCGCCAGTTCTCTGGCGGCAGGCTGATGATGGTGGCCCAACGCTTCATAAATTCGTTTTAACTCGCTTAGTGCCGAGGCCAGCGGACGCTGCTGAACGCCACGCTCGCTCATCACATCGCGCAGCAGGCTGATACACAGGTCGCGCACTCGCTCCAGCGGGTCAGAGCGGGTTTCCCAGTCTCGCAATTGCCAGACCACATGGCTACAGTTGAGTAATACCACCCCCCAGCGCAGAAGCCACCGGCGGGAGAGCGCATCCCGGCTGTTACTGAGCTGGCTGATGTAATGATAAACCAACGATTCAAACTCATGTTCGCTTTGCTGCGGGCGACGGCTGAGCTGATCGACAAAGTGACGCCGTAACGACCGAATATGGCGGCGACTTTTACGGGCATCCGATCCCGGTTTGAGCACCGCGAAGGCCAGCCATGCCAGCCCCACGCCGATAATCTTAGCCAGGTTATCGTTAAGAAAACCGGCGAAATCATACACCGGCGGGTTGGTCACCGAAATGAACGATCCCATAAACACCACCAGTTGCCCCCATAGCCCGGCGTACTTCGGCATTTGCAGTTTGAACAGCTGCATGGTGACCAGCAGGGGGAACAGAAACAGCAGGAATTGCCAGAGGTCACTGATTTGCACCATCAGGCCAAACTTGACCACAAAGCTGAATAGCGACAGCAGCAGCAGGGTGCGCAGCAGCAAGGTCAGGGAGTTGAAGGGTGAAGGTGAGATAGAAAAGAGCACGCAGCAAATGGCCGCCAGGGTCAGTGCTGCCGGGCCGGACGCCCACTGGGTATTGATGGTCCATGCGCCAACCATAATCAGGGCGAAGAAGGTGCGCAGCCCGTTCCATAGCGCCTCGGCATGGTCAGTCCGGCGAGTCAGTGCGGGGGCTGCGGGCACATCAAACTCGGTGATCGCCGAGGCATTTTGCAGTCGTTTTAGCCAGCGGCTGGAGGTCAGATACAGGCGGCAGAAATAACGCAGGCGTTGCCAGAATGCCTGATGCCGGTAATCCATTGGGTCGCGCGGGGCCAGCGGGGCGATTATCCGGGCCACGCTATAGGCGTTTGCGCCAGGCTTCGCCAGCTCGGCGAGTAATTTTTCCAGCACCTCGCGGGTATTGGCGGGGTGTTCAGGCCAGTTAATCAGCATCCGGCGCAGGCTGGAAATCACGCTGGTCATGCGCAGCTGCTGATGTAACAAATAGTTCAGCAGGCTGTTCTGGCGACGGAAGCGGTAATGGCTCCAGAATGCCTGAATGCGCAGCAGGTTCATGGTCAGGATCTGACCAATAACGCTCTCATGCGCGGTACGAATCGCATCGGTGGTTTCCGGCTGCCACAGCAGGCTGGCATGTTCCAGAATACGCGCATGCATGTTCTTTAGCGCGGTCAGCAGGGTGGTGCCATCTGAGGTGCTCGGCATGATCATCATCATCAGCGCCCCGCAGACGATACCGAGTATTACTTCACATACGCGAGCCTGGGCGATATCCCATAGATGTGTGGCATCCACCAGATTGACCATCGGGAAGGCAATAATCGCACAGGTATAGCCCGCAAGCTGGAACGCATAGGCGGCGTTGTTCAGGTACATCGCGCAGACCCAGGTGCACAGGGCAATCCACGCCGACAGCCCGAACAGAAACAGCCACGGATCGGTCATGGTGTGCCCGGCAATTAAAATCGCCGCGCAGGCCCCCAGCAGACTCCCGGCAATACGCCCCAGACTTTTACTGATAACTCCGCCCACGGTCGGAAAGCTCACGACCGCCGCAGAGGTCATGGCCCAGTAGGGCTGATCCAGATTGATGTAATAGGCAAAACTTAGGGCCAGGCACATCGCGATGCCGTTACGTAAGGCATACCGCCATTGCGGGCGTGTGGCCTTTACCCATGGCAGCGACCGCCAGGTTAGCGCCTGTAAATTCATTACTGGCCGCCGATCGAGACGGTGCAGGTCGTCCCCGCAACCAGAATGATATCTTCTGGCAGCTTATCGAATTCGATGCGAACCGGAACGCGCTGAGCCAGTCGCACCCAGGGAATGGTTGGTTTGACGTCAGCGATCAAACTGCCTTCCGGGCCGACGCTCTGATCCGAGATAGCGCGCCCAATACTGCCAACGTGACCCTGTAACGTTTGTCCGTTGCTGTAAAGCACCACACTGGCCGCGCCGCCAGGACGAATGTGGCGCAGTTTGGTCTCTTCAAAATAGCCGACGACATAAAACGAATGGCTATCGACCAGTGCAAATACCGGGTGGCCGACGGCGGCATAATCCCCGGTGCGGGTCGACAGATTGGTGACCCAGCCATCAACCGGCGCTTTGACGTCGGTTTGCGCCAGCTGCCAGTTGGCGTGTTCAAGGGCCGCGTTAGCCGCATCGGCACTGGCTTTGGCTGCGGCGACGCTGGCTTTGGCGGCTTCGGCATTAGCGGTCGCCGTTTTCAAAGCATTATTGACGGTGTCGAGATCTTCCGCCGAAATAAAGTTTTTCGGTAAATTACGACGGCGGTCAGCTTCACGACGGGCCTTGTCCATATCTGACTGGGCTTTATTCCAATCTGACTTCGCTTTCGCCATGTCTGACAACGCTTTGGCATATTGGGCCTGGGCGGTCATCACCGCAATGCGAAATGGCGTCGCATCGAGACGGAACAGTACATCCCCGGCTTTTACCTGCTGGTTATCCCGGACGTTGAGTTCGATGATACTTCCGGATACCTGCGGGGTGATGCTGACCTGTTCGGCACGAATTTTGCCGTCACGCGTCCACGGCGACTGCATATAGTAATTCCAGACCAGCCAGACGGCCACCAGCGCCAGAGCCGCGACCAGCAGCGTGGAGAAATATTTCATTTTTTTCATTGAGTGAGTTACCACGCCACAATCAGAACCAGCGCCAGGCAGACCGCCAGCGCGAACAGAGAAAGATCCATTAAAAGAGGGTGCCAGACGTCACCCGCGTACATCCAGTCGCGCAGCTGGCGATGGGCGAGCAGCCAGATAAGAAAGCCCAGAATCACCGCTTTGAACAGTGGGGGAAAGTAGATTGAGGCCCCAACAATCAAGTCCTGCAGGGGAAGTCCCGGAGTATTAAGCGTCAGCTTCACGAGCAAAAATCCTTTGCAAATCCAGTAGTGCGGCAGAGGGCTGCGATGCCCGGTATAGTCATTAGTGTAAATCATCCCGTTCGTTAGCGGGGATGAGCCAATACATTTGTTTTGGGCATTTAAATGCTGCACACTATTCTAAAATCAGTATAATAACTTAGCAAGCTAATTATAAGGAGATGAAATTGGAATCGCCACTGGGTTCTGATCTGGCACGGCTGGTGCGCATTTGGCGTGCTCTGATTGACCATCGCCTGAAACCTCTGGAATTAACGCAGACTCACTGGGTTACGCTGCATAACATACATCAGCTGCCCCCGGAACAGTCGCAAATTCAACTGGCTAAGGCGATTGGTATCGAGCAGCCTTCACTGGTTCGTACCCTCGATCAGCTGGAAGAGAAGGGCCTGATTTCGCGTCAGACCTGTGCCAATGACCGTCGTGCTAAACGTATTAAACTGACTGAGAAAGCCGAGCCGCTAATCGAAGATATGGAAACAGTGATTCGTAAAACGCGGGGGGAAATTCTCGCGGGCATCTCGCCTGAAGAACTGGATCTGCTGCTGGGGCTCATTCGTAAGCTGGAGCAGAACATAAACGAACTGCAGGCCAAAGACTAGCGCTCAGACCGGAATAACAAAAAAGGCCCTGAATCAGGGCCTTTTTTTATGGGTGATACACGCCGGATCATTAGCGAGGGGAAACGGTCACCTGGCTGCCATTGCTGGCCATCACGACACGTTGCCCGGCAGCGAACTGGGTTGCGCCCTGTTTCTGCACCACCATGATGGTATTGCCATCGTCCTTACGGATTTCCAGCTCTACGCCCTGGGTTTTGTTCATTGCACCCTGAACGCCCTGGCCCGCTACACCACCTGCGACTGCGCCCGCCGCGGTTGCCAACGAACGACCGGTTCCGCCGCCCACGGTATTCCCGAGGAAGCCACCCAGCACCGCACCACCGATTGCGCCGATGACGTTAGAGTCATCACCGCCCTGAATCTGTACTGGACGAGTATGAACAATCGTCCCGTAGGTCACATTCTGAACCTGTTTGGCTTCGGATGCGGAATAAACGTCTCCGGAAAGGCCGCTGCTGCTGACACAACCGGCAAGCGTGAACCCAATCATTGAAACGGCCAATACACGTAACATCATTTATGAATCTCCTGTTCACAAGTAACGCTCTTGAGAGCATCCGTCACCGCAATTATATGGCATTTATGCACTAGAGGTCATATGTTCTGCGAGGATCTACACAAAATTGTAGTCTCTTTGTGCTCAACCTTACATAAACAGCCGTTGCGATAAAGGCATACAACGCAACCGGACGTGTATCCAGGCCGCGAATTATTAAATTTCGTCAGTGGATCATGGCATTAAGAAAAACTTTATGCTTCATTGTTTTTCTCAGTCATAAATTCAGGAAAGCGTATGAAATCGGGTCGCTATATTGGTGTGATGTCAGGCACCAGCCTTGACGGTGTAGATGTGGTTCTCGCGGCGATGGACGAAAGCATAGTGGCGCAGCAGGCCAGCCTGTCGTACCCCATTCCCATTGCTATCAAGGAAGCCATCCTCGCTATCTGCCAGGGGCAGCAGCTGACCCTGTCGCAGTACGGGCAGCTCGACACACGCCTCGGACATTTGTTCGCTGATGCTGTGCTGGCACTGATGGCGCAGGAAAAGCTATCGGCCAGCGATATCGTGGCCATTGGCTGTCATGGGCAAACGGTATGGCATGAGCCGGACGGTGAGGCCCCGCATACGCTGCAAATCGGAGACAACAATATCATTGCTGCCCGCACTGGTGTCACGGTGGTTGGTGATTTCCGCCGCCGTGATATCGCCCTGGGCGGGCAGGGTGCGCCGTTGGTTCCGGCATTCCATCACGCGCTACTGGCTGTGCCGCACGAGCGTCGCATTGTGCTCAACATCGGCGGGATCGCGAATCTGTCAATGCTGAGTCCTGGGCTGCCGGTCAAAGGACATGATACAGGGCCGGGTAACATGCTGATGGACGCATGGATTTGGCGTCAGTGCGGAAAACCGTATGACAAAGATGCCGAATGGGCGCACACGGGTAAAATCAGTCTGCCGTTGTTGCAGGAAATGCTCAGCGACCCGTGGTTTGCATTACCTGCTCCGAAAAGCACAGGACGCGAATATTTCAACTACGGCTGGCTCGAGCGCCAGTTAGCCAAACACCCGGGGGTGGCGGCGAAAGATGTAATGACCACCCTGACTGAACTGACCGCTGTGACCATCAGCGAGCAGGTGTTGCTGAGCGGTGGCTGTGAGCGTCTGCTGGTGTGCGGCGGAGGCAGTCGTAATCCTTTGCTGATGGCGCGCCTGGCTGCGTTGCTACCGGGTACTGAGGTCTCAACCACCGACGACGCGGGTGTCAGCGGAGACGATATGGAAGGTCTGGCCTTCGCATGGCTTGCCTGGCGTACGCTGGCCGGGTTGCCGGGTAATCTGCCGTCCGTCACCGGGGCCAGCATGCCAACGGTGCTGGGGGCGATTTTCCCTGTTAACCCGGCGCAGAATCAGAGTTAACTGACTGAGTCGTGATGCCATTGCCGATAGAATAGGTGTGTTTAGGGAGGGCAACTGCCCTCCGGGACCGGGACAGTCTATAGGCAAGCCAATGAAAAAAATTCTCCTCGCGGTAGTACCACTGATAGCACCCTTGATGCTCTCCGGCTGTAGCTACTACAACCAGTTCGTCGAGCGGATGCACACCGACACCCTTGAATACCAGTGCGACGAAAAACCGCTGACCGTTCACCTGAACAACACCCGTCAGCAGGTCGATTTCATCTACGATAATCAGCAGCAGACGCTGACCCAGGGCATTTCAGCCTCGGGGGCGCGCTATACCGACGGCATTTATGTCTTCTGGTCGAAAGGCGACAGCGCGACGGTCTACAAACGTGACCGTATCGTCTTGAATAACTGTCAGTTGCAAAATCCGAAGCGTTGAGATTTTGCTGACGGCGGCGCACAATAGCGTCACCTAAAGACAACTTCGAAAACGCCATGTCTGACAACGACTCCCTGCAGCAAATTGCGCATCTGCGCCGTGAGTATACCCGTGGCGGCCTGCGCCGCCGCGATCTTCCCGCTGAACCGCTGGCACTTTTTGAACGCTGGTTGGGGCAGGCCTGCGAGGCCAAACTTGCCGATCCCACGGCGATGGTCGTGGCGACCGTGGATGAAAACGGTCAGCCCTATCAGCGCATCGTGTTACTCAAACATTACGACGAAAAGGGGCTGGTGTTCTATACCAACCTTGGCAGCCGTAAGGCGCATCATCTGGAACAAAACCCGCGTATCAGCCTGTTGTTTCCTTGGCATATGCTGGAACGTCAGGTGATGGTCACCGGCAAGGCTGAACGGCTTTCTACGCTTGAAGTGGTGAAGTATTTCCACAGCCGTCCGCGCGACAGCCAGATTGGTGCCTGGGTCTCGAAGCAGTCCAGCCGTATTTCTGCGCGCGGGATCCTCGAAAGCAAATTCCTTGAGCTTAAACAAAAGTTCCAGCAGGGCGAAGTGCCGCTGCCGAGTTTCTGGGGCGGATACCGCATCAGCATTGAGTCGATGGAGTTCTGGCAGGGGGGTGAACATCGCTTGCATGACAGATTTATGTACCAGCGTGAAAACGATGCCTGGAAAATCGACCGACTCGCGCCGTAATCGCGCATTTTGTTGCGTTAAGCGCTGGCACAACACGGGCTGGCGTTTTATTCTATGAGCCTTTCGCATCTTGCGAAACGTCGTGTACCGGCTAAGGTGCAGTCTGTTTTATACATGGAGACTTTGATGGCGAGCAGTAACTTGATTAAACAATTGCAAGAGCGGGGCCTGGTGGCCCAGGTGACGGACGAGGAAGCGTTAGCAGAGCGACTGGCGCAGGGCCCGATCGCGCTCTATTGCGGCTTCGATCCTACCGCTGACAGCTTGCATTTGGGGCATCTCGTTCCCCTGTTATGCCTGAAACGCTTCCAGGAAGCGGGCCACAAGCCTGTGGCTCTGGTGGGTGGCGCAACTGGCCTGATTGGCGATCCTAGTTTCAAAGCGGCCGAGCGTAAGCTAAACACCGAAGATACCGTGCAGGAGTGGGTGGATAAAATCCGCAAACAGGTTGCACCGTTCCTCGATTTCGACTGCGGCAGTAATTCTGCCATCGCGGCCAACAACTATGACTGGTTCGGCGGCATGAACGTGCTGACCTTCCTGCGTGATATCGGTAAACACTTCTCTGTTAACCAGATGATCAACAAGGAAGCGGTAAAACAGCGTCTTAACCGAGATGATCAGGGGATCTCCTTTACCGAGTTCTCCTACAACCTGTTGCAGGGTTATGACTTCGCGTGCCTGAACAAACTGCATGGTGTGGCGCTGCAAATCGGCGGCTCCGACCAGTGGGGTAACATCACCTCCGGTATCGACCTGACCCGTCGTCTGCACCAGAATCAGGTGTTCGGTCTGACCGTTCCGCTGATCACCAAATCCGACGGCACCAAATTCGGTAAAACCGAAGGCGGCGCGGTGTGGCTGGATCCGAAGAAAACCAGTCCATACAAGTTCTATCAATTCTGGATTAACACTGCGGACGCGGACGTATATCGCTTCCTGAAGTTCTTCACCTTCATGGACATTGCTGAAATTAATGCCCTGGAAGAAGAAGACAAAAACAGTGGCAAAGCACCGCGCGCGCAGTACGTGCTGGCCGAGCAGGTCACCCGTCTGGTGCATGGTGAAGAAGGTCTGGTGGCGGCAAAACGCATCACTGAAAGCCTGTTTAACGGCAACCTGAGTGACCTGAGCGAAGACGATTTCGAACAACTGGCGCAGGATGGCGTGCCGATGGTCGAAATGGAAAAAGGGGCTGACCTGATGCAGGCGCTGGTGGATTCTGAGCTGCAGCCGTCCCGCGGTCAGGCGCGCAAAACCATCGCCTCAAACGCGGTCACCATCAACGGTGAGAAGCAGATTGACCCGGAATACACTTTCGCCGAAAGCGATCGTCTGTACGGGCGCTACACGCTGCTGCGTCGCGGTAAGAAAAACTACTGCCTGGTGTGCTGGAAGTAATTTTCCCGTTACCAGCACATGAAGAAGGCCGCGTATGCGGCCTTTTTTAATACCTGATGGCGCTCATGCTTATCGAGCCGAAATCTAAGCCTTAATTTAAGCCTTCTGCCGCCAATGCTGCGGTAACAGCCGGACGGGCTGCCACGCGGGCCATATAAGCTTCAATATTTTTGTAACCGCTGAGATCCAATTTTACCGCCCGCGCCCAGCGCAGGACGGTAAACAGGTAGGCATCAGCGATGGTGAAGCGTGCCCCGCTGATCCACTCCCCGTCACGCAGCGCATCATTCACATAGCTGAATTTTTTCTCCAGCAGTGCGCGGACGGTCGGTTTGAAGTCTTCAGGTGTGTCCGGACGGAACAACGGCGTAAAGCCTTTGTGCAGTTCGGTGGCAATGAAATTGAGCCATTCGAGCGTCTTATAGCGAGCGATGCTCCCCGCCGGGGCCAGCAACTGGCGGTCAGATTTGGTGTCCGCGATGTACTGCATGATCGCCACGCCTTCGGTCAGCAGGATGTTGTCGTCCAGCAGCAGGGCAGGAACCTGGCCTTTCGGGTTGACCTGCCAATAATCCTCCCCATTTTCCAGCTGCTTTATCGCGAGATCAACGCCAACCAGCGAAAAGTCCATGCCGCTCTCCCGCAGGGTGATATGTGAAGCAAGGGAACAGGCACCGGGTTTATAGAATAATTTCATGACGAACTCCTTAGGACGCAGATGTGTCATCCATCCTAGTTCGCCCGCAGATAAAAAAAAAGCCGCTGAACGTGTCAGCGGCCTAATTTATTCGGATTGCCGAAGAATGTTATGCAGTTGCCGTTTCGCGGGCTTTGTCAGCGGCATCATCTTCCTGGGTCATACGATTCAGTTTCGGTGCAGTCAGCAGCATCAGGACTGCGATCACCGCAGTGGCGATGCCAATCTTCATGAACACATCACCGTAGACGTGCAGGGACATCAGGGGATCAGTCACGTTTTCTGGAACTGCCATCAGGTTAGCCACGTTACCCGCGATGATGGCTGCACCGGCAGTGGTCAGGAACCAGCTACCCATGATGAAGCCCATCAGACGCTGTGGAACCAGCTGTGCAACCATCGCCAGGCCGAGACCGGAGATCATCAGCTCACCGATAGACTGCAGCGCATAGCTCAGAATCAGCCAGTTAACGGACACGATACCAGCATCGGTTGCGAACTTGGCACCCAGTGGCAGCACCAGGAAGGCCAGTGAACAGAGGATCATACCGAAGGCAAATTTGTGCGGCATCGGCATACGGTCGCCCATCTTGTTATAGATAGCGGCCAGGATTGGACTACCAATCATGATCCAGAATGGGTTCAGGGCCTGATACTGCTCTGGCTCGAACGCGATACCCAAAATGGAGTGCTCAACGTTACGGATAGCGAAGAAGTTCAGAGAGGTTGGCATCTGGCTGTACAGCACGAAGAATACAATCGCTTCAACCATCAGAATGAAGGCCACGATCATTTTACGACGCGCGGCACCTTTCATCGCGAAGGTCTCTTTCGCGAACAGGCAGATGATACCCAGAGCAACCACGGCCAGAACCATACGAGCGATACCCTGGTTGTGCAGCAGCCAGGTGGCAATGGTCACCAGAACCACAACCCCAACGATGGTGGCCAGCAGTTTACCCATGTGAACCGGGGCAAAGTCAGGCTTGGAACCGTAGCTTTTCACCCATTTCTGGCAGAACGCAAAGTTCACCACGGTAATACACATACCCACCACGCTCAGCGCAAACGCCGTGCTCCAGCCATATTTCGCGGCGAGCCACGGGGTCGCCAGCATAGAGAAGAAAGAACCGATGTTGATGGACATGTAGTACATGGTGAATGCACCGTCCAGACGCGGGTCGTCTTTCTCATAACAGGTTGAAAGCAGGGCGGATGGGTTAGCTTTAAACAGGCCGTTACCCACAGCGATAGTCGCCATACCCATATACACGACGGCGGCATCGTGCCCCGAGAAGGCCACCAGCGCATAACCAATCGCCAGCACAACCGCACCCAGCATAATGACACGCTTGGTACCGAGCACTTTATCACCCAGCCAGCCGCCTACAGCGACCAGACCATATACCAGTGCGCTGAAAGAGGAGAACAGCGTAATAGAATCCGCTTCGGACATACCCAGTTGTTTAACCAGGTAAACGGCCATGATGCCCTGAAGGCCGTAATAACCAAAGCGTTCCCACAGTTCAATTGAGAAAATGAGATAGAAAGATTTCGGTTGTTTGAAAGCGTTCAGACTCACGCTTTCAGTTGGTTTATTGTTTGCAGTAGACACATATACCTCTTTTTTTACATCCCATATTAACGGGGTTCGTGGGCGTGACGTTCGTTTTGACATCCGCCTTATAGTTATTCTTGGAGGGGAAAACGGCAGGTAATGTTCACTATCCTGGACAATCGCACAAGGGGTTTGTAATACTCTGTTACACATAACGAGGGCGTTATAATCGTCCGTTCATCTAAATGTTATTCAGCGTTTAACTTCGCCGTTTCGATTCTTCTGGTTTTTTTCACTAAAAAGGTGCCGATTTTCTGGGCTTGTGGCGATATGTTCTGCCGTTTTGCTTGCTGGGCAGTCATATAGGCCAATAATCCGAAAAATAGTGGTGATATGTCTGGTTAAAAAACAGTTAACCGCTGCATGAGCAAAGGCTTAGCTTCGTTTCTTTAACATCGTTTTAACGTGGTGTTATGGAAGTGATCTGTGTCACATTTGTATAGAAATTTCAGTTGGAAAAAAAACGATTAACCTGTCCGAGCGATAACAGGCCAGATGATGCATTAGTCTGGAGGGGTTTTATGGACAATAAAATGGAGAGAACGCCGTGCCGCGACACGGCGATAAAACAGGATCAGATATCGACTTTCTCTTTATATTCACAGAGGTCTTCAATCAAGCAGGAGCCGCAGCGCGGTTTACGTGCGACGCAGGTATAACGTCCGTGCAGAATGAACCAGTGATGGCAGTCGACTTTAAACTCGGCGGGGACCACTTTTAGCAGCTTATCTTCTACCTGCTCAACGTTTTTCCCCGGCGCAAAGTTGGTGCGATTGCACACCCGGAAAATATGCGTATCCACCGCGATGGTCGGCCAGCCGAAGGCGGTGTTCAGCACCACATTGGCGGTTTTACGTCCGACACCGGGTAAAGCCTCCAGCGCCGCGCGGTCTTCCGGTACGACGCTGCCATGCTGTTCAATCAGGATCCGACAGGTCTTAATCACGTTTTCGGCTTTGCTGTTAAACAGGCCGATAGTCTTGATGTATCCCTTCAGCCCGTCAACGCCGAGCGCCAGAATCGCTTCCGGCGTATTCGCCACCGGATAAAGTTTGGCGGTGGCTTTGTTAACGCTCACGTCGGTCGCTTGGGCTGAGAGCAGAACCGCAATCAGCAGCTCAAACGGCGTGGTGAAATTCAGTTCCGTGGTCGGGTGGGGATTGTTGTCACGTAATCGGGTGAGGATCTGGTGACGCTTCTCTTTATTCATCAAGCTTTCCCTGGCGTGGTTTTCACATCCGGCGCAACTTCACAATGGTTACGTACGGTGCTGGCTTTCTGCTTCGCGCGCTGATCGATAACGTATTTAATCGCCAGCAGCATTCCCAGACCAATGAACGCACCCGGGGGCAGCATCGCCAGCAGGAATGGCGTGTCGGTATGGAAAACTTCAATGCGCAGGGCTTTGGCCCAGCCGCCGAGCAGCCCATCAGCGCCGTCAAACAGGGTGCCGTTGCCGAGAATCTCACGAATAGAGCCCAGCACAAACATCGCACAGGTGGCACCCATGCCAATCGAGAAACCGTCCAGGGCCGACAGCATCGGGCCTTTCTTAGCGGCGAACGCTTCGGCGCGCCCGACCACGATACAGTTGGTCACGATCAGCGGAATAAAAATTCCCAGCGACTGATACAGCCCAAACGCATAGGCGTTGATCAGCATCTGCACCGAACTCACCACCGAGGCGATAATCATGACGTATATCGGAATACGAATTTCCGATGGTGTCCAACGGCGCAACAGGGAGATAAACAGGTTAGTCAGGGTTAAGACCAGC
Organism: Scandinavium lactucae; assembly: GCF_033843265.1. Taxonomy (NCBI): domain Bacteria; kingdom Pseudomonadati; phylum Pseudomonadota; class Gammaproteobacteria; order Enterobacterales; family Enterobacteriaceae; genus Scandinavium; species Scandinavium lactucae. The sequence goes on from NZ_JAWXRD010000040.1 coordinate 28,634, forward strand.
GTGGTGGCCAGTCCCAGCCCGAGGGCGTTAGTCGCCGTCGAGGTCACAGCCAGCAGCGGGCACAGGCCCAATAGCTGCACCAGCGAGGAGTTGTTTTTCCATAATCCCTGAACAATAACGTCTTTGATTTCGCTCATGATTTACTCTTCACAGGGGGTAAGTTCGTTAATCTGCTGCGGCAACGTCTGCGCAAACAGTCCGGCACGCTTCACGGCGTTCACCACTGCACGCGGGGTGATAGTCGCCCCGGTAAACTGGTCGAACTCACCACCATCTTTTTTCACCGCCCACTGGCTGTCACTTGCTGAGTGGATAATTTTTCCGGCAAAACGGGTTATCCAGTCGGAATGGCGCAGTTCAATCTTATCGCCTAAACCTGGCGTTTCATGATGCTCAGTCACGCGCGACCCCAGCACCGTGCCGTTAAAATCGGCACCCACCAGCAACTGAATGGCACCGGAATAACCGTCCGGAGCTGTCGCCTCCATCACTACTGCGACCGGGGTGTCGTCTTTACGGGCAATATAAATCTTGTGGCTGCCTTTCCCCAGTTCAGGAGCGTTCAGCACATAGCAGCTTTTCAGCAAGTCGTTATTATAGCTATCTTGCGTCACCACCTGATCGAACAGCGCCATCTGCTGTTTGGCAGACTGCGTATCAATGGTGCTTTTGGTCATCTGGTTAATTATGGCCGTCATCCCGGTGGCACCGGCGGCGAAAAGCGCCAACGTGATGCCATGTTTGCGAATCGTAGTCAGCATGGTCGGTCTCAGCGGTGTCCGTAAACGCGCGGGCGCGTGTAGTAATCAATCAGCGGCACGGTAATGTTGGCCAGCAAGGTGGCAAAGGCCACGCCATCCGGATAGCCGCCAAAGCTGCGAATCAGCCATACCAGGACACCCGCCAGCGCGCCGTAGACCAGCCGCCCGCGATTGGTGGTCGAGGCGGTTACCGGGTCGGTCAGAATAAAGAATGCGCCGAGCATGGTGGCCCCTGAGAGCATATGCATTTGCGGGGACGCCAGTGTTTCAGGCGAGAAAATCCAGCCTAGCGTAGAGCACACGGCCAGCGTCAGCAGGAAACTCACCGGAATATGCCAGCGAATAGCGCGCTGCCACAGCAGGAACAAGCCGCCTGCCAGGTAGGCCACGTTCACCCACTGCCAGCCAATTCCGGCCAGCGCACCGCGATAAATCGACGCGTTCAGAATGTCGCTTACGCTATGCCCGGCGTGCAGTGACGTTTTGAAGGTATCAAGTGGCGTTGCCTGACTGATCCCGTCCACGCCCATGCGCAGGGTGTTGATGTCAGCCCCGGTCGCGGTATGGCCGCTGAAGATTATCTGCAACGTATCCATCAGGCCTGGGGTGGTGATGGCGATTTCCTGCGGCGGCAGCCAGGACGTCATCTGCACCGGGAACGAAATCAGTAGCACCACATAGCCAATCATCGCCGGGTTAAACGGATTCTGACCCAGGCCACCGTACAATTGCTTGGCGATAACGACCGCAAAAGCGGTGCCGAGCACAATCATCCACCAGGGTGCCATGGAAGGAATACTGATAGCTAATAGCAGACCGGTCAGCAGGGCGGCGTTATCCTGCAGCGTGTGTAGCACATTCTGTTTACGCAGACGAAGGATGGCGGCCTCTGCACCCCAGGCCGTAAGGCTTGCCAGCACTATCTGAACGAGCGTCCCCCAGCCAAAAAACCAGGTCTGAATAGCGATGCCCGGCACGGCCGCCAGCAGTACCAGCAGCATAATGCGCGAGGTCTGGCGATGGTTATGGGTATAAGGAGAGCTTGCGATTTTAAAAACCATTTATTCCTCGTTCACTGCCTGTTTTTCTGCTTTGCGTGCTTTCGCTCGGGCGATAGCCGCTTCAACGGCGGCTTTACGCGGATCGATGGTTTCAGCCACCGGTTCATTGGCGGCTTCTTTTTCGGCTTTCCGCGCTTTGGCACGGGCGATGGCGGCTTCCACAGCGGCCTTGCGCGGGTCGACGGTTTCAGGCGTCGGTTCCGCAGCGCGCTGCTGTTCAGCTTTCCGTGCTTTGGCACGAGCGATCGCCGCTTCCACAGCGGCTTTACGCGGATCGACGGTTTCAGGCGTCGGTTCCGCAGCCGGTTGCTGTTCAGCTTTCCGCGCTTTGGCACGGGCGATCGCCGCTTCCACAGCGGCCTTGCGCGGGTCGACGGTTTCAGACATCGGTTCCGCAGCGGGTTGCTGTTCAGCTTTCCGCGCTTTAGCCCGGGCGATGGCCGCTTCCACAGCGGCTTTACGCGGATCGATGGCTGCACTCGCCGACTCAACGGTTGTGTCGTGCTGTTGTTTTTCAGCCTGTGCGGCACGCGCCTGTGCTTTTCGCGCTTCGCGGGCGGCGATCACTGCGCTGTTATCGGGCTTAGCCCCGGCCTGAACGATAATCGGCTGCGAGGCCTGCTGTTTCTCGCGCACACGGTTCAGCGCGGCGTTAATCGCATCCTGATCCTGCGCGGCAGGCTGTACAGCAGACTGTTTGTGACGTTCCTGGCGCGCCGCTTTTTCACGTTCCAGACGCTCGGCGCGGGCTTCAAAGCGGGCTTTAGCCTCAGCGGCACGTTTTTCTTCCAGGCGAATGGCGGCAATCTCGGCCTTTTCCTGGCGGAAATACTGCACCAGCGGAATATTGCTTGGGCAAACCCACGCGCAGGCCCCGCATTCGATACAGTCGGAAAGGTTGTGCGCGGTGGCTTTGTCGTGCTGCTGGCCTTTACTGAACCAATATAGCTGCTGTGGGAGCAAATCAGCCGGGCAGGAGTCGGCGCAAGCGCTGCAACGAATACACCCTTTTTCTTCTTGCTGCTCACCCATCTCACTGGCGGAAGGTGCCAGTAAGCAGTTGGTGATTTTCACCACCGGGACATCCAGCCACGGCAGGGTAAAGCCCATCAATGGACCGCCCATGATCACCATCTGTTCTGGGCCAGGACAGAAGCCCGCGTCTTCGAGCAGATGACGCACCGGGGTGCCTAAACGAGCCCAAACGTTGCCCGGACGCGAGACAGATTCCCCGGTGAGGGTCACTACGCGCTCGGTCAGCGGTTCGCCGTCGATCACCGCCCGTTTCACGGCAAACGCGGTGCCGACGTTTTGCATCAGTACGCCGATATCTGACGACCGCCCGCCGTGCGGCACCTGTTTCCCGGTCAGTATTTGCGTCAACTGCTTGGCACCGCCGGACGGGTACTTGGTGGGGATCACCCGCAGGCTGATGCCGTGGGTATTGGCCAGCACCGCACGCATCATCGAAATGGCCTGCGGTTTGTTGTCTTCCACGCCAATCAGCACCTCTTTGGGCTGCAGAATGTGCGCCAGAATACGGATGCCCTCGACGATTTGCGCCGCACAGTCCTGCATCAAACGGTCGTCAGCGGTGATATAGGGTTCACATTCCGCCGCGTTGACGATCAGCGTCTCGATTTTATCGCCGCCGCCGTTGAGCTTAACCCCGGTCGGGAAACCCGCGCCGCCGAGACCAGCCACGCCGAAATCATGAATGCGTTCAATCAGCGCCTCGCGGCTCTGCTGCTGCCAGTCGCTCCAGCCGTCGCGATCAATCCAGCGGTCCTCACCGTCGGCCTCGATGATGACGCTCATTTCTGCCAGTGCTGAGGGATGAGCGGTGGAGTGGGGCGCAATGGCAATCACGGTACCGGACGTCGGTGCATGTACCGGCAGCATTCTGCCCCAGCCACGCGTCAAGGGCTGACCGCGCAGGACGTGCTCGCCTACGCTCACGGTCAGTTCACCTTCGGTGCCTATATGTTGTTTGAGTGGCATCACGTAACGCTGCGCAAGAGGAACCTGGCGCAGCGGCGTGCCATTCGACTGTGTCTTCATTTCAGGAGGATGAATCCCCCCTTCGAAATCCCAGATTTTGTCCTTTCTGAACGCGGAGAATAACTTAAGCATGGTGTTCCACTGGAATAATACGCACTGGAATGGTTTGTAGATCCCACTTCCAGCTGTCGGTCGTCTCGGCGACCGGACGTAATTCGATACACTGCGTCGGACACGGCGCGACGCACAGATTGCACCCGGTACAGAGGTCGGTCACCACGGTATGCATGGCGCGCGTGGCACCGACGATGGCATCCACCGGGCAGGCCTGAATACATTTGGTGCAGCCAATACAATTCGGCTCGTCAATAACCGCAATCATGCGAACCGGCTCAGCGGCCTGTTCGTCGCCGTCGATTGGCTGCGGGTCTACGTTTAGCAGGGTAGCAATTTTCAGCATCACCGCTTCGCCACCGGGGGCGCAACGGTTGATTTTCTCACCCTGGCTGCCGACGGCTTCTGCGTAGGGACGGCAGCCGGGATAGCCGCATTGCCCACATTGGCTCTGCGGCAGGATTTCATCAATTTTTTCCACCACCGGATCGTCTTGTACCGCAAAGCGGCGCGAGGCATATCCGAGAATGCCGCCAAAAATCAGGCCTAACAGGCTGAGGGCAGCGATGGCAATCCACACTAACGTCATTACAACTTCACCAAACCACTAAAGCCCATAAAGGCCAGAGACATCAGCCCGGCGGTAATCAGCGCAATGGCATTCCCGCGGAACGGGGCAGGGACATCGGCCACCACCAGACGCTCACGAATCGCTGCGAACAGCACCATCACCAGCGAAAAACCGACTGCCGCGGAGAAACCGTACAGCGCCGATTGCAGGAAGTTATGCCCGAGGTTGATGTTTAACAGTGCCACGCCGAGCACCGCACAGTTGGTGGTAATCAGCGGCAGGAAAATCCCCAGCAGGCGATACAACGCCGGGCTGGTTTTGCGCACCACCATCTCGGTGAACTGCACCACTACGGCGATGACCAGAATAAAGGCCAGCGTGCGCAGGTAAATCAGATTTAGCGGAATGAGGATCCAGGTATCTATCAGCCACGCGCAGACCGAGGCCAGCGTCATCACGAAGGTGGTGGCAAGACCCATTCCCATAGCCGTTTCCAGTTTTTTGGAAACGCCCATAAACGGGCACAGTCCAAGGAACTTCACCAGAACGAAGTTATTAACAAGAACAGTGCCGACGAAAAGCAGCAGGTAATCAGTCATAGTGAGCCTGAAACGAAAAAAAAGCCGCCTATTATCGGACAAACCGCAGCAGGCGACAACAGGTTATCTGTAGGGTTATTACGGATTCACAAAGGTCCGCTTTACACGCGTGGAACGCTTAAAGTACGGAACCAGCAACGCAGTGGCCAGCAACGGGAACAGCAGCTGGCGCAACGCAAGGGCATCGGAGACCGGCGCGAAGGCGAAGGCTTTCACCGCCAGCAGCACCGAAATCAGCAGCCAGATAATATAGTGCTTCGGCACCAGCTTGCGGCGTTTAAAGAAAGCGGCGGTCAGCCAGAAGGTATAGGCCCACATCGCAACGGCAAAGACCATCGACAGCAGCCACAGGCTCAGGTTTGTCGCGCTTAAAGCGCCCAGGTTGCTGCGTGCAGCAGGGGACAGTAACACACCTGCGTATAACAAAATGGCAAGCGATGCGCTGATCAAGGCCACAATCAGCCATGCAAGCGGGGCAAATAGCCAACCACCAATACGTTCTGTGGGTTCAGTGGACATTACGTCTCCGGAATCAGCGTCAGTCAAAAAAGCAGGGCGAGAAGTATAAGCAACTGACGCGTGAGAAAACAGTCTTTATTGCACGTAGTGCCAGACGGTCTTCGGCACTTCACCGACGTTGTATAAACGGCCACCGGAAACCAGTTCAGCACGACGATGATCGGCCGCCCGATACATATTCACAATGTCCTGGGTATCCGTCAGAGAGTAATTCAGATGGTCAAAGAGTTTTTCCAGACTTTCGAGGGAACTGATCTTTCGGAATTTTAATAAATAATCCTGAACGGTCATTTTAGCGCGTTTCCATTTTATGATGTTGTAATTATGAGGTAAGAACAACCTGCCAACGGCAACCTGGGTTGTAAGTGGTGTCAAATCAGACAGTGATAATCGCACGAATTATTTCGGCTATAAATAGCAAAAACAAGCACGGAACGTGATTCTGTTGTCGTTAAATTTAATTTAAGAATTTTCTAAAACTATATCAGGCGTCGGATGACGCCTGGAGGGGAAGATTATCGCTGTTGGCCGCGGGTGGCAATGACGTTTTGATACCAGAAAAAGCTCTTTTTACGTTTTCGTGTCAAATTCTGCTGATGATCAACATAAACAAAACCATACTGTTTTTTGTAACCGTTCAACCAGCTTAATAAATCAATAAATGACCACGGGTAATAACCTCGGACGTCTGCGCCCTGCGCCATCGCTTTTTCCATGGCATCAATATGCATCTGTAAATAGTCAATACGCGGTTGATCGACAATTTCTCCGTCAATAATAGGGTCTTTCGCGCCTAAACCATTTTCGGTGATGTACATCGGAATATCGCCATAGCGTTCTTTAATCATCATAATGCCGTCGGTCAAACCCTGAGGCCAAATCTCCCAGTCCCAGTCGGTATATACCCCGTCCGGATTCCGCACGAATTTGAACAGGTCTTTGAAGCCGAACTCTGCCCCACTGTTGGGTTCGCCGTTATGGTTGCTGGCGATCTGCGTGTCGCCCGGGTTGGCGACCACCGTTTCGCGGCGGTAATAGTTAAGGCCAATGAAGTCGCAGATGTTGTTGCGCAGCAGCTCATCATCGCCCGGTTCAAAGCGGGGAACATCCCACAGGGCCTGCGTTTGAGCGAGCAATGCTTCAGGATAGTGGCCTTTGAGCACCGGATCGTACAGCCAGTGGGTATGGATAGCATCCGCCAACTCAGTGGCGATGCGGTCTTCCGGACTGCTGGTTAGCGCGGTATGCGGTTGCAGGACGTTTACGAAACCAATGTCGCCCTGAATGTTCATTTCGTGGAAGGCTTTCACCGCCAGGGCATGGGCGATAAACACCTGATGACAGGCCTGAATCGCCCGGGCCGGATCACGAACCGACGGGGGATGGCTGCCGGTGATATAACCGTGGCCGATAAAGACGATGGTTTCGTTAAAGGTGGCCCACAGTTTAACGCGGTCGCCGTAGCGCGAGTAGCACAGGCGGGCGTATTCCTCGAAGGCAAGCGCGGTGGAACGCACCTCCCAACCGCCTTCATCCTGCAATGCCTGCGGCAGGTCCCAGTGATAAAGCGTAATCATGGGCACAATGTTGTGCGCCAACAGGGTGTCGATTAAATCGCTGTAGAATTTAACGCCGGCTTCGTTCACTTCTCCGCGGCCGTTAGGCAGCAGGCGAGGCCAGGAGATAGAAAAACGGTAGCTTTGCAGGCCCATTTCGGCCATCAGCGCCACGTCTTCCTGCATCCGGTGATAGTGATCGACGGCGACGTCGCCATTGGTGTTTTGATATGTCGTACCAGGGAGATGAGAGAAAACGTCCCAGATGGAAAGCCCTTTGCCATCTTCGTTATGTGCGCCTTCTACCTGATAGGCGGCGGTTGCCGCGCCCCACAGAAAATTTTTTGGAAATGCAGCCATTACACGCTCCTTATCGATGAGATAAAAGCAGTGTAAGGAGTCAGACTTAGGGTCTGCAACCGGTTTCAGAAACCGGTTACATAGGTTGCGACCGGAGTCACTTTCTTACCGTTATTTATGTTGTGCGGTGGCAGGGGGCTCTGGTGGCTGGTAATTATCAATATGATGCGCCGCAATCAGCAGCAAAAAGCACACGCCCAGTACAATCCAGCCCACCAGCTCGACGATACGATTAAATACCATACTCATAACAATCAATGTCCAAAAGAATCCAGGGGCGAAATGTTACCAGGAACATGGCGTTCGCGCCAGTTGAAACGGGGAGTGTTAATAAAGGGTTGTGAGCCTCTTACAGATGTTGTGAAATGGCGGGTAACCACAGATGAGGGCAAAAACATGAGTGACACTATCCGCGTCGGATTAATTGGCTATGGCTACGCGAGTAAAACCTTTCACGCACCGCTGATCAGCGGTACGCCGGGAATGACGTTGGCGGCAGTTTCCAGCAGCGATGAAGCGAAAGTCAAAGTGGACTGGCCGGGTGTTAAGGTCGTTTCTGAGCCGAAGCATCTGTTTAACGATCCCAGCATCGATTTAATTGTCATTCCCACGCCTAACGATACCCATTTCCCGCTGGCGAAGGCCGCGCTGGAAGCGGGCAAGCATGTGGTGGTGGATAAGCCGTTCACCGTGACACTGTCACAGGCTCGCGAACTGGATGCGCTGGCGCGTAGCCTCGGTCGTCTGCTGTCGGTGTTTCACAACCGTCGCTGGGACAGCGATTTCCTGACGGTAAAAGCCCTGATCGCTGAAGGCTCGCTTGGCGAAGTGACCTTCTTTGAGTCGCATTTCGACCGCTATCGCCCGGAAGTCCGCAACCGCTGGCGCGAGCAGGGCGGCCCTGGGAGCGGCATCTGGTACGATTTAGCTCCGCATCTGCTCGATCAGGCGGTGAATTTATTCGGTCTGCCGGTCAGCCTGACAGTTGACCTGGCGCAGTTGCGTCCGGGCGCGCAGTCAACGGACTACTTCCATGCGGTGCTGAACTATCCGCAGCGCCGGGTGATCCTGCACGGCACGCTGCTGGCCGCAGCGGAATCCGCACGTTATATCGTGCATGGCACCCGCGCGAGCTACGTTAAATATGGACTCGATCCGCAGGAAGAACGCCTGAAAAACGGGGAGCGTTTGCCCCAGGAAGATTGGGGTTATGATATGCGTGATGGGGTGGTGACGCGTGTGGACGGCGATGACCGTACGCAAGAGACCTGGCTGACGGTGCCGGGTAACTATCCGGCCTATTACGCCGGTATTCGTGATGCCCTGAACGGCAGCGGAGAGAACCCGGTCCCGGCGAGCCAGGCGATTCAGATTATGGAATTGATTGAGCTGGGGATTGAATCCGCGAAGCATCGCGCGACGTTGAGCCTGACCTGATGAATTACCCGGTGGCGGTGGCGCTCACCGGGTATTTTTTTAAGCCGCTTTTACCGCATCAATCAGCGCCTGTTTCTCCTGGGCGGAAAGGAACGCTATCTCCAGACCGTTAATCTGCGCCTGACGGATCTGCGCCGCAGAAAGACCGGCTGCCGGGGCCGCTACCTGGTACTCGTGAATAATGTCGATCCCTTGAACCGCCGGGTCGTCGGTATTCAGTGATGCCAGCACGCCGTGTTCCAGGAACGTCTTGAGTGGGTGGCGCGCCAGGGTTGGCACGGTGCTGGTCTGAATGTTTGAGGTCAGACAGGATTCAATTCCAATGCGCTGTTCGGCGAGGAAATCCATCAACGCGCGGTCTTCCACTGCTTTTACACCGTGGCCGATACGCTCGGCACCCAATTCACGAATCGCCTGCCAGATGCTTTCCGGCCCGGCAGCTTCACCTGCATGAACGGTGATATGCCAGCCCGCATCGCGTGCGCGATTGAAATGATTGAGGAACAGGCTGCCCGGGAAGCCCAGTTCATCACCGGCCAGATCCAGGGCGGTAATACCGTCGCGATGGGCGAGCAGGGCGTTCAGCTCTTGTTCACAGGCAGTTTCGCCGAAGGTGCGGCTCATGATGCCAATCAGTTTGGCCTGCACCGGGAAATCACGGCAACCTTGCTGCACCCCGGCGATCACCGCTTCAACCACCCCGGCGACCGGCAGGCTGTGCGTCATTGCCATATAGCCCGGCGAGAAGCGCAGTTCAACATAGTGCAAACCGTTGCGGGCAGCATCTTCAATATTCTCATACGCTACGCGGCGACAGGCGTCGAGGTCGGCCAGGACTTTCACACCCCAATCGAGTTTGCTCAGGAAGCTGACGAGATCTGGTTCATTGCTGGTGACCTGAACGTGCGGGCGCAAGGTGTCCAGCGTGGAGGCAGGAAGCGCAATGTTATGCTGGCGACCGAGTTCAAGAATGGTTTGTGCGCGAATGTTGCCATCAAGGTGGCGGTGAATGTCTGTCAGGGGCAGGTCTTTATGAATCATGGTCGCACTCTTTTTTTAGGTGAAGTTTTTTAGGTAAAGTGCGACACATTATAAAGCGAAAACGAGGGAAAAAGCTATTTTGCGCAACGACTATCTCTGTTGCGCAACAGCGTTAGCGAACGGCATGAAGGGCGTTAATCAGCCCCTGGACACCACGTTCGAGCTTACTGCGTGGACAGCCCGCATTGAGACGGACAAAGCCATTGCCTTCTTCCCCGTAGGTATAACCCGGCATGATGGCGACCTTTTGTTGCTCAATCAGCACTTTTTGCAGCAGTTTGTCGTCGATGTGCAACGGGCGTAGATCAATCCACGCCAGATACGTTGACTCCGGCGGTTGCCAGTGAAGTTCCGGGAAGGCGGCGTTCAATTCGCTGGCAATAAAGCGCATGTTGTCCTGCAAATAATCACGCAGCGCGTCAAGCCAGGCCTCGCCCTGTTCATAGGCGGCAATGTGCGCCACCACGGCAGGAATGGAAGGGGAAGATAGTCCGTCCCGTCCTTTAAGCGCGTTGAGATACCCATTGCGCGAGGTTTCTGCCCCAATCAGACCGTATGCCCCGGTCAAGGCTGGAATGTTGAAGCTCTTGGAACCTGAGGTGAACAGCGCCCAGTCGTTTTGTGCCACTTCACACCACGGAATATGGCGGCGACCGTGCCAGGTCATATCCATGTGGATTTCATCGCTGATCACCTTCACGCCGTGCTTATTGCACAGGCTGGCGATAGTAGTCAGCTCTTCGCGAGTCCACACTTTCCCGGTGGGGTTATGTGGGCTGCACAACAGCAGGATTTTATTTCGTGGTTCGGCAAGCACGCTTTCCAGCAGCGTCATGTCACATTGCCAGCCTTCGGCGGTCTGATGCAGCGGCACGGCGGCAATCTGACGATGGTTACCCTCAATCGCTTTGTAGAAAGCGTCATAGGCCGGGGTCTGGACCACCACGCCGTCGCCGATCTCTGACCATTGGCGGATCATTTCTGAAACCATGTAAATAACCGACGGGCCGTACACCACCTGTTCGGTGTCAATCTGGCTGTCAAAACGTGTCTGGAACCAGTGCTGAATCGCGCCCAGGAACTCGTCGTTTTTCCAGCGGCTGTAGCCCAGTACGCCATGGCTCAGACGTTGGCTGACTGCCTCCAGGATGCAAGGGGCGGTGGCGAAATCCATATCCGAGATGGTGAAAGGCAGTAAATCCGCTGCGCCGAAGCGGTCAGCAACGTAATCCCACTGGGTACACCAGGTGCCGTGGCGGTCTACAACCGTTGAGAAATCAAACATCGGAAACTCCATTTCGGTCAAACGGGGGAGGAAACATTGTCCCCCTTCAGAGCGAAGGGGGAAAGGAGATTTACGCCTCGACGGTATGCATCAGGCTGGCCAGTTCATCTTTGACCGACTGGACCTGCGGGCCAATCACAACCTGCAGACTGTGCTGGTTGAGCTGGACCACACCGATGGCACGGTTGGCTTTCAACGCGTCAACGTCAACCTTGCTCATGTCATCCACCGACAGACGCAAACGCGTCAGGCAGTTATCGAGGTTGGTGATGTTATCCGTGCCGCCGAGTGCTGCCAGAATGGCAGGGGCGTTGTAGCCGGATTTACCGATCGCCCCCACCATGGCTTTTTCTGCGCTGGAGGCGGATTCGATATCGCGGCCCGGCGTTTTGATGTTAAAGCGAGTGATAGCGAAGCGGAAGATAGCGTAGTAGGCCGCAAACCAGATAGCCGCGACAACCGGCACCATATACCACTTGGTGGCCAGGCCGTGCAGAATACCGAACACCACGAAGTCGATGATGTTGCCATCGGTGTTACCGATAGTCACACCCAGAACCGCCATGATGGTAAAGCCAAGGCCCGTCAGCAGGGCGTGGATAACGTACAGCACCGGAGCGACGAACAGGAACAGGAATTCCAGCGGTTCGGTGGTGCCGCCCACGACACAGGCAATCACGCCGGAGATAAGCAGGCCTTTAATCTTGTGACGGTTTTCCGGACGCGCACAGTGATACATCGCCAGTGCCGCACCCGGCAGACCGCCGAGGAAGGCAGGCATTTTACCCTGAGACAGGAAGCGAGTTGCGCTCTCAGCGAAGCCATGTGTCGTTGGGCAGCTCAGCTGCGCCTGGAAAATAGTCAGCGCGCCGCTGACCTGATGGCCACAAACATCCAGGGTGCCGCCCGCTTCGGTAAAGCGAATCAGGGCTACCAGAATGTGATGCAGACCGAACGGCAGCAGCAGACGTTCACCGGTGCCGAAGATCATCGGACCAAACTCACCCGCACCGTTAATCACGTAACCCAGACCGTTAATGCCTTTAGCAAAGATTGGCCAAATCAGCGGGATAACCAGCCCCACCAGACCGAGCACCACGGTAGTGATGATTGGCACAAAACGGGTGCCACCGAAGAATGCCAGCGCATCCGGCAGGCGAATGGTATTGAAACGCTCATGCAGCATCCACACGATGATGCCGCAGATAACCGCCCCGAGGATCCCGGTATCAATAGACTGAATGCCAATCACGTTCTGGATGTTGTTGGCTTTCAGGATAGCCGCATCGGTGGTAGGCAGAATGCCTTTCGCTGTCAGCCAGAAGTTGACCGCCAGGTTCATCACCGCAAAGCCGACAAAACCGGCAAACGCCGCCACGCCTTTGTTATCACGCGCCAGGCCCAGTGGGATAGCGATACAGAACATCACTGGCAGGAAGCTGAAGGCAAACGAGCCGACTTTACCCATCCAGATGAAAACGGCCTGCAGGAACGGGGTGTCCAGCCACGGAAGCAGCGTGGTGACATCGTGGCTGCTCAGCGAGCTGCCGATGCCCATCATGATCCCGCAGAACGAGAGAAGTGCCACTGGCAGCATGAACGTCTTGCCGAGCTGCTGGAAAAATTCCCACAGGCTAATTTTGGGTGCTGCTTTCGCCGTCATAAAACGACTCCTTGTGCTGTAAATACTGTTGTAGTTGTTGAGTGCAGCGAGAAGATAAAACGTTTTACCTAAGTTTAGTGCGAGGTAAATCACATATTGAAACTATGATAAGGTTTATAAATATAACCCATTGATAAAACGTTTTATCGCTACACAGGAGTGGCAAGCGGCGCATGGCCATTGCAAAAAAAGTCACCATTAACGACGTCGCCCATGCGGCTGGGGTCTCCGTCGCCACCGTTTCGCTGGTGTTAAGCGGCAAAGGGCGCATCTCTACGGCGACCGGTGAACGTGTCAGTCAGGCCATTGAGCAGCTTGGCTTTGTGCGTAACCGTCAGGCGGCATCATTGCGCGGCGGGCCATCGGGGGTGATAGGGCTGATTGTGGGCGACCTGTGTTCACCCTTTTACGCCGAACTCGCCGCGGGCATGATTGAAGCCCTCGAATCACAGGGCAAAATGGTGTTTCTCACTCAGGGCGGGCGCAAGGGCGAACACATGGTCGAGCGCTTCGATACCCTGGTGTCACAGGGTGTAGACGGCATTGTGATTGCCGGGGCGGTCGACAGAGGCGCTGAACTGCGTAGCAAAGCCGATGAAAACGGGGTGCCGCTGGTTTTCGCTTCCCGGGCCAGCTATCTCGATGATGTCGATCTGATCCGCCCGGATAACATGCAGGCCGCGCAGATGATTACCGAACACCTGATCCGCCGTGGGCACCAGCGCATCGCCTGGCTGGGCGGACAAAGCGCCTCGTTGACCCGCGCAGAACGTGTCGGTGGCTACTGCGCCACGCTGCTAAAGTTTGGTTTACCGTTCCACAGTGAATGGGTGGTGGAGTGTGAGGCCAGCCAAAAACAGGCTTCTCAGGCCTTAACTCATCTGCTGGGGCAAAACCCAACCATCACCGCAGTGGTCTGTTATAACAGCGTGGTGGCGATGGGAGCCTGGCTGGGGCTGATGCGTTCCGGCTGGAAAAGCAGTGACGAAGGGGTTGATTACTACGATAAACGTGTGGCGCTGGCGGCCTTTGCGGAAGTCCGCGAAAAAGACCTCGACGACGCGCCGATGAGCTGGGTGATAACGCCTGCTCGCGAAATGGGTAAAAGCGTGGCGGAGAGAATGCTCCAGCGTATTGAGGATGGAAAGAGCACGGTGCGCAATCAGATTATGCCGCCGCGCCTGGTCAAACAGCAGTAAAAAAAACCGGCAGCCAGGCTGCCGGTTACGCGGACTACTGCGCGCCGTTGGCCGAGGGATCAGGCTGCCCGACGGGTGGCTGCGTTGGCACCGGAGCCGGTGTGGTTTCACCTTGCGGGGCAGGGATCGCCAGATTCGGTACGCCAAACATACCGACAAAATCAGCCAGCGGCATTTTCTGTCCGTTCAGGGTTACCTGCCCGTTGGAGTATTGCAGGCTGGTCTGAATGTTGTTGTCTTGCTGGGTGGTGATGCGGAACATCTGACCCATCGCTGCCAGACCTTTCACCTGCTGGCTCGCCAGCTTCTCGGCATCTGCCTGCTGATAACCTTCCAGACGCGCTACCTGAGTCATGAACTCGGTTGCCATGTCCATTGGGATCACCAGTTTGCTGTCGAGTGATTTCACGCTGCGATCCACTTCCTGGGCCAACGTCTGCGGGGCCACGGTGGCCTGCGACGGATCTTTCAGGAACAGGGACAGGTTAAAAGTGGTTTCGCCTTTGCTGTTTTTCCAGCTCAGCGGCGCGACGGTGATAACCGGCTCTCCTTTCAGTAGCAGCGGCAGGGCTTTGAAGAACGCCTCGGTCACTTTCTGCTGATAGACCTGCGGATTATCCATCATGCCCGGCTCGGCAAGCAGGGCCTGCACTTCACCATTGTATTGCTGGCTGAACTGGTGCCACGCCTGACCATCAATCTGACCAATCTTCAGCGCCAGCTTGCTGCTACCCATGTCCTGACCCTGAAGCTTCAGGCTATCGAGGGTGTAATCCAGCGAGGTGTCGATGTTTTTACCGTCTTTCGACAGATTGGATTTCCCGTCAAAGGAAACGCCGTCCAGCACCGCCAGCTCTTTGCCTTCCACGGCAATGGCCAGCTTATCGAGCGTCACTTTCTGATTGCCAATGCGTTCCGCAAAGCTGGTCAGCTTGCTGTCGCCTTCGGTTTTCAGATTGTTAAAGGTGAGCTGGACTTTCTGGTTGTACTCGTTAACCGCGTTGACAACCGCGCTTTCAACGTTACCGTTGAGGGAGAAAACGTTGCCATCTTTATCGGCATCAAGTTTGAATTCACCGCCGCTGAACGCGACTTTCTCATCGCCTTGTTCGTAGTTCAATGGCTTGAGGTTGATGTCGGATGCAGTATCGCCGGAATAGCTGATGCGGGTGCTGATATCAAACGGTGACTGACCTTTGGCCAGTTCAAACAGATGTTTGGTCGCGTCGTTGTTCACCAGCGTCGAGTTCACCGTCGCCATTGCCGGAGCAAGGTTAAACGATTTTAACGAGGCCAGTGGGAAAGGACCGTGGGAGACGTTCTCATCCAGAATGATGGTCTGCCCAGGCTTCAGCCAGCTGCTTTTCGCGCCGTCTGCCGGTTTCACCACCATCTGTAAATGGCTGCTGAACACGCCGCGCTGATAATTCTGATACGCCAGTTGAATACCGGCTTCTGGCGCGGTACTGGCGAGCTGCGCGTTGGCCTGCGCAACCATGTCGGCCAGACGGCCTTCCAGCTGTTTACCGGTGTACCAGGAGCCCCCGGTCCACACCACCCCTAAAGCCACAATAATGCCAACTGCAACCAGCGATTTTTTCATAGCGTTTGTCCATAAAATGAAAACAGGCGGAGTCTTCCGCCTGTGATGTCGTTAGGCTGCCTCAAGCTTAGCAAGAGATGCCTGAATGTTCAGTATTTACTTGAGCTTATTGTAAACGCGAGCTATACGGCCCACGCCGCTCAGGCGGACTGGCGACTCATTGGCAGCCACAAACGCGGATTCGCCCGGCTTCAATACCAACCGCTGATCGTCTTTTTGCAATACCGCTTCGCCTTCGAGACAGAACAGGATTGCCGCACTCTTCTGCGCCACCTCGGCACCCTGGGTGCTAAGGTCATGCAGAGAGAAGGCAAAATCGTCGACCGGAATGGGGAAGTCGAGCTCGGCACCATGCTGGCTCGGCTGAGTCAGCAGTTCGGTGGCCGGTTTCGGGGTGAACTTCACGTTCGCCACCAGTTCCGGAATATCAATGTATTTTGGCGTCAGGCCTGCGCGAAGCACGTTATCGGAGTTCGCCATCACTTCCAGCGCGGTGCCCTGCAAATACGCATGTGGAGTTTCAGCGAACAGGAACATCGCTTCGCCCGGGTTGAGTTTCACCACGTTGAGCAGCAGCGGCGAGAACAGGCCACTGTCGTCCGGGTAGAACTGCGCAATGAAACGAATGGTTTCCCATGGCTCGCCCTGTTGGTTGTTCAGTGCGGCTTTCAGCACGCCCAGCGCACGTGATTTTTCGTCACCCTGCATATTCAGCAGGCTGGCGAACAATTGGCTCAGACGCTCGGCGTCAGGCTCCTGCAGGAAATGGGCAATCGAGGTGTGCGCGCCCGATACCGGCTGTAGCAGCGAAACGATCTCAGAGAACTCGCGGAAGGCGTTCATGGCGAGGAACGGGGTGAGGGCGAAAACCAGCTCCGGTTTATGGTTCGGATCTTTGTAGTTACGTTCGGCGGCGTCCAGTGGAATACCGGCGGCGTTTTCTTTCGCGAAACCTTCTTCGGAGGCTTTCTTGTTTGGGTGTACCTGAATCGACAGCGGATTATCGGCGCACAGGACTTTGAACAGGAACGGCAGTTCGCCAAAGCGATCCGCGACCTCACGCCCAAGCAGGGTGGCTTTATCGGCGTCGACAACATCGCGCAGGCTGCGAACCTGGCCGCTGGCGTCGGTGATTTTTGAGCTGCTCTTCGGATGCGCACCCATCCACAATTCTGCCATCGGCAGATTGTCCGGGTTGGCGATACCGTAGAGATCCGTTAACGCAGTGTGACTACCCCAGGCATAGTTCTGCACTGAGTTGATGAGTTTTTGCATTATCAAGCCCTGTAAATGTATGGAAATTATCTCCCTGTATTAAACCAATAAACCGCACAGAAGTAACCTTCTCAGGGAAAAAGTCGTACTAGTCTCAGTTTTTGTTAAAAAATTGTGTAGGATAAGCGGACTCGCTGTTCCCAGGGTCTATGGAAGACCGGCCCGAAAATAATTTGCCAATGTCGTAAGTGAGAGAACAATGTCGAACAAACCTTTTATCTATCAGGATCCTTTTCCGCTGAAAAAGGATGACACCGAGTATTATCTTCTCAGTAAAGACCACGTCAGCGTCACCGAATTCGAAGGCCAGGAAATTCTAAAAGTTGACCCGCAGGCGCTGACGCTGCTGGCCAAACACGCTTTCCACGATGCCTCATTCATGTTGCGTCCGGCGCACCAGCAGCAGGTGGCCGATATTCTCAATGACCCGGAAGCCAGCGAAAACGATAAGTACGTGGCGCTACAGTTCCTGCGTAACTCCGACATCGCAGCCAAAGGCATTCTACCGACCTGCCAGGATACCGGCACGGCGATCATCGTCGGTAAAAAAGGCCAGCGTGTCTGGACCGGCGGCGGCGATGACGCGGCGCTGGCCCGCGGCGTATACGACACCTACATCGAAGATAACCTGCGCTACTCGCAAAACGCCCCGCTGGACATGTACAAAGAGGTCAACACCGGCACCAACCTGCCCGCACAGATTGATCTCTACAGCGTCGACGGGGACGAATATAAGTTCCTGTGTATCGCCAAAGGCGGCGGTTCGGCGAACAAAACCTATCTGTATCAGGAAACCAAAGCGCTCATTACGCCTGCCAAATTGAAAAATTACCTGGTAGAGAAAATGCGTACCCTCGGCACCGCCGCGTGCCCGCCGTACCACATCGCATTTGTGATTGGCGGCACGTCAGCAGAAGCCACGCTGAAAACGGTCAAACTGGCCTCCACCAAGTATTACGATGGTCTGCCGACCGAAGGCAACGAGCACGGCCAGGCATTCCGCGACATTCAGCTTGAGCAGGAGCTGCTGGTGGAAGCCCAGAATCTGGGGCTCGGCGCGCAGTTCGGCGGGAAATACTTCGCCCACGATATTCGCGTGGTGCGCCTGCCGCGTCACGGTGCTTCCTGCCCGGTGGGCATGGGTGTGTCCTGTTCCGCAGACCGCAACATCAAAGCCAAAATCAACCGCGATGGCGTCTGGATTGAGAAGCTGGAGCACAATCCAGGCAAGTATATTCCGGAAGCATTGCGTAACGCCGGGGAAGGCGAGGCGGTGAAAATCGACCTTAACCGTCCGATGAAAGAGATTCTGGCCCAGCTTTCCGACTATCCGGTGTCAACCCGTCTGTCGCTGAACGGCACGATTATCGTGGCCCGTGATATCGCCCATGCGAAGTTGAAAGAGCGGATGGACAACGGTGAAGGCCTGCCGCAGTACGTGAAAGATCACCCGATTTACTACGCGGGCCCGGCCAAAACCCCGGAAGGGTATGCCTCAGGCTCCCTCGGCCCAACCACCGCCGGACGAATGGACTCCTACGTCGATCAGCTGCAGGCGGAAGGCGGGAGCATGATCATGCTGGCCAAAGGTAATCGCAGTCAGCAGGTAACCGACGCCTGCCATAAACACGGCGGTTTCTACCTCGGCAGTATCGGTGGTCCGGCAGCGGTGCTGGCGCAGGGCAGCATTAAGAGCCTGGAATGCGTCGAATACCCGGAACTGGGAATGGAAGCCATCTGGAAAATCGAAGTGGAAGATTTCCCGGCCTTCATTCTGGTCGATGATAAAGGCAACGATTTCTTCCAGCAAATTCAGTCGTCACAATGTGACCGCTGCGTGAAGTAGTTGTTGTTTTGCCCGATGGCGCTACGCTTATCGGGCCTACACTTCGCTTGAGCTTCGTCAAACCCCTTCACTTTGATTTCAAGGAGAAAGACATGACAACGTTACGCCGCGAGAGCGACTCTATGGGCGCGATAGACGTCCCGGCAGATAAGCTATGGGGCGCGCAAACCCAGCGCTCGCTGGAACATTTCCGCATTTCCACTGAAAAAATGCCGGTGTCGCTGATTGCGGCGCTGGCGCTCACCAAACGCGCGGCGGCCAACGTTAATCATGATTTACAGCTGCTATCCGCCGAGAAAGCCAATGCGATTGTTGCTGCCGCCGATGAAGTACTGGCGGGTAAACATGCAGATGAGTTTCCGCTCGCTATCTGGCAAACCGGCTCCGGTACCCAGAGCAACATGAACATGAATGAAGTGCTGGCTAACCGCGCTAGCGAGCTGCTCGGCGGCGTACGGGGCATGGAGCGAAAGGTCCATCCGAACGATGACGTGAATAAGAGTCAGAGCTCGAACGATGTCTTCCCGACCGCAATGCACGTTGCGGCAGTGATTGCGGTCCGTGAACACCTTCTCCCGCAATTACAGACGCTGAAAAAAACGCTGAGCGATAAATCTCATGCCTTCGCCGATATCGTCAAAATCGGCCGCACCCATTTGCAGGACGCCACGCCGCTGACCCTGGGACAGGAAATTTCCGGCTGGGTGGCCATGCTTGAGCATAATCTAAAGCATATCGAGCTTACTCTGCCGCATCTGAGTGAACTGGCGCTGGGCGGCACGGCGGTGGGTACCGGGCTGAACACCCATCCGGAATATGCGAAACGCGTGGCTGACGAACTGGCGGCGATGACTGGTCAGCCGTTCATCACTGCGCCGAATAAATTCGAAGCGCTGGCCACCTGTGATGCGTTGGTTCACGCTCACGGGGCGCTGAAAGGGCTGGCGGCCTCGATGATGAAAATCGCCAATGACGTACGCTGGCTGGCATCTGGTCCGCGATGCGGCATTGGCGAGCTCTCTATCCCGGAAAACGAACCGGGAAGCTCGATCATGCCGGGCAAAGTTAACCCTACCCAGTGCGAAGCGATGACCATGCTGTGCTGTCAGGTGATGGGTAATGATGTGGCGGTGAATATGGGCGGGGCGTCGGGCAATTTCGAACTTAACGTGTATCGCCCGATGGTTATCCATAATTTCCTGCAATCGGTGCGCCTGCTGGCGGACGGCATGGAAAGTTTTAACGCGCACTGCGCGGTGGGGATCGAACCGAATCGGGCGCGTATCGATCAGTTGCTCAATGAATCGCTGATGCTGGTCACCGCGCTGAACACCCACATTGGTTACGATAAAGCGGCTGAAATTGCCAAAAAGGCCCATAAAGAGGGGCTAACCCTGAAAGCGTCGGCCCTGAAACTGGGGTATCTGACCGACGCTGAATTTGACGAATGGGTTCGACCGCAAGCCATGGTCGGCAGCCTGAAAATCAATCGTTAGCCACATAGAGGTGCAGTCGCGGGATGATCAGCTCCAGCGGCTGCGCTTCGGGTTTATAACGATACTGCACGTTATCTGCATCATAGTTCAGCAGTTCACCTATCTCCGGCACGCTCACGCCCTGAGTGCCGGAAATCAGGGCAATCATCGGCCCCGGACAGGCGTACTGCATCTGCTTTTGTTGTCCTGCGTACCACACCCGTGCAATCGGCTGTACCTTCACCGGGCGTTTAATTTTCAGTTTGGCTTTCTGCGGCAGGGCGGCGATGTCCTGATATTCCCGCTCCAGCCTGGCCTGCCACTGTTCACGGGTAAAAGGGGGGACCGAGCGGGGCGAGCGCAGGCTGTTTTCCAGCTGTTTCAACACCTCATCGCGGGTCAAATTCTTAATGATGTGTTTATTCGCCCAGCCGAAACGGATGCTGGCGGGATCGCGCAGCAGAGTCAACGAGCGGTAGGCTTTAAGCGTAATCAGGCCTGGCAAATGATGATGTACCCACTCAAAACGGGCCGCAGAGGGCAGGCCAGACTCGACGGTCACCATGTTCCCGAACGCCGCTTTCAGGGTATTAATACTGCTGATCTTGTTTTCCAGGGCAGTTAACTGGGCAGGCTCCGGATGTAAGCAAATCACACCTGGCAGGCGGACGGCGGCTTTGCTACTGCGATGTTCCGACTGTTGCTGGATAAACAGATGGCTAAAGTGATTCAACGCCATCAGCCGCGCCTTTTCACCCAGGTGCTGAACCACGGCAATGGACGAAAGTGGGTCGTGCTCATGTTCCTTGCTCACTTCCGGCAACTCGAACACCCGAGCCGCAAGCAGGCGACAGTCGACCAGCATCTGCTGCAGTTCCAGCAGCTCATGCTCCATCTGGCGGAAGGTCGAGGTTAAGCGCTCAATCAAATCGTAATCAGCCATAGCACCCACTTTAGTTACAACATACTCATTGATTATTCACTATAAGCAGGTTGGCGGCATTGTGCAACGTTTGGTCAGGCAGGGGCCGGTAAGTTCAATTGATGATCAACGGGCCAGCTAAAGCAGAAGCGTGCCCCGCCGAGCGGGCTGGCGTCGCAGATCACTTCCCCGGACATCGCCAGGCCAATGGAATGCACAATAGCTAAGCCCAAACCGCAGCCACCGGTGGCACGGTCGCGGCTCGGGTCAAGACGCACAAACGGCTCGAACACGCGCTGGCGTTCATCAGGTGCAATCCCCGGGCCATCGTCGTCCACCGCTAAGGTGGCGCGTCCGGCATGCAGCGTGAGGCTGACCTGGATCTGCTGGCGGCTGTAGCGTATGGCATTGTTCACCAAGTTATCCAGCACGCGTTCCATCAGGCGCATATCCAGCGAGCCATAATTGCCTGGCGTGAGCTGAACCAGGGTCACGTCACGCTGCGGATTGACGGTCTGGATATCTTCGACGTGGGCAGTGATCCACTCTGCCAGGTCAGGGGTGGTCAGAATCAGTTCGTTCTGCGGCCGGTCGAGGCGGGCGTAAGTCAGCAATTCCTCAATAAGCGCCTCGAGCTGGCCGATATCACGGTTCAGCGCCTGAGATTCGGCTTCGGTCAGGTTCTCGCTCATTTCCAGTCGATAACGCAGGCGCACCAGCGGGGTACGCAGCTCGTGTGCGATGCCGTCAGTGAGCTGCTTTTTACTGGCGATCAGCGCGTTAATGTTATCCGCCATCTGGTTGAACACCACCCCGAGCCGTTCGAAGCTCGACATGCTGTCAAAGTGAATACGCTCGGCAAGATGGCCTTCACCAAAGCGTTGGGCGGCGGTCTCAAGGCGGAGCATGTCCTGCCAGTGTGGGCGCATCCAGATAAATACCGGAAAGGCCAGCGACACGGCGATCAGCGCCAGCAGGGCGATATCCAGCAGCCGCATTTCGTGCAGATAATAGAGATAGGGCACCGGACCAACGGCTAATACGTAATGACTGCGCGGAATGCGCTGGATAAAGGTGTACTGATCGTCGAGGGCGACGATATCCCCCCGGCGTAAATGCTCCATTGAGCTTTCGGCCAACTGGAATTTATTCAGTGGCTCAATGCGTAAATCGAAAGAGAGATTGAGATCGAGCTCTTTAAGGGTTTTGCTCCAGTCCCGGGGTGGGATTTCGCGCAGTTCGCTGCGCATCAGATACAGCGAACTTTTCATCAGGTCGTCGAGGGATTGTCGACCCGCGCGTTCGGCGGTGAATTTGTACACCAGCCCGACCAGCATGGTCATCACCAGAAAGCAGACAAATAGCAGCAGATAAAACTGCACGAACAACTTTTTCATTTCTGGCCCCGGAAGTGCGGAAAATTAGTTATCCCAGGCGTGGGGGGCGAACAGATAGCCCTTATTACGCACGGTTTTAATTCGGTACGGCTCGGTCGCGCTGTCGAGCAGCTTTTTGCGCAGCCGCGAAATGGCAACGTCGACGCTGCGGTCCATGCCGTCATAGCTCACACCGCGCAGATTTTTTAACAACGCGTCGCGATCCATTATCTGTCCAGCGTGGGTGGCCAATTCCCAAAGCAGGTCGAAATCGGCAGTCGACAGGGTGACATTCTCGCCGCGGAGTTGTACCTGACGGTTAACCGGATCGATAGCCAGGGTGCCAAAGCGAAGCGCTTTATGTGGGGTCAGACCGGAAGACGATTTCTCACCCGCAGGCGCTGTGACACGCTGGCGCAGATGCAGGCGCAAACGTGCGAGTAGCACCGCAGGAGGCGTGGTTTTCAGAATATAATCACTGGCACCCATTTCCAGAGACAGAATATGGTTCATGTCACTGTCGAGGGAGGTGAGGAGCACGATAGGCCCTTGCCACTGGGTGCGTAAATCGCGACAGATGGTCATCCCGTCTTTGCCCGGTAGCATAATATCCAGCAGCACCAGATCCGGTTTTTCGCGAAGCACCACTTCTTCGGCACGGTCGCCGCGCGATTCGACGATAACGTCTATATCATGTTTGCCGAGATAGGCGGCAATAAGGGACCCGACTTCCGGATCATCTTCCACAAAAACGATCTTATTCATAACCATCATGCATTGCGAAAAAAGCTAAAATACACCGCCACTCTGTGGGGGGCTATCAATCTTTCGTAAACACTTCCGAAATATTCAGCGCAGCGGACGACCCCCATCGACGCCAAACGAACGCCCGGTGACATAGCAGCTGGTCAACAGGTAATCGACCAGATCGATAATCTCTTTCTCGCCAGGCGCGACCTTCATCAGCGACTTATTCAGCGCTTCCTGACGGTATTGGGCATCATCACTCTCATTAAACAGAATCAGCGCTGGGGCGATGGCGTTGACTTTCACTTCCGGTGCCAGTTTGCGGGCGAACGAGCGGGTCATATTGTCGAGTGCGGCTTTACTGGCGGCATAGGCGATGTGCTTGTCGCTGCCTTTTTCGACCACGTAATCGGTAAAGTGAATGATATCCCCGCCAGCATGGCCTTGGCCGCGCAATAACGGTTCAAGCGCATGATTGAGCAGATAGGGCGCATTGACGTGGATTTGCATCATTTGCTGCATCACACTGCTCAGTGACGTAGCGGATTTTTCCGGTATCCAGGCGCTGGCATTGTGGAGAACCGCCCGCAGGCCATCGGTGTGCGCTTTCACGGTTTCAGCGAAAGCGAGGATCCCGTTATCGGTAGAGAAATCGGCGGCAATGCAGCGCGCCCCGGCACGTTCCAGCCCGTCGATGGCGGCATAGCGCGTGCGGTAGCTGACGATAACCGGCTGCTGTAGGTTCAGAAAATGGTGGGCAAGGGCGAGGCCGATCCGACGGCCTCCACCGGTAATAAGGACGGGGCGGGTCACTCGTTCACCCATCGTTCTCTCCTTAGCGTCGCGATGGGGTAAACGCGTTACCCCACTAATATCCACGTTGCCGGCACTGCGGCAACCAGTAATAAACCAATCAGCGCCATCTCACGGCGTTTCAGCACCTGGTCCAACTGATGGGTACGGCGGGCGTAGATAAACACCAGTAAACCCGGCGCATACAGCACGACTGACAGCAGCAGATGCATTGGGCCGGAAGCATACAATAACCATAAGCCATAAAGGCAGGCACCGATACCTACCGCCTTGTGCAGTGGCCGGGTCGCCATTTTCAGCAGAAACGCCCCGACCAGGAAATATGGCACAAGGATCATCTCTGAGGCGATGGTCAGCAGGGTATTATAATCGGAACCGGTGAGCCAAATCAGGATCAGACACACCTGCACGCTGATGTTGGTCAGCCACAGGGAAGACGACGGCGCGTTGTTGTTATTCTGACGGGCAAAAATGCGCGGGAAAGCTTTATGCGTTGCCGCCAGATATGGCACTTCCGCTGCCATAATGGTCCAGCTCAGGTACGCCCCGCACACCGAGACAATCAGCCCCGCAGCAATCACCACTTCGCCCCAGGAGCCCATCATGCGGACCATCAGACCTGCCATCGACGGGTTACGCATTTCGGCCAATTCCGGGCGTGGCACAACCCCCAATGACAGCAGGGTGACCAGCAGGTAAACGCTTAATGCGGAGAGGACCGCCAGCAGCGTTGCGCGACCCACGTCTTTCTTATCGCGCGCTCGGGCGGAAACCACCACCGCGCCTTCAACGCCGATAAACACCCACAGCGTTATCAGCATCGTGCCTTTAACCTGTTCCCACACCGGTACGCCCAGCGCCACGCCGCTAAAATCGAGGGTAAAGGTATCGCTGCTGAACGCCATCGCGGCCAGAACGATAAACAGGCCGAGCGGAACCAGTTTTGCCAGCGTCGCCACCAGATTAATGCTCGCGGCGGTCTGCACCCCGCGCAGCACCAGACAATGCACCACCCACAAAAGCACCGAGGCACCGAGCATCGCTTGCCAGGTATTCCCGTCGCCAAACAGGCGCAGTTCAGGCGTATCGGTAAAGAAGCTCAGGGCTGAAAAGACGATAACCAGGTAGGAGACGTTGGCAATCACCGCGCACAGCCAGTAACCCCAGGCCGAACAAAAGCCAATCAGCTCACCAAAACCTTCCCGGGCATAGGTGAAAATCCCGCCATCGAGATCGGGACGAATACGGGTCAGCAGTAACATCGCAAAGGCGAGGAACAAAATGCCGACACCGGTAATCGCCCAGCCGATAAGCAATGCGGAAGGGCTGGCCACTTCGGCCATGTTTTGCGGCAGGCTGAACACACCTGCGCCGAGCATTGAGCTGAGTACCAACGCCGTCAGGGCGCTAAGACCAAGTTTCTTTTCCATGAGCATCCTGTCGAAGGAACAATAACAGCCAGAATATTTATTTGGCTAAAACGCATAAAAATGGAGGAATACGCTACGGCGCGCGATTTTACGGAGAGAGTCGTTGGCTTGCAATGACAAGGGCCAGAAAAAATAAAAAAAGGCAGCCGAAGCTGCCTGATTGCAGAGATAAAGCGATTACTTATACAGGTCGGCGCTGATGGTCATGTTGCCACCACGTTCCTGCCACTGGCGGGTAATGTGGTAGTACTTAGCCCCTTTCTTCGCGGCACGTTTAGCAACCTGATAAGAAATCTCGGTCATGTTGCCGTAGTTGCCGGTGAACTGAACGCTATCGAACGGCACCATCTGCGCGGCGGTGACTTTGTTCAGCTCTTCGATTTTAGTGCCGTCTGGCAGAGTGACACTGTAACGTCCACCCTGTGTTGACTGGGTTTCGAAGAATCGACCTACGCCTGCGCCACCCGCAGCCACACCCACGGTGGATGAGGTTGCCACGCCTGGGATTTCAACCTTCTTGGCGGCTTCACCGCCTTGGGCCAGTGCCGCACGGCCTGCCTGAGAATCGGCCGGGATAGCGTCCGGGCTCTGGACAACGCGTTTCTTCGCATCGGCTTTATAGATGTAGGCCGTAACACGCTGGTTACCGCCGTCGTTAGCATCTATCTGACGTACGATGAAGAACGAAGCAGCGCCTTTGGCTTTCGCCGCTTTGGCGATGGCAGAGTTCACGTCAGGCTGGCTGCGATAAAAACCCTGCACGGTTACGGTGTCGAAAGGCTCAATCAGGGCAGCCTGATCTTTCGGCAGTTCCGTCACGCCGCCGATCACGCGGTTTTGAACCACGTCAGCTTTCGGGGCATCTTGTTTGTAAAAGTCTGCGGTTACACGCCAGTTGCCACTGCCGGAGAAATCGGAAGTATCGACAACATAGAAGGATGCAGCACCCTCTTTGTCAGCTTTACGGGAAACGGCATCCACAGCGTCACCAATGGCATTAAAACGACCGGTGATAACGATACGATCGTACGGCTTGAGGGCTGCCGCTTGCTCCGGCGTTAACTCGGTGGCTGCACTGGCAGAAAAGGCCGTTGCAGACAGAAGAGCGGTTGCCAGGAGGGTGTACTTAAGCTTCATAAAAATAATCCTTCGCCTTTCGCAAACCAGGTACTGGTAGTTGTTAGTGACTAAAACGTCGATGATTATTGCATTTAATTTGCGTCACTGTCTGCGTGATTTTGCTTAACTTGTGCGACCCTGATAACAGCGCAGGATAACTTTTCACGATATGTTGTAGAAACGGGCAGTTGACCAGCAAAAGCGATAATCGATATGACTTTTATAAGTTAATGTAATGTTAATGCGAGGTAACGCTGCCGCGAATAATCATGTTTTACCGCTTCGCTTAAGCGAATTATCAGGATCCCCCGACAAAATCAGGTAAATATTACTGCCTGACACCTGCATAAGTGACTTTTCCCTAATAAAATCACAATTACTGTTTTCTAACGCTAGATCACAACCGCTATTTTCAGTAGGTTATAGAAAGTTTGTTACTGTTTTATTTTCCGGGTGCTCGCCTCTTCGCCAGTCCATACTGCCAGGGACGGAACCCAACAAAACAACAAACCATCATTTACCATCGATGGAAGGGAAAACTATGCGTATTGCGGTACCAAAAGAGACGCTGGCCCTGGAAACCCGAGTTGCAGCCACGCCGAAAACGGTGGAACAACTGCTCAAACTCGGTTTTACAGTGGCTGTGGAAAGCGGGGCCGGTAAGCTTGCGAGCTTTGACGATCGGGCCTTTACCGAGGTGGGCGCTGAAGTCGTTAGCACCGAGTCCGTTTGGCAGTCTGACATTATTCTCAAGGTGAATGCCCCGACTGACGCAGAAATTGCGCTGCTCAATCCCGGCACCACGCTGATTAGCTTTATCTGGCCGGCACAAAATCCGGAACTGATGGCGAAACTGGCCGAACGTAATATCAACGTTATGGCGATGGACTCCGTGCCACGTATTTCGCGCGCCCAGTCTCTTGATGCCCTGAGTTCAATGGCTAACATCGCCGGGTATCGTGCGATTGTTGAAGCCGCCCATGAATTTGGTCGTTTCTTTACCGGACAAATTACCGCCGCCGGTAAAGTGCCACCGGCTAAAGTCATGGTGATCGGTGCTGGTGTTGCCGGTCTCGCCGCCATCGGGGCGGCCAACAGCCTCGGGGCTATCGTTCGAGCCTTCGACACGCGCCCTGAAGTAAAAGAGCAAGTGCAGAGTATGGGTGCCGAGTTCCTCGAACTGGATTTCGAAGAGGAAGCCGGGAGCGGCGACGGTTACGCCAAAGTGATGTCTGAAGCCTTTATTAAGGCAGAAATGGAACTCTTCGCCGCCCAGGCAAAAGAGGTAGACATCATCGTTACCACCGCGCTGATACCAGGTAAACCTGCGCCGAAACTGATCACCCGCGAAATGGTTGACTCGATGACGCCAGGCAGCGTGGTCGTTGATCTCGCGGCCCAGAACGGCGGGAACTGTGAATACACCGTGCCGGGTGAGGTGTTCACCACCGCCAACGGCGTGAAGGTAATTGGCTATACCGATCTCGCCGGTCGCCTGCCAACGCAGTCATCTCAGCTGTACGGCACCAACCTGGTGAACCTACTTAAACTGCTGTGCAAAGAAAAAGACGGCAACATCACTATCGATTTTGACGATGTCGTCATTCGTGGTGTGACCGTGGTGCGCGACGGCGAAGTCACCTGGCCTGCGCCGCCGATTCAGGTATCAGCCCAGCCGAAAGCGACGGCAAAAATCGACACCACGCCGGTTGAGCCAGAAGCTCCGAAATCCCCGTGGCGTAAATATGCGCTGATGGCGCTGGCCATTATCCTGTTTGGCTGGCTGGCAGACGTTGCGCCGAAAGAGTTCCTTGGTCACTTCACCGTGTTCGCGCTCTCCTGCGTGGTGGGTTACTACGTGGTGTGGAATGTTTCTCATGCGCTGCATACCCCGCTGATGTCGGTCACCAACGCCATTTCAGGGATTATCGTGGTGGGGGCGCTGTTGCAAATCGGTCATGGCGGCTGGGTGAGTTTCCTCAGCTTCATCGCCGTGCTGATTGCCAGCATCAATATTTTCGGTGGCTTCACCGTGACTCAGCGCATGCTGAAAATGTTCCGCAAAGGGTAAGGGGTAACACATGTCTGGAGGATTAGTTACAGCTGCATACATTGTTGCCGCGATCCTGTTTATTTTCAGTCTGGCAGGGCTTTCAAAACACGAAACGTCACAGCAGGGCAACTATTTCGGTATCGCCGGGATGGCCATCGCGCTGATTGCCACTATCTTTGGGCCAGAAACCGGCAACGTCGCCTGGATCCTGGTGGCGATGATCATCGGTGGAGCCATCGGTATTCGTCTGGCCAAGCGCGTCGAAATGACCGAAATGCCAGAGCTGGTGGCGGTGCTGCACAGCTTCGTGGGTCTGGCGGCGGTGCTGGTGGGCTTCAACAGCTACCTGTATCACGAACCGGGCCTGGAACCGATTCTGGTGAATATTCACCTGACCGAAGTGTTCCTCGGCATCTTCATCGGGGCGGTGACCTTTACCGGTTCCATCGTGGCGTTTGGTAAACTGCGCGGCAAGATTTCGTCCAAGCCGTTGATGCTGCCGAACCGTCATAAAATGAACCTCGCCGCGCTGGTTGTTTCCTTCCTGCTGATGGTGATGTTCGTTCGCACCGAAAGCGTGGGCCTGCAGGCGCTGGCGCTGCTGATTATGACCGTTATCGCGCTGGCTTTTGGCTGGCATCTGGTGGCGTCTATTGGCGGGGCAGACATGCCAGTTGTGGTGTCGATGCTGAACTCCTACTCCGGTTGGGCGGCAGCGGCGGCGGGCTTTATGCTCAGCAACGACCTGTTGATCGTGACCGGTGCGCTGGTCGGTTCGTCCGGTGCTATCCTGTCCTACATCATGTGTAAGGCGATGAACCGATCGTTCTTCAGCGTTATCGCGGGCGGGTTCGGTACAGACGGTTCCTCGACCGGTGCGGATGAAGAAGTGGGTGAACACCGCGAAATCAGCGCGGAAGATACCGCAGAGATGCTGAAAGGCTCGCAAACGGTGATCATCACCCCAGGCTACGGCATGGCGGTGGCCCAGGCGCAATATCCGGTGGCGGAAATTACTGAGAAGCTGCGCGCGCGCGGCATCAAGGTCCGTTTCGGTATTCACCCGGTGGCGGGTCGTCTACCGGGACACATGAACGTGCTGCTGGCGGAAGCCAAAGTGCCGTATGACATTGTGCTGGAAATGGACGAAATCAACGACGATTTCCGTGACACCGACACCGTACTGGTGATCGGCGCTAACGATACCGTTAACCCGGCAGCGTTAGACGATCCGAAGAGCCCAATCGCCGGGATGCCGGTGCTGGAAGTGTGGAAAGCGCAGAACGTAATCGTCTTCAAACGTTCTATGAACACCGGTTATGCTGGCGTGCAAAACCCGCTGTTCTTCAAAGAGAACACTCACATGCTGTTCGGCGATGCGAAAGCCAGCGTGGATGCGATCCTGAAAGCGCTGTAATCCCGTCAGAAAATAGGTAAATAAAGCCGTCTTCCGTTAAAAGGAAGGCGGCTTTTTTGTTATGATGGCCGTCACATTTTGAAATAGCAGCAGTGAAGGGAGAACAGCGTGTTTGCGGATTTCGGCGTACTGAATTACTGGACCTACGTGGTGGGGGCAATATTTATCATTCTGGTTCCGGGGCCCAATACCTTATTTGTGCTCAAGACCGGGGCCGCCTACGGGATTCGCACCGGCTATATGGCCGCGCTGGCGGTATTTATCGGTGATGCCGTGCTGATGTTCCTCTCCTACGCAGGCGTCGCCACGCTGATTAAAACCACGCCACTGCTGTTTAATATCGTGCGTTACCTTGGGGCGATGTACCTGCTGTACCTCGGCATTAAGATGCTGTGGGCAGTCATCAAACAGAAGGGCGGCGAGCATACTCACACCGCCGATCAGCGCAGCACCATCTTTAAACGCGCGCTGACGCTGAGCCTGACCAACCCGAAGGCTATCCTGTTCTACGTCTCTTTCTTCGTGCAGTTTATCGACGTCCAGTCCAGTACGCCGGGTCTGGCATTCCTGATCCTCGGCGTCACCCTGGAAATGGTCAGCTTTGTTTATCTGAGTTTCCTGATTGTCTCCGGTTCGGTCGTCAGCCGTTTTGTCGGCAGCCGTAAGAAATTGGTGAAGCTTGGCAACAGCCTGATTGGCCTGGTGTTTGTGGGATTTGCTGCACGACTGGCGTCGTTACAGTCGTAATGATGTAGGCCGTTCATCTGCTACCATCGTATTTAAAATAACTGACAACAAGGGAAGAGACGGAAATGAAATCACGTGCTGCAGTTGCGTTTGGCCCGGGCCAGCCGCTGAAAATTGTTGAAATCGACGTTGCGCCGCCGAAGAAAGGCGAAGTGCTGGTCAAAATCACCCATACCGGCGTGTGTCATACCGATGCTTTCACCCTGTCCGGTGACGATCCGGAAGGCGTCTTCCCGGCGGTGCTGGGTCACGAAGGCGGCGGGATTGTGGTCGAAGTCGGTGAGGGCGTGACCAGCCTGCAACCGGGCGATCACGTTATTCCGCTGTACACCGCCGAATGTCGCGAGTGTAAGTTCTGTAAATCCGGCAAAACCAACCTCTGCCAGGCGGTGCGAGCCACTCAGGGCAAAGGGCTGATGCCGGACGGCACCACCCGTTTCTCTTACAACGGCGAGCCGATTTATCACTACATGGGCACCAGCACCTTCAGCGAATACACCGTAGTGGCTGAAATTTCCCTCGCGAAAGTGAACCCGCAGGCACCGCTGGATAAAGTGTGCCTGTTGGGCTGCGGCGTCACCACCGGGATCGGCGCGGTGCACAATACTGCGAAAGTGAAAGAAGGCGACAGCGTGGCGGTCTTTGGGCTGGGCGGCATTGGCCTGGCAGTTATCCAGGGCGCGGTGCAGGCCAAGGCCGGACGGATTATTGCCGTTGACACCAACCCGGAGAAATTCAAACTGGCCGGAGAGATGGGCGCGACCGATTTCGTCAACCCGAATGACTCCGACAAACCGGTACAGGACGTGATCGTCGAACTGACCGACGGCGGCGTGGACTTCAGCTTCGAGTGCATCGGCAACGTCAACGTGATGCGTGCCGCGCTGGAATGCTGCCATAAAGGCTGGGGCGAAAGCGTGATCATCGGCGTTGCGGGGGCGGGCCAGGAAATCAAAACCCGTCCGTTCCAGCTGGTGACCGGGCGCGTATGGCGCGGTTCGGCGTTTGGCGGCGTGAAGGGTCGTACCCAACTGCCGGGCATGGTCGAAGATGCGATGGTCGGCAAAATTAATCTCGATCCGTTCATCACCCACCGTCTGCCGTTAGACCAGATCAACGAAGCCTTTGATCTGATGCACGAAGGCAAATCTATCCGCACCGTTATTCATTTCGGCGATAACTAATGCCCATGCCAGCGGGGTTCCTCCGCTGGCGTTTTCCCGCTTTATGTTCAAAGTGTGACCGGTGTAGCGCTTTTACCGGTAAGCAATCTCGCCGTCAGGCCGATGACAATCTTACGGGCGTTTTGATACGCCTCTACAATAAGAGAGTCGATAAGCCATGGACAAATCAGCCGTAGGGCAAAAGTCGCAAACCGTTAGTTTTTTACATCACATCCGTCTCGTGCCGCTGTTCTCCTCCATTCTGGGCGGGATCCTGCTGCTGTTCGCATTGAGTTCGGGCCTGGCGGGCTATTTCCTGTTGCAGGCCGACCGCGACCAGAACGATGTCACGCAAGAATTAGAAGTGCGGATGGGGCTGTCGAACAGTTCAAATCACCTGCGCACTGCGCGAATCAACCTGATCCACGCCGGGGCCGCCAGCCGTATTGCTGAAATGGACGACATGAAGCGCAATATTGCCGAAGCGGATCTGCGGATCAAACAGTCGCAGGACGGGTTTAAACAGTATGTGAATCGCGAAGTGAAAACCCCGGCCGACGAAGCGCTGGATAGTGAAATCAACGCGCGCTATAACGCCTACATCGACGGGATGAAACCGATGCTGAAATATGCCAAAAACGGCATGTTTGAAGCAATCATCAACCACGAAAACGAACACGCCCGTCTACTGGATGCCGCCTATAACAACGTATTGCTGAAAGCGATTAAGATCCGCAGCGAGCGGGCGCAGCATCTGTCTGAAACCGCCCATCATCGTACTCAGCTTGGCCTGGCCTTTATGGTCGGGGCGTTTGCCCTGGCGCTGGTTCTGACCCTGTTGACCTTCGTCTCACTGCGCCGCACGGTGATTAACCCGCTGCGCCGGGCGCTGCATCGCATTGAACAGATTGCCGACGGCAATTTGACTCTGCCGGAGGAAGCCACCGGACGCAGTGAAATTGGCAAACTGAACCATGACCTGCAAAAAATGCAGAGCGCGCTGGCCCAAACGGTTGGGACGGTGCGTCAGGGTGCCGAAGAGATCTACCGTGGCACCAGTGAAATATCCGCGGGCAACACCGATCTCTCTTCCCGAACCGAACAGCAGGCCGCGGCGATTGAACAGACTGCCGCCAGCATGGAGCAACTGACGGCTACGGTGAAACAAAATGCCGACAACGCCCATCACGCCACCAAATTGGCGGAAGATGCCTCCGGCAAAGCTACACGCGGGGGGCAAATTGTCTCCGGGGTGGTGGCGACCATGGGCAGTATCTCCACCAGTTCGAAGAAAATTTCCGAAATTACCGCCGTTATTAACAGCATTGCGTTCCAGACCAATATTCTGGCGCTGAACGCGGCGGTAGAAGCCGCCCGCGCGGGCGAACAGGGCCGTGGATTTGCGGTAGTGGCGAGCGAAGTTCGCACCCTGGCCAGCCGCAGCGCCCAGGCGGCGAAAGAGATTGAGGGGCTGATCAGTGAATCCGTCACCCTGATTGAGCGGGGATCTGGCGAAGTGGTTGCGGCGGGGAGCACCATGAGTGAAATCGTGGCAGCGGTGAAGCGCGTGACCGATATCATGCTGGAAATCGCCGCGGCGTCTGACGAGCAGAGCCGGGGCATTTTGCAGGTCAGCCAGGCGATTACTGAAATGGATAGCGTTA
The DNA here is from genome assembly GCF_033843265.1 of Scandinavium lactucae. Lineage (NCBI taxonomy): Bacteria > Pseudomonadati > Pseudomonadota > Gammaproteobacteria > Enterobacterales > Enterobacteriaceae > Scandinavium > Scandinavium lactucae. Next base: position 62,451 of record NZ_JAWXRD010000040.1, read on the forward strand.
CCCAGCAGAACGCCTCGCTGGTTGAAGAAGCCTCCGCCGCAGCCGGTTCGCTGGAAGAGCAGGCCGCACGCCTGACCGAAGCCGTTGGCGCATTCCGTTTGCAGCAGGGGGGTACGGTACGTCAGCCGAAATCGTCAGCCGGGAAAACCTATGTCCCGCAGCGTCCGGCGCTGGCCGAGGGCGATAACTGGGAAACGTTCTGATTACTCAAGGAAAAATGCCCGGCGGCGAAAACTTGCCGGGCCAACGGTAGGCCTGGCGAGCATAGCGCCGCCAGGCACTATTTCAGGGAGGGTTACTGCTTGTCTGGCAACGCGTAGGCGATGATGTAATCGCCGCGATCCGGAGACTGACGGGCACCGCCCGCATTAATGATGATGTACTGCTTCCCGGTTTTCGGTGACACGTAAGTCATCGGCCCGGACTGACTGCCTACCGGCAGACGGGATTTCCAGATTTCCTTCCCGTTGGCGGTATCAAACGCACGCAGGTAGAAATCCTGGGTGCCCGCGAAGAACAGCAGACCAGACTGGGTAGACAGCGATGCGCCGAGGGTTGGCATCCCAATCGGAATGGGCAGATGCATACGGATGCCCAGCGGACCGGTATCTTGTACCGTACCTACCGGAACTTGCCACACCACTTTCCCGCTTTTCAGATCCACTGCAGACATGGTCCCGAACGGCGGTTTCTGGCACGGAATACCCAGCGGAGACAGGAAGCGCTCACGCATTGCACCAAACGGCGTACCGTCCATCGGGACAATACCCATCTCGATACCACTGGCGTTTTTCGCTACGTTAGCACGCGGCACCATGTAGTTCGCGAGGCCCAGGCGCATATCGTTCACAAACATCAGGCTGTTGTTCGGGTCAACCGACACGCTGCCCCAGTTCATGCCGCCAAGTGAGCCCGGGAACTGCAAGGAGCGATCGAGGCCCGGCGGGGTGAAGACGCCTTGATGGCGCATCTCTTTAAACTGGATGCGGCATAGCAGCAGGTCAATCGGCGTTGCGCCCCACATATCGGACTCTTTCAGGGTCTGGTTACCGATCATCGGCATCCCTACAGAGTACGGCTGCGTTGGGGAATAGCGTTCGCCTTCAATATTGCCCGCAGGCACCGGGCGCTCTTCCACTTTCGCCACCGGCTGACCGGTTTGGCGATTGAGCATAAAGATCATGCCCTGTTTGGAGGTCTGCACCAGCACTGGCGTCGTGCCGCCTTTCCCGTCCGGCAAATCGTACAGCAGCGGCTGAGAGGGCAGGTCGAAATCCCACAGATCGTGATGGGTGGTTTGATAATGCCAGCGCACCTGGCCGGTTGTCGCGTCTACCGCGACGATAGACGAACTGTATTTATCGTCCAGGGCGGTACGTTCCCCGGCAAAGAAATCAGGGGTGGCGTTACCGGTTGGCAGATAAATCAGGTTCAGCTTCGCATCATAAGACATCGCAGACCAGACGTTCGGCGTACCGCGCGTATAGGTCGAGCCTGCCGGTGGCTCACCGGTCAGATTCGGGTTGCCCGGATCCCACGCCCATGCCAGTTTTCCGCTGTGAACATCAAACGCACGGACCACGCCCGGCGGTTCACCCGTCGAGAAGTTATCCGCCACGCGACCACCGACGACGACCACGTTTCCGGCCACCAGCGGGGTAGAGGTTTGCTGATAATAACCCGGTTTGATTTCGCCCATGCCGACGCTTAAATCGACCACGCCGTGGTTGCCAAAGTCTTCACAGGCTTTACCGGTATCGGCATTAATGGCAATCAGACGCGCGTCGGTGGTGGGCAGGAACAGGCGGCGAGGGCAGGCGGCAGGCTGGGTTTCTGCTGCCGGAGCCGCAGCGGCCTGAGTGTCCTCGTAATAGCCGAGCCCGCGGCAGCGCTGCCAGTTTGGTGCCGTGGCCTTCGAATCATAACGCCACTTCTCTTTGCCGCTGTCGACGTCCAGAGCCAGCACTTTGCTGTAAGGCGTACACACGAACAGCGTATCGCCTACCTGCAACGGTGTGTTCTGATCTTCTGCGCCGGAACCATTACTCTTAGGAATGTCTCCGGTGTGCGCGGTCCATGCCACCTGCAGCTGGTTTACGTTTTGCTTATTGATTTGATCCAGCGCGGCAAAACGATCGCCGCGGGTGGTATTCCCCCAATGCTCCCAGTTTTTCTGTGCTTCGCCAGGCGCGACCGGTTTGACGGGCACCGGCTCGCTGGCGGTGACCAGCGTTTGTGGGCGGAACATCCCCCCGGCGCTGACGAGCAGGATTATGGCCAGCACCGCCGCCACGCCAAATGCGGGCGCTTTGCGCACAGTGGCGGAGTGACCGAGGAACGGCCAAACTAGCGCAGCCAGCAGCGCCAGTACGCCAAAGGTGAACAGGCGTGAAAACAGCGGCCAGAACTCCCAACCCGCATCGCTGACGGCCCAGATAATCGAGGCCAAAAACGCCACCGCGTACAGCACAATCCCGCCGCGACGATTTTTGGCGATAAACCAGGCTGCAATCAGCATCACCACACCGATGATGACGAAGTACCAGCTCCCACCCACGCTGGCGAGCTTGGCACCCAGTCCAGCGACGGCGAGGCCGATAACGGCCATCAATACCACTAAAAGCCACTGCAGGATCCGGGGTAATCCGCGTGGCGAACGACCAGTTGCCATTTCTGTCTCCTTAACGACACCCATTCGCAAGCGTTATGAACCAGACGAATCATAAAAAACGTAATGGGTTTTTGAATGAAGCAAAAAATGCCTTCAGAGAGGCGTTGATATCACGTACATGAATTTCGAATGAACCATTTGGTGAATGCGAGCATGATAGATCTGTTAAATTGCATTGCGCAATTGTAAATAAATGATTTCGCATTATTTGATTAGCGACGGATTGATGCTGTGTTGTTTTTGGTCAAAAAACAAACAGTGAGGGCTGCTATACTTAAGACGTTATCAACAAAAAAGAGGATGCTATGGATACCGAATTAACCCCCACGCAGTTGGCCGTCGAATTTCTCCGTCGCGATACGAACCCAATCACTCCTGCACAGTATTTGAAACGCGTAAAACAGCTGGAACTGGAATTTGCTGATTTGATGGCGCTTTCCGCTATTGAGCTGAAAGAAGAGATCGACTACGCCTGGCACATGGGTATCCATTGATCCTGATGTCAGACACAAAAAAAACGGTGAGTTTCCTCACCGTTTTTTTATATCGCGTTAACGCTTAATCGTCATCTTCATCGTCGAGTTCAACCGGGGTCTGATACTGATCCGGTTTCAACGCCAGCAGGTCACAACGTAGGTGATCGATAACCTGTTCCGCGGTATTGCCGAGGAACGCCGCTGACAGCCCGGTACGTCCGACCGTGCCCAACACTACAATCCCCGCCTGTAAATGCTCGGCCAGATCCGGGATCACTTCTTCCGGTAGCCCTTTTTCGACGTGGGTCATCTCCTCGGAAATGCTGTATTTCTGACGCAGCGATTTCATCGCCAGCAGATGCTGGCCGCGAATGGCGTCGTTGTACACGCTCGGATCGAAATCCGGCAGTTCGATAGCGATATTAATGGGCGTGACCGGATACGCGCCGACCAGATGCACTTCGGTATGGTTAATCTCTTCGGCGAGTTGCAGCGTCTCACGCACCAGCTTGTCATTAAGCGCGTTGTGATACTCCTCCTCGCTGGCCAAATTCACCGCCACGATAGCTTTGCCGCCTTCCGGCCACGGCTGGTCTTTCACCATCCACACCGGGCAAGGGCATTTTCGTAGCAAGTGCCAGTCGGTGGGGGTGAAAATTACGGATTCCAGTTTGTCGTGCTGATGGGCCATTTTCAGCAGCAGATCGTGTCCGCCACTTATGATTTCCTGAATGATGGCCTCGAACGGACGGTTGTGCCAGACGACTTTGATTTCAATCGGCACCCCGGCATCGAGATAGAATTTTGCCTGCTCGCGGATCCATGCGGTCCGTTGGCTAATGACGCCCTGACGCATAGCGGTGCGCTCGTCAGGCGACAGAAGGGTGGTCATCTCGTAGGAAAAATCATAGATCGGCAAAAAGGCTGTAATCGCGCCACCAATCCGTTGATGAAGGTAAACAGCGCGCCGTAATGCGGGTTGATCGTCCTGGTTAGGATCGATGGCTACCAGCATGTGTTGATACTTTGCCATACAGGGTCTCCTTACAACTGTCACCACAGTCTGTAAATAAAAGATAACCCATCCGGCGTGATTGAAACAGGGGATAACCTTCCCCAGATCAATAAATCACGAAAATTCATCGATTAGTGTTAGGGGATGTTTACTTGTTGCGCAAATGATAACGAAAAGTTGAATATTTTTCCCCGCCTTGATGGATTAGCGTTATTTGCAATTTCAACCACAGGAAGAAAACAATGAACAAACTCTTTGGGCTGGCCCTGTTATCCACCTCGCTTCTGGCACCTGTCGCCTATAGTGCGCCGATGGGCACGCTCAGTGTCCATATCCTGAATCAGCAGACGGGTATTCCGTCGAAAGATGTGGATGTCACTCTGGAAAAGCAGCAGCCAACAGGCTGGGACAAACTTGCTCAGGGAAAAACGGATAACGATGGACGGATAAAGTCGCTTTATCCTCAGGACCAGGACATGCAGCCCGGGGTTTATCGGGTGACGTTCAAAACGGGGGAGTATTTTAAGCGTGATAACTTATCGTCGTTTTTCCCGGAAGTCCCGGTGCTGTTCACTGTGACCAAAACCAATGAAAAACTGCATATCCCTCTGTTGCTGAGCCAGTACGGCTACTCGACGTATAAGGGCAGTTGATACTCGCAGGTCAGGTAAAGCGGGGAATTACCTTCGCCAGATCGCGTACCTACGATCTGGCGAAAGGAAAAGGAAAGGGTGTTATCAGGCGACGTTGCGGGCGTGGCCAGCGAGAATGGCCAGCGCATCGCTATTTTCGATGGTGATGTACTTCCCTTTCACCGCCAGCATGCCGCTTTTCTGGAAGCGACCCAGCAGACGACTGATGGTTTCCACCGTCAGACCGAGATAGTTACCGATGTCGCCCCGGGTCATGGTCAGACGGAACTCACGCGGAGAGAAACCCCGTTCGGCGAAACGACGCGAGAGGTTATAGATAAACGCCGCCAGGCGCTCTTCCGCGTTTTTCTTCGACAGCAGCAGGATCATATCCTGGTCGCCTTTGATTTCGCCGCTCATCAGACGCATCATCTGCTGACGCAGGTTTGGCATCTTACCGGACAGATCGTCCAACGTTTCAAACGGGATTTCACAGACCATTGACGTTTCCAGCGCCTGAGCAAAGCTCGGGTGATGGGCGGTGCCGATGGCATCAAAGCCGACTAAATCGCCCGCCAGATGGAAGCCGGTGATTTGCTCGTCGCCTTGTTCGGTGATGGTGTAGCTTTTGATGGTCCCGGAACGAATGGCATACAGGGATTTCAGCTCATCGCCTGCTTTGAAAAGGGTCTGACCCTTCTGAATCGGCTTTTTACGCTCGATGATATTATCAAGCTGATCGAGCTCATGTTCATTGAGGGTGAACGGGATGCAGAGCTGGCTGATGCTGCAATCCTGGCAGTGGATAGCACAACCGCCAGACTGGATGCGTCGAATAATTCGCTTTTCCGGGATCATAGATTTGCTCAGGCTTTAATTGATATTGGTCAATTTTAACATCTTTTTGTGGAGCAAGTAAGCCTCGACACCTCGATTCACGCAATATATGCAGGGGAAATGATAAAATGCGCATATCCCTATGAAATCTATGATTTTAAGCTGGAATGAATTACTTATAAACTCCCTAAAAATTCCAGAAAGGCACGAAAAATCAAAGTAACAGATAGCCTTCATGGCGCAACAACCACTCTTTACGCTGTACGCCGCCGGCATAACCGGTCAGGGTGCCGTTGCGCCCGATGACCCGGTGGCAGGGTACTACCACGCTGACAGGGTTTGAGCCATTGGCGGCCCCTACAGCACGGGCCGCACCCGGTCGGCCCAACTGCTCGGCAAGCTCGCCGTAATGCATCACCTGCCCACAGGGAATGGAGCGCAGCGCCTGCCAGACCTCGCGCTGAAACGGCGTGCCAGCGGTGGCGCTGGGCAGGGCATCTATGACGCTCAGATCGCCGTCGAAATAATCTTTCATCTTACGACTTAAGCCATTGGGATCGCTGGCGGCAATGCGCTCATAGCCTTCGGTTCGATAGTGCAGCGCCAACAATTGCTCCATCCGGTCACTATGTTCTTCCCACTCGACAGCGCGCAGATTGAACGCTTCATCGCACAGGATCCACAGCGACCCGAGCGGGGTCGCAATTTTATCTTCCAGCAGTCTTAGCATCACGATTCCTTGGTTCAGTCGGGGGATCATTCCCGGCCCAATGGGAGGCTGACAAGATAGCATGCCACCCATCTCAGCAACCATAGAATTACCCCAGAGGGTGAGCTGGATTTTACTATTAATAGTTATTATCAGTAGCGTTACAATCGCGGGTTGGTGGTTGAAATATCATATAAATAAAAAGGTGACGATATTGTCCAGAACAGATCTGTTGAGCCGAAGGGATTATTATTACCAGCGGCAAGAATAATTCAGTCGTCGCGTGAAAATAGCGAAGTGTTAACCGTGGATGGGGTTATTTCAGGCGTGAGTATATTCAACGTATAAAAAAACAGGATCTGTCGACATCCGCCAGACCCCGCAGTATACACAGCAATATTTCCATAACGTGACCCTGCAATTGACTCCCCGTGCAGGTATTACAGTTATAGCGAATCTGGACGTAAATACCAGTACTTTTAGGTGATAGATTTCACGCTTTCCTAACATTATTTTTTGCATGTTACCCTGCATAAATTTTAGTTTAGTACAGGTTAACTGTCGATATTCCCCATTTGGTTAAAATTTATCCCAGAATATATTCTTTCAGCAATCAGTTTCCAGAATTCCAAAACGCGTTGAGCGTGAGGCAGGGCGCGGCTATAGTAGTTTTTCAGCAGTCGCCGTTGCAGCAGGAGGAGGTGAAGATGAACCCTGACGACAAATTTCTGTTTCTTGACGCCATGGAGGATGTCCAGCCCCTGAAGCGCGGCCACGATGTTCACTGGCAGCCCAGCCGCAATAACCGTTCGCCACAGCGGATCGACACGCTTCAACTGGATAACTTTCTCACCACCGGTTTTCTCGATATTGTGCCGCTTGGTACGCCGCTGGAGTTCAAGCGCGAAGGGCTGCAAAACGGCGTGCTGGATAAGCTGCGTCTGGGAAAATACAGCCAACAGGCCAGTTTGACCCTGTTGCGTCAGTCGGTAGAGCAGAGCCGGCAGCTGCTGTTTGCGTTTATCCATCAGGCGCGTCAGGACGGTTTACGTAATGTGCTGGTGGTCCACGGCAAAGGTAAGGCCGATAATTCGCACGCCAACATTATTCGCAGTTATCTGGCGCGCTGGCTGACCGAGTTTGACGACGTGCAGGCGTTTTGTAGCGCACTGCCGCATCACGGCGGCAGCGGGGCATGTTATGTGGCGCTGAAAAAATCAGAGCAGGCAAAACAGGATAACTGGGAGCGTCACGCTAAACGCAGCCGCTAGCGCAACAGCAGGGTCAGTTCTTTCGCCGCTTTCTGCAATTCCGGCAGCACGCGCTCGACCATCTCGCTGGCGGAGACCTGACCTGCATGCACCCCGACGTTAAGCGCCGCCACACAATGCCCCTGCGGATTAAACAGCGGCACCGCCAGCGAACGTAACCCCATCTCCAATTCCTGATCGTTGAGCGCGTAGCCCTGCTGGCGTACGCGCTTCAGCTCCGTGCGTAGTTTACTCACCGAATCAACCGTCTGCGGGGTGTAACGAATCATTGTCACCCGCGCCAGCATATCGTTCAGCTTCTCTTCCGGCTGGTGGCTCAATAACACCCGGCCCATCGAGGTGGCCCATGCGGGCAGACGGCTGCCGATATCCAGGTCGATGGTCATGATTCGGGAACTCGATGCCCGCGCGATGTACAAAATATCGTCCCCGTCCAGGGTGGCGATAGAACAGGATTCGTTCAGCATTTCACTCAGGTGTTTGAGCACCGGCTGCGCCGAACGTGCCAGCGGCGTGGAGGCCAGCCAGGCGTGGCCCAGCGACAAAATGCGTGGGCGTAACTGAAAGTTTTTTCCGTCTTCCGCGTACACAAATCCCAGCTTGCCGAGGGTGTACAGGCAGCGCCGCACCGCGGCGCGCGGAATGCCGGTTTTCTGACTGATTTGGGAAATCGACAGCACCGGGCGCTGCGGGGTAAAGGCCTGGATCACCTCCAGCCCACGGGCCAGCGAGGCCATATAATTCGGGTCACCTTTAAACGGGTCACTCTCGCCGTTCAGCACATCGTCGGGATGTTTGGTCATCTTTTTTGTCTCCGCGTTTGCCTGCGATCACATTCTGAAGACAAAGATACAGGATGTTCGATAATCGCACCATATTTCGATTATCGCCCTTGACCGACATCGTTAAGCGGGTCACATTTTGTGCGAACAACGCATAAAAGTGCGATAACCGCACAACAAGGAGCGACCTGATGATCGACAAAAGCGTCCCGACGCCGGAACAGGCCATCGCCGGGATCCCCGACGGTGCCACCATCATGATTGGTGGCTTCGGCCCCGCCGGACAGCCGACCTTCCTGATTGATGCCCTGATTGAACAGGGTGCCCGCGACCTCACCATCATCAACAACAATGCCGGTAACGGCGAAGTGGGCCTGGCGGCGCTGCTAAAAGCCGGGCGGGTGCGCAAAATGATCTGCTCGTTCCCGCGTCAGGTCGATTCGCAGATTTTCGACGACCTCTATCGCCGCGGCAAAGTGGAGCTGGAGCTGGTTCCGCAGGGCAATCTGGCGGCGCGTATTCAGGCGGCGGGTGCCGGGCTGGGCGCGGTGTTCACCCCCACCGGCTATGGCACTCCGCTGGCGGAAGGCAAAGAAACCCGCGAAATCGACGGTCGTCATTACGTGCTCGAATACCCGATCCGCGCGGATTTCGCGTTGATCAAAGCTCATCGGGCGGATCGCTGGGGCAACCTGGTTTATCGCAAAGCGGCGCGCAATTTCGGGCCGATTATGGCTACCGCGGCAAAAATCACCGTGGCGGAAGTGTCAGACATTGTGCCGTTGGGGGAACTTGACCCGGAACACGTCATTACGCCGGGGATCTTCGTTCAGCGTGTGTACTCGCTGGCTAACCTGACTGCGGCCAAAAGTGCCTGAGGAACAGACGATGCAAAAACTGACCCGAGACGAGATGGCAAAACGCGTGGCGCAGGATATTCCCGAAGGCGCTTACGTTAATCTGGGTATCGGCCTGCCGACCCGAATCGCCAACTACCTTCCGGCGGATAAAGAAATCTTCCTGCACAGCGAAAACGGCCTACTGGGTATGGGGCCAAAACCACAGCCGGGTGAAGAAGATCCGGAGTTGATCAACGCCGGGAAAGAGTACGTGACCCTGTTGCCCGGCGGCTGCTTTTTCCATCACGGTGACTCGTTTGCCATGATGCGCGGCGGCCATCTTGATATCTGCGTGCTTGGCGCATACCAGGTCTCCGCCAGTGGTGATTTAGCCAACTGGAGCACCGGCGCACCCGACGCTATTCCGGCGGTCGGCGGGGCGATGGATCTGGCGATTGGTGCCCGGCAGGTGTTCGTGATGATGGATCACCTGACCCGCGACGGCGAATGTAAGCTGGTGGAACACTGTAGCTATCCGCTGACCGGGGTGGCATGCGTCAGCCGCATTTATACCGACCTCGCCGTTATCGACATCACCCCTGAAGGCCCGACGGTACGGGAAATTTTCAACGGTCTCTCTTTTGAAGAGTTACAGCGGCTCACGCCGGTGAAACTGATTTTCAGCCAGCTGGCGCACAGCGCATAAGGAATCATCATGACTCAGGCTTATATCTGCGACGCGGTGCGCACCCCGTTCGGGCGTTTTGGTGGTACGTTGGCCAGCGTGCGTGCCGATGATTTGGCTGCGCTGCCGTTGAAAGCGTTGCTGGCGCGAAATCCGGGGCTGGATCCGGCACACATCGACGATGTGATTTACGGCTGTGCCAATCAGGCCGGGGAAGATAACCGCAACGTGGCGCGGATGGCGCTGCTGCTGGCCGGGCTGCCGGAAAGCGTTCCGGGCAGCACCATCAACCGCCTGTGTGGCTCCAGCCTCGATGCCATCGGCATTGCGGCCAGGGCGATTAAAAGCGGTGAAACGCAGCTGATGATCGCCGGGGGCGTGGAAAGCATGTCCCGCGCGCCGTTCGTGATGGGTAAGGCCGATAGCGCCTACAGTCGCAGCATGAAAATGGAAGACACCACCATCGGCTGGCGGTTTATCAACCCGCTGATGAAAGCGCACTATGGCGTCGATTCGATGCCCGAAACGGCGGAAAACGTGGCGCAAGAGTTTGGCATTTCACGTGCCGACCAGGATGCTTTCGCTTTACGCAGCCAGCAGCGTACCGCGCTGGCGCAGGAGAAAGGGCTGTTTGCCGACGAACTGATCGCGGTGTCGGTGCCACAACGTAAAGGCGACGCCCTGAATTTTGAGCGCGATGAGCACCCGCGCACGACCTCGCTGGAATCACTGGCTAAACTGAAAGGGGTGGTGCGTGCCGACGGCAGCGTCACGGCGGGCAATGCCTCCGGCGTGAATGATGGGGCATGTGCGCTGCTGCTGGCGAGCGAACAGGCGCTAACCCGCCATGATTTACAGCCTCTGGCGCGGATAGTGGGCATTGCGGCGGCAGGCGTTGCACCGCGCATTATGGGCTTTGGCCCGTCGCCTGCGGTACGCAAAGTGCTGGCACAAACCGGCTTGACGCTGGCGCAGATGGATGTGATAGAACTGAATGAAGCCTTTGCCGCTCAGGCGCTGGCGGTAACTCGCTCCCTGGGGCTGGCGGATGACGCGGCCCACGTCAATCCGAACGGCGGGGCGATTGCACTGGGGCATCCGCTGGGGGCGTCGGGTGGACGGCTGGCGATGACCGCTGCCTATCAGCTGAAACGCACCGGCGGGCGCTACGCGCTGTGCACCATGTGTATCGGCGTTGGTCAGGGGATTGCGCTGATTATTGAACGGGTTTAAGGAGCAGGAATGGATGTGTTGACCCCGTTGTTGCGCGGTAGCGCGCTGACAGCAATGTTTAGCGATACGCAAACCGTGCAGGGGATGCTCGATTTTGAGGCCGCACTGGCGCGGGCCGAAGCACAGTGTAACGTGATCCCGGGCTCTGCCGTGGCGGCGATTGAACGCGCCTGTGACGTACAGAACATCGATTTACCTGCGCTGGCTGACGCCGCCGCCAGCGCAGGCAACCTGGCGATCCCGCTGGTTAAACAGCTGACCGCTCAGGTGAAACAGCATGATGTCGAGGCCGCCCGGTATGTACATTGGGGGGCGACCAGCCAGGACGCGATCGATACCGGGTTTGTGCTGCAACTGCGTCAGGCGTTGCTCAAAACTGACGCCATGCTGAGTTCGCTGTTAGCCGCGCTCGCCGAACAAACTGAAGCGCATCGCGACACGGTTATGCCCGGTCGTACCTGGATGCAACATGCGCTGCCGGTCACCTTTGGCCTCAAACTGGCGGGTACGCTGGATGCCTTGCTACGCTGGCAGCGACGCTTGCGCGACCTGCAAGATAATGTGCTGACCTTACAGTTTGGCGGTGCGGCGGGCACCCTGGCGTCGCTCAATCAAAACGGCCCGGCGGTGGCGCAGGCGCTGGCAAAAGAGTTGAGTCTGACGCTGCCGGATACGCCCTGGCACAGCCAGCGCGATCGGCTGCTCGAGGTCGGTCACTGGTACGCGGGCGTGTGCGGCACACTCGGGAAATTTGCCAACGATTTTGCACTGCTGATGCAAACCGAAGTGGCAGAAGTCAGCGAACCCACGGCCCCTGGACGCGGCGGTTCTTCCACCATGCCACATAAACGCAATCCGGTCGGCTGCGCGGCAATTCTCACCGCCGCGCAGCGCACTCCGGGTTTGATGGCTACGCTGTACGCCAGCCAAATTCAGCAGCATGAACGGGCGCTCGGCGGCTGGCAGGCAGAGTGGGAAGTGCTGCCTGAACTGCTGACCTTGAGCGGAGCGGTGATGGATCAGAGCGAACAACTGGTGCGCGGGATGCAGGTCGATACCGCCAAAATGCGCGCTGACCTCGATATCACCCACGGCCTGATCATGGCTGAAGCCGTCACCCTGGCGCTGGCGAAACACATCGGCAAGCAGGATGCGCATCATCTGGTAGAGACGTTGTGCCATCAAGCGCTGGAGCAGAAGCGTCCGCTGCTGCACCTTCTGGAACAGAACGCCCGTATCACTATGCATTTTTCTTCGGCTGAACTTACTGCGCTGCTGGACCCGTCTACGGCCACCGGCAGCGCCCGGCATTTTGTGCGTCAGGTTCTGACGCGGTATCAGGAGCAACGCCATGACGATTCATTATCAGATTGATGGCCCGGAAAACGCACCAGTGCTGGTGCTGTCCAACTCGATGGGCACCACGCTGTCGCTGTGGGAGCCGCAACTGGCGGCCCTCCGCGCCCATTTTCGCGTGCTGCGCTACGATACTCACGGGCACGGACAAACGACCAAGCGCGGCAAAGTGAGCCTTGCGCAGCTGGGCGAGGACGTGATTTCGCTTCTCGATCACCTGCACATCGACAAAGCGTGTTTCTGCGGGATTTCCGTCGGCGGCCTGACCGGACTGTGGCTGGCGCGTTTTGCCCCTGATCGTTTTTACGGTTTTGCGCTCGCCAACACCGCGGCAAAAATTGGCGATCAGGCCAGCTGGCTTTCGCGGGCCCGCGCGGTGCGTCAGGAGGGGATGGAAGTGGTTGCGGCCGGAACGGCTGACCGCTGGTTTACCCCGGCTTTTCGTCAGCACGCGCCGGAAGTGGTGGAACAGCTGGTTCATCAACTGACGCATATGGATCCGGAGGGCTACGCCGAAGGATGTGAAGCGCTGGCCGCCGCCGATTTACGCGCCGAAGTGAGCGCCATTACTGCGCCAGTGCTGATCATTGCCGGACAAAACGATCCGGTGACTACCGTTGCCGACGCCGACTATCTCTACAAAAATATTGCGGGCAGCCAACGCGTGACGCTGCCTGCGTCGCATCTTTCTAACGTGGAAGCCGCCGACGAGTTTACCGCCGCGCTGCTGACCTATTTCCGGGGGCAATAAATGGACGATGAAGCGCGTTATAAGCAGGGGATGGAGGTGCGCCGCAAGGTCCTTGGCGATGCCCACGTGGACCGCACCCTTGACAACCTGTCGCCGCTCAATGAGGAGTTTCAGAACTTCATCACCCGCTATGCATGGGGAGAAACCTGGACGCGTCCGGGGCTTAGCCACCACACCCGCAGCCTGATAACCATTGCGATGTTGATTGCGCTCAACCGTGAAGCGGAACTGAAAATGCACCTGCGGGCGGCGTTTAATAACGGTGTCACCCGCGATGAACTCAAAGAGCTGATCATGCACTCGGCGCTGTACTGCGGCCTTCCGGCCGCCAACGCCACGCTGCATCTGGCGCAGCAGGTGTTTGATGAGTTAGATGCGTAACAATGCCCGGCGGCGCAGCGCTTGCTCGCGCCTACGGGATCGTTTCACCTTTGCGCAACGTTAACACTTCGAAGCCGTCGGCGGTGACGGCGATGGTGTGTTCCCACTGAGCCGACAGCTTTTTGTCGCGGGTGACCACCGTCCAGCCGTCTTTTTTGGTTTTGATTTTGCTGTCGCCCTGATTAACCATCGGTTCGATCGTGAACACCATCCCTTCGCGCAGCACCTCTCCATCGCCGGGTTTGCCGTAGTGCAGCACCTGCGGCTCTTCATGCATCTCTCGTCCGATGCCGTGCCCGCAATATTCCCTCACCACGCTATAGCCGTTGCTTTCAACATACGACTGAATGGCGTGCCCGATATCGCCCAGCGTCGCGCCCGGCTTCACGGCTTTAATGCCTTTCCACATCGCTTCGTAGGTCTTGTTCACCAGCCGACGAGCCAGCGGGGAGACGTCACCAATCAGGTACATTTTGCTGGAATCGGCAATCAGACCGTCTTTTTCCAGGGTGATATCGACGTTCACAATCGCCCCGGATTTCAGGTGCTCGGTGGTCTTCGGAATGCCGTGGCACACCACGTCGTTGACCGAGGTATTCAGCACATACGGAAAATCGTACTGCCCCTTGCTGGCGGGGCGCGACTGCAGATCGTTGACGATAAACGCTTCGGCCCAATCGTTGATTTGCAGGGTGGACACACCCGGTACGATCCGCGCGTCAAGCATCTCAAACACCGAGGCCAGTAGTTCACCGGCGCGGCGTTGGATCGCGAGTTCTTCCGGGGTTTTAATGAGAATTGATGGCATTGATAACCTCCAGCAAACGGTCTGAGCCTGATTTCAGCATCATCATTTTGATTTGCTGATAGTTAAGTTCCGGATACAGCTCGCTCATCATGCCGAGGCGCATCCAGTATTCAGCCTGTGCATTGACTGAACGCGACATCGCTTTGCTGGCGTCACGAATGTCTTCGTGGAGCAGATCGGAGATTTTGACGATACCCATAGATATACACACCATAATGAAATATATATAAAGCGTATATCTTTCGTCACGTAATGTCACGCCGAGTGTATCGCTATGAAAACGCAACATCCCGTTCCCGCAGAAAGTGAGTCGATGATCCATGTCTTTGGTCATCGTAATCCTGACAGCGACAGTATTTGCAGCGCGCTGGTGGTGGCCGACTGGCTGACGTTTACCGCCCGTCCGGCTACCCCTTTTCGGTTGGGGGAACTCACCCCGGAAACCCGTTATATCCTCGATGCGGCGGGCGTTTCGCCGCCTGCCTTATTGACTGAAACTCTCACCGATAAAAAGGTCTGGCTGGTCGATTTTTTCGATGCGGAGCAGGGGCCACCCACGCTACTGGATAGCGATATCATCGGCATCATTGACCACCATCGCATTGGGACGGTGGTGACCCGTAATCCGCCGGATGTCTGGGTTCGTGCCGTCGGGTGCAGTGCTACGATTATCCTCGCTATTCTGACCCGCGAAAGCCCGATGCCACTTTCCGCCTCGCAGGCCACCTTGCTGCTGGGGGCTATTCTCAGCGACACGGTGGCGCTCACCGGCCCGACGACGACCGCGCAGGACCGGCAGGCGGTGGCCTCCCTGCGGGATAGCGTCGAGGTGGATTATCAGACGTTCGTTGACGGTCTCCTGGCCGCGAAAACCGATCTTAGCGGTCAATCTTCCTCCCAGCTTGTTCATCGTGACGCTAAAAATTATCAGCTTCACGGTCTGTCGATTTTGCTGTCACAGATTGAAGTCGCCGCGATGTCAGATATCGATCCTCACTTACCGGCGCTGCTACAGGAAATCGACCGCGCCAGGCAGCAGTCGGCCCTGGATATGGTGGTGCTTATCCTGACGGACATCACCCAGCACAACTCGGTTTTGTATTTCTCAGACAACAAGGTCTTGGGGGCTTGCCAGGTGCCGCTTCCCGGTATGACCAGCCGCAAAAAGGAGATCCTGCCCTGGCTGACCGAGCGTCTGGCGTTGACTAAAGGCTGACGGATGTCCGGACTGGCGCGTTGGAATTCAGTCAATGGTGCGGGGAATGTCGCTCAGTTTGGTGGTCCAGGCGGGGGAGAGCATCTCGCGCTTCATGGTCCACGCCGGGGAAATCCCCTGACCGGCGAACCACAGCTTGTTGCCTTTTTTGTTCTGCGTATCAATAAGCGACATCAATTGTTCGCCGTTGGGACGCGGGAAAAACTCGTCAAACAGGTTGAGCTGCGCCACTCCCTGACTGAAAAAATCCCCCAGCATCACGCCCGCTTTCTGATAACGCGGCCCCTGTTTCCAGATGACGTCAAGGCAGCGGGTGGCGGCGGCGATGATATCGCGGGTGTCCTGGGTTGGGGTTAACAAGCGAATACCGTGGCTGTTGCTGTAGTAGGGTTCGTGCTCATCGTGTGGGCTGCTTTTAATGAACGCCGCGACGTAGCGACAAAACTGATGCTCATGGCGCATTTTCTCCGCCGCCCGTGCCGCCCAGGTGCAGATGCCTTCCCGGACTTCGTGATAGTCGCCGGTGCGTTTACCGAACGAGCGCGAGCTGATAATTTCCTGTTTCGCCGGGGGATACTCTTCAAACGCTACGCAGGGCTCGCCGCGTAGCTCGCGCACGGTACGCTCCAGCACCACGCTGAAATTTTTGCGGATAAACCACAGGTCGCAGTCCGCCAGCTTCAGGGTGTTATCAATGCCCATCGCATTGAGTTTTTTGCTTAGCCTGCGGCCCACGCCCCAGACTTCTTCCACTGGCGTGATCGCCATCAGCTTGCGCTGGCGCGCCGGGGAGGAGAGATCGACCACGCCTTTGGTCTGCGGATAGATTTTTGCCGCATGATTGGCCAGTTTGGCGAGCGTTTTGGTCGGCGCAATCCCGACCCCGACCGTCAGCAGCGTGCGCTGGAAGATCTGCTCGCGGATCGCGCGCCCCACTTTTTCCAGCTCCTGAATCCCGGTCAGATCGGCGAATGCCTCATCAATGCTGTAAACGTCAACTCTCGGGCAGATTTCTTCCAGGGTGCTCATTACCCGATGGCTCATGTCGCCGTACAGCGCATAGTTGCTGCTGAAGATCACCACGCCCTGATGCGCCAGCGCCGATTTCAGCTTAAACCATGGTTCGCCCATTTTGATGCCGAGCTTTTTGGCTTCGGCAGAGCGCGAAATAATGCAGCCGTCGTTATTGGACAGCACCACCACCGGCGTGCCGATAAGCTCGGGCCGCCACGCGGTTTCGCAGGAGGTGTAGAAGTTGTTGACGTCAACGAGTGCGAGCATGGTGAATAATTTTCTGTTTACTGTATATATATACAGTATCGCGTATGGGCAGAGTAAAGCAAGGGGGTCAGGAGGTTGTATCTTGATGTTGTTGATGTTTGAGAAAAATTAGTTTTACAAAACGCGCTACAGAAATTATCTATTTCCCAGCATAAAAGAATCGCCCGGCTATTTAGGCCGGGCTGAGAATTCATGACTTATTTGGCACTCTTATTAATCCCTGACTCTGCGAGTAGGGTTAATTTATTATCGGCAGTCTTCTCTTCTTCGAGGGTTTGCCCAAGCAATTTTTTAGCATCACGATAACCTAATAAATCGGCGAGGGTACATAGGGTCCCGTAAGCGGCTATTTCGTAGTGCTCTACCTTTTGCGCTGCGGCAATTAACCCGGCATCGCGTACCGCACCTTTATCGATACCATCGATGATTTCCTGACCTTCTTCAATCAACCCCTCCATCGCCACACATTTCATACGTTTTAAACGCAGGTCGGGGATGCTGTCTACCACCCCATCGATACGCTCGACATGACCACGGGTTTCTTCCAGGTGGCTGGTGAATGCTTCACTTAATTTTGCATCTTCAGAGGCGCGGGCCAGTTTTGGCAGCGCGCGCGTTAGCTGCTTCTCTGCACTGTAGGTGTCTGAAAGTAGATGTACGAAGAGATCTTCTAGGGTTTTAATCTGCATAACAGCTCCAGGATCTGTTCTTAAATTAAATGAAGGCAGCATGGGCAAAGCGGAGAGCAGATTCACCCATACTGGTGAGGTTGTGGCCTTTAACGCAGCGGCTATTTATCCGCTTTGCGTCCGCCTCCGTGACTGTTTTCTCCACCTTTACGCCCAGCTTCCGACGCGCGCTGCGGGTCGTTTTTAAAACTACCGCCGCTGTGCTGACCGCCTTTACGTCCTGCTTCGGAGGCTTTTTCTTTATCTTCTGCAAAATTACCGGAACCACCTCTATGTTGTACCATAACGATTTCCTCATATTGCGTTAGAAATATGATGACAGGGCAAACCATGCTCATCGCGTCGAAATATAAATTTAGCCTGGTTTGATTCAGGGTCAAATATCAGTTTTGGAGATATTGATGTTGCATGATGAATATTTTAGCAAGCGAAGCGTGAGTAATCGCCTGCCAGGTATGGGCTATTTTGATAACATCCTTTAAGTTCTATGGCTTAGCGCTAAGTAAATAAATGTGGGATTTTATTGTTAATAAAAATATATTTTTTTGTGTATTTTATTTATTTACAAACATTGAAGGGGAGTAACATTTGAATCGACAGCAATAATCCATAAATATAAAACTTCACCAGGAACTTTCTCAATTGGCGAAGCGTGCAGATAAAATATTGTCGCACTTCTGAACAAGGATAAATCCGCTTCCGACTCGCTGCTGTCTCATCCAGGGTGAAGCCGACGGCTTCGCTGAAAAACTGAAAACTTGCGCCATACTTGTTCTCTACAGGATAAATTTCAGCGCAGGAGACAGATGACATGAGCAGTCAGCCCAAGGATAACAACGCTCAGGGCAGCCAGCCCGTAGATGAAAAAATAGAATGGTTACACTTTGAAAGTGGCGTCAGAAGATGGGGAACGCTATTTCTGTTCATTTTTGTTGTGGCCGGGGGAATCGGACTATTATCGAAAGGCTATATCAGCCAGGGATATAAGCGAAGCGGAAACCTCAGTGTTGAGTATGAGCGCTTTGGCCGCATCATCAGTGATATGTCGATGAAAATCACGGTCAATACACAGGATAAAAAAACGTATACCGTGGTGCTCGATGGTGATTTTATGGACACGTTTGAAATATTAACCTTACATCCTGTGCCGGTACGAACTTACAGTGACGGGGCGGCGCTGAAGATGGTTTACAACGTAAAGCCGGGCATTGATCAACAGGTGATATGGTTGGGAACGCAGCCACGGAAAGCGGGTATGGGAAATATCCGTATTTCCCTTGATGACCAGGACTCGATCCCTTTTCGCCAATTTATCTATCCCTGACAGGAGCGCAGCATGGAAACGGTATTTCGTGCCTTAGGTATCTACCTTATTTTGTTGATCGTATTTAGAATTGCAGGCAGAAGGGCGCTGATGCAAATGACCTCTTTTGACCTCATTCTGCTATTAATCATCAGCGAAGCGACACAACAGGCGTTATTAGGCGATGATTTTTCGGTGACCGGTGCCGCGTTAACCATCATCACCTTGATTATTGCGGATATATTCTTTGGCTATATCAAGCGCAAATCAAACTGGATAGACTATATGCTGGATGGATCGCCGATCATTCTTGTGGAAAATGGTGTGCCCGCGTATCACAAGATGAATAAAGCGGGGATTACTCTGGATGATATTATGATATCAGCACGAACCAACCAGGGGATATCGGACCTGGAAAAAATAAAATTTGCCATCCTTGAGAAAAATGGACACATCTCAATAATGAGCGCCGAAGGATAATCAATGGGGTGAAGGTTCGATGGTGGCCCTGATTATCAGGGCTAAAAATGAGTATCGCATGTACAGGATTGGTTGCGTTTTAATATGCCAGCCTGAACAGAGTGTCCCTGCTAGCCAACTTTGGAAGAACAACATCACGATGAGCACTTCAACCACAGTTATCGCCAATCAACTCGGCCATTTACTCATTGCCAGAAAGCTGACGCTTACCACCGCAGAATCCTGCACTGGCGGACATATCGCGTCAACGTTATGTGCCGCCGAGGACACGCCATTATACTTCGGGGCGGGGTTTGTGACGTTTAACGATGCGGCAAAAGAAGCGGTGCTGGGTGTTCATCCTCTGACCCTCAAAAACCATACCGCCGTGAGCCAGGAAACCGTCACCGAAATGGCAGCAGGGGCAATTACCCGCACGGGTGCGCAGGTGAGCATTGCCGTCAGCGGCTATGCCGGGCCTGATGGGGGTGAGGATGGCACACCAGCCGGAACCGTCTGGTTTGCCTGGTACTTATCGCCATCGGACATCGTCAGCGAATGTGTTCATTTTGACGGCGATTGTGAGGCGGTCATTACCCAAGCCACTGCTTATGCCCTGACAGGTTTGTTGTCGCGGTTGGCGGAACCCGCCAGGGCATAAGTGGGCGTTTATTTTTGAAGACGGTCGATTCGGACAACCGGCGGTGACAATTTCTTGTCGAGGCTGCCGTTGATGCTGATCATCTGATCGGGTTGAACTTCGCGCCCGTCAAAAACGGCTTTCGGGATGATAACGTCGATGGTGTCCGTTTTGTCGCGGAAGACATAGCGATCGTCACCTTTATGCTTGATGAGATTACCCCGTAAGGAAAGCGTCGCGCCATCATGCATGGTTTTGGCAAATTTGACGGTCATCACGCGTGCATCATCGGTTCCGCGATAGCCATCTTCAATTTTATGCGCAGGAGGCGGGGCGACGTTTTCTTTGAGCCCTCCGGTTTCTTGCGCCTGAACGCTTTGCACACCGAGTAAACAAAACAGGATAATTAACGGGCCTTTCTTCATCGTGTCTCCTTAGTTTTTAAGAAGGTATCCCTTTAAGCCTGGTCGCTATCATTTCGTTTGGCAAATGGAGGGGCCGGTGGGGCGACCCATCATGTTAAAATTTTTCGCATAACTGTATAAATATACAGCTGGTGGTGAAAGCGACACTTTCATTTCTGTTTGTGCGGGGCAGACCGCTGCGGCAGAGTGATCACTGTGGTGACCACCCCGAGGATCTGCACGTCGTCGCTTTCGTGAAGGGGGATCGGTGAATAGGCCGGATTCTCCGGCATCAGATGTGGGGCAGGGTGCAGCCGCAGACGCTTGACGGTAAATCCGCTGCTCAGACGGGCCACCACGATATCGCCATCGCCTGCCCGCAGGCTGGAATCCACCAGCAACATTGACTCCGGCACGATCGCTGCATCGCGCATCGAATCGCCTGATACGCGCAAAACGTAGGTGGCAGAGGGATGCGGGATCAGGCTTTTCACCAGATCGATTGCTTCATCAATATAGTCCGCCGCCGGGCTCGGAAAGCCGCAGGAGACGCGCTCGGTAAAGAGCGGCAGGGCGATGGCACTCTCTGTGTCAGTGGAAGGAATGGGCTTCATCAGTAAACAACCTCGGAAATACTGTTTATATATACAGTATTGCCGGGATTGATGGGAATGATCAAGTGCCCTGACGGCGGATCCCGGAAAGCCGTTGAAGATCAATACAAAATAAAATGGCCGCTTTCTTGCCGTCGGGAGGTTTACCCGCCGTTAGCGATTGCCCGTTATCTCAGGCAGCACTTGTTCGATCATCCTGATAATGCTTCTGACCCTCTGCGGGATAAAGCGGGCATCGGGATAGACGGCATAGAGGAAGCGGTCCGGTAATCGGTAAGCGGGTAATACCGGAACCAGTCTGCCGGATTGTAAAGCCCTGGCCGCGAGGGGGCGCTGCATGCCACCGATACCGATACCTGCCTCGAGCGCCTGTAACAGCGCGTCACTGTTGTTGGCCCGGAAAACAGTATTCACTTTTACGTCGATAGTTTCATCCCCACAGACTAACCGTAACGGCGCGTCCGGCCCGATGCCGCTGAAGCGTACGTGTGGATGGGCAGCCAACTCGTCCACCGAATGAACCGGATTAAAATCGGGGGCAGCAAAGAGCGCCGTTTCAATACGCGCCAGCACGCGCGCCGGATGCGCGTTCGGCGGCTCATGGCTCAGTCTCAGCGCGACATCCACCTGTTCCGTGACAAGATCGGCGAGGCGATCATCAAGTGAAAGCCTGAGCTGCAATCCGGGATGCATTTTCTGAAGCAACAGCAGATGGGGCAGAAAAAGCTGTCCCAGCCCGCTCGGCAACTGCACGTGCACCTTGCCCTGAAATTCAGGTTCGGCAGGATTCAGCCGCCTTTCTGCTTCACGCATGGCGTCCAGCAGAATCTGCATATCATGTCGGTAACGTTCTCCCTGTTCGGTCAGCACCATCACTCGCGTGGTTCGATGCAGCAACACCACACCGAGTGCTTCCTCGAGGGCCGCGATCTGCTGACTGATGGCCGATTGTTTCATCCCGCTCTGGCGGGCGGCAGCAGAAAAAGAGCCCGCTTCTGCGACGCGTAAAAAGGTGGAAATGGCATTGAGCTTATTATTCATTTAATGATTCTGCTTATAAGTGCCATCGATTTCATGGGGTATGTGTGAAAAAAATAATATATCACACTGTACCTGTCACCTTATCGGGAGAAACATCATGAATAATACCCAGCAAAAACACGTCGCGCTGGTCGCTGGTGCCAGTGGTATTGTTGGCAGGCAGTTGGTCAAAACGCTGCTGCACAATGAGTGGGAGGTCATCGGCCTGAGCCGCCATGCTGAATCCCATCCTGAAGGCATTCCGCTCATAAACGTCGATTTACTCGACGAACAGCACAGCGCCCGAATGTTGCAGCCTCTCAATGGCGTCACGCATATTTTTTACAGCGCCTGGTTGAACGCCGCGAACTGGACAGAAATGGTTGAACCGAATGTCACCATGCTACGCAACCTGGTCAGCAACATAGAGAAAACGACACCCCTAAAAACGGTAAGTCTGATGCAGGGATATAAAGTCTACGGCGCACATCTTGGACCGTTCAAAACCCCGGCGCGTGAAAGCGATCCTGGGGTTCCCGGGGCTGAGTTTAATGCCGCTCAGCTGACGTGGCTCAGCCAATTTCAACGGGGAAAAACGTGGCACTGGAATGCCATCAGACCGGGTGTTGTGGGGAGCACGGTGCCTGGAAACACCATGAATCTTGCGCTGAGCATCGCCCTGTATGCGTCGTTGTGTAAGGCCCTGGGTTTACCTTTGCGCTTTCCGGGTTCAGAACAAACCTGGCACAGCATCGTGGATCATACTGACGGCGAATTGCTGGCAGAGGCTACGCTGTGGGCATCGACATCGCCGGTGGCAGAGAATCAGGCGTTCAACGTGAATAACGGTGATGTCTGGCGTTGGAGTGAGCTGTGGCCGGGCATTGCACGCTGGTTTGAGCTGGAATACGCCCCGCCGGTCAGGTTGTCATTTCACCAGTTATTTAAGGACTATGGTGGGATATGGCGTGAACTTGCCGGGCAGCGACTGGTGGAAGCGGATATTTTACAGCTGAGCGACGGACGTTTTGCCGATTTCGTGTTTGGCTGGAATTACGACATGTTTGGTGATGGCAGTAAGCTTCGCCGGGCGGGGTTCACGCGTATGCAGGCCACCGACGACATGTTCTTCAGCCTGTTCATGCAGCTGAGAGCCGCGCGCATTATTCCCTAAGAACGCTGCAGGAGACGCGCCCGGTAAAGAGCAACAGGGAATTTAAGGTGGGCGGAGGCTTCGTTTCCGTCCAGGGTGAGATCTCAATAACCAATCCTGATAACAGTATGAAATATTTTAATAATCTGGGTATTTGACGTGACTGATGATGACGTTTACCCAGGGATGATATATAACAATCACTGATATAAATTAACATTTACATAACGTTGTTAAGGTTACGCAAAATGAAGCAAGTTGGCATTGTGGGTTGGCGGGGAATGGTCGGTTCTGTTCTACTGCAACGGATGCTGGAAGAAAATGATTTTAAGGATATTTCTGCGCATTTTTACAGTACCTCCAGCGTGGGGGCTGCGGGTCCGGTCATCGGGGACAAGACCTATACGCTCAAGGATGCTAATTCGATTGAAGCGCTTGCGGAAATGGACATCATCATAACGTGTCAGGGCGGGGATTATACTAAAGCGGTCTATCCTGCATTGATTTCCCATGGCTGGAAGGGCTACTGGATTGATGCCGCCTCAGCGCTGCGGATGGATGAAAAAGCCTGCATTATTCTCGATCCCGTCAATCGCGCCAATATCGATCGGGCAGTCAAAGAGGGAATTAAGCTTTTTGTCGGCGGCAACTGTTCGATCACGCTGAGTCTCATGGGGCTCGCCGGGCTGATAAAGGCCGATCTCATTGAATGGATGAGTGTGATGACCTATCAGTCTGCATCGGGTGCCGGTGCACAGTATGTCCGGGAATTGATCACGCAAAGCGCTTATATAAGTAGCCATTTGTCCTCCGAGGAGCTGGCTTCCTCAGGCTCAGTGCTTCCGTTAGTCAATAAGGTCAGTGAACTGATTAACAGTGCTAACATGCCGATCCAGAACTTCGGCGCGCCTTTAATGGGCAGTATCATTCCATGGATTGACAGCGATTTAGGCGATGGCAATAGCCGTGAAGAATGGAAAGGTGAGGCTGAAACGAACAAAATTCTGGGTCTGTCACCCGGGACGATCCCGGTAAACGGTTTGTGTATACGGGTCGGCGTGATCCGCTGCCACAGTGCTGCAATCACCCTGAAGCTCAAGCGTGAAGTCAGCGAAGAAGAGTTTGCGCAGTTAGTGACGCATTCCCATCCTTGGGTTAACTACGTGCCCAATAACAAGGAAGAGAGTGTCAGTAAATTGACCCCGGCATATATCAGCGGTTCGCTTCAGGTGGGGATTGGCCGTTACAAGAAAATGTCGCTCAACAATGACCCAATCTATTCGGTTCTGACGGTAGGCGATCAACTCTTGTGGGGCGCGGCCGAACCTTTGCGCCGCATGTTAAATATTCTGCTCGGCAGGGTTTGAATCATTTTATTTAGCCAAAAGCACCTGTTGAGCCGGTGCTTTTTTTCATTCAGGTCATGCGATCCGCGATGTTAATAAAAAGAATGAACAGGATGATTTATGACGACAAAACCCACCGCTAAAGTTTGTGCGGCACCGGGTCTTTACCCTACGCTAAAAACGTTCCCCGCCACCGTCCATGCGCTGCTTTTTTTTACACTCGTCGTACGGTTTAGCTATTTTATGGCGTGGCCGTTTATCTCGGTGATTATGACCCAGAATTATCATATGTCACCGGTAGCCATTGGCCTGGCAATGACCTGCAGCGCGCTTATCTCGGTGGTACTCGGGATGTATGGCGGGCAGATTTCGGACAGGCTGGGACGACGGGTTATTCTTCTGCTGGGCTGTGGTTTTTCTGCCGTGGGCTATATGATCCTGGCGCTGGCTACCGGGATGGGATTGTTTATCATCGGCCTGATGATTATCGGCGTCTGTTTTGCGTGGGTCGATCCCCCGGTACGTGCGCTGATGAGTGATTTGCTGGGTGACCGCCGCCGTCGTGCGCTTGCCCTGCAAATGCGCTACTACCTGATCAACGTCGCGGCGGTATTTGGCCCGCTGGTAGGGATCGTCTTTGGCCTGACGTCACAAAAGGGGACGTTCCTGATTACCGGGCTGACCTATCTGCCTTTTTTCGTCTACGTGCTGTTGTTTATCCCCGCGGGTAAACTGCTGGGTGAACTGCAGACCGGCAGTGGCCCGGCGATTAAGCTGCATCAGGTAATGGGCATTATCGCCAGAGACAGAATCTACGTAGCGGCGCTGCTGTGCAGTATTTTGTGCAGTATCGTATTTATCCATTATGAAGCCGTGCTGCCCCAGTATCTGTTGTCAATCGACAGCAACGCGGCGGTTAAACTAATTACGCTGATCCTGGTTACGAATGCCTGTACCGTTTTGATGTTTCAGACGTTTGTTATGCGGTTTCTGGCACAGATCAACCTGCCAAAACGCATCCTTCTGGGTGGCGTCATTTTCGCGTTTTCGCAGCTTTGCTTTTTTTTAATACAGTCTACGGAAACCTGGGTCTGGCTGACCGTTACTGGTGTATTCAGCATGGGGGAAGCTATTCTGATGCCGAACCTGAACATTTTGCTCGATCAGTTGGCCCCGGCAGCGCATCGGGGAGCCTATCTTGGGGCATCAACTCTGTCGACGCTCGGGGTTGCTATCGGACCGTTAATCGGTGGCGTGATGCTGGCGATGACCGGGGCGGGGGTATTTATCGGCACCGCATTACTTAGCCTGCTGTTGTGCGTGATTATTTACGCTTGCAGGATAAGGATGCTGGCACGGCTGCAGGATTCATAAAAATAAGGGGCCGCTGGTGGCAGGGAGCACATCACCAGCAGTACCACGCACAACACCAGGACATAGATTCGTGCGTGCTATATCAGGTACAGTAGGTATAGTCCGGCGGCTAAAAACTATTTATCACCCGGCCTGATTTCATAAATTCCTTAGCCTCTGTTTTCAACAAGAAACAGCCTCATCCGGATGCTTTTTCGTTAACGGTCATAATGAAATTTAGCGGATGTTGTTCCTGGTTTTCATAGAAGTGAGGCACATCCGTTCTGGCGGTAGCCGAGCAACCGCTATTCACCTTATACACCGTCTCTTTAACACCAAGCGTAAGCGTTCCAGACTGCACATATAGCAGCTCCAGCGTGCCAGAGGGGTGTCCCGGAGAATGAAACTTCTCGCCGGGCAGCATTTCCCATAACCAGAGTTCGGTCATGTCCGGCCCATCCGAACCGGCAAGGAGTCGGGCACTTCCCCCCTTGTCTCCTCTCCACAGTTCAGGGATCTCCGCTTCAGTAATAATGTGAACGTCAGGCTTAATGCTCACATCCACAAAATCCGCGACAGATACCCCCATCGCTGCGGCAAGACGACACAACAGCGCAATACTCGGGTTGGCCTTACATCCTTCAATTTCGACCAGCATGCCTTTACTGATATTGGCTCGTCGGGATAACTCATCAAGTGACAATTTTTTTTGCTTACGATAAAGCTTAATCCGCTGAGATACGGCTTCGTTCACGGTGCTGACATCCGCACCTGCGCTGGTCACTAAATTGACTTTTTTGGTCATTGGTCGATATCATGGAATAAATTAGTCATTAAAGGATTATCCCGTGTTTACAGTCGCTCCGTCAATTGCCCCAGAGGTCTATGGTATCGCCCCCGGTTTTCGGGCTCTCAGTATCTATGTACAGGCCGCGCCTGTAGTGAACCCTGATGTCGGGGAATCGGCGCTGAAAGCCGCCTGTGAAGCCGTTCAGATGGGCGTTCCTGAGTGGGCTGAAGCACATATGGCTGCCTGGGCAGCGGTGTTTCAGGGCTTCGGTGCCAAGCCGAAACGTACTCCCTGCTCGGCTGATGCATTGCGTAAGCGTGTGCTTCGTGATGGGACGATGCCGGCCCTCGATCCCGTGGTGGATCTCTATAATGCCGTCAGCCTGCGATATGCCATTCCTGTTGGAGGCGAAAATAGGGCTGCATACCAGGGATCGCCGCGCCTGATAATGGCAGAAGGCTACGAGCCTTTTGATACCTATAAAGACGGTGAACCTGTGGTGGAGTATCCCGCGCGTGGGGAAGTTATCTGGTGTGATGATGTCGGTGTGACCTGTCGTCGCTGGAACTGGCGACAGGGGATCAGAACCCGTTTAGATGTGGAAGCTCAGCAAATGTGGTTCATTCTGGAGAGTCTCCCGCAGATGCCACTGGAGAAGCTTCATGAAGCTGGAAAGATGCTGACCGACGGTTTTGAAAAAATGATGCCGGGTGTGCGGTTTGAGGTTGCTCTCATCAGCGAGTAATATCGGTTATGTCATTCAGCAGAAACGGTATTCCGAAAAGGGTGCTGGTTTGACAACCGCGCTCTACAATAACTTTCCCACCGGACCGGTAATCTGCCGGTCCTTGTGAAAAGGTTTATACGCGACGATTTATTTTCTCTAATCGGATATCCGTCTCGTTGATATCCGTTTGATTCCCCCAGCCGAGATGCAGGTAAAATTTCGCTGCACGACTGTGCTTATCGGTTTCCAGCCAGGCAATATCATGGTGTTTGAACAACTGCTGTTCAGCGGCCATAACAAGCCTACGCCCGGCACCTTTACCTTCATACTCCGGGCGAACAAAAGCTGCAAATAGGCAACCTTCATCCGGTAAAATCATTGAGAAACCGATGATTTTTTCATTTTCTGTCGCAACCCATGCGCAGGCGCTATTCTGAATCATATCGGCCACTACGCTTTCAGTAATTCCCATCTGCCGCATTTCTTCGCGACTAAGATGATTTTCGATAACCGATGTTCTGACATCGAAAATACTATCGACATCAGAAATGAGTGCAGGTCGTATATTAATATTCATTAGGTCTGCCCAAACATGAGTAAAATAAAACTACATAACAATGTTAAATATATCATATAGATACAATTGCGTACATGCGCAGGCAGTTTACTGACCAGCCCCTCTGGGCGGGAAACGCTCACACCGCTAATTCATCAACCACTTTAGCGACCGTTTTAATCTCCCGAATACTGCCGATGCCGGTACCCAGTGAGATATAACCTTCATCAGTATTACCTTCGAGCATCCCGATACGCAGACCCCGTAAACCGCCCATGGTTTTGCCAAGCTCTTCGTTACTGGCTCCTGCTTTATCCATTTGCACCAGTTTTTCTGCCAGCTTGCCAGGTAATGAACGATAGTAATCGGGCAGAGTACGGAACAGCAGCATGTCGAGTCCGTCAGCGTGAATGATTTTGTCTTTCACTGACTGCGGTACACGGCTTTCTTCGGTACTGATAAAAACGGAACCCGCAAAAACGCCACTTGCCCCAAGCGCGTGGGCTGCTCTGGCGGTACGGTTATCGCTTATACCTCCGGCAGCCAGGACCGGAACATGCTGAACGGCATCGGCAATCAGCGGTACGATTGAAAATGTTCCCAGCGCCTTACCGGGTAAAGTTCCGCCTTCGTCAAAACCGGTGGCGACAATAATATCCGCTCCGGCAGCTTCAGCGAGGCGAGTATTTTCAGGTGTTGGGTTGATATCGCGATAGATAATCTTAATACCCGCGTCTTTCAGGTCGTCAAATAATGCGGGGATCACCGCGCCTTCGCCATAGCCGGTATAAACCACCACTTTCACCGCTTCCTCTTTTATTACCTGCAAGATAGGTGGCGTCCAAGGGTCATTTTCAGGCGTCGGAATCAGATTAACGCCAAACGGTTTTTCCGTAAGCGCCTTGGTTTTACGAATTTCTTCACGCATTTTCTCGGCCGTTTCAAGTGGCGTAGAAACGGCGGTTTCGGCCGTTAAACCTGCGTTTGGCCCTAGCACGCCAAGCCCTCCGGCGTTGCTGACAGCGGCAACTAAACGGGCATCGGTTAACCAGGATAAGGGGCCCTGAATAACAGGCTTTTCAATACCCAGAATCTGGCAGATACGGTTATTTTGCATGGTGTAATGTCCTTAATTAAGAGGTCAGGCAGCCTGCTGCGGCGGCCTTACCGAGTTTTCATATTTCGCAATGGAGAGAGTGTAGAGCCCGTAATTGTTTTGAAAAATAGCCAAAATGATTCATCACTATTATAAAATAAGTAACAATGTGACTATCCGGTGCGAGTCAGCAGCCTCTACATCTCTTGCGAAAGAAGCACAAAATGCAAATTAATCTCTTTGAATCTATTAAGATTTTTATCGAAATTGTCGAATCAGGTAGCCTGACGCAGGCGGCGGAGAATCTGCAAATTCATCGTCCTGCTGTCACCAAAGCCCTGCAACAACTGGAGCAACACAGCGGCATTCGGCTAATGCAGCGAACGACACGGCGGATTAACCTGACGCCAGAGGGAGAAGAATTTTATCGCCGCAGCAAGCCCTTGTTGGCCCAGGCCGATGAGTTACTGGAATCCTTTGGTGGCGACCGCGTTTTACACGGGCAGTTGCGGGTGGATATGCCGATTGCATTTGCGGCTTTACTCGTCGTGCCAAATTTGCCTGATTTTTATCGTGAACATCCTGCGATCGACATCATTCTGAGCAGCTCCGATCGCCGCCGGGATATGCTGCGCGATGGCCTGGACTGTGTGCTGCGGGTAGGGGAACTGGAGGACGGTGATTATATCGCCCGCAAGATGGGCAACATCAACATGACAACCTGCGCCAGCCCAACTTATCTTGCGCAGCATGGCATACCAAAAACACTGGAGGCGCTGCGTGAGCATCAGGCCGTAAACTGGATTAACAGCCGTAGCAGGCAAATTATGCCATGGAAGTTTGAAACCCCGTCGGGGACAGCCGAGCTAACACTTTCAGGCAAGCTGGTCCTCGATAACTCCGAAGCCTATGTTGCTGCGGGTCTGGCTGGGCTGGGTGTGCTACAAGGGATGACTATTTTTTTGCAGCCTTATCTCGAAAGCGGCCAGCTGATAGAAGTGCTACCAGACTTTCCCGTTCCGCCGCGCGCGTTATCACTCCTTTATCCACATCGTCATCTCTCTCGTAAAGTCCGGGTATTTGCCGAGTGGGTGGAGGGGTTATTGTAGTTTTCCGTCGAAGGATGAGGCCGTTTAGGGGCGGAATCATTTCCGCCCCTCGCGGATGTCCATTAAAAATCTTGCATAAGGTCAGCAACAATTTGGGCAGCCGGACGGACTGACTTGATAACGGAAATCCCGGTGCCTGTGGACACAACCCCTTGATCAAAATTGCCGAGTCTCATCGCCTGCCACAAAGAGTGATAACCGTTCATTGCCTTAAACATGGTTTCGCGATCGGTATCCTGGGCTTCTAATTCTGCCAGTTTCGGGCTCAGATCGGTCGGTAAGGTGCGGTAATAGGCAGGCTGCGTCCGGAAAAGCAGCAGATCTTCAGCGCTCGAATTGACTATCAGGCGTTTGACTTTTTCATCGGCGGGATTTTCAAGAGCCGTTAAAAAGAGGCTGCCAGCAAATACACCTTCTGCCCCCAGTGCCATTGCGGCCCGCACACCCCGGACATCGCCTATACCACCTGCGGCGATTACCGGGATTTTTACACTATCCGCAATCATGGGCACAATACTGAACGTACCGATCACGCGGCACGGCACGGTGCCACCTTCATCAAAACCTGTTGCAATGATGATATCGGCCCCTAATTTCTCCGCTTCTTTCGAATTAGCGATAGTAGGGGTCAGGGCGCGGTAGAGCGTTTTGATGCGGTGGCGTTTAAAGAAATCATAAATTTCAGCATCCAACACTTCATTGATAAGCACCACTTCCACACCTTCTTCAACCAGCATTTCTGCGGTGGGTCGCCAGAAACTCATATCAGGTCCGTTAATTAACGTTACGGCGAAAGGGTTAGCCGTCAGTGCTTTTACTTTCCTGATCTCCTTGCGCATGCGATCCAGCGCTATATAACGTGAACCCGGCAGGCTGTCTTGCCCGGCGTGTGGCCCTAACGTACCCAGGCCTCCGGCGTTTGAAACGGCAGCGACGAGCTCCGCACTGGTAAGAAAATACAAGGGAGCCTGTATAAGTGGATAACGGATATGTAAGAGTTCAGTGACGCGATTATTCATTGTTCAGTCCTGGTGAAAATCAGAAAGGGAAATTTTATCCATTGAAAAATGGAATGGAATCACCAAAAATAAACAGATGATGCCCAAATATGGAAAGATAAGTGGACTTCAACGCAACAAAATTATTTATCGCGGTGGTGAATGCAGGCAGCTTTTCTGCGGCCAGTGAAAGAATGAGTATGCCAATCTCCACCCTGAGTCGAAAAATTAACGAGCTTGAGCAGGCGTTAAACGTACAGCTCCTGAATCGTTCAAAACAAGGGGTTAAGCCAACCTACCAAGGACAACAGTTCTTTGAACAGGCTCGTCTGGGGGTTGAACTGCTGGAGGATGCGCAAAAATCAGTCACCTCAGCCCACAAATTACAGGGCAAATTACGTCTTTCTGTGCCACCCAATTTCTCACTCTGGTGGGATTTACTGCTCGAGTTCCAGCAGCGTTATCCTGATATCAAGGTATTTTGTCATTCGAGCGAAAGGGTCGTTGATTTGTTTGAAGATGGCGTTGATGTTGCGCTCAGAATGGGCAATTTAAATATTGATGACGTGATTGCGAAACCCCTGATGACAGCGGAAGCCCTGTTTGTGGCAAGTCCCGCATTATTAGCACGTTACGGCACACCAAAGACCTTAACTGAAATGGCCCAGCTTCCGATTGCGGCCTGGGAAAGCCTGACTCATGGCTCTTTTGAATGGGGCTCTGGTGTTGAAAAGGTGAAATATGAGCCACTCTTTTCTACCAATAATACCCAGGCATTAATTCATTATGCCCTGAGGGGGATGAGCGTCTCACAGGTAATGGATTTTTCAGTCAGACCCTGGCTGGAAAGCGGTGAGCTGATCCAGCTTCTGCCCGGGATAGCCAAACAATCCCTCCCGTTGCTGCTTGTCTATGCGGGCCATAAACGACCTTCCACCCTGGTGCGGGCTTATCTGGATTTTTGCTCAGAATGGGTTGGAAGGTTGAAGTAGCATTAAAATAATGACGTGCGTGACTTTTCTGGTGGTATCCAGAGGAAAGGTGTCGTCTGAATCTGTAGCGTCAGGTGTTGCAGCGACAAGCGAAAACGGGACGACTATTTTTTGTAGTGGCGAGAAGGACGGCCCGATAAAAACCGCCGCACGGATCACGGCACAGGATGATGAAAATGAACGGTATAGCCCTGTTCCTGCCAGTGCTGCAACAGCTCCTGTTGACGTCTGGTTGGGGCCAGGCCTGTCCAGACAAAAAGGGTCTGGCCGGGGAAAAATTCGGGGCGAGGGGACTCCAGCGGTTCAGCCAACACGGCAATATGCCAGCCAGACTGGGAAAGACGCCAGGCTTCCAGCCATAAACGAAGGCGGTCTTCCACATCCCAGGCGACGAGCAACGCTTCTTTACCTGATTTACGGCGGGTTTCGACCAGATTCGCGGCCACGTATTCAATCAGGATGCCATCGAGCAGGCTGCACATGGTGCGGGCGGTGTTGTGATCCAGGCTCAGGCGCTGGCGAACGGGGATGTACACATTGTCAATGAGTGCGGCGACCGGATGTTCGCGACCAGCGGCAATAATTTTGGCGCGCAGTTTAGGGGCCTGGGCCTGGCGAAGGACGGCCATCATCTCTTCTTGCAGCGTGGCCCAGTCATCATTGAGCGGCGTGCGATTGACATCCAGCAGCTCTTTAACGCGACTGACAGGCGTTCCGGATTTAATCCAGCGTTTAATCTCTTCAATGCGCTGGATATCTTCTTCGTCGAACTGCCGGTGGCCGCCCTCACTGCGCTGCGGTTTGAGCAAGCCATAACGTCGCTGCCATGCACGCAGCGTGACGGGGTTTATCCCGCAACGTTCCGCTACGTCACCAATGCTGTAAAAAGCCATAGCTTCCCTCATACCTGAATCAATGCCCCCCTGAATCATCCTTGTACAGGAAGGTCATCGGCTGTACAAATTATAATTAGTTGTACAGCCTCCAGCTAAGAGTTTAGCAAAATTAATCTAAAGGCTACAGTGGCGTTTTTTTCTCGGGCCAGGCAACGGCCGGAATGCCGTTCAGACAAGGGGGGGCGAAGAGATTGCCCTGGAACAGCGCAATGCCTGCGGATTCAAGCCACATCCACTCTTCAGGTTTCTCCACCCCGACGGCGGAAATCTGGATTTCCAGAGAGGCACAGCACTGAATAATGGCATGTACAATAGCCTGACGAGGCCCGCTTTTGTGTACATCTTTAATCAATTCGCGATTAATCTTAATTCTGTCTGGCTGGAACTGAGTGAGCAAAAATAAACCGGCAAAACCGGCCCCAAAGTGATCGATGGTGACGCTGATACCTGCGGCTTTCAGCTCTTTGACCGCACCCTTAAATTCATCAACGCGCGAAATAACCTCGTTTTCGGTGAATTCGACCACGATTTGCTCCGGCACCAGACCGTTAGCTTCAATTTCATCCAGTAAATAACGCACCGCGCCGGGAATTTGCACCAGCGTCATCGGCAACAAATTGACGGAGAGCACGTTGTCCTGTAGGCCGAGCGCATGCGCCATCGCAAAGGCCACTTTCTTGCTGCGAAGGTCGGCTGCATACAATTCGCCATCGGGAAGGTGGGCGAAGTAGTGCGCAGGCAAATCGCCGGTGGGGGTGCGGATCAGCGCTTCCAGAGAGGTTATTTCCTGCGCCAGAGGGTCGATAATCGGCTGGAACGCAAAGCTGCAGTCAGCGGCTATCGGCGTGTAGTCCGCAGGCAGGTTAACGGCCTGTCCATCGGCAATAAACTCCCACGAATCCGCGGGCGGGATCTCGTAGTAATTCTGTTTTTCCTTGGCCTCAACGAAGGTACGGAAGAACTGCAGGGCACGGTCGTTGTAGGTCAGCTGATAGCGGGTAGTGCCTTTGTCCAGCACGGTTTGCAGCACGGCTTCCCGTTCGTGTTCACGCAGGTCAATCAACTCCATACCGGCCTTGCCAAACCGGCGCGCCGGGGCGTAGTCATACAAAATCTCAACCACGTTGTAGTGACGGCGATCCTGGCAGATACGCGCATAAATGGCGTTCACGTTCTCTTCCGGGCCTTCCAGCAGCTGGAAGAAATGGGTGCCGTTAAACAGCAAGATACCCGTGACGCTGGCCCGTTGGTTGGTGAGATTAGCGGCGGCTACCATCCCTTCCAGCGCTTTGAACGGCACGTTGTCGCACAAGTGGCTGCGATAAATGATGGTGGTGAGCATGGTCATTCCGGAAATGAGCGAGTGTGGGTCAACAGTAGCAGATAATGGCGCTAACGTCGTTCAAATCAACACGTTGTCTTAACATCGATTTCACATGAAAGGGCGGGGGGCGCGATATGCGTACCGTTTTCATCAGGCTGGATCTTTCATTATGTACAGTAAATCGCAGGTAAATTTCATCTGGAAAAATCCTATATCGTTGAAAAAACGTAAATAGCACTTTTTGCAAATTAGCAAGCTAATCTTTTGTACACATTTCCTGTACAAGTTTTAAAAATTAACCTAACTTGATAATCAATTGTAACATTCAAATATTCGAACAGGAGCGACACATGCAGCAGCACAATGGGGTAGCCGTCGATTCAGCTGGGGCGATTTCCCGCTACTTCGCAAAAGCCAACCTGCCGACTCAGCAGGAAACCTTAGGCGAGATTGTGACTGAAATTCTTAGCGATGGCCGAAATCTGAATCGCAAGTCACTGTGTACCAAGCTTCTTAAGCGTCTGGAAAAGGCAGCAGGCCCTGAAGAAGAGAAACACTATAACGCCCTGATCGGCCTGCTGTTTGAGAGCCGTGAGAGCACAGCGTCCACAGAGCGCTGATATTCACAAAGCACGCAGAAGTGAGGTTTACCGATGAAGCGTTGATGTACTCCATCACATGATCTTCTTCACTAGATAGTGCTTAATGTTGCATTCTGTTTACGAGGAAATGCAGCAATAAGAGACAGTCGTTATGAAGAGAAGTCACCCTGAACAACTGAAAGATGAACTGATTGGCGAGGCCGTGCTGGACCTTCTCAGGAACAAAAGGCCAGTGAATGCGAAATCGCTAATACATCAGCTGCGGGTTATGCAGGCGTCCGAAAAGGACAGCGAGCGTCTGAGTCTTATCACCAAAATACTCGCAGACATGAATACAGCTCTGTCACCGCGCCAGCAGGATGAAGGCGAAATCAGACTCAGGGACCGAGTCGATGGGGGGATGAATGGCCGCGAACCGAGTAACAGTGGCAAGCTCCATTGATCTCAAAAAAAGTTACTGAAATATGAACGAGAAAATGAGAATGGCGATGCTACATGAACCTGATATTTACACAGCCCTGAATGACAAAGCACTCTCAAATTACTTCCGTCACGCGGGCGATATGCTGGCAGAAGAGTCTGCAGTATTGGGAGTGGCAGTGCGTGGGATCATATCTTCAGGCAATCATCTGACCAACAAAAGCATCATTTTAAGCTTAATCCATATGCTGGAGTGTACTGATGACGTGGTGAAGTCAGACGTCATCCGTAAGACGCTGGAAATCGTGGTGGGTTACACCTCTGATGACATGTGATATTGCTTAATACGGCCCGCTTCGGCGGGCTTAGCGCCTACTTCTCCGGGCAAATGGCGGATTTTAATCAGAATACCGTCTCCAATCACGCTATCCCCCCAACGTTGAATTCGACAGAACACGCATCGTGCCGTTGCGCGAAAGTTGTACTTTGCGGCGAATGTATTTTCGGCGCTCATCGCCTTGCGTAGTGAGGTCGGTGGGGTAACCAGCAAACGCAGCTGATAATAGCTAGCCTCATAAGTACCCGGACACATGCTGATTCTACTGTGCAACCCGCTTCCTTAAATTCTTTTGTTCGATAATTGCAAACTTGCCGTAACGAAGAGGCTCTCTCAAAAAATAGAGCCTACGCTTGCACTTAACGCGGTGAGGCAAAAAAACCGGGTATAATCATTCATCTGAAAAATATCAAAACCGGCTGCCATGAAAGACGACATTAATCAGGATATTACCTTCCGTAAGCTCACCGTTTTTGTGATGTTCATGAACAAAGGCAACATCGCCCGTACCGCAGAGGCGCTGGAACTGAGCAGCGTCAGCGTCCATCGGGCGCTGCATACCCTGGAAGAGGGCGTCGGTTGCCCGCTGTTTGTCCATAAAGGCCGCAATCTAGTGCCGTTGCCCGCCGCCTGGACGCTGCTGGAATATTGTCAGGACGTGATAAGCCTGATGAGTAAAGGCCTGGAGCAGACGCGCAAAGTGGCGGGCGTTGGGCGCGGACGGCTGCGCATCGGCACGCTGTACTCGCTGACCCTGGAAACGGTGCCGAAAATTATCATGGGCATGAAGCTGCGCCGTCCCTCGCTGGAGCTGGATTTGACCATGGGCTCTAACCAGATGCTGCTGGATATGCTGGAAGATGATGCCCTGGATGCGATTTTAATTTCCACCAACGAAGGTGAGTTTGACGGGTCAGCCTTCGACGTTATCCCGCTGTTCCATGACGATATTTTTCTCGCTGCCCCGGCCAGTGTGCCGCTCAATACCGCTCAGGATGCCGATCTGCGTGATTACGCCGACCGCAAATTCGTGTCGCTGGCGGAAGGTTTTGCCACCTACGCCGGGTTCCAGGAAGCGTTCAGTATTGCCGGATTTGAACCAGAAATCGTTACCCGCGTAAATGACATTTTCTCGATGATAAGCCTGGTGCAGGCGGGCGTGGGGTTTGCCCTGATCCCAGGACGCATGAAGAA
The DNA here is from genome assembly GCF_033843265.1 of Scandinavium lactucae. Classification (NCBI taxonomy): domain Bacteria; kingdom Pseudomonadati; phylum Pseudomonadota; class Gammaproteobacteria; order Enterobacterales; family Enterobacteriaceae; genus Scandinavium; species Scandinavium lactucae. The sequence continues at coordinate 99,416 of NZ_JAWXRD010000040.1, forward strand.
GGTGTACGAGAACGATGTGCAGTTGTTGAAGCTGGCGGAACCGTACCAGATGCGCCAGCTGATTTCGATTGTCTACGCACACCACCGGGAACGCGATCAGGACCTGTTGGCGCTGGCGGCAGAAGGGCGCATGTACGCCCGGAGTATTAACGGCTAAGCCGTTTAACCAGATGCTGCGCCACCTCGACGCTGTTGCGCTCGAGGCAAATCGCGTCGCCTTGCCAGCCCGCCAGATGCGTTAATCCGGTCAGCACGCTGCCCGGCGGCATCTCGATGGCGAGGCGGGCGTCACGCTGATTGGCTGAGACCATCGCATCCTGCCACTGCACGGTGCGCGCCATGTTATACGCCAGATCGTCGGCGATTTTCTGCGGCTCCCACAGCACCCGGCCCGTCGATCCACTGAGGTAGGCACGCTGAGGGCGTGACAACGTCACTGATTGAAACGCATCGGCCAGTTCCGCCGCGGGTTTATCCAACAGCGCACAGTGCGACGGCACGCTGACCGCCAGCCGGGTCGCTTTGCTGGCCCCGGCCTCCAGTGCCTTTTGCGCCACGCGCGCCATCTCTTCATCGCGCCCGGCAATCACAATCTGCGTGTCGGCATTGAGGTTGGCGATATACGTCTCGCTGCCCGCCATCAATTTTTCGACCTGACTAAGTGGGAGGCCGACGATCGCCGTCAGACCATAACCGTGGGGATAGGCCTGCTCCATTAAATCGCCGCGCAGCGCTACCAGACGCAGTGCATCGGCAAAACCCAGCGCGCCGGAAATCACCGCTGCGGGGTACGCGCCAATCGACAGGCCGCTGACGATATCCGGCGCGACGTCGTGGCGGATAAGCTCTCGCGCCCAGGCCACGCCTGCAATCAGCAGGCACAGCTGCACCGCACGGGTGTGCTGAAGCGCGTCGGCGGTATCAAGCGTGTCGGTTTCAGCCCCGAGTACGGTGCGGACCTCGGCGAGCAGTGCGTCACGATCGGGCAAGTTTTGCAGCATCCCGGCGCGTTGGGTGCCCTGGCCGGGGAAGGTAAAGAGGATTTTCATCATGGCTCCCTGTGCCACGGCGTCGCGGTCAGCTGCGGGCCACTGGCGGTTTTTAGCAGGACGCGTCCTTCGCGTAGCCATTCGTTCAACGCGAAAGCGCCAAAGGGGGTTTCAATCTGGGTATCCGCCCGGCATGGCAGTTTTTCGACCTGCGTCTGCCACTGGCGTAATTCATCCGGCGTCAGCGGCTGTGGGGCGCGGATGATCAAATCGAGATCGCTGTCGGCATGCAGAACCGGAATTTCGGTAGCGAGCGCATACCCGGTGCTGCCGGTCACACCCCAGTGCCAAGGCCACGCAAAGGTGGTGAGTAAAATAGCCGCCTGAACCGGCGGCTGGGAGACAAACGGGGAGTGCAGCAGGCGTTCGCGTTCCGCGAGCATTTCAGGCGTCACCGTACGGGTGACGGCGTCTGCGTTAACCCATCCGGCGGCACGCTGTTCGCGCTTGATGCCGCGGACGCCCACCGGAATATCAGCCTTGTCATTCACATCGCGCCGCACCACCACCGGCAGGCCGGGATGCCACTGGCTCGTGACCCACGTCTCCTGAATGTTCAGCAAAGCGTCAGCGTTTTTGAGCCACAGCAAATCGTGGGGGCGCGGTGTGAAAGTCATATTACATGCCTGAAGTTAAGGTAATGAACAGCGGTAACGACAGGATACACAGAACCGAGCTCAACAGCAGCACCGCTTCTGCGTCGGGAGACTGCACGCCAAAGCGGTTGCCGAACACCACGCCGAAGAAGCCCGCAGACAGCGCAATCATCAGGATAGCGGTGACAGCCACAGAACCGTGCAGACCGAAGGCCAGAACGATACCCCAGGCGATAAAGGGTTGGATCAGCAGTTTGGTAAGGGTGGCAATCCCGACCATCGCGTTCAGTTTCAGCTTACGGGCCGACAGGATAACCCCGGTCAGGAACAGGGCGGCCGCGGTGGCAGACAGGCCCAGTGGTTTAATCGCCGACAGCAGCAGGTCCGGCATTTTGATGCCAATCGCCGAGAGGATAACACCCAGCAGTGGGCCCATCACGATAGGTTTTTTCAGTGAACGCCACATCAGCACCGGCAGCATCGCCAGGGTAGAACCACTGTTTTCACCGGCTGCGCGCGCTTTTTCACGCTCAAGGATCAGCAGGCAGAACGGGGTCATCAGCACGGAACCACAGGCGATAGACACCGCCACCGACAGAGAGGTCGCAGAACCTTCACCCAGCACGCTGCCGAGGATCGGCAGGCCCAGCGCCGCATAATTCGGCAGGGCAACGGTCAGGGTCAGGACGGCTGCATCCTGTGGTGATTTTTTGAATACGCTGGTGGCGAGAAAATAGATAGCCGCGTAGGTAATCCACATGGCACCGGTCAGCACCACGATCAGCGGAGACTGGGCGACGATCCCAGCCCATGGCGTCTGCACGGTTGCGCTAAAAAGCGCCGCAGGCAGGGCAAAGTCCATCACGAAGATATTCAGCAGCGACACATTTTTGTTGTCGACCATTTTGGCTTTGCCGGCCCAGAAGCCCAGCAGCATGATGATAAAAATCGGAGCAAGAGCATGAACAATTACGTAAGTCATAGATCACCTGTAGATAAAAAAAGATTTGGCACTGACACGATGTTTATATTTTTCTAAAAGCGGCTGTACCGTGGGCGCTATGCTGCGCCCGACGGCGACCGCTTTCGGCAGGTCTTTTTTTACGTACTTCTTACTGCGACTCGTTACCAGCTGGCGCGCATCCGTTCGCGGACCAGGGTTGAGCTCCGGCGATTTTCCGCGCCGAGACGGTTTTTCAAGCCAGGGTCCTGACGTGCGTCGCGAACAGACTGTTGCAGGATGATTAACACCTGCGCCAGATCGGCGTCGGTTGGCGCGTCCGGATTGCTGATATTCAGCAGGTCGGAGAGCAGGCCAAGCGTTGCATAGTTGCTAACGTCGTAAGCCATTGGTGGAATGGTGGCCGCCAGTTTCTCCAGCGCATCCACGGAACGCAGGGTGATACGCGCCGCAGACGCTTTACCCATGGCGTGGACCAGCACCCCCTGATCGTTGAAGGCAATCAGACGATTGGCCTGATACCCGTGCGCCAGAAACGCCCCGGACATCGCTTTCCCGACGATAAGACCAATCACCGGATGGCCCGCCAGACGGGCTTTGGCGTAAGCTCCGGCGGCCCCAGCCAGCGCCTGGTGGATCCCGAAGGCCTCTTCGCGGCGGCCATAGGCCTGGCTTGGGACGTCAATAACCGCCACGATAGGGCGCTTCACGTCGCGGTCAGCGTCGGCATCGATGGTTTCATTCACCACTTTCGCCAGCGTCCAGCCTTCCAGCAGACCGACTTCACCGTTGGCGGCGCGTGGATAGTGGTTGTTGGCATCCGGCACCACGGCGATGAAACGCACGCTTTCGCCATTCAATTCACCGTCAGCGACCTGCACCGACGGGCACAGACCGCTCATGCGTGGCGCGTTCGGCGCGAGTTTTTCCAGCCATACGGCCCCACGGCTATTGGACTGAGTCATCATTTCACCTCCCGGGCAAAAAGCTGTTTGATCTGCGCCGTATCGGCCTGCTGACGGGTATCAAAGTTCGTCAGACGGGCGAGGAATTCGGCATATTTGTCGCTGCGGTTCTGCGCTGGAACGCCTTTGGCGATCGCCTCATTCATCGCGTCTTTCACCGCGTTGATACCGTCGCCAACCAGGGCATCAACGAGGCCGCTTTGATAGCGAATCTCGCCCCCGGTCATGCTCCAGATAAACGGTCGGTCGCGGGAGTCATACTCTTCGATACCGGCTTCCTGTTCGATAACCTGCGGCCCGTTGAGGCCCAGACGGGCTTCGCGGGTGACAATCAGGTAGCTGCACAGCGCGGCGGCGATCGACATCCCGCCGAAGCAGCCAACGGTGCCCGCGATAATGCCGACCACCGGGGTGTAGCGACGTAGGTCCACGATCGCCGCGTGGATATCGGCGATGGCGGCCAGACCGAGGTTGGCTTCCTGCAAACGCACGCCGCCAGTTTCAAGGCACAGCACGGCCTGCGTCGGGATACCGTTGCGGTTATCTTCTGCCGCCAGTTCGAGCGCGGCGGCCATCTTGGCCCCGGACACTTCGCCCATGCTGCCGCCCTGGAAGGTGCCTTCGATGGCAATCACCACCGCCGACTGACCGTTGATGGTGCCGCGTGCGACCACCATGCCATCGTCGGACTGTGGGACTACGCCCTGCGGCGCGAGCCACGGCGACATAATTCCTTCGAACGGATCGAGCAGTTCACGGTAGCTGCCTTCATCCAGCAGCGCATGGGCACGTTCGCGGGCCCGTAATTCAATAAAGCTGCGGTCGTTACGCATGGCTCACCTCTTCAAAAACCTGTTCGATACGAATGCGTGCCACCCCGGGCGTCGCGCCGAAATCGTGAATGATCAGCGTGCCTGCGGGCAGGCCGTTAGTCAGGTTCAGGCGGTCAAACAGCGCATTCCAGCGACGGGTGCTGTTGTCGACCGAGGTGGTGATATCAATACTGAGCGTGTCCCCTTCGCTGGCGGTGAACAGAACTTCCATATCACCAGAACCAACGACCCCTGCGAGGGCTTTGCCGCTGAACGTGCGGCTGGCAGGGAATGACAATGTAATGTGTTCCATAACATCCTCTTTAAATTGAGCAAGACGCGGGCTGGCTGACCCTGTCGAGAAACAGCGTGGCGGCAAGCAGATCGGCGGCCCCGCCGGGTGAGGCGTTGAGGGCCAGCATCTGCGCATCCAGACGGGCGAGAGCCTCGCGGCCTGCGAATGTCGCGCAGCCCCCAGCGGCAAGCACCGCCCGGGCACCGGTCTGCATCGCATCCAGGCCGGTCATGCCCGCACGAGACAGCACGCAGGTATCGCTGAGCGAGGTCATGACGGCCATCAGCGCATCGAGACGGGCGTCGCTTTCATGAGCACCCTGGGCGCGGCTGCGTAACAGCTGCGGCAGGGCCAGGGTCATTACATGCGGAAACGCCTGTTGCGCTTCCTCACGTGCGCCCGGGACCCGATAGCGGTGCGTCGCCTTTAACCCTTTGCTGAAAACTTTCGGCGCGGCGCTGTCCGGCAAACGGGCGAGCAGGGCGGCGGTGGCCGCAATCTCCTGCGCGCTGGCGTTGTCATTCAGCATCGCGGCGGCGCTGACCAGCAGGCCCAGCGCCCAGATAGCCCCGCGATGGGTGTTAACCCCGTCGGTGGCGGCCATCATCCGCTGTTCGCCTTCACGACCCAGACGACCGACGGTTTCGCGCAGGGCGATGTCGGCGGGGCGCTGCCAGCTGTGTCGGGCCAGTTGCAGAAACGTAGGGGTCAGGCTGTGCGCAGAGCGCTCCATCAGTGCCAGAGACAGATCGTGATGGGCACCGTTTCCCCGGCTGTCCACCAGACCCGGCTTCGGGCTTAATCGCGCTTCGTCGATCAGGCAATCGCGGGCGATAACCGCCAGTCGATGCGCCTGAATCTCTGCTTGAGTCTGTGACAGCTGTTTCATTACCAGCTCCGGAATTTCGCAGGTGGGTTATAAAGACCGTCTGACCATTCGACCAGATCCGCCACGCTGCCTGCCGCGAGCAGGGAACGGGTGGCATCGCTGCGGCGAATGCCCATGTCTTCCGGATACACCACTTTGCCGCTCTTACGCAGGTCAGCGACGCGTTTGGCGTCAACGCCGAGGCCGATATCGGTGATCCCGGCTACGGCGGCAACCATGGCGCGGCGCTCTTCCATATCTTTGGCACGGTAGAGATAGGCGATGCCTTCTTCGGTCAGCACATGGGTCACGTCGTCGCCGTAAATCATGACCGGAGCCAACGGCATTCCGGAGGATTGAGCCACTTCAACCGCATCGAGTTTTTCCACGAAGGTCGGCTTGACGCCTGCCTGGAAGGTTTCAACCATCTGCACCACCAGTTTTTTACCGCGCTGCATCGGGTCGGGTTCGGTCATCATGTTCAGCCACGCCGGAGTGGCATGACGGCGACCGTGTGGGTCATGGCCCATGTTTGGCGCACCGCCGAAGCCGGACAGGCGACCACGGGTCACGGTAGAAGAGTTTGCCAGGCCGTCGACCTGTAAGGTCGAACCGATAAACATATCCACCGCGTACTGGCCTGCCAGCTGGCAGAACGCACGGTTAGAACGCATCGAGCCATCGGCACCGGTAAAGAACACGTCCGGGCGGGCGCGGATGTACTCTTCCATCCCCAGTTCGCCGCCGAAGCAGTGCACGCTTTCCACCCAGCCGCTTTCAATCGCCGGGATCAGCGTCGGATGCGGGTTGAGGGTCCAGTGTTTACAGATTTTGCCCTTCAGGCCGAGCTGTTCGCCGTAGGTCGGCAGCAGCAGTTCGATAGCCGCGGTGTTAAAACCGATGCCGTGGTTCAGGGACTGCACCTGGTGTTCCGCGTAGATACCTTTAATCGCCATCATCGCCATCAGGATATGTTCCTGTTTGATGAGACGCGGGTCGCGGGTGAACAGCGGTTCGATAAAGAACGGTTTATCCGCCACCACCACGTAATCAATCCACGAGCCGGGAATATCGACGCGCGGCAAGTCGCACTCATCGTCGACCAGTTCGTTAACCTGGGCGATAACGATCCCGTCGCGGAAGGCCGCGGCTTCGACCAGCGCAGGCGTGTCTTCGGTACTTGGCCCGGTGTAGAGGTTGCCTTTGCGGTCAGCTTTGTAACCGGCAATCAGCGCCACGTTCGGGCAGAGATCGACATACAGACGGGAGTAGAGTTCGATGTAAGTATGGATAGCGCCGATTTCGAGCTGACCGTCCTGAAGCAGCTGCGAAATACGCAGGCTTTGCGGACCGGAGAACGAGAAATCGAGCTTGCGGGCGATACCTTTTTCGAAGATATCAAGGTGTTCGCTGCGTCCGACGCTTGGCATGATCATATGCAGGTCATGGATTTTTGCCGGGTTAACTTCAGCCAGCATACGCGAGAGGAAATCCGCCTGTTTCTGGTTGTTACCTTCCAGCACCACGCGGTCGCCGGGAGCAATCAGTTTTTCCAGCGCATCCACCAGACCGTCGGTGGGAATTACCTTACCCTGCACCGGAAGGGATGCTACGCGGCGTGCTTTTTCGCTACGGCGCGTGTTCCAGTTCCGGGCCGGAGTTTGGCCAGCATTCATTATCAACCTCCTGATTCAGCAAATCATTTTTGCCTGGATTTATGCTGCAGTAAGTCTGCTCCGTAAGGAGTAGAGCATCAATTAAGCTGCGGAAAGGATTGTTAGCCTGAGAGTAATAATTGCCGATGAAATTATGTGACGGCGATCGAAGCAAGAAAGTTGAGTGTAGACTATGCAGGAGAAGGCGGGTTTGTGAGCGAGGCTTAAAGGTGAGTTGGCCTACCGCCGAGGGGCGATAAGCCGCTGCTTGAGATTATTTCTTCTTACCGATCATCGATTTTAAATCAGCGAATGGGTTATAGGTTGCGGCACCCACGTCGTCCTGCGCATCTTCCCCGGCAATCACCGTGCTACCGTACTGATCCGCTTCGGTGTACTTCGAGTGTTCGTGGTCGTGGCAATACAGGCACAACAGCTCCCAGTTGCTGCCATCCGCCGGGTTATTAGTATGATCGTGGTCGATATGGTGAACCGTTAATTCACGCAGATTGGAATAGACAAACTCGCGCGAGCAGCGTCCGCAGACCCACGGATAAATTTTGAGTGCTTTCTCACGGTAGCCGCTTTCGAGGCGCGTGTAGTTTTTTGGGATCACAGCCATGGCCGATGTTACCTGTCATAAAGAGTGTTGCGGCTATTGTATCCTTGATGGAATAGCAGGAGAAATGAAAAAACCAGACTTAGTCTGGGTGAAAAACGTTTTCACATCCGAGGGCAATCGCCAGTAAAAAATGCGTGTCCCGAGACGTTGCTAACAACTCCATACCCACCGGCAACCCGCTCTCAACCTTACCACACGGCAAGGTAATGGCAGGCAGGCCGCTGATAGCGGCCAGTTCAGGGGCACAACCCGGCGGCATTTTATCCAGGCTTGTCGGCTGACTACCGACGGTGGGATAGACAAAAGCATCAATGCGATCATGGTCTGCCGTCTGGGTGAGTGCCTGGTATAACCCGCGCTGGAAGCGACGGCCATTCAGCCACTGCGGCGTTTTCAGGCTATGCGAGGTGAGCATCTGTTCCAGCAGGGAACGAAATTCGGGGAGGAACGCCCCGGAGGCGACAATCTCCCGCAGATTGTTGGGCCCGTTTTGCTGTTGCACCAGCCAGCCATTGAAAGCCACCTGGAACTCATCCAGGCTCAGACAGGGCTGCGATTTCACCTGCGCCAGTATCGGCAGGTTCACGTCAACAAGGGTCGCCCCGGCCAGCCGCAGCTGATTCAACGCGTGATGCCAGACACGGAGCTGCGCCGGATTTTCGCCTTGCAGCGCCGGAATTACCCCCAGACGAAGTGACGATAACGGGGCGGCCTCCGGTTGCGTTGGCGGCTCGCCGTGCATAATGGCGTGCAAGAGTGCCGCATCACGCACGGTGTGAACCATTGGGCCGACGGTGTCCTTGCTCAGAGCTAACGGCGCAACGCCCGCAAGCATGTCGCGCCGGAACGCAGGTCGCAGTCCGACGAGGCCGGTATAGCTACAGGGAATGCGAATCGAACCGCCGGTATCCGTCCCTAACGCAGCGTCGGCCATTCCGGCGGCGACAGCCGCCGCGCTGCCGCCGCTGGAGCCACCTGCTGTTACTTCAGGCTGCAAGGGATTACGCACATCGCCGCCGAGCGAGCTGCGGGAACGGACGTCAAAGGCAAACTCAGACATATTCGCTCTGGCGAGAATAATCGCCCCGGCAGCCCGCAGACGCTGTATGACGAGAGCGTCTGATGCCGCCTTGACTGAGGCCAGACCTTTACAGCCCAGCGTTATCGGCCACTCTGCGCAGGCGATATTGTCTTTCACGATCAGCGGAACGCCGTGCAATGGCCCCATCATCGCCCCACGCTGTTTGCGTTGCTGGTAGCGTTCGGCTAATACCATCGCATCGGGATTGACACCAAGAATGGCATTCAGGTGCCGGTTGTCAGTGATGGCCTGAAGCCGCCGGGCTATCTCTTCGCGACAATCGAGGGGAGGGATAAGACGCATTGCATGCATAGAATAATGTCCTGAAAAAAATGGCAGGCCATTAAGCCTGCCTCTTGATCCGCTTAGTCCCGGGTGCCTGCGGTAATGGCATCGATTTCCTGCGGGCGCAGGCGGATCTCTGCGGCACGGCGGTGGCCCTGCATGCCCTCGGTGCGGCTTTGGCGGATAGCCGGTTCGGCGATCGCCGGGATGCCTTGCTCATCAATCCACTGATGGGTACAGACTTTGACATACGCCCCGACCCACAGCCCGCCGGTGTAGCGCGCTGCCGCCATGGTCGGCAAAGTATGGTTGGTGCCGCAGCATTTATCCGAGAAGACAACGCTGGCGTTTTGCCCGATAAACAGTGAACCATAATTGCGGATCTTCGCCGCGGTAGCGTGCGGATCGCGGGTATGAACCTGTAAATGCTCGGTTGCTATATGGTCGGCAAAGGCCACCAGCTGTTCTTCTGAGTCGCAAACCACGATTTCGCCCTGACGACGCCAGGCTTCTCCCGCCGTGGCGGCGGTAGGCAGGTTACCTAATTGACGTTCAATTTCGGCAAGGGTACGACTGGCGATATCCTGGCTGGTGGTCGCCAGGCCGACGCGGGTGTGGATATCATGCTCCGCCTGGGCCAGCAGATCGGCGGCCAGAATACGCGGGTCGGCGGTGTCATCTGCCACGGTGAAAATCTCACTCGGCCCGGCCAGCGCATCAATCCCGACTTTGCCAAAGACCTGACGTTTGGCTTCGTTCACGTAGGCATTGCCAGGGCCGACGATTTTATCCACGGACGGGATGCTTTCTGTTCCCCAGGCCATCGCCGCGATGGCCTGAGCCCCGCCGACTTTGAAAATGCGGTGCGCCCCGGCCAGATGGCAAACGGCGATCATCGCCGGATGCGCGCCCGGTGGCAGGCAGGCAATAATCTGCTCACAGCCTGCCACGGTGGCGGGCACAATCGACATGACGGGCGCGGAAAGGATAGGGTAGCGCCCACCGGGCACGTAGCAGCCGACGGTCTGGACCGGAATGATCCGGTGCCCGAGATGGACCCCCGGCAGCGTTTCGACTTCCAGAGGTAACAGGGTAGCGAACTGCGCCTGCGCAAAGCGGCGCACCTGCGAAATGGCAAACTCGCTGTCGCGACGGGTCTGCGGGTCCATTGCCGCCAGCGCCTGCTCAATTTCCTGGGCAGAGACTTCAAACTGCTGCGGCACGACCGTGTCAAACTGTTGAGAGTAGTCGCGCAGCGCCGCATCACCTTCTCGCTTCACGCGGGCGATAATGGCGCTGACGGTATCGGTCAGGGAACGGTCGGCTTTCTCATCCTGTCCCTGCGGGCGTTTGATCCAGTTCACCTGGTTAACAATTGATTGTGCAGACATTATGCGTTCTCCATCTGACCGAGTTTGATTTGTGCCAGCAGCGCCAGGTGATCGTACACCACCCACTCATCGACAATTTTGCCGTTCACAATGTGATAATGAGACATACCCATCACGAACAGACGCTCTCCGGTTGGTTTGCCCAGTTCGCCATAGCCGAGGTGATGGCCTTCCATTATCCAGCGGATAGCCACTTTCACGCCGCCTTCATCGCACGGATTGGAGCAGATATGCTGCGGCAGCCATGCCCCGTCCGGGATCATGCCAATCAGCGCCAGGGTCTGGTGCGTAACCGATGCCACACCGTACAGCTCTTTCATTAACGGGCCGTGATACTGCACGTTCGGGGCATAGACCTCTTTGATTTTGCCCAGCATCCGGCGGTTATAGATTTCATGCATCCAGCGCAGGCACTGCTCTTCGGTGTCGGTATGGGCAATGGAGACATCGCACTCCACCTCTGGTGGATACTGGCCCAGCATCCGGCCATTCTCACCGATATCGGTGACGCGGAAGCCCTTATCAAACTGCTCCTTAGCCATGTTAAAGGCTATCTCATCGGTATTGAGGCCCAGCTGTTTCATCATCGACATGTTGTCACTCACCACCCACTCACGATAAATCTTGTTCTCGTGGATCATGCAGTCGGCGACGGTACGGGTGACAAAGGTACGGTTAGTCGGTTGGCCGAGATGGCTGAATTGGGTATGACGCCCGGTGCCGGTCACCAGGTGGGAGGTATAGAAACCATCAACGTCATTGCCATTCCAGATGACCTGCGTCGCCATGCCCCGACGTTCCGGGAAGGCCACCAGTCGTTTCAGCGTGTCCTGCACGACTTCTTCACGGGTATACAGCGTACCCAGCGCGTTATACAGCACGCAGTTATGCGTGTAGTGGGTATAAATTAAACCCACATCGCGTTCATCCCATATTTTATGGGTGCAACGCACGATATAATCGACAATATCGGTATAACACTCATCAAAGCCTCTTAATGACTGTACGCGCGGGCGTTTCTCCGGCACCAGGTCGATAAAGTCGCGGCGTTCAATCTGTAATACCGGTTCGTCACGCTGAATTTTATGGGTATTTTTCTCGGGTACTGCTGGAGCTTTATTGGTTGCTTCAGTTGAAGACATAGGACCTCCTGCATTGATGTTCAGATGTTTTCAGATAATACGATCCCTGCATTCATAAAAAATGAATGAGAGGGGGGCGCCGCAATTAATATTGCGGCGGGTAAAAAGGATTAGGCTATTAAAATATTATTGATTGACGATTTGTGACCAAATAGCTAATTCATCGATGCCTAAATATTCGCGAATAATTAATCCATCGCGGAGCTCAAGTTGGCTAATGCCGGTTATCGACACGGGTTTGCGCGTCGGTGCTCCAAATTTCCCGTAGCCGTCATGCCAGGTTAATAATGACCAGCGCAGGGAAATACGCACCGGTTCATTGGCATCTTTACGCACAATTAAATGGTGAAGCTGGGTTTCGCTGTCAGCGAACGAGGCGCGATAACCTGCCAGCAGGGCGCTGATTTCCGCCTCGCCGGTGCCCATACAGTGGCCGGGTGCATACAGCGTAGCGGCAGGGTGATACAGCCCGGGAACCGTGCCGCTGTTACCCCCCGCCCACATCGTCAGATAGCGTTCGATGACCCCGGCAACAGGGCCGCTCACGTCGTCGCCTTCAGGCCCGCCCGCCCAGCGCGCATCAAGCACTTCCGCCGTAGGATCCTCCAGCTCCAGTTGCTGCCGCGCACGGCTCAGGCTGTGGGCAAATTCGCGCATGTCCAGCCCCAACTGGGCCACAATGGCGGCTCGGTCCTGCAATAACCACTCCTGACGCACCGCACCATCGGCGCAGATACGATCCGCCCAGGTGCGTACCCACACGTTCTTCCCGGTTGGCGGGCCGAAAAAGCCTTCGCCCTGATGGCGAATCGAGGCCATCGTGCGCTGCGAGGCATAATATTCGCCGCCGGGTGCGTCGGTGCAGAGAATATCTTCCGTCAGCACGCTGCGCTGGGGAAAGCTGTACATCGCTTCCAGGGTGTGGCGCATAAACTGTGACAGGTCGGTGAGTTGTTTCTCAGGGGTAATAAACACCACCGGCGAGCCGTAAAAATCAGCGAGCTGACCGATATCTTTTTGCTCCCAGACGACATGCGTCAGCGTCAGAATAAACTGCTGGATGGAGTCGAACTGGGGGCTAAAACCAGGCAATCTGCTCATTTGCTCTCCTGAGGCTGAAACAGGGATACACCCTCTTTTTCGATAATGCCGCTGCGCGGGCGGCGGGTGGAGTGGCGGACAACCAACATGCCCGGGACCATAATTTGCTCTGGCTCAATGGTGTCACTCTCAATTTGCTTCATTAACAATTCTACCGCCGCGTCGACCATCTCCTGCACAGGCTGCGAAACGGACGTCAGCGCGTAAGAAGGCCAGCCCGACGGGCCTGTATCGTCATAGCCAACGATGGAGAGATCCTGCGGAATTTGCAGGCCGAATTCGTAGCGGGCGACGTCCATTACCGTCAGCGCCATGTGGTCATTGGCAACAAAAATGGCGTCCGGTACGGGCGTCTGCGAAAACAGGCTGTAGGCGGCACGCACGGTCTGACGGGTATCGTAATCCCCGTTAACCACCTTAACATCGTCAATGCCGTGTTCCTGCAAGGCGGCCAGATAGCCACGCTGGCGAGCGATGTTGACCGATGAATCCGCCACGCCGCCGACGTAGGCATAGCACTGGTGTTCCCCGGCCACAAAAAATTCGGCGATTTGCCGCGCGGCGGCTTCGTTATTGCTGTTCACGCTGGACGCCATCCCGCTGTCTTCGCTGCGGTTAAACAGCACCACCGGGATGCCCGCCGCCAGACACTCTTCCGAAAGATCCAACGACAGCGTGACCGACGCCAGCACGATGCCGTCCACGCGATATTGCATAATCTGATCGAAAATCCTGTCCACATTGCCGTCTTTATCAGCGACAAACAGCAGCAGGTGGTAGTTCAGGGTGTCCAGTTTTCGCGCCAGCGATTCGAGAACCTGCGGATAAAACGGGTTCTCGAAATAGGACACCACCACGCCGATAATGCGCGACCGGGCGGTATTAAGAGAGCGGGCAATCGCGTTGGGACGATAGCCAAGCTCCCGGGCAGCCTTGAGCACTTTTTCACGCGTCGCCGGGGAAATGCTTGCCCCGGGCGTGAAGCTCCGTGAGACCGCCGACTGCGATACCCCTGCCAGTTGTGCCACCTGCTGCGAAGTGACCGCCGCAAAACTCTTCCGCTTCATTACCCCAGTTCCTTATTTTTGACTCTCTCCACCGCCGTTGACTTCAGCTGACGACCTCATCAGACACGCCGTGAAGAGAGGGTGTTTTTTATACTTACACCATCTTTGCATGCGTATGCAACACACAAAATTAATTTTCTCACAATGCTACTCAGGTCACTTTACAAAATTGAAACCTTTTCGTAACTTCAGTTCTTGAATACGTATTCATCGAAATATTCATGCCGTCAACGATACCGGGCAAACGGAGAGGGAACCAGAGGGACAGAGCCGGTAAATGCCGTACTTGACTGGTTAAAACCATTACCTTTCAGAGGTTCACAACCATGTTTCGAGCACTGTTACGCCGACCTGAAGCCCGGCTCTTTTTCGTCATCAGTATTCTATTTTTCATCTGCATCCACAGCATTGACGCCTTTCTTGCGCCGATGATGCTGGAGCAGGGCATCGAACCGCAGGTGATGGGGATGATCATGGGGGCCAGCGGCCTGGCGACCCTGCTGATTCGCTTCCCGCTGGGGATCGTGTCCGACGTGGTCAAAAGTCGAAAAATATTCATTCAGATTAGCCTGTTACTGCCGATATTTACCTGGCCTTTAGCCTGGCTGGATCCCAATCCGGTCACCTTGTATCTGGCTAAAGCGGCAGATGGTGTCACCGCCGCGACCTGGGTTTTATATAACATTTTATTTATGCGCTACTTTGACCGCAGTGAAGCCCCGGCTGCCGTCGCATTACTGGCCCTGGCAGGTCCGGTAGGGGTGTTTATTGGCAACTGCATCGGCGGATTGTTAATTCACTATTTCGACAACAACATCGCCTTTTTCCTCTCCTGTATGTCCGGTCTGCTGGCGCTGCTGCTGACCACGCGCATCACCGATGTACACGACGCCGTGCGGGCACCCACCTTACAGGCCTGCGTTGTGGCGGCACGTAAACAACTCAGCGATCGTTCAGTGTGGATGATAGGTATTCTGGCGACCATTGTGATTCTGGTGCCGTTCGCCACCCGGGATACGCTCACGCCCATCTATGCAGAACAGCTTGGGGCGCGGGCAGGGATTTTGTCGTTGCTGAGTAATATTCATCTGGTCTTTTATGCGATAGCCGTCGCGCTGTGTAGTTCGGTGTTTTATAAACGCCTTGGGGTGGTGAAAACGGCGGTCCTCGGGATTATTTTGCAGGTGCTTTCGACCATCGGCATTCCGTTCACCAGCAATATGTATGTCATCTACGGCTTGCAGGCGATGGCCGGGTTCTCATTCGGTATGGCGTTTGCTGCCTTTATGTCGTTAAGCGTGGTGAATACCACCTCCGATGAACAGTCCACCCGAATGGGGTTGTTCCAGACGATTTACTCGCTGGGTATGTTTATTGGCCCGGTAATTATGGGCGTTATGCTGCAACATATTAATATGGCCTCTGGTTATATCGTTATCGCCGCACTGTCGGTGGTGGCGGTGATGATGACCCCGCTCTCTGCGCGCTGGGTTTATTCCCGACAAATAAAAAAAGCAGATGAGCCAGCCGCGAAAGGGCAATTAGCTGCCGCCCGCGATAGATAATTTTTTATAGGTAAATAACCCATCCTGGTTTATCGGGAGGGGATCTTTCATTCCAATTTTTCAAGGAGTACATCATGGCCTATGCCTTAAAAACCAGTAAGCCTGTTCAGGAACGTCAGGAAGCCCAGCGTCAAATAAGAGAAACGGTGGAACTTATCCTGGCGGATATCGAAAATCGCGGGAATAAAGCGATCCGCGAATTATCCATTAAATTCGATAACTATGATCGGCAGGATTATCGCCTCAGTGAAGCCGAAATTAATCAGTGCATACGACAATTGAGTCGTCAGGATATTGCAGATATCGAATTTGCGCAGGAGCAGGTGGTTAACTTCGCTCGCCAGCAGAAAGCCTGTTTACTGGATTTGGAAGTTGAAACCCGTCCAGGGGTGATCCTCGGTCATAAAAACATTCCGATTAACGCCGTCGGCTGCTATGTGCCGGGGGGGAAATATCCGCTGCTGGCCTCGGCGCACATGTCGATTATCACCGCCAACGTCGCAGGCTGTTCGCGGATTATCAGCTGCGCGCCACCGTTTAAGGGTGCCCCGGCCCCGGCGATTGTGGCGGCCCAAAAGATGGCGGGCGCGACGGAGATTTATGCGTTGGGCGGCATTCAGGCTATCGGGGCGATGGCGCTGGGCACTGACACGCTGGCCCCGGTGGATATGCTGGTGGGGCCAGGCAACGCCTTCGTGGCCGAAGCCAAACGCCAGTTGTTTGGCCGCGTCGGGATCGACCTGTTTGCAGGCCCGACCGAAACGTTGGTGATTGCCGATGAAAGTGTGGATGCGGAAATCTGCGCCACCGATCTGCTGGGCCAGGCAGAACACGGTGTTACCACGCCCGCTATCCTGCTGACCAACTCGGAAAAACTCGCCAGAGAGACGATGGCGGAAATTGATCGACTGCTGATGAAATTGCCTACCGCCGATATCGCCCGTCGCGCCTGGGAAGACTATGGGGAAGTCATCGTCTGCGAGAGTTACGACGAGATGCTGAAAGAGGCCGACCGCATCGCCTCCGAACATGTGCAGGTGATGACCGAACGTGACGACTGGTTCCTCGCCAACATGACCAACTACGGGGCGCTGTTCCTTGGCCCACGCACCAACGTGGCCTATGGCGATAAGGTGATTGGCACCAACCATACGCTGCCGACGCAGAAAGCCGCTCGCTACACCGGCGGTCTGTGGGTCGGCAAATTCATGAAGACCTGCACCTGGCAAAAGGTGTTAACCGATGAAGCGACCACGGAAATCGGCAGCTACTGCTCGCGTCTCTCCCTGTTGGAAGGTTTTGCCGGACACGCCGAGCAGGCCAATATCCGCGTGCGCCGCTACGGGCAGACGGACGTGCCTTACGCGACTCCGGCCCCGGTGAGAGCGAAGGTGTGAGCATGACGCTACCGCAAACGCCTTCATTCTCCCTGCATGGCAGACGGGCACTGGTCACCGGTGGCTCGAAAGGGCTCGGTTTTGCCAGCGCGGTAGCGTTGGCGCATGCCGGGGCAGAGGTGTGGATTGCCGCCCGAAATCGTGATGACCTGGCTGAAGCGGTCGAGTTGGCCGCAGGCGGCGGGTTGACGCTGCACCCGCTGGCGCTGGATATCACGGCATCAAAACAGGTGGCAGAAACCCTGAGCACCTTGCCGACGATGAATATCCTGGTCAACAGCGCCGGATTAGCGCGTCATCAGCCGTTCCTTGAGGTCAGCCAAGCGAATTTTGACGCGGTGATGGACCTCAACCTGCGGGCGACCTTTTTTATCAGCCAGCAGGTGGCCCGGCGCATGCGCGAGGCAAAGATGGCAGGCGCAATCATTCATATCTCATCGCAAATGGGCCACGTTGGGGGTCCGCAGCGCAGCGTCTACTGCGCGTCGAAATTCGCGCTCGAAGGGCTGACGCGCACCATGGCGCTGGAGTTGGGAGAGGCAGGGATCCGGGTTAACACTCTGTGCCCGACCTTTATCGAAACCGAACTGTCGCGAGCATCACTGGAAGATCCGGATTTTCGTCGCTATGTGATGAGCAACATTAAGCTGCCGCGGCTGGGCAACGTGGAGGATGTCATGGGGCCGGTGGTTTTTCTCGCCTCTGACGCGGCGGCGATGATCACCGGCAGTGCGCTGATGGTGGACGGAGGCTGGACGGCAACATGACCCGACTCCCATTGATAGATAACAGTCACACCCCGTTGGTGCTGATCGGCGGCACGTTGTGTACCGCCCGACTGTGGGGACCGTTGATTGAGCGCCTGAATGTTTCCGCAGTTATCTGCCTGACGTTAGCCAGCGCCGATTCGGCACAGGAATCATCCCGACAGCTATTACCTGTGTTGCCGCCACGTTTTTTGCTGGCCGGCTTTTCGTTAGGCGCAATCGTCGCGCTACAAATGGCCGCCGATGCGCCTGAGCGGCTGGCGGGCCTGACGCTTACCTCGGTTAACCCGTTGGCAGACCGCCCGGAAAATGCGGTGCCCCGGCGGGCGGCGGTACAGGCGGCGCGTGAGCAGGGGCATGGAGAGTGGCTCTCTGGCTCACTTTGGAACCACTACGTGGCCCCGACAAACCGTCACAACCGCGCGTTGCACGACACCCTGTGCCTGATGGCCGAAGAGACGGACAGTGAAACCTTTTCTCGCCAGACGGAAATCGCCATCAGCCGCCGCGATAACCGTGCCGCGTTACGCGGTCTACGTTGTCCGGTGCTGATCCTGAATGGTGAACACGATCCTATTTGTACCCCGGAACATCACCGATTGGCCGCCGAATGTGCGCCGAAGACAACCTGGGTCACCCTCAATTTAGCGGGGCATTTTTGTGTCCTTGAATCGCCGGATAACGCCGCGGCCCCGCTTCGACAGTGGATTATGGAGTCCTTGATATGCGAGTAAATAATGTCAAAAAGGCGCTCGCGGAAAAGCGCCCGGTCGTTAACGGCTGGCTGGCTATTCCGTCCAGCTACAGCGCCGAAATTATGGGGCATCAGGGCTACGATGCCGTCACCGTGGATTTGCAACACGGCATGATTGATTTCGCCAGTGCGCTAACCATGCTGCAGGCGCTGTCCGCTACGCCTGCGGTGCCGCTGGTGCGCGTCGCCGACAATACGCCGGCGCAGATCATGCGAGTGCTGGATGCCGGGGCCTATGGGGTTATCTGCCCGATGATCTCCACCCCGGAACAGGCCCGCCAATTTGTCTCTGCCTGTCGCTATTCCCCGGAGGGCATACGCTCGTTCGGCCCGGCGCGCGGCCTGCTGTATGGCGGGGCTGACTATCCGCAGCATGCCAATCGCGAAATCCTTACCCTGGCAATGATTGAAACCCGCGAAGGGCTGGCCAACATTGATGCCATTCTGGACACCGACGGGCTGGACGGGGTTTTTATTGGGCCGAACGATCTCTCTCTGACGTTGACGGGGGCCGCCAGCGCCGAATCTACCCATCCGGAGATGTTGGCGGCGATTGAGTGGGTGGTTAGCCGCTGTCGGGAGAAGAACAAGATCGCGGGTATTTTCTGCACCTCGGGTGCCGCCGCCGCCCAGCGTATCGCCGAAGGCTTTAACGTTGTGACGCCGGCTAACGACGTTATGCAATTGGGCCGTGCCTCGCGCGAAGCCATCGCGCTGGCCCGTGGCAATGCTATCCCCACTCCCGGCGCGTCCGGTTATTAACAGGAGCTGATATGAAATCCATTACCTTAACCTCTGCTCAGGCCCGGAGTCGCCTGGTCGCCCCGCAAGACATGGTTTCCTGCAATCTGGCGTTTATCGACTGTAAGCTGCCTGGCTCTCACCTCAAGCAGAACTATTCGTTTATTGGTCCAGGCGTGACGCAATCTTCCGCTCAGGTGGTGAATATTCCTGAACCCCACGGGTTTAACATCGGTGCGGCGGCGATGCCGAAGGGCGTGACCAATAATTTACACCTGCATTTTACCGCCGAGGTCTTTTTAATTCATGAGGGAAGCTGGCGTTTTCGCTGGGGGGCGAACGGCGAGCATGAAGCGGAATTCAGCGCCCCGGCTATTCTCAGCATCCCGACCTGGATTTTCCGCGGCTTTACCAACGTCAGCAAGGAAGATACCTGTGGCATGGTTTACACCGTGCTGGGCGGCAATAATACCGGGGGTATCATCTGGCACCCGTCCATTCTTGAAGCCGCCAGCGAGCATGGGCTTTATCTGAGCAAAGATAACATGCTGATCGACGTCAATGCGGGAGATGTTCTGCCTGAGCCCTCCGCGCTGCTGCCCCCGTTGGCCGCCGAGGAAATTGCCGCGTTGCGGGACTATTCCGTTGAAGAGATGCGCCAGCGGGCGGTGACGGGCGAAGCGCGCCAATGGTCGTCAGACGGGCTGCTGGATGCGGTTCTACCGGGGCATGGGGGGGAAATCGCCCCAGTGATTGGCTATGGTATCTCGCAGGATAAACACAGTGCGCCGCCGCTCACCCAGCCGCACGGTTTTTCCGTCGAGTGGCTGCGTTTGCAGGCTGAGCATCAGGTTGGGCGTCATCTTTGCCCTGACGTTCAGGTGATTATGGTGTTCAAAGGCACGCTGGAAGTCACCTGGAATCAGGCAGGGGAAGAGGTCAGCATTATTGCTCCGGAACGGTCGATAGTCTCTCTCCCAGCCAACAGCTGGCGGCGTTATCGCGCGATCGACGGCGGGACGGAATGTATACTCACCACCCAGGGCGATCAGCGCAAACGTCTGTACTGGGATGAGGAGATTCTCCAGCAGGTCAGGGCATGCAATCGCGGCCTTGATCCCGACGGGTATGTCAGCAAACTGGATATCCTGCCCGCGACCGCCCGCCGCGCGGGGGCAAAAATAGAAAGCCTGGTTGAAGAGGAGTAACCCGCAGGATGGAAACAGGCCGGAGCAATGGCTCCGGCAACCTGACCTGCAAACTGGCGCAGCCCAGTACAATACAGGTATAATCCCGGGAAATATTCAACCGGTTTATACACGACAATGACAAAACTCACCTTACAAGAGCAGATGCTCAAAGCGGGATTAGTCTCCAGCAAAAAAATGGCCAAAGTTCAACGAACGGCCAAAAAATCACGCGTTCAGGCGCGTGAGGCAAGAGAGGCGGTCGAAGAGAATAAAAAGGCCCAGCTTGAGCGCGACAAACTGCTCAGCGAGCAACAAAAACAAGCCGCGTTATCGAAAGAATATAAAGCCCAGGTAAAGCAGCTGATTGAAATGAATAAAATCACCATTGCCCGAGGCAATATTGATTTTAACTTCACCGATAATAATCTGATTAAAAAAGTAGTGGTCGATAAGCTGACCCAGGCGCAGCTGATCAGCGGTCGTCTCGCGATTGCGCGTCTGGTGGCCGAAGGCAGTGCCGATCCTGTTTATGCCATTATTCCGGCAAGCGTAGCCGATAAAATTGCCCAGCGCGATGCCAGCAGTATTGTGTTAAACAGCGCGCTGAGTCAGGAAGAGCAGGACGAAGACGATCCGTACGCAGACTTTAAAGTGCCTGATGATTTGATGTGGTAATGACGCGTTCAAAATGGACTGTCCTGGCGGGCTTCAATCAGCTCGCCGCTGACAGGGTGAACGAAATGCAGTTCGCTGGCGTGCAGCATCAGGCGTGAGGCCTGTTCACTGCCGGGCAGCCGTTTACCGCCGTACAGATCACAACCCAAAATAGGGTGGCCCAACAGCTGGCAGTGAATGCGTAGCTGATGCGTCCGCCCGGTCTCCGGGGTCAGTTCCACCCGCGTTAATGCCAGTTCCGTTCCGCTTTCTTGCGTTTGATAAAGACGCTCCACGACCCGATAGCGGGAGCGGGCGGGCTTACCGTGGATGGCGCAAATCGACATCAGTGGAAACAGGGCCGGATCTTTGGCAATCGCCGCCTCTATCACCCCTTCGTCGTCGGCCAGATGGCCACAAAGCAAGGCCTGGTAAATTTTGGTCACGCTGCGCTGGCTGAATTGCTGACAGAGGGCGGCGTTAATCGCTTTATTGCGTGCAATCACCATCAGCCCGGATGTACCAAAATCAAGGCGGTGAACCAGGGTGCAGCCGGGAAAAAGGTGTACCAGCCGGTGGTGTACCGAGTCGAGATTTTGCGGATTTTTCCCCGAAAGGCTGAGCAACCCGCTGGGTTTATTGATAATCAGCAGGTGTTCGTCCTGGCGGAGGATCTCAATCTCGTCGTGGCACGGCGGGGCAATAAAGGTATCGATAATCGTAGACATCAGGCTGCCCTGCTGGAAAGTGGCTGCGGATAATAACTAATTTTCAGCCAAGTGGCGACGATAAAGCGCCCGTGTTAAGACTATGCGGTAATGTCCCCTTTGACCAAATCTGAAATGTCACCCATCGTATTTTGGGGGGGATATTTCATGGCAAAAGAATAATTAGCATGAGTCACAAAGAGCTCGATCGGCTCCAGATTATTCGGGAGTCGGTCAGCCGCCACATCACTCAGGACCAGGCTGCGGAGCGAATAGGTATTTCAGTCCGGCAGGTCAAACATGGCTTGTTCCCCATTGATTACACAACGTGTTGTTAAAAATGTCCGCTTCTGGCTGTGAGTTGCCCCAGAGGAAATTAGGGCTGACGTGCGGTTAAATGGCAGTAGGTAACCGGAGAAAAAGTGCTTTTTCCTGTGTCATTGAGGGCTGGAATCCATGATGCAGGTAAAACTGTTTTGCCGCATCAGACAGGGCATGCACCATAATGGCCCGGACGCCAATATTCTCCGCAACCCGGCAAATACGTAGTACCGCATCATGCAGTAAATCCGCACCAAGGCCCTGGCCATGGTAACTCGAATCAACGGCCAGCCGGGCCAGAATTATGATGGGAAGGGGATCAAGCATATTTCGTCTGAGTCCACCGGGTGCAATAGCATGAGTAACACTGCCGGTGGCCAGAGAGTAAAAACCAATCACTTGTGAAGAATCGTCCCGGCATAGCACAAACGTTCTGGCGGCGCCGGTCGACTGGTTTTTTAACCCCTTGAGCCTGATCCATTCATCCAGTGCAGCTTCCCCGGAGTGAAACTCTGAAAGAATGTGAGTCGACTTTAGCGGTGCGGGAGCGGTTACTTTTCCCACTGCGGTTTTCTCGCCAGGAGCGTATCCAGTGCCGGATTCGCTGTAACGGGTGCATCCAGCATATCGATAAACTCGGCGTACTGTTCATCATTGAGATTAAACATCCGGCGATCAAGGATAACGTTTTCAGCAGCCTGGCAGGCTATGTCTAGTATAAAGTCGGTGCGTGATTTATGGAGAATACCGGCGGCGGTATCGATCAACGCGCGCTGGGCTTCTTTAACCCGAATGTTAAGCTGAACATCAGATTTCATGATGAGCCTCTGTATAGCAAATGATATACACAGCTTACACCGGCCGTATAGAGAATGCTATACACATTGGGAGCGACATTTTTGTGCCCGGACAGCATTGAAACAATAAACCTATGCCTTAGTCAGAAGTAAGGACATTTGTGTCTTGCAACAAAAAGGCCTTTTCTGCTTTGCGTTGACACGATAAAGCGCCCGGTGGCGCTGATGCTTGCCAGGTCTACGAACCGTAGGCCCGATTATCGCAGCGCCATCGGACATATAAGCGTTAATTTGCCAGTTATTTACTCAAATCACTCAACAACACCGCAATGCTTTGTCCGCCCTCGGTGTGCTCAAGGCCAATTTTGACGATGATGGTCAGCGGCACCGACAGCAACATGCCGACCGGGCCGAGTAGCCAGCCCCAGAATATTAACGATAAAAATACCACCAGGGTGGAGAGCCCCAGGCCCCGGCCCATGATCCGCGGTTCGAGAATATTGCCAAACACCATGTTGATCGCCAGATATCCGGCCAGCACGACCAGGGCATCGTAGACCGTGCCGAACACCAGCACTTGCAAAATTGGCGGGACGGCGGCCAGCACCGAGCCAATATTGGGAATGTAGTTGAGCGCAAATGCCAGCAGACCCCAGATAAAAGCAAAGCGTACATCGAGCGCGGCGAGCATCGCCCAGGCCACCAGCCCAGTCACCAGGCTGATGGCGGTTTTCAGCACCAGATAATGACTTACGCTGTCGAGAGCTTTCTGGATAGCCGCCATGCCTTCCGTCGGGCGGACCATCATCTGCTGGAGCTTGGCCGGGAGCTGCGGCACTTCAAACAGCATAAACACCACCGTTAACAGCAGCAGGAATATTGACGACATGGCGTTGGTGAGCTGCGTCAGCAGGCCAGTGACCAGGGTCATGGCGGCGTTAGGGTCGATGTATTTGACCAGTTCATTGACCGACACCTCAATGCCGAAACGCTGAAGCAACGGTTCGAGGCGTTCCAGCGGCACAATCAGCGACGAACGGTATTGCGGCAGGGTACGGGCCAGTTCGTTCAGCGAAGTCCCTATCGAGGCCAGCAGTAATACCGCCACCATAATGATAAAGCCGATCAGCAGCGTGACCGCCAGCCCGCGAGGTATCCGCCAGCGTACCAGCAGCTGCACCACCGGGTTTAGCACCACGGCGATAAACAGCGCCAGAATAAAGGGCACCACAATATCGGCTGCAAAACGAATGCCCGCGAGGATAACCACCAGCATCCCCAGCATGATGACTATCTTTAATCCATTAAGAGTGATGCCTGACTTTGCCATAACGTTCCCTGATAAAATGTTTAACAACATTATAATGTCGGAAGCGTTGAGAACATACTTATTCCCATTTATCCGTCTGGGTAAAGAATTGAAAAGGTTTTGAGTTTATTGTTCCGCTATGCCAGAATTAGGGCGTGTATAACTACTGAGGACAATTTTCATCCGCAAAGACGAGAAGCAACACCGCGGATAATTGTAATTTTATGGACATGTTGTTCAGAACCCGCACTACCACGCAATCTTTTGTTTTTCCTTCCTTTTACTTGCTATCCGGTGAGCAGCACTGGCGCTCTGCGCTATAGTCATCTCCTTCGTTTGAGCTAAATTTTAATCACTTTTTTACGGTTTGCGTCTGACGCGAACTGCAACGGATTATATTCTCAGGCAGGAGAAGAACCATGTTTTACTGGATATTATTAGCCTTAGCGATCGTCGCTGAAATTACAGGTACGCTGTCTATGAAATGGGCAAGCGTCAGCGATGGTAATACCGGTTATATTTTAATGCTGGGCATGATTGCCCTTTCTTATATTTTCCTTTCCTTTGCGGTGAAAAAAATCGCCCTTGGGGTGGCCTATGCACTGTGGGAAGGCGTAGGTATTTTGTTGATTACGCTGTTTAGCGTACTGATATTTGATGAAAGTTTGACCGTGATGAAAGCGGCGGGCCTGGCCACACTGGTCATGGGGATTGTGTTGATCAAATCAGGCACCCGCAAAGCAAAAAGCCCGCGTGCCGAGGTGAACCATGCCGCAGTTTGAATGGGTTCACGGGGCATGGCTGGCCGCTGCGATTGTACTGGAAATTGCCGCCAATATATTCCTTAAATTCTCCGACGGTTTTCGTCGCAAGATATATGGCATTTTATCGCTGGTGGCGGTGCTGGCTGCGTTTAGTGCGTTATCGCAGGCGGTAAAAGGGATCGATCTCTCCGTCGCCTACGCAATTTGGGGTGGGTTTGGCGTGGTGGCGACGCTTGCGGCAGGCTGGATCCTGTTCGGTCAACGCCTTAATTACAAAGGCTGGATTGGGCTAGTCTTTCTGGTCGCCGGTATGGTGATGATTAAACTCGCATGATGTGACGCTGCCCGCGTTTGCGGGCAGCGAAGTTACGTCAGCAGCGACAGTGCTGATTACTGGTTGGCCAGCGCTTCGAGTTTGTCACGAAAACCGGTAACGGAGATCGCCCGGTTATCTGCCCGCCAGCGGTCTTTCGCCGCCGGGGCAGAGCTTTGCACGCCAATCAACTGCCAGCCATCGTCGGTTTTGATCATCAACGGCGAACCGCTGTCGCCCGGTAACGTATCGCACTGATGTGACAACACGGTGGTTTGCGCCCAGCCGGTCACCAGACAATTATTATGGGTGTACAGCGTATCCAGATGATCGAGCGGATAGCCGGATTGCGTCACCTGACGATCGGCGGTTTTCAGCGCGGCGGTCAGCGCATCTTTATCACCGGCAAACAGCGGCAGCGGAGTAATGCCTGACGGTGGATAACGTAAAACGATCAGGCCAAAATCCCACGGCGCGGCAGACGAGGGCACAATCCAGCCTTCACCGTCTGGTTTCAGACGTTTACCCAACGAGGGCTCAACCCGGCCTTCAATGCCATGAATTTCATAACGCCAGACACCTTTCTGCGAGACAAAGCGTAGCGCGACCGGCTTATCCAGCTTGCCGCGCGGCGGCGTCAGCAGACAATGTCCGGCGGTTAACGCCAGATGCGGCGAAATTAAGGTTGCGGTACACAAATTCCCGCTGGCGGTTTCCAGTTGGCCGATTGCATCCCACGGGGATTGCGTCGGATTGGTGACTTTGACGCGGTCATCATGGTTAAAAAATAGCGTCTTGAGATCTTTGGCACTGATGCCCGTCTCGTCGCTGTCTTCGTCAGCGTGGGTCAGGGGAGAAAAAAGGCAAACGGCTCCCAGTAAAACCACTGTGGATCTGCGCATAACACTCTCTGAAGGGGTAATTATGATTATAAAAAGGTAAACCCAATGAGATTACTATAGACGGGATGAATGAAAAGGGGGAGTAAAATCAGCGTGCTACACTCAGGATAAAAACAACCGGGTGGCTACCAGCGCACAGATTATCAGCAATAAAAGGATGAGCTCAAAACGATAGCGACGCAACATCATTGCTCTCCGTAAAAAAACGGCGCTGAAGTAGCGCCGATTTAGTATACAAAACCTTACTACCGACTGCGAACTTATGCAGCTGGCTGAGCGGCTGGTTTAGCAGCAGGTTGGGTGGTTGCTTTTTTGTGATGCTTTTTAGCGGCCTGCGCTTTCTGAGCTACGGCTGGTTTGGTTGCGGCTTTTTTGTGGTGCTTTTTAGCGGCCTGAGCTTTCTGCTCAACGGCTGGTTTGGTTGCGGCTTTTTTATGGTGCTTTTTGGCAGCCTGAGCTTTCTGTTCGGTTGCGGCTTTTTTGTGTTTCTTGTGATGAGTTGTTTTAGCCGGTGCAGCGTGAGTGGTTGCAGCAGGCGCAGCAGCCGGTGCGGTAGCAGCGGTATCAGCAGCGAAAGCGGCAGAAGACAGACCCATAGCAGCGGCAACAACCAGAGCTAATACTTTTTTCATTCTGAAATCCTCGAATTTGGTTTCTATGTTCAACCCCACTGCGGGGCCGTTGAAATGACTATATGCTTGTCTTATCGAGGTTTCCGTGGGTGATTGGTATCGGCGTGTAACCATATGTACAACCCGTATTATTGTCAGTAAAGCGAGCCCTGAGTCAGGGTCAGCAGATAGCTCATGTGGGTATCGTCGTTATGTAGCTTGGCCGCGGTTTGCAAAAGGTAAAGGGTGTTAATCAGGCTATCGGCTTGTGCCGCCGTGAATCTCGTCTTATAAAAATCATATCCCTTGTCGACATACATTTTCTCCATCCCGGAAAGGCGAATACTTTCGCTGGCACAATAGCGGCAGGAACTGTGCATGTTACTTGCTAATAAAGAGTAAACCGACATCGGGTTGTGCTCATCAAACAGTAGCCGGTAAATAGTGTAATATTGCCCAATACTGATAGGTTGATTAGTCATAATATTCCCCCATAGACGTTTTAGATAAATACGGTTACTGACTCAACAAGTTCCTTGACGATTTTCCCGGTGGCTTTAAATCCGTCGATTAAGTTTTGTCGCTGTTTCTGCTCGCAGGATTGATCACAATTGCCATTATAAATATTGATAATATCATCCTGAGATTTCCGTAGGTTTTCCAGGGCGCTGTTCTGCGGGAGTTGAGCATAGGCGGCGTAATCAATATCCTCGCCACATTTCACCTGAGTATATTTTTCTACCGGGAGTGTTCGACTCACAGTGGAAATACTGCTGAGTAGATTCTGATAATCCCGTTCAAAGTTGAGCGTGTCGCTATAACTCCGGCTGCGTCCAGCGGAAGAACTGATAACCATCGAATGTACCGCAGTCATATTTTTGCGCCAGTTGATGTATCGCCCGACCCGCAGATAGTTGCTTTTCTCCATCGCCACAATAGTGCACTGAATATTGTCCGCATTTTCTAAAATGACCGCCCGGGTCTGGGAGGCTTTGCGCTCCTCATCCTGAATGTTTTTGATGGCGGTATACAGTGACCGCGCACTCTGTTCCAGACCCTCATTCGCGGTCAGTTGTCCGGCCTCGCCCTGGGCAACCACTTGTTTTAAGTTCTGAACGGCTTTGTCAAAATAGCGTTGTTGCTGCCCCGGCGTGAGCGTTTTAGCCTCTACAAGGGCCGAAACGTAATGCAACAACGCCTCGAGAATTAAGGCTTCATCTTTTACCCATTGCGTATGGTCGAAAGCGGGGAGATCCAAGGGTGAGTCTGTTATTCGACCCTCGGTACAGAGTTTTCCCGCTGTATTGCTTGCATCAAGATAGATAACCGAGGTTTTTTCCAGTGATTGACTGAAACATTCCGGAGCAGAAGCATAAATAAACAGACGATAACTATTGGCGATGATCTGCTCGGAGCGTTGAAGTTGCCGAGTGGAGTCAATCGCTTTTTCTCCGGCAGCAATAAGGCTGTCAGAATATTGGTTTTCGGTTTGCGCGGCACACCCCGTCAGTAACCACACTGACAGTAATCCGGCAGTGAAACCTTTATACATAATGCCCCCAGGCGCAATATGGTCAGGGAAATAATCATTAGTGAATGGAATTGCTACAGGAATAGATCAATGCGTGGGGGATGTAATGTCTTATTTCATCACCAAACATAATAAGAATGTGGTGAGATAAATTGATGAGTTCCAAACGGCGCTATCACAGCGCCGTTTGGGTTGAGCAGAGGGTACGCTTATTCTGATAAATAGCGCGCGGTTAAATGCTCGCGGAAATAGCGGCTGGTGAGATCTTCGCCGGTGGCGTTGATGATAAGCTCCGAGGTGCTGTAGCGGCTGCCGTGCTGCCAGACGTTTTGTGACAGCCAGCCGAACAGCGGGCTAAAATTACCCTCGTTCAGATTACGGTCGAGATCCGGCAGCGCCTTGCGGGCGGCCTGGAACAGCTGCGCGGCGTACATCGCCCCGAGGGTGTAAGACGGGAAGTAGCCAAAGCCGCCGTCCGTCCAGTGAATATCCTGCATACAGCCGTTGCGGTAGTTGCCTTCGGTCGACAGCCCCAGATACTGCTGCATTTTCTCATTCCACAATCCCGGTATGTCATCTACTTCGATATCGCCATCAATCAACGCCCGTTCAATTTCATAGCGCAACATCACGTGCGCCGGATAGCTGACTTCGTCGGCATCGACGCGAATGAAACCGCGCTCAACGGTCTGGCTCCAGGCGACAAAGTTATCGAGGGTGAAGGCCGGTTGAGCGCCAAAACGCTGCTCGATATGCGGCAGGATCTGTTTCAGGAACGCGGCGCTGCGGCCAAGCTGCATCTCAAAGAACAGGCTTTGCGACTCATGCACACCCATCGAACGGGCGTGGGCGATCGGCTGGCCTGCCCACTGGCGGGGCAGGTTTTGCTCATAGCGGGCGTGACCGGTTTCGTGGATCACGCCGAACAGGGCGCTGAGCAGATCGTTTTCATCATAACGGGTGGTGATGCGCACATCCTCCGGCACGCCGCCGCAGAACGGATGGGTGCTGACGTCGAGGCGGCCACCGTCGAAATCAAAACCGAGCATCGTCATCGCCTGTAACCCTAGTTCGCGCTGTGATTCAGTCGGGAACGGGCCCTGCGGGTTAATCAGTGTGCGGTTGGCCTGTTTGTCGACCACGGTTTGCAGCAGATCCGGTAGCCAGCTTTTCAGGTCGGCGAACAGCACGTCAAGTCGTTGGCTGGTCATGCCTGGCTCGTAGATATCCAGCAGGGCATCGTAGCGCGAACCGCCGCTGGCTTCGGCGCGAATTTTCGCTTCCTCGCGGCTCAGGCGTACCACTTCTTTCAGATTCGGGGCAAATCCCTGCCAGTCATTATTTTTGCGCTGGGTACGCCAGGCGTGCTCGCAGCGGTTGCCTGCCAGCGATTTGGCTTCCACCAGGCTTTCCGGCAGCAGCGCCGCCTGATGATACGCGCGGGCCATTTCACGCAGGTTGGCGCGTTCGTCATCGCTCAGATTTTCCTGCTGAGCGGCTTCCAGCCATGATGCGATCTTTTTATCGGTCAGAATTTGATGTTGAAGTACGCCGAGCTCGGCCAGGGCTTCGCCACGGGCCTGACTTCCACCGGGTGGCATCATCGCCGCCATGTCCCAGCCCGCGATGGCGGAGAGGTGTGAAAAACGGGATAAACGCTGGAAGGTGCGGGTGAGTTGTTGATAGTTGTTATTAATCATTTTCCTGAATCCAGTTGGGTGACGACGAAATGTGAAAGAGAGCAAAAATAGCGGGTGGAATACCGATTATCCACCAAGCTATTCACTATCACAGGTCACAGCGTGCGGTAAATGATGAATCCGTTCATCTGGATGGGTGTATCAATGCAGGCGTTTATGCAGGCAACTGCCAGTGATAAGCGCCAGCACAAGCATTGACGCAATAAAGCCGCCAACACCGTTCCATCCCCAGTTATGCCAGAACACGCCGCCCAGGGTGCCGGCAAAACTTGAACCCAGATAGTAGCTGAATAAATACAGCGATGAGGCCTGACCGCGTGCGCGACGGGCGCGGGGGCCAATCCAACTGCTGGCCACGGAATGGGCGGCGAAGAACCCGGCGGAAAACAGCAGCATACCGATGAAAATCAACCACAGGGAAGAGAACAGCGTCAGCAGTAACCCCCCCAGCATCACCCCGGTAAAGCCGACCATTACCGGGCCACGACCGTAGCGTTGGGTCATCGCCCCGGCCTTCGGGGAGCTCCAGGTGCCAGTGAGATAGGCGACGGAAAGCAGACCGACCACCGCCTGGCTCAGCGACCAGGGTGACATCATTAGGCGATAGCCGATGTAGTTAAACAACGTCACGAACGCGCCCATCAGCAGAAAACCCTCGGCGAACAGTAGCGGCAGGCCTTTATCGCGCCAGTGCAGACGGAAGTTGATGAACAGCGATTTTGGGCGCAGCGAGGCAGGTTTAAAGTGGCGGGAGTCCGGCAGGATGCGCCAGAACATCAGCGCCGCGGCGAGGGCAAAGCAACCAATCATGGCAATGGCCACACGCCAGCCGAAGAAGTCGGTCATCACCCCGGTGATCAGCCGCCCGCTCATGCCGCCAATTGAGTTCCCGCTGATATATAACCCCATCGAAAAGGCGACAAAGCTCGGGTGAATTTCCTCGCTGAGATAGGTCATCCCGACCGCGGCCACGCCACTCAGCGACAGGCCGATCAGCGCGCGCATAATCAGAATGCCGTGCCAACTGGTCATCATCGTCGACAATAGCGTACAGCAGGACGCCAGCAGCAGAGCGGTGACCATCACCTGTTTACGACCAATAGCGTCGGACAGCGGCCCGGTAAACAGTAAACCGACCGCTAATAAGGCGGTTGAAACCGACAGGGAAATACTGGCGCTGGCAGGCGACACGCCAAACTCATGCGACAACACGGGGAGAATCGGTTGAACGCAATAGAGCAGGGCGAAGGTCGCCAGCCCGGCAGAGAACAGCGCCAGGGTGACGCGGATAAACTGCGGCGTACCGCGTTGGATAAACTGGCCCGGCGCGGGAAGACGGATCTCACTGACGTCACTGGCCGGGGGACTGTCAGCGGTGGTAGTACGGCTCACGGAAGGTTCCTTGTTAAAAAATCAGTTAACGGCTCCAGAGTAGGAAATTGTAAATATTCTGTCTAATATATTAATAATCTCAAATGAGTCGTTAAACATATGAATATTGAACTGCGACACCTGCGCTACTTCGTGGCGGTGGCCGAAGAGCTGCATTTCGGGCGCGCGGCGGCCAGGCTGAACATCTCCCAGCCACCGCTCAGCCAGCAAATTCAAATCCTCGAACAGCAGATTGGCGCTCGCCTGTTTGCCCGGACCAACCGCAGCGTTAGCCTGACCGCCGCCGGGAAGCAGTTTCTGGCCGATAGCCGTCAAATCCTGATTCAGGTTGACGATGCTGCCGCCCGTGCGGCTCGCCTGCATCAGGGAGAAACCGGTGAGCTGCGGATAGGCTTTACGTCGTCGGCCCCCTTTATTAAGGCGGTGTCCGATACGCTGTCGCGTTTTCGGCGGCAGTATCCAGATGTGCATATTCAGACCCGGGAGAGCAACACTCGCGAGCAGATCGCGCCGTTGAGCGAAGGCGCGCTGGATTTAGGACTGATGCGCAAAACGCAACTGCCGGATACCCTCGAATGGCAAGTTATCCTCCGCGAACCGCTGCTGGCAATGGTGCATCGCGATCATCCTCTGGCACAGCGGGAGTCGGTCACCCTGGCTGAGCTGGTGCTTGAGCCGCTGGTGTTCTTCGATCCGCACGTCGGCACCGGACTGTATGACGATATCCTTGGGCTGCTCAGACGCTTTGGTACTCCGGCCATCACCCAGGAAGTCGGCGAGGCGATGACCATTATCGGGTTGGTCTCCGCCGGGCTGGGCGTGTCGATCCTACCGGCCTCATTTAAGCGGGTGCAGCTCAATGAGATGCGCTGGTTGTCGATAAGTGATGAAGACGCGGTGTCGGAGATGTGGCTGGTATGGTCCCGGCATCATGAGCAAAGCCAGGCGGCGTTGCGTTTTCGCGAGCAGCTATTGGCGGCGGCAATGGTCGACTTTTTTGCCGAAAATACGCGAAAAAATGTGCGGTAAATCACAAGCCTAAGTAAAAATTTGACGCATTACGTAGAAGTGATTCACCATAGCAAAAGTTTATTTCGAAGCGCGAAAATAAGGGAGTCTTCGGTGGTAGCAGAAAGTCAGCCAGGGCATATCGATCAGATTAAGCAGACCAACGCAGGGGCGGTGTATCGCCTGATTGATCAGCTCGGCCCGGTGTCACGCATCGACCTTTCTCGCCTTGCGCAACTCGCGCCCGCCAGTATCACCAAAATCGTGCGTGAAATGCTGGAAGCCCATCTGGTACAGGAAACTGAAATTCAGGATCCGGGCAGTCGTGGACGTCCGGCGGTGGGGCTGATGGTCGAAACCGAAGCCTGGCACTATCTGTCGCTGCGCATCAGCCGGGGCGAAATTAATCTCGCCCTGCGCGATTTGAGCAGCAAATTGGTGGTTGAAGAAGAGCAGACCTTAGCCCTGGTGGATGATAAGCCGTTCCTCGACCGGGTCATCGAGCACATCGATCGTTTCTTTATCCGCCACCAGCAAAAGCTGGAGCGTTTAACCTCCATTGCCATCACCCTCCCGGGCATAATTGATACTGAAAACGGTATCATCCACCGTATGCCGTTTTACGATGACGTGAAAGACGTGGCGCTCGGCGAAGCGCTGGAATCGCGCACCGGGGTGCCGGTTTATCTGCAACACGATATCAGCGCCTGGACCATGGCTGAGGCCTTGTTTGGCGCGTCACGCGGCGCGCGGGATGTGATCCAGGTGGTTATCGATCATAACGTTGGCGCAGGAGTGATAACCGACGGGCGTTTACTGCACGCGGGCAGCAGCAGCCTGGTGGAAATCGGTCACACGCAGGTCGATCCTTACGGCAAGCGCTGCTATTGCGGGAATCACGGCTGTCTGGAAACGATCGCAAGCGTTGAGAGCGTGCTGGAACTGGCGCAGGTGCGCATGAAGCAGTCCATGAGTTCGATGCTGCACCAACAACCGCTCACGGTGGAATGGCTGTGCCAGGCGGCATTGCAGGGCGATTTATTAGCCAAAGATATCATTAGCGGGGTAGGGACTCACGTGGGTCGCATTTTGGCGATCATGGTCAATTTATTTAATCCGCAAAAAATTCTTATCGGTTCGCCCTTTAATCAGGCGGCGGATATCCTTTTTCCGGCCATCAGCGCCTGTATTCGTCAGCAGTCGCTGCCCGCCTACAGCAAGCATATCAGCGTAGAAGGCACGCAGTTCCTTAACCGTGGCACCATGACCGGCGCGGCGTTAGTCAAGGATGCCCTCTATAACGGGCAACTGTTAATCAAGCTGTTGCAAGGGTAACAAATACGGATTGTTAAGCCAAAAATTGCGCTAACTCAAGCCGCCTTTTCAGGCGTTCACGTAAACTCTCCACACTTTTGAATTATCACCCTGATTTATATATTCACCGTCAAAGCTGTGGAGTGAAACATGCTTAAGCGTTTCTTTATTACAGGTACGGATACCTCTGTTGGCAAGACGGTGGTATCACGCGCCCTGTTGCAGGCGCTCGCCGCCAGCGGCAAAAGTGTGGCAGGCTACAAGCCCGTCGCCAAAGGCAGCAAGGAAACGCCTGATGGACTGCGCAATAAAGACGCGCTGGTTCTGCAAAGTGTTACCACCCCTGAACTTCCTTATAGTGCCATCAACCCTATCGCCCTGAGCGAAGAGGAAAGTAGCGTGGCGCACAGTGGTCTGATTAACTATTCGTTATTGTCCAAAGGTCTGGCTGAACTCAGCGCCTGTGTCGATCATGTGGTTATCGAAGGGACTGGCGGCTGGCGCAGCCTGATGAACGATCTGCGTCCGCTCTCGGAGTGGGTGGTGCAGGAACAATTGCCGGTGGTGATGGTGGTCGGGATTCAGGAAGGCTGTATCAATCACGCCTTGCTGACCGCCCAGGCGATTGCCAACGACGGTCTGCCGTTGGTGGGATGGGTGGCTAACCGCATCAACCCGGGCCTGGCCCATTACGCCGAAATCATCGACGTGTTGAGCAAAAAGCTGCCCGCGCCGCTGGTGGGTGAGCTCCCGTATCTGCCCCGCGCCGAGCAGCGTGACCTCAGTCAGTATATCGATTTAACCATGTTCGGCGACGTGCTGGCGGTAGACCGAGTCCTGGCGTAAGGTCCGCGATAACACCGAAGCGACCACGCAGGAAATCAATAAGCCGGGCAGGAGCGTATACTGTCCGGTCATTTCGCAAATCATCAGGGTCGACATAATCGGCGCATGGGTCGTCGCCGCTAACAAGGTCGCCATCCCCGTCAGCCCCATCAGCACCGCCATCTCGTCGCCGTCCGGCAGCCATATTCCCCAAAATCGGGCGAACAGCATTCCCACCGCCAGGCCGACAAACAGCGTCGGTGTAAATACTCCGCCCGGCGCGCCCGATCCGCTGCTCGCCAGCACCGCCAGTAATTTACACATGAACACCCCACCAATCACCGCAAACAGCGGCGGCGTCAGCAGATAGTTTTGCACCACGCTGTAGCCATTGCCCCACACCGCGGGGGTCAGCAGCGACAGCAGGCCAACGATTAATCCACCCAGCGCCAGCTGCCAGGGCGGGGAGAGTTTGAGGCGCAGAAAAAGCGAATGCGTGGCACCCATCAGCCAGACAAACAGCGGCCCGCACAGCCCGGCCAGCAAACCCGTGGCCAGCATCAGACCGTAGCCGCTGGCGCTGTGCGGGGCCTCGACGTGGACGATATACAGTAACGCCGGGCCACCGCTCATTAAATTGGTCATCAGCAGGGCGACCACTGCCGCCACCACCACCGGCGCAAGCGAGGCCAGCATTAACGTCCCAAACAGGATTTCGGCGATAAACAAGCTACCCGCCAGCGGGGCGTGATAGGCGCTGGCCATTCCGGCGGCGGCTCCGCAGGCAATCCACAGTTTCCATTCCGCTTTGGGGGTGAAACGTTTGGCGAAGAACGACGCGGCGAGGGCGGCGAGCAGGATCATCGCCCCTTCGCGGCCAATGGCACTCCCGCTGACCACCACCAGCAACGACGCCAACGATTTGACCAGGCTCGAACCGTAGTCAAACTGACCGTCGCCCGTTTCCAGAGCCTCCATATAATCGGTCGGGGCCTGGGGCCGCTGGCGGGTATAACGCTGCCAGCCCCACAGCAGAAGACCCGCCGCCAGCCCGCCCAGTGCAGGCGTCAGCAGGCGTCGCCATCCGGGCAGTTGGCTCGCCGCATTGACCAGGCTGCCGCTGTCATTGCTCAGCAAAATGCTTTCGAGCAGGAACATGGCGTGACGAAACACCGCCACGGCCAGAGCGGCAAGAATACCGACAATCGTCGCAATCAGCAGGCGGCGAAACATCGCCTGAATGTCCGGATATGAATGGAGACGGTGCATGGTTTTTCACGGTTTTCAGAGTGATACCGTATTGTGCGAGGAAATCGGGGCGTTGGCAAAAAACAATCACAAAAATCCCCCTCGGGCGAGGGGGCGTGGTGATTAATCCGCCGGATGAATATTCAGTGCGCGGCGGGTACGGCCTGAACTCAGGTAGTCGGCGATATAGTCCTGGGAAATTTCACCGTTGTAACGGCCTTCCTCATCGACGATCGGCATCCAGCTGGTATTGCTCTCATACAGTTTCGACAGCACCACACGCAGGTTGTCTTCAGCCTTGCCTGTCACGCGGAATGGGTGCAGCAGGTCAGCACAGCTGCCGGAAGCATGGCGCGCTTCGCGACGCTTCACAAAGCCGAGCGGTTTCCCGTCGTTATCCACCACGGTAATGGCGCGGATATCGTGATCGTCCATGGTCGCGAAGGCCTCCGGCAGGGCGGTATCACGTTTGACGGTGATCGTCGGCTGCTGGTCGGTCACGTCCCCGGCAGAGACCAGCAGCAAGCGTTTCAGCGTGCGGTCCTGCCCGACAAACGAACCGACAAATTCATTCGCCGGTTTCGCCAGCAGTTCGTCCGGGCTGGCGCACTGCACAATGCGTCCCTGTCGGAACACGGCAATACGGTCCCCGAGCTTTAGTGCTTCATCGATATCGTGGCTCACCAGCATCACGGTTTTCTTCAGCTGGCGCTGCATTTCCAGGAATTGATTCTGGATAACCTCACGGTTAATCGGGTCGACCGCACCGAAGGGTTCATCCATCAGCAGTACCGGAGGATCCGCCGCCAGCGCGCGGATCACCCCGATGCGCTGCTGCTGACCGCCGGACATCTCTTTCGGATAACGATTAAGGAATTTTTTTGGATCCATCGCCACCATGTCCATCAGCTCTTCGGCGCGGGTTTTGTAACGGGCTTTATCCCAGCCGAGCATCCGTGGCACCACGGTAATGTTTTCCTCAATGGTCATATTGGGGAATAGGCCAATCTGCTGGATAACGTAGCCGATATTGCGACGCAGACTGACGGTGTCCATCTCGCTGGTGTCCTGGCCGTTAATCAGGATTTTCCCACTGCTGGACGGGATCAGGCGGTTAATCATTTTCAGGGTGGTGGTTTTCCCACAGCCTGATGGCCCCAGCAGGACGCACATTTCGCCTTCCGGCACGTTGAGATTCACGTTATCGACCGCCTTAAAGCTCTGGCCGTTCTTTTGTGTAAATTCTTTGGTCAGATTTTCTAACTTTATCATTATCGAATCCCCTTTGGTGTCAGGACAATCTGCAGTCGGTGCAGCAACCAGTCGAGCACAATAGCCAGCAGGCAAATCATCAGCGCCCCGGCAATTAACATACGAATATCACTCCCGCCGATACCGTTGAGCAGCAGCAGGCCCAGGCCGCCCGCGCCGATCACTGCGGCAATGGCCATCACGCCGATATTCATCACTACGGCGGTACGGATCCCACCAAAAATAACCGGCAGCGCCATCGGAATTTCCACCCAGCGCAGACGCTGCCAGAAGGTCATGCCAATTCCGCGTCCGGCTTCACGCAGCCCCGGCGGCAGGCTGTCGAGCGCGGTGTGGGTGTTGCGCACAATCGGCAGCAGGGAGTAGAGAAACACCGCGGTAATAGCGGGCAGGGCACCAATACCCTGACCGATCAGCGAAAACAGCGGGATCATCAGGCCGAACAGCGCGATGGAAGGGATGGTCAACAAAATGGTGGTCAGTCCGAGGACAGGCGTTGCCAGCCATTTGTGCCGCACAATCAAAATACCCATTGGCACGCCGATAATAATCGCTAGCCCGACGGCGAGCAGCACCAACCAAAGATGCTGCCAGGTCAGGGTTGCCAGATAACTCCAGTTATCCATCATGTAGTGAATCGTTTCCATGGCTCCCCCTTAAACCATGCCTTTGCTGCGCAGGAAGTCCTGCGCAACCTGCTGCGGCGACTGGTGATCGATATCTACGCGCTTATTCAGCTCGGTAATCACCTCGTTATTGAGCAACCCGGAAAGCGTATTCAGCGCCTCGTCCAGACCCGGATTGGCCTCCAGCGTGTCCTTACGCACCACCGGCGTGACGGCGTAGCTTGGGAAGAAGCCTTTATCATCTTTCAACACTTTCAGGTCGAAGCCTTTCACCCGACCATCGGTGGTGTAAATCAGCCCGGCATCAACAAAACCGTCACGCACGGCGTTGTACACCAGACCCGGGTCCATCTGGCGAATTTGCGGTCGGTCGAGTGGCATCTGATAGGTCTGCTGCAACGGCTTCATGCCGTCGCTGCGTCCGGAAAACTCCAGATCCAGCCCCAGCAGCCAGTTATTTTTCGGGTCGGTCTGACGGATGTGTTCGATTTTTTCCACCAGTTCGGACAGGGTATTGATGTTCTCTGCCTCGGCGCGTTTACGCTGCATCGCGAAGGCATAGGTGTTATTCATCTCCGCGGGTTTGAGCCACACCAGACCGTGCTTCGCGTCGAGACGTTTTACCGTTTCGTAAGATTCCTCGGGCGACATGCGCTTGTTGATATGGTTGAAGATGATGAGTGAGGTGCCGGTGTACTCCCAGGTCATATCAATTTGCTTATTGATCATCGCGTTTCGCGAAATCACCGTCGCAATATTGGTTTGGGGCTGCACCTGGAATCCTTTCTTGCGCAGATACTGCACGGTCATGGCGGACAAAATATGCTGCTCGGTAAAACTCTTGGTTGCCAGAATCAGCGGGGCGGCATGTGCCTGACCGGCAACCAGAGCCAGCGCCGCGGCGGCGACAAACAGACGGGTAAATCGTCTCATGTAATGCTCCTTGTTGTTGTTATTCGGCAGTATGCGGACTGAGTAAGCGTCCCAGCCCGGCGAGCAGCGTGTCGAGGATCAGGGCAAACAGGGCGGTGGCTACCGCGCCGAGGATCAGCGTCGGGAAGTCGTTAAGATAAATACCCGGGAAAATCAGCTCGCCGTAACTGCTGGCACCAATTAAAAAAGCCAGCGGGGCGGTACCGACGTTGATGGCTGTGGCGATGCGGATCCCTGACATCATCACCGGCCAGGCGTTAGGGAGCTCCACCTGAATCAAACGCTGCCATTTGGTCATGCCGATCCCTTTCGCCGCCTCCAGCAGTGAACCCGGCACCGAGCACAGTCCGGCGTAGGTGTTACGCACAATGGGCAGCAGGGAGGCGAGGAACAGCGCCACAATCGCCGGTTTATCACCGATGCCCACCACCACCATGGCCAGCGCCAACACGGCCAGCGGCGGGAGGGTGTTGCCGATGTTGAAAATTTGCATCACGTATTCGGCGACACCGCGGGCAGCCGGACGGCTGAGCAGAATGCCGCTGGGAATGCCGACCAGCAGGGCGAAGAACATTGAGGAAAACACCAGAATCAGGTGCTGTTGTCCGAGATAGACTAAATCGACCTGTCGAGCACGAAGCGTGTCCAGACCGATTTCCCACGTGAGTAATGCCAGGACCGCGATAATCGCGCCAATGAATAACAGCGCGCGGGTCAGTAAAGAGGTGTGCATTGCAGTGTATCTCCCTGTTTGCATGCTTATTG
Source organism: Scandinavium lactucae (assembly GCF_033843265.1). Classification (NCBI taxonomy): domain Bacteria; kingdom Pseudomonadati; phylum Pseudomonadota; class Gammaproteobacteria; order Enterobacterales; family Enterobacteriaceae; genus Scandinavium; species Scandinavium lactucae. Next base: position 138,712 of record NZ_JAWXRD010000040.1, read on the forward strand.
CTGTCGTGATTAGCTGTTGTTATGCCATGTTCCGGCAGGGTCTCAGACCTATAGCAAGGGGTTGGGAAGGATTCCAGAAACAGGGGCAAAAAAATGGGGGCGTCAGGAAATGTAAATAAGGTGTTACGCCTTATAACGTAACGGCTGGACAGGCAGGGGCAAGAATTGTCTTAAATTGATAAAGTTAAAGTGACGGTGTCACAAATATAAAGTTTGCAGGTGCCTGAAATCAGAGTTAATTCACCCGCCGGGCGACGGGTGATCAGGGATTAACGATAAAGTTTTTTCTCTGCTACCGGGAACACTAATTCGGTTTGCCAGAATGCCAGCGTCTGCTGCGCTAATTCACCCAGTGAGCGGTAGAACGGATGTTCAGCGTGAGCAATAAACTCCTCGAGGAAACGGCCCGACCACGGCAACAGATGCCAACCGAGCAGCTCCTGCCAGGCATTGTCGTGGTTGTTCTCTTTGAGCCACGCCGCGAGCATCAGCAGGGTGCCAAAGTGGTCTTCCGGCTCATTTTGCCCGGCATCAAAAGCGATGCCGTTTTCCCGCATCCACTCGCGCAGGGCCAGGGTAGAGTCACCGAACAGCACGTTTTCACGGTCTAGCCACACTGACCCCCACGGTGGAGCGGGCAGCGCGTACGGGCCAACGAACAGGCGCTGGTAGGCCTCACCGAGTGACTCTTGAGACTCGGCCTGGAAGCTTTCGACTAATTCTTCTTTGAACGGAATAGATTCAGGCCATTGCTGCGCCCAGCTGCCGTCCCGGAAGGCGGCAACCAGCGGGGCGATGTTGTCGCTCTGCGGGTCATAGTAGAACAGCCCGCCGAGAATGCGGCCAGTGATGGCGATGGCTTCAACGAATCGCGGTTGATTCATAATAGTTTCCTTGCTGCGGCGCGAATTAACACGCCCGTTATTTTCTATTTTCCGCCCGGTAGCGCGACGCTTACCGGGCCTACGGTGAATTTGTCGCTACACCTTCTCGATTTGAACCAGATTGGTGTGCTGTGGATTACCTTTCGCCAGCGGAGACGGGCGATGGCTGGTGAGGGTGTTAATGCACGACCCATGATCAATGCGGTCACCGCTCATACTGGCATCGTGCCACGCTCCCTGGCCCATCGCGCTGACGCCTGGCATGATGCGCGGCGTGACTTTCGCCTCAATGCGCAACTCGCCGCGATCGTTGTAGACCCTGACCATATCGCCATTTTTGATACCCCGCTTCGCGGCATCCATCGGGTTGAGCCACACTTCCTGACGACAGGCGGCTTTCAGCACATCGACGTTGCCGTAGCTGGAGTGGGTGCGCGCTTTATAGTGGAAACCGAACAGCTGGAGCGGGAACTCGCTGCGCTGTGGCGCATCCCAACCGTCAAAGGTCGAGGCATATATCGGCAGCGGGCTGATGGTGTCGTCTGGTTGCAGCTCCCAACTGCTGGCAATGTCTGCCAGCTTCGTCGAGTAAATCTCAATTTTACCCGACGGCGTTTTCAGCGGATGAGCCTGCGGATCGTTGCGGAAATCCTTATAGGCGACGAAATGGCCGTTCGGATCCTTGCGTTTGTATAATCCCATCGCTTTCACCGCCTCATACGACGGAAGCTGCGGGTCTTTGGCGACCATTTTAGCGTACAGGTACTGCAGCCATTCCGCCTGGGTGCGGCCTTCGGTAAATTTCTGCTGCACGTCAGCACCGAGGCGTTTTGCCACTTCGCTTAAAATCCAGTAAATCGGTTTGCGCTCGAACTTCGGACTCGTGGCGGGTTGAATGAAAATCAGATATCCCATATTCCCGGCGTAATCGTTCGGAATAATGTCTTCCTGTTCGACGGTCATCAGGTCCGGCAGCAGCAAATCAGCGTATTTCGCTGAGGCGGTCATAAAGTTTTCAATGACCACAATCATCTCGCACTTCGTATCATCCTGCAGGATGTCGTGGGTGCGGTTGATCTGCGAATGCTGGTTGATAATCGTGTTGCCCGCATAGTTCCAGATAAATTTGATCGGCACGTCGAGCTTGTCTTTCCCGCGCACGCCGTCGCGGGTGGCGGTCATTTCCGCGCCGCGCTCGATGGCATCGGTCCAGGTGAAACAGGAGATGGCGGTTTTTACCGGATTTTCCAGCACCGGCATACGTTCGATGGTGATGGTGTAGGTTGATTCACGCGCGCCGCTGTTACCACCGTTCACGCCGACGTTGCCGGTCAGGATCGGCAACATGGCAATCGCGCGGGCGGTGAGTTCGCCGTTCGCCTGGCGCTGTGGGCCCCAGCCCTGGCAAATATATGCCGGTTTCGCAGTTCCTATCTCACGCGCCAGCTTGATGATTTTATCTGCCGGGATGCCGGTGATGCGCGATGCCCACGCCGGGGTTTTTGCGGTGGCATCGTCTCCCTGGCCGAGAATATAGGCTTTGTAATGCCCGTTGGCCGGGGCACCTTCCGGCAGCGTTTTCTCGTCGTAACCGACACAGTATTTGTCGAGGAACGGCTGGTCGACAAGGTTTTCGTCAATCAGCACCCAAGCGATACCGGCGACCAGTGCGGCGTCCGTGCCTGGACGAATCGGCACCCATTCATCTTCGCGTCCGGCGGCGGTGTCGGTGTAACGCGGGTCAATGACGACCATCCGCGCGTTGGAGCGTTCGCGTGCCTGTTCCAGATAATACGTAATTCCGCCACCGCTCATGCGCGTTTCAGCCGGATTGTTGCCAAACATCACCACCAGTTTGCTGTTCTCGATATCCGAGGTACTGTTGCCGTCATTAGAGCCGTAGGTGTAGGGCATGGCGCAGGCAATTTGTGCGGTGCTGTAGGTACCGTATTGGTTGAGCGAGCCGCCATAACAGTTCATCAGACGTGCGACTAACGAGGCCGAAGGTGAGGAGCGGGTTATATTGCCGCCGACAATGCCGGAGGTATAGTTAATGTACACCGCTTCATTACCGTACTCTTTGACCACGTGTTTCAGGCTGTCGGTCAGTATGTCCAGCGCTTCGGGCCAACTGATGCGTTCGAACTTGCCTTCCCCGCGTTTACCCACCCGTTTCATCGGGTAGTTCAGGCGTTCCGGGTGGTTAATACGCCGACGGATAGAGCGGCCGCGCAAGCAGGCGCGAACCTGGTGATCGCCATAGATATCATCGCCAGTATTGTCGGTTTCAACCCAATACACTTCATTATCGCGCACGTGAAGACGCAGCGCGCAGCGGCTCCCGCAGTTAACGGAACATGCGCCCCAGACCACTTTATCGTCCGGTTTCGTCGCCTGCTGTACGGCAGCGGCTGCGCTTTTGAGGGTGAAAGGCAGAGACATACCGCTCGCGGCAAGGGCAAGGGAACCAATGGCAGAGGATTTGATTAGAGCCCGGCGGCTGATCCCACTCGGGTGGTCGTGCTGTTCATGTTCAGACATCGCTCACTCCATCTTTTTAGTTATGTAGCCGGACGCGGTGACCCTGGCTTTTGATGGAAGGATGTTACTTATTTCGACCCAGGGAGATATTATCTCCGGTCAAGCCAGAGATAATATCTTTCGTGTGAAGGCGTTTTACTGCTGATCGTTGCCGTTGCGGGTGTAGAGAATTTTAAAGGTGTCGTTGGCGCAGTGCCCGACGACCTGAGCATCCGGTCTGTCGGCCTGATCGTTCGGCACGATATCCAGCGTAAAACCGGATTCCGGCACGCCGTTGTTAACGATCTTCTGCTGGATGTCGTCCTTCACGCGCTCGCAGGACTCCGGAGTCGCCGCAAACGCAGGCATCGCGCCCGCCAGCATCAGTGCACATAGCCATTGCGTCTTTTTCATCTGCATCTCCTTATCGCTTTGGATTGCTATCGTGAGATAAAAGCATAGCACTCATAGTGTAAATCGCTGTATTTGCTAATATGATTGAGAAAATTCTACCGTGAAGGACAGTCTGTGAAGAAACTGCTGTTTGTGATGCCGCTGATAAGCGTGCTCACCGCTTGTGATAACGCCTCAGTGCCGGCTGCCTTTACGCCGGAAATGGCGAGCTTTTCCAACGAGTTCGATTTTGATCCGCTGCGCGGCCCGGTTAAAGATTTCAGCCAAACGCTGATGAATGAAAAGGGCGAAGTGACCAAACGCGTCAGCGCCCGACTCTCGCAGGAAGGCTGTTTTGATTTGCTGGAATTGCACGATGTGGAAAACAACTCCGGTGCGACGCTGGTGCTCGATGCCAATTATTACGTTGATGGCACCACTGAGCAAAAACGTATTCTGCTGCAGGGCAAGTGCCAGTTGGCGGGGATACCTGCCGCTGGAGTGACATGGGATACCGACGATAACGGATTTGTGATAGCGTCCCATGGTAAAGATTTCAGCGTCGATTATCGCTACGACAGCGAAGGCTATCCGTTGGGGAAAACCTCAACCAGTGGCAACGAAACGCTGAAAATTATCGCATCCCCACCAAAAGATCCGCGAAAAAAACTCGATTACACGGCGGTCAGCCTGCTGAATGACAAAAACATCGGCAATGTGGCACAACGCTGTGACTACGACCGACACGACAACCCGCTGAGCTGCACTTTACAGATCGTGGATGACAGTGCAAAGCCGCCTGTCACCCGGCATTACACCATCAAAAATACCATCGAATATTACTGAGCCGTAGGCTTCAGTAAGCTATGGCCTTTGCGTTCCGGCAGATATTGATGCTGGAACAGGCACATCCGAATGGTATTGCGGTATTCACCGTTGATGAAAAACTCATGGATGAGTTCGCCTTCCACCTGAAAACCGAGTTTGCGATAGATATGAATCGCTTTCTCGTTTTCCTTATCGACAATCAGATACAGCTTGTACAGGTTCAACACGTTAAACCCGTAGTCCATTGCCAGCATCGCGGCTTTGGTGGCCAGACCTTTGCCTTGATAATCCGGGGAGATGATGATTTGGAATTCGGCGCGGCGGTGAACATGGTTAATTTCCACTAATTCCACCAGGCCTGCTTTTTCGCCGTCGCACTCGATAACAAAGCGGCGCTCGCTCTGATCGTGAATATGCTTATCGTAAAGGTCAGAGAGTTCAACGAACGCTTCGTACGGCTCTTCGAACCAGTAACGCATCACGCTGGCGTTGTTATCCAGCTGATGAACAAAGCGTAGATCCTCGCGTTCCAGCGGGCGCAGCTTAACGGTATAAGCATTGGGCATGTGATTTCCTTATTGGTGTATGCAGGTGTTGCGGGGAAGCAGGGTGCCAGACGGCACCCGGGGGTTACGGAATGAGAGGCCGGCCAGTTTTTCTATCGAGACAGCGCAGGGTATTAGGTTCCCAGTACGCGTTCAGATTGGCACTTTGCTCACATTTGTCGCGGCTATCAAAGGCGACGTCGGTCTTATCCCACTCTTTTTCAGCGCGGGTATTCACTTTCTGACGAAGGGAACGGGTATCGTTCCACTGCTCCTTGTCCATCGCCGCATTTTGTCTGCTCTGCGCGCCGTCACCAGACTCAATGATGAGCTTGCTGGTGTCCGCAGAGGCAGTCGCGGTGTACACGATGGCACCCAGCGTCAGCATTGCCGTCAGGCACAGGCGTTTGCTCAGGGTCACTTTCATGGCTGTTTCCTTTAGGGTGAAAAAACGGTAAACCCACGCGCGCAGTTTACCACCAACTCCCCGGCAGGGAATAGCCATGCGTCAATACCGGTTCAACAGGCACCGCTGAGGGTGGTTTTATAAATGCGAACCGCCTCGTTCACATCATTGGTTTTAACGGAGTTGCTTTTCATTCCGTTGATATAGATGTCGTAGCCGTCGTCGCTCAAACGAAACACAATGGTGTTGCCGCGAAAGCGAATGACCTTATCTTTCACGCCAATACCCTGTCGGCGTAATACCATCTTCGCCATTCTGTCGATACTCATGATACTGCACCTCAATGGCCACGTAACTGTCACAAAGAAAGCGATTCTCACTGGATTAAGATTAATTTATCCTTAAGAACTTTGCTGACAACCGCCAGAAATAATCGTTCATGTTGAAAACCAGTTTGTTGTTTTTTGCCACTGCGCTTTGCGAAATCATCGGCTGCTACTTACCGTGGCTGTGGCTGAAACGTGGGGCAACGGTGTGGCTGTTGTTACCCGCCGGACTTTCTCTGGCTTTGTTCGTCTGGCTGTTAACGCTACATCCGGCCGCGAGCGGGCGAGTGTATGCCGCGTATGGCGGGGTGTACGTCGCTACCGCACTGCTGTGGCTACGCTATGTCGATGGCGTGCGACTCAGCGTCTATGACTGGGCGGGAGCCGCCGTAGCGCTGTGCGGGATGTTGATCATCGTGGCGGGCTGGGGGCGGGGCTGACCGTCATTTCATCTCCGAGATCCTCACACGGTCGTTGTGGGGGATTCTACTGAATGTTTCTAAAGTGTGATCCTAAAGCTTTTTCCTGTTAACACTTCTTGTATGGTAGTAGCCGAATTGACTCATTTGGAGTGTTTATGGCTATTGATGTGGTGGAAAAAGCAGCGCTAACAAAGCCTGCGAGAATAAAAACGATTCAGACGGTGACGCTGGCACTGCTGTTTATCGCCGGGATCGTCAACTTCTTAGACCGTTCGTCGCTGAGCGTTGCGGGCGAGGCGATTCGCGGTGAGCTGGGATTATCGGCTACCGAGTTTGGCGTGCTGCTGTCGGCGTTCTCGCTTTCCTATGGTTTTTCGCAACTGCCTGCGGGGATCCTGCTGGACCGTTTTGGACCACGGCTGGTACTGGGGGCAGGGCTGATATTTTGGTCCGCGATGCAAGCGCTAACCGGAATGGTGAACTCCTTCAGTCATTTTATCTGGTTGCGTATCGGGCTGGGTATCGGCGAAGCGCCGTTTATGCCTGCGGGCGTAAAGTCGATCAGCGACTGGTACGTGCAGAAGGAGCGCGGCACGGCGCTGGGGATTTTTAACTCTTCCACGGTGATTGGCCAGGCCATCGCGCCGCCTGCACTGGTGGTGATGCAACTGGCCTGGGGCTGGCGAACCATGTTTGTGGTGATTGGTCTGGCGGGGATTATCGTCGGTATTTGTTGGTATGCGTGGTATCGCAACCGCGCCCAGTTCAGCCTGAACGATACCGAGCGTGAATATCTTTCGGCACCGGTCACCGCGAAACCCAAACTGGCATTCAGCGAATGGTTAGCGCTGTTTAAACGCCGCACCACTTGGGGAATGATCCTCGGGTTCTCCGGGGTGAACTACACCGGCTGGCTGTATATCGCCTGGCTGCCGGGCTATTTGCAGGCCGAGCAGGGTTTCAGCCTGGCAAAAACCGGCTGGGTGGCGGCAATCCCATTCCTCGCGGCAGCGGTGGGCATGTGGACGAACGGACTGGTGGTCGATGCCCTGGCTCGGCGCGGCTTCGATCTGGCTAAAACGCGCAAAACGGCGATTGTGCTGGGCTTGATCCTCTCGGCGCTCGGCACGCTGCTGGTGGTGCAATCTTCCACCCCGACGCAGGCGGTAGCATTTATTTCGATGGCGCTGTTCTGCGTCCATTTCGCCGGAACCTCCGCGTGGGGGCTGGTGCAGGTGATGGTGGCTGAAACCAAAGTGGCCTCGGTAGCGGCTATTCAGAACTTCGGCAGCTTTGTGTTCGCCTCCTTTGCGCCGATTGTCACCGGTTGGGTCGTCGACACCACGCACTCGTTTAATCTGGCGCTGGTGATCGCCGCCTGCGTCACCTTTACCGGGGCACTGTGCTACTTCTTCATCGTCAAAGACCGCATCGAATAACGCTTTCATACCTCTCTTGACTGCCCGGTCAGCCTCGCGCTGCCGGGCAAACTCCCATGTTACCACTTTGATAAATTCTGTGATCGGCTGGGCTTTTTTCGATCAATATACTTGTATGGTAGTTAGGTGTGGGCGTAGATTTGCCCCATCAACGATGAGACGTAAGGACTGAAAATGAAGATTGTTGCCGCAGACGTATTTGTCACTTGCCCGGGGCGTAACTTTGTCACCCTGAAAATTACCACTGAAGATGGTCTAACCGGCCTTGGCGATGCCACGCTGAACGGGCGCGAGCTGTCGGTGGCATCGTATTTGAAAGATCATCTCTGCCCACAGCTGATTGGACGAGATGCGCACCGTATCGAAGACATCTGGCAGTTCTTCTATAAAGGCGCGTACTGGCGTCGCGGCCCGGTCACCATGTCGGCGATTTCAGCGATCGATATGGCGCTGTGGGATATCAAAGCCAAAGCCGCCAATATGCCGCTGTATCAGCTGCTCGGCGGCGCGTCCCGGGAAGGGGTGATGGTCTATTGCCACACCACCGGGCACACCATCGACGAAGTGCTGGACGACTACGCCCGCCACAAAGAGATGGGTTTTAAAGCCATTCGCGTCCAGTGCGGCGTACCGGGAATGAAAACCACCTACGGCATGGCGAAGGGCAAAGGTCAGGCCTATGAGCCTGCTACCAAAGGCCAGTGGCCGGAAGAACAGCTCTGGTCGACGGAAAAATACCTCGATTTCACCCCAACCCTGTTTGAAAAAGTACGTGACAAATTTGGCTTCAACGAACACCTCCTGCATGACATGCACCATCGTCTGACCCCAATAGAAGCCGCGCGTTTTGGCAAAAGCATTGAAGATTACCGCCTGTTCTGGATGGAAGATCCGACCCCGGCGGAAAACCAGGAGTGCTTCCGTCTGATTCGCCAACACACCGTTACCCCGATTGCGGTGGGTGAAGTGTTCAACAGCATCTGGGACTGTAAGCAGCTGATTGAAGAACAGCTCATCGACTACATCCGCACCACCATTACCCACGCGGGCGGGATCACCGGGATGCGGCGCATTGCTGATTTTGCCTCGCTGTATCAGGTGCGTACCGGTTCGCACGGGCCATCAGACTTGTCACCAGTGTGCATGGCAGCGGCGCTGCATTTCGATCTGTGGGTGCCGAATTTTGGCGTTCAGGAATACATGGGCTATTCGGAACAAATGCTGGACGTGTTCCCGCATAACTGGACCTTTGATAACGGCTATATGCATCCAGGTGACAAGCCAGGCCTCGGCATTGAGTTCGATGAAAAGCTGGCCGCCAAATATCCGTACGATCCGGCGTATCTCCCGGTGGCGCGCCTGGAAGATGGCACGCTGTGGAACTGGTAAGGAGTCTTTCGATGAAAAGCATAGTGATTCGCCAGCCTAATGAGCTGGTGATAGAAGACCGCGACATCCCGCAGCCCGCCGTGGGCGAAGTGCGGGTGAAGGTCAAACTGGCTGGGATCTGCGGTTCGGACAGCCATATTTATCGTGGGCACAACCCGTTCGCCAAATACCCGCGCGTTATCGGCCATGAGTTTTTCGGCGTGATTGACGCAGTTGGGGAAGGGGTGAGCGATGCCCGCCTCGGCGAGCGCGTCAGCGTCGACCCGGTGATCAGCTGCGGCGAGTGCTATCCGTGTTCTATCGGCAAACCGAACGTCTGCACCTCGCTGGTAGTACTGGGCGTACATCGCGATGGCGGATTCAGTGAATACGCGGTAGTGCCTGCGGGCAATGCCTGGACCATCCCGGACAGCATCGAAGACAAGCACGCGGTGATGGTTGAACCATTCACCATCGCGGCGAATGTCACCGGGCAGGCGCAACCGATCGAGCAGGACGTGGCGCTGATTTACGGTGCCGGGCCGATGGGCCTGGTGACCGTCCAGGCGCTGAAGGGCGTTTATAAGGTCAAACAGGTGATTGTCGTCGACCGCATTGCCGAACGACTGGCGATGGCCGAACGCTGCGGCGCTGACTGGACCTTTGATAACAGCAGCCAGTCATTGCAGACCGCACTGGAAGAAAAAGGCATCAGGCCGACGCTGATTGTCGATGCCGCCTGTCATCCGTCGATATTGCAGGAGGCCGTCAATCTGGCATCACCCGCCGGGCGCATCGTGCTAATGGGCTTCTCCAGCGATCCGTCGCAGGTGGCGCAGCAGGGGATCACCGGTAAAGAGCTGACTGTCTACTCCTCACGCCTGAACGCCAATAAATTCCCGGTGGTGATCGACTGGCTGAAAAAGGGGCTGATTGACCCGGATAAGCTCATCACCCACGTGATGGATTACCGGCACGTCAGCGATGCCATCGAACGTTTTGAGAAAGACCAAAAGCACTGCTGCAAGGTCCTGTTGACCTTCGCAGTTTAGAAAAATAAAAGCGCGAGTGAGTGGTCCGCACCTTACATTCAGAGATAACGACTATGACGCAACATCAACCTGTACGAAGCACCAAAGATCTGGTCCGCGCCGCCGTATCCGGCTGGTTAGGTACGGCGCTGGAGTTTATGGATTTCCAGCTCTATTCCCTTGGCGCGGCGCTGGTATTCCATGAGATTTTCTTCCCCGAGCAGTCGGCGGCGATGGCGCTGATCCTGGCGATGGGTACCTACGGCGCGGGCTATATCGCGCGTATCGTCGGGGCGTTTATCTTCGGCAAAATGGGTGACCGGATTGGCCGTAAAAAGGTGCTGTTTATCACCATCACCATGATGGGGATTTGCACCACTCTGATAGGTGTCCTGCCAACCTACGCCCAGATTGGGATCTTTGCGCCGGTGCTGCTGGTCACCCTGCGTATCGTGCAGGGGCTGGGCGCGGGGGCAGAAATCTCTGGGGCCGGAACGATGCTGGCAGAATATGCACCCAAAGGGAAACGCGGCATTATCTCCTCGCTGGTTGCCATGGGCACCAACTGCGGCACGCTTAGCGCCACGGCTATTTGGGCGGTAATGTTCTTCTTGCTCGACCGGGAATCACTCGTAGCCTGGGGCTGGCGCGTGCCGTTCCTGGCAAGCGTAGTGGTGATGATTTTCGCCATCTGGCTGCGTCTGAATCTTAAAGAGAGCCCGGTGTTTGAAAAGGTCAGCGAGAGCGGGGCGGTTGCCAGTGCGGCAGTCGCCGACGAGACATCGCTGGGGGCAATGTTCCGCAGTAAAACGTTCTGGCTGGCGACCGGGCTGCGCTTTGGTCAGGCCGGTAACTCAGGGCTGATTCAGACGTTCCTCGCTGGTTATCTGGTGCAGACGCTCCTGTTCGATAAGGCTATCCCGACCGATGCGTTGATGATCAGTTCCGTGATCGGTTTTATCACCATCCCGCTGCTGGGCTGGCTGTCAGACAAATTTGGTCGCCGTTTGCCGTACATTATCCTCAATATCTCGGCCATCATCCTCGCGTATCCGATGCTGGCGATCATTGTCGATAAAAGCTACAGCGCCAGTACCATCATGCTGAGCCTGATAGTCATCCATAACGTGGCAGTACTCGGGCTGTTTGCCCTGGAAAACATCACCATGGCGGAAATGTTCGGCTCGCGAAATCGCTTTACCCGCATGGCGATTGCCAAAGAAGCGGGCGGCCTGGTGGCGGTGGGCTTTGGTCCCTTGCTGGCAGGCATCTTCTGCAACGTAACCGGCAGCTGGTGGCCGATGGTGGCGATGGTTATCTGCTATTCGGTGATTGGCCTGGTGTCGGCGATATTAATGCCAGAAGTCTGCGACCGCGACCTGAGTTTGCCGCAGGATGCCGCCGAACGCGCAGCGGCTACCGCTGATTCACGGCTGGGGCAATATAGCTAAAGGCAACCGTGTGGCAGCCAGAGTCTGATAAGGCTGTCACACAACTTTCATTTCATGTCATACCACTTGCACAGAAATTAATGCAAATCAAAGTTCGGGGCGCTCACCGGGCTATTCTAGTATGGCAATGAGCGTCCTCAACAGTGAGTCATAAAATGCAAAACACGCTTTTAACCGCTAAGGCGACCGTACCCGCTTACGACCGCACCAAACTCGTTTCCCGCATTGTGCATCTTGGCTTTGGCGCGTTTCACCGCGCACACCAGGCTGTCTACACCGATATCCTGGCACAGGAGCACAACAGCGACTGGGGCTACACCGAAGTGAATCTGATTGGCGGTGAGCAGCAAATTGCTGATCTCAAACGCCAGGATAACCTGTATACCGTGGCGGAAATGTCTGCCGATGCCTGGACCGCACGCGTGGTCGGGGTGGTCAAAGACGCGCTGCACGCGCAGGTTGATGGCCTGGAGACCGTGCTGGCGAAAATGTGCGAGCCGCAGGTGGCGATTGTATCGCTGACCATTACCGAGAAAGGCTACTGCCACTCACCGGCCACCGGGGAACTCAACCTCGGAAACTCGCTGATCGCTGCCGACCTGCAAAACCCGCATCAGCCGACCTCCGCGCCTGGCGTGGTGGTGGAAGTCCTGGCGCGTCGTAAAGCGGCGGGCCTCCCGGCATTCAGCGTAATGTCCTGCGATAACATGCCGGAAAACGGCCACGTGCTGGGTAACGTGGTGCGGGCCTATGCCCGGGCGCTGGACAGCGACCTGGCTGAGTGGATTGAGCAGAACGTCACTTTCCCGTCCACCATGGTTGACCGTATCGTCCCCGCCGTCACCCCGGAAACGCTGGATAAAATCGAAGCCATCACCGGCGTGCGCGATCCAGCGGGCGTGGCTTGTGAACCGTTCCGTCAGTGGGTTATCGAAGATAACTTTGTCGCCGGTCGTCCGCAGTGGGATAAAGCCGGAGCCGAACTGGTGTCCGACGTTATTCCGTTTGAAGAAATGAAGTTGCGTATGCTCAACGGCAGCCACTCGTTCCTTGCCTATCTCGGCTATCTGGCGGGTTATCAGCACATCAATGAGTGTATGGCAGACGACAACTACCGTCGTGCTGCCCATGCGCTGATGCTGAAAGAGCAGGCCCCGACCCTGAAAGTACAGGGCGTAGATCTCGGACGCTACGCCGACCTGCTGATCGAGCGCTACAGCAACCCGGCGCTGCGTCACCGAACCTGGCAAATCGCGATGGACGGCAGCCAGAAGTTGCCTCAGCGTATGCTGGACTCCGTGCGCTGGCATCTGGCGAAAAACAGCGACTTCTCGCTGCTGGCGCTGGGCGTGGCAGGCTGGATGCGTTACGTTGATGGCATCGACGAGCAGGGCAATGCGATTGAAGTGTGCGATCCGCTGCTGAGCACTCTTCAGGCCGTGGTGCAGAACAGCGCCCAGGGCGAAGCGCGGGTTAACGCGCTGCTGGGGATCGAGGCGATTTTCGGCAACGAACTGCCGCAGGAAAGTCGGTTTGTGACCCAGGTAACGCATGCCTATTTGTCACTGCTGGAGAAAGGGACCAAAGCCACCGTGGCGGCCTTCGCAGCAAAACTGTAATAAAAAATGCCGCCTCATACGGGGCGGCATCTTCATCTCTCTTTTGCCTGTGGCGCGGTGCTTGCCAGTCCTGGGTTATCGACAAAACCAACTTAATTAGTCTTCGCTAAACCAGTCGCGGTTTTCCTGGCGAATGAGCAGCACCGATTCACTGATTTCCTGCAGATGAACGGTCATCGCTTTATCCACGGCGTCGACGTCACGTTTTTCCAGCGCGCTAAAAATATCCTGATGCTGACGCAACAGCATCTCCGGGGAGGAGATGTGATCGAGGCTCATGTAGCGCACCCGGTCAATGGCCGCTTTGATGTTTTCAATCGTTTCCCACGCCAGTTGGCAATCGGCGATTTGCGACAATAACTGGTGGAATTCATCGTCGAGTTGAAAGAAGTCGGCCAACTGCTGGCGGTCGATGGCAATGCGTTGCTGATGCAGATTCTGCTCCAGCTGGTAACACTGGGCATCGGTAATCATCGCAGCGGCCCGGCGCACCACCGCACATTCAATTGCCTGGCGCACGAAGCAGCCGTTACGCACCTGTGACAGGGAAATCTTATTCACATAGCTGCCGCGCTGCGGTCGGATCTGAATCAGTCCATTTTCAGCGAGCTTAATAAAGGCTTCCCGTACCGGCTGGCGCGACACGTCAAACCGAACCGAAACCTCTTTCTCGGACAGCGGCGTCCCCGGGGCTATCAGGCAATGCACGATATCCCGGCGCAAAATACGGTAAATTTGCTGGTTCACGGGCTGGGTCGGATTGAGTTGCGATTCTGCGGCCATGGCTCTTTCTTCATTGCGGGGTAAGTGCGTTATTTTACGCGGATTTTAGCGCTACGCCCAGCCCGGCCTGCTGACCGGGCGGGTTTATTATCACGAGCCCTGGCGGTGAACGCTCAGCCCGGCGTAGGTCTGGCTGACTGGCATCATCTCAAGGGTATTGATGTTGACGTGTTTTGGCAGCGTCGCCACCCACCAAACCGCTTCGGTCACGTCTTCCGCCGACAGCGCATTGGCATTTTCATAGGCTTTTTCAGCTTTCGCATCGTCGCCTTTGAAGCGCACGTTGGAAAACTCAGTCCCGCCCACCAGGCCTGGCTCGATATCGGTCACGCGAACGGCGGTGCCGTGCAAATCGGTACGCAGGTTGAGGCTGAACTGGCGCACGAAGGCTTTGGTTGCGCCGTAGACGTTGCCGCCCGCATAAGGCCACTTTCCGGCGGTTGAGCCGATGTTGATGATATGACCACGATTACGTTCCACCATGCCCGGCAGCACCGCACGGGTCATGTAGATCAGGCCTTTATTGTTGGTGTCGATCATCGTTTCCCAGTCATCGACGTTGGCTTGATGCGCCGGTTCCATTCCCAGCGCCAGCCCGGCGTTATTAACCAGAATATCAATATTGCGCCAGTCGGCAGGGAGGTGGGCGATCATCTCTTCAATGGCGGCGCGGTTACGCACGTCGAGCTGCGCGGTCAGCAGGTTGTCGCCGAGCTCTTCTTTCAGCTCCTGCAGGCGTTCGTGACGACGGCCAGTGGCGATAACTTTATGGCCATTGGCGATAAAACGGCGGGTGATGCTTTCCCCGAACCCGGCGGTCGCGCCGGTAACAAGTACGATCATTCTTGCTGTTCCTCAATGCTTTAACTGTCTTACTACCATAGCACGCACGGTTATTCTGCGGTAACGGAAGTTACTGCCCGTTATCACCGCATTTCGCCCGTTCGGCGTGCGCGGTAGCGGTGCAAATGCGCCATCGCTGTGCAATAAAAAATGACCGAATCTGCCTGCGCGACCTAATAAAGATGTTCATATATGCAATGCAACCGTTTGCCGAAATAAGCAATCGGTTGCGGGGTGAATATTATTCATTTTGTTGCGCAAGAGCATGAATAATATTTAACGCATTGAAATACAACGTTAATGTTAAATTTAAAAGCTGGCACTCTCTTTGCAATCTACTCTGACAATACACCTGCAAATAGTTGCCCGGCACGCAGCGGGGAAAGAGATTAAAAAGAGGTCAGAGATGGTGGAATATCACTGTGCGGTGCGCGGAAGCTTTTTTGATATCGCTGCTGTGGCAGAAAGCCCGCAAGACATTGCCCGACAGGCGCGCTTCCTTGAGGACGGTCTGTTGTTTATCGCCGACGGACGGGTGACGGCGTTAATGCGCTGGGAAGAAGGGCAGCCGCTGCTGACGCAACCCGACGGGTGGGTCGATTTACGCGGCAAGTTAATCGTGCCGGGCTTCGTCGATACCCATCTGCATTATCCGCAAACCGAAATGATCGGCGCGTTTGGCGAGCAACTGCTTGAATGGCTGACCACCTACACTTTCCCGGTGGAAAGTCAGTATGGCAACGCCGGGCACGCGGCGCAGATGTCGACGTTCTTCCTGAACCAGCTACTCTCAAACGGCACCACCACCGCGCTGGTGTTTGGCACCGTGCATCCGGAATCCGTTGACGCGCTGTTCGCCGCTGCCGCACAGCAAAATATGCGTCTGATTGCCGGGAAGGTGATGATGGATCGTAATGCGCCGGACTACCTGACCGAAACCGCCGAGCAGAGCTACCAGCAGACCCGGGAGCTGATCCTGCGCTGGCATAACCGTCAGCGGCTGGGCTATGCCATCACACCGCGCTTTGCGCCGACATCGTCTCCCGCCTTACTGGAAGCGGTGCAGCGCCTGCGAGAAGAATTTCCTGACACCTGGCTACACACCCATCTCAGCGAAAATACACAGGAAATCGAATGGGTCAAAAGCCTGTGGCCGGAGCACGAAAACTATCTCGATGTGTATCACCATTACGGTCTGACCGGGAAACGCAGCGTGTTCGCGCACGCCATTCATTTGCAGGAGGCCGAGTGGGATTGTCTGCATCACAGCGATTCGGCGGTGGCGTTTTGCCCGACCTCCAATCTGTTCCTTGGCAGTGGTCTGTTCCGGCTGCAAACCTGCTGGCAGAAGCAGGTCAAAATGGGCATCGGCACCGATGTTGGGGCAGGCACCACCTTCAGCATGTTACGCACCCTCGGCGAAGCCTACAAAATCGGCCAGTTGCAAAGTTACCGTCTGTGCGCCAGTGAAGCGTTCTATCACGCCACCCTGGGCGGCGCGCGGGCGCTGTGTCTGGATGAAAAAATTGGCAACTTCGCGGTCGGTAAAGAAGCCGATTTCGTGGTGCTCGACCCGGCGGTGACCCCGCTGCAACAGCTGCGCAGCGCCCGCTGCAACGATATCTACGAACGCCTGTTTATGCTGATGACCCTTGGTGACGACCGGAATATCGACCAGACGTGGATCAACGGCGCATGCGCCTGGCGACGCGATGCCCTGGAGGTGGCGGCATGACTCAGTTCTTACTCAATCAGCAGACAATGACGATCGACAACATTGATCCTAACCTGACGGTGCTGAACTGGTTGCGTACCGACCGAATGCGCTGTGGCACCAAAGAGGGTTGCGCCTCCGGTGACTGCGGGGCTTGTACCGTGGTGATCGGCAGCGTCGAGGAGGGCAAAATGCGCTACCAAAGCGCCAACGCCTGTTTACTGTTAGTCGGTCAGTTGGCCGGGAAACAGTTGCTGACGGTGGAAGATCTGGCTGACGGCGGTGAACTGCATCCGCTGCAACACACGCTGGCCTGTGGACACGCCTCGCAGTGCGGATTCTGTACGCCCGGCATCGTAATGTCGGCCTTCGCGATGCACAAAAGCGGCGTGGCAGCAGACACTACGTCCGTCACGCATCATCTCGGCGGCAATCTGTGCCGCTGCACCGGTTATCGACCGATTATCGAAACGGCAAAACAGATCCTCAACATGCCCTGTAGCGATAAATTCACGGCGTCAGAAGCCCAAACGATGAAACAGCTTCTGGCCCTGGGCGTGACGTCTGACGACGCTCTGCTAAGGCCGGACTCACTGGAGACACTGGCAGACACGTATTTACGCTACCCGCAGGCACGCCTGCTGGCGGGCGGCACCGATCTCAATCTGCTAGTCACCCAGGCCCATCATTCTCATAACCGGCTGATTTCACTGGCGCGGGTGACGGAGCTTCACGGGGTAACACGCGAGGGCAATCAGTTGATTATCGGGGCCATGACCAGCCTGGACACGCTCCAGCAGCAGCTGAAAATGGTGATCCCGGCCTTCAGCGAGATGCTTCATCGTTTTGCGTCCCAGCAAGTTCGTAACCAGGGCACGATCGGGGGCAATATCGCCCACGCCTCGCCAGTCGGTGACTGTGCCCCGGCGTTGCTGGCGCTGGATGCTCGCCTGCGATTGCGCTGTGGCAAGCAAACCCGGGAAGTGGCGCTGGCTGAATTCTTCACCGGCTATCGACAGACAGTGCTTAACCCAGGGGAGTTTATCTCGCATATTGTGCTTGATGACGTGACGTTGTCACATAATCTTCGTCTGTGGAAAGTCTCTAAACGGCGGGAGGACGATATTTCAGCGGTCTTTGCGGCGATTAATCTGCAAGTGATACACGGCGTGATTTCCTACGCGCGTATTGCCTTCGGCGGTATGGCGGCCACGCCTGCCAGAGCGTTCAGCCTCGAGGCGGGGCTACTGGGCAAACCTATCGATAACGCGACCCTGAAAGCCGCCTGTGCGGCGCTGGCGCAGGAATTCTTCCCGCTCAGCGACGTTCGTGCCAGTGCGGAATACCGTTTGCAGGTGGCGCAGAATCTCCTCAAACGCTATTTCCTGCACATGACATCTGACCACGCCGTGGAGGTCACAGACTATGTCCGCTAAACCGCCCCTGTTTTCCGAAGCGGCGCTGAAAGCGCAGTTCTTACAGCAGTTGCAGGGTCGGGCGGGTCACTCCCGGCCCCACGACAGCGCTGAGCGCCACGTCAGCGGCGCGGCGGAATATATCGACGATAAAACTCCGCTGGCCGGGATGCTACATCTGTGTCCGGTCCTGAGCGATTGCGCCCATGGACGCATTCTCCATATCGATACCGCTGCCTGCTTCAACGTACCCGGCGTGGTGCGCGTCCTGAGTTGGCATGACGTGCCCGGTGAGCTGGATATCGGCCCGTTGGCACCCGGCGATCCGCTATTTGCCAAAGAGATCGTCGAGTATCACGGGCAGGTGGTGCTGATGATTGCCGCCGAGTCTCCCGCCGCCGCGCGCGCCGGAGCCTTAGCCGCAAAAATTGAGATTGCGCCGCTGGAGGCGGTGCTCGATGTCGAGCGGGCGCTGGCCAAAGGCCATTTCGTTGAACAACCGCACGTCCAGCAGCGCGGCGACGCCGATGCGGCGCTTGCCTCCGCGCCTCAGCGTTTGCAGGGTCAGTTTCACATTGGCGGTCAGGAGCATTTTTATCTCGAAGGTCAGGTGGCGATGGCGCTGCCGGGGGAGGACGGCGCGATGCAGATTTGGTCTTCAACCCAGCATCCGACCGAAGTGCAAAAATTGGTGGCCTCGGTGCTGGGCGTGATGCAAAGCAAGGTCACCGTCGATGTACGTCGCATGGGCGGCGGCTTCGGCGGGAAAGAAACCCAGGCGGCGGGCATCGCCTGCCATGCCGCGCTGGTGGCTCGCCTCACCGGACGCCCGGCGAAGCTACGGCTTTCGCGCCGGGACGATATGCGGGTAACCGGTAAACGCCACCCGTTTTTTGTGCGCTACGACGTGGGTTTCACCGACGAAGGTGTTCTCCACGGCATCGTCATCGATTTGGCAGCGAACTGCGGCTATTCACTGGATTTATCCGGCTCTATCTGTGACCGGGCAATGTTCCACGCCGATAACGCCTATTACCTCGGCGATGCCCGGGTGACGGGTTATCGCTGCCGGACGAACCTGGCCTCAAACACCGCGTTTAGGGGGTTCGGTGGGCCGCAGGGCATGGTGGCGATTGAACAAATTATGGATGCTATCGCCCGCCATCTCGGACGCGATCCGCTCCGGGTGCGTCAGCTAAATTTCTATGGCGGCCCGGGGCGGGACGTGACCCATTATCACCAGCCGGTAAAACAGAATTTGGCACAGGAGGTGACCGGACAACTGGCCGAATCCGCATGCTATCGCCAGCGGCGGACGGATATCGCAGCCTTTAATGCGCGAAGCCCGGTGCTGAAACGTGGCCTGGCGCTGACACCAGTGAAGTTCGGCATCTCCTTCACGTCCAGTTTTCTCAATCAGGCCGGGGCGCTGATCCTGATTTACACCGATGGCACGGTGCAGCTTAATCACGGCGGCACAGAAATGGGCCAGGGGCTGAACACCAAAGTGGCGCAGATTGTCGCCGACGTGCTGCAGATCCCGCTCGATACCATTCAGGTGACGGCGACCAGCACCGGTAAAGTGCCGAATACCTCGCCCACGGCGGCCTCGTCCGGCGCTGATCTTAACGGCAAAGCGGCGGAGATTGCCGCCCAGACGCTGCGCCAGCGCCTGGTTGAGATGCTGTGTACGCTGCATGAGTGCGAGGCTGAGAAGGTGCGCTTCTCAAATGGCGTGGTGCAGGTTAAAGACAACTATTTCAGCTTTGCCCAGGTGGCAAATCTGGCGTGGCTGAATCAGGTTCCGCTGTCGGCAACCGGATTTTATAAAGTGCCGGGGATTCACTACGACCGCCAGAGCGGGCGGGGCGAACCGTTCTACTACTTCGCGTGGGGCGCGGCCTGTTCTGAAGTCATCGTCGATACGCTGACCGGTGAATACCGCCTGCTGCGTACTGATATTCTGCACGACGTTGGGCACTCACTGAACCCGGCACTGGATATCGGCCAGATTGAGGGCGGCTTCATGCAGGGCGTGGGATGGCTGACCACCGAAGAGTTGAAGTGGGACGACAACGGGCGACTGCTGACCGATGGCCCAATGAGTTACAAAATTCCGGCGATTACCGATATGCCGGAGGTGCTTAACGTCTCGTTGCTGGAGGCGCACGGCAATAGCGCGGAGACGGTCTATCGATCGAAAGCGGTCGGCGAACCACCGTTTATGCTCGGGATTTCAGTGTGGTGCGCGTTGCAGGACGCGGTCGCGGCGGTGGGGGATTATCGCCAGCATCCTCATTTGGACGCGCCAGCCACACCGGAGCGCGTACTGGCCGGGGTCAGCCAACGGGAGGCGTGGGATGCAAAAAGCGGATGAATGGCTCGATGTGCTGCTGCGCCTGCGTGACCGGCGGGTTCCGGCGATTATCCTGACGCTATTGCAGGATAAAGGCTCGGTGCCGCGCGGGGCGGGCACTAAAATGGTGGTGAGTCTGGATGAAAACTGGCTGACCATCGGCGGTGGCAATCTGGAATTTCAGTGCATGGCGATTGCCCGGGAGATGCTGATCGGCGGACAGGAAACGCCGCGCCATGAAACCTTCGCTCTTGGGGCGCGCACCGGGCAGTGCTGTGGCGGGATGACTCAGGTGCTGTTTGAACCCTGGGGCTTGCCGCAGCCGGAAATCTATCTGTTTGGTGCCGGGCATGTGGGTCAGGCGCTGGTAGCTATTCTCGCCACGTTGCCGTGCCGGGTGAACTGGGTGGATGAACGTGAGGCGCAATTTGGCGTCATCCCGGCGGGCGTGCGCTGCATTCATACTGACGACCCGTGCGACGTGGCCCGTCATGCCCCGGAGAACAGTTTGTTCGTGGTGATGACCCATCATCACCCGTTGGATCTGGCCCTGGCAGAAACGGTGTTAAAGCGCGGGGACTATCTCTATTTGGGGGTGATTGGTTCCCGGACTAAGCGCCAACGCTTTGATTATCTGCTGGAGGGCAAAGGAATCGACCGAGAAAAACGCGAGACGATGCGCTGCCCGATTGGCCTGCCAGACGTCAAAGGCAAGCTGCCCGCAGAAATCGCCGTGGCGGTGGCTGGGGAAATCATTGCGGTTTATCAAGGGGTTGCCTACTCTAAGGAGAGTCCCGCTTTCAGGAGTAAAAAATGAGCAATGAGAATCCATTTCTAACCGTCAGCCTGCTGCCGTATCAGGCCCCGCGTTTTGACCTGATTGAGGATCGCCATTACCGGCCTGCGTTTGACGAAGGTCTGCGCATTAAGCGGGAAGAAGTGGCCGCCATCGCCGGGAATACGCAGCCTGCGACCTTTGATAACGTCTTTGTGGCGCTGGAAAAAAGCGGCGAACTGCTGGAGCGCGTCACTTCGGTGTTTTACGCCATGACTAACGCGCATACCAACGACACGCTTCAGCAACTCGATGAACAGTTTTCCGCTGAGCTGGCCGGACTGGCGAACGATATCTACCTTAATGACGCGCTGTTCGCGCGCGTGGAGCAGGTCTGGCAGCAGCGAGGCTCGCTGAATCTCGATGCGGAATCGCTGCGCCTGGTGGAGGTGGTTTATCAGCGTTTTATTCTGTCGGGGGCGAAACTGGCTGCGGGGCAAAAAGAAAAACTTCGCGCCCTCAATACCGAAGTGGCTACGCTCAGCACGCAGTTCCATCAGCGTTTACTGGCCGCCGCGAAAAGCGGGGGACTGGTGCTAAATGAACGTCACCGACTCAACGGCCTGAGCGACGAAGAGATCTCCGCAGCAGCCAGCGCGGCCAGCGATAAGGGGCTAACCGACCGCTGGCTGCTGCCGCTGCTGAACTGCACCCAGCAGCCCGCGTTGGCTCAGCTTCGCGACAGGCAGACGCGTGAAAATCTGTTCAGCGCAGGCTGGCTGCGCAATGAGAAAGGTGACCAGAACGATACCCGGGAACTGATTTTACGCCTCGTCAGCGTGCGCGCCCGGCAGGCAAATCTGCTCGGCTACCGCGACTACGCCAGCTGGAGCATGGCCGATCAAATGGCGAAAACCCCGGAAGCAGCATTCAGTTTTATGCGTAAAATTGCGCCTGCTGCCCGGGCTCGCGCCGAACGTGAACGGGCGGATATTCAGCAGGTTATCGACCAACAGCAGGGCGGTTTCCAGGCCCAGGCCTGGGACTGGGCTTACTATGCCGAGCAGGTGCGGCTGGCACGCTATCGCCTTGACGAATCGCAGATAAAACCCTATCTGGAACTGAATAACGTCCTGACTGAAGGCGTGTTCTGGACTGCGTCGCAGCTGTTCGGTATTCGCTTCGTCGAACGTTTTGATATTCCTGTTTATCACCCTGACGTGCGCGTCTGGGAAATTTTCGACACCAACGGGGAAGGGCTGGCGTTATTCTACGGTGATTTCTTCGCCCGCGACTCGAAAGGCGGCGGGGCGTGGATGGATAATTTTGTGCAGCAGTCGACGCTGCTTGAACAGCGGCCGGTAATCTATAACGTCTGCAATTATCAGAAACCCACGGCGGGCAATCCGGCACTATTGACCTGGGATGATGTGGTTACCTTGTTCCACGAGTTTGGTCATACGCTGCACGGGTTGTTTGCCAGCCAGCGCTACCCCGGTCTGTCCGGCACCCGCACCCCGCGTGATTTTGTCGAGTTCCCGTCACAGATCAACGAACACTGGGCGCGTCATCCGCAGGTGTTTGCCCGTTTTGCCCGGCACTACCGCAGCGGCGACCCGATGCCCGAGGCGCTGCGTGACAGCATGATGCGTGCCGCGACCTTCAACAAAGGCTATGACATGACCGAACTGGTCTGCTCCGCGCTGCTGGATATGAACTGGCATAGCGTGACCACGGAGACGTTGCCCACGGATGTGAACGCCTTCGAAAACGAGGTTATCGGTACGGAAAAACTCAGTCTTGCCGCCGTGCCGCCACGCTATCGTAGCAGCTATTTCGCGCACATTTTCGGCGGCGGCTATGCCGCAGGGTATTACGCCTATATCTGGACGCAGATGCTGGCCGACGATGGCTATCAGTGGTTCGTTGAGCACGGCGGCCTCAGCCGGGAAAATGGTCAGCGGTTCCGCGACGCGATTTTATCCCGTGGCAACAGCAGCGATTTAGAGGCGCTGTACCGCGACTGGCGCGGCCACGACCCGCGACCGGAGCCGATGCTTAAAAATCGTGGGTTGAGTGAGTAATCCTTCATCAGCAAAAAGGTGGAAAGCAATGTGTACCAATCTGTTCGATAATGCCCGGCGCTATGCCGACGAAAAAAATTAATCATCAAAGACCCTTCGGGGTCTTTTTCACTTTCACATTTCATTCGAAATAGGTGGACACATTGATTGTTATAATTAAGGTTTTTCAATCTCCAAAAATAAATGATTTTTAAAATCAATATATTTGTCTGCGAAACAGATTTATCACACATTTACAACATCCCGCAGGCTGTCAATAAATAATATTTTCAAATCAATAGGATAAAACAGTGTTATTCACTGCGTGTTTCCACTGTTCATTGTGAAGTTAATTAAATAAGATGCACCCGGAATTATATTTTAATAAAAACCCGGACATAAAAAATGATGAAAAAGTTAATGATGATAGCCTCAGTTGTTGCCGCATGTGGTTTGTTTTCTGTACCTGCTTCCGCCATTAGTGAAGCCTATCGAGCACAGTTGGAGAAATCAGGTTGCACACAGATTAGTGAAGCTGACGGAACGTGTGATCCAACACATGTAAAAAAACATGCCCACAACACCCACGATGACAAAGCAACGCCGCAGAATGCCTCTCGTGACCTCCATGACCATCTTGTCGGTAAGACCCTGAGTCAGGCCATCGGACACATGCACAACAGTCACTGGAACCCACTGAATGAAGAGGAAACCCGCTGGGGAAAATCTGGCATGATCGCTGAACTTGATCTGACTCCGGCTGGAAAAATACGGGATGTATGGGTGCATTAACAGAGGGCAGTTAACCCTTATCCACCGCTTCGTTTAAGCTTCATTGAAGTCAGGCATGATAATCTCTTTATATGTTACATCCGGGTATGGAATCGCCTGAGTTGCTGACTAATCAAAACACAGATCTATCCATGCAAGCATTTACCGCCACACCGTTGGCGGTTTTTTTTATCTTTTTTTCCGCTCGCATCGCAATGGCACCAACAAAAAGCCCCTTGCGCTAAAAGCAGCAAGGGGCCGTTACGGGTCGGGTGTGTCAGTGTTCATCAGTCATCCCATTTATGGCTGAAATACGCAGCAAGAAAACCGCTGAAGACGATAGTTCCTAAGACTGCGATAAAGACATGCATATTTCCCAGCATGATTAACCTCCGTTGATATTAAAGACGTGCGATAAAAGCCTCACTTACCTTTTTATTTAGCCGCGATGAAGACAGCATACCGGATGAAATCTAAACGAATCGTTAATTATGTGAACTATTTAGTCGGTTGCGTAAATTTTTTACGATAAGTTTGCGGGCTCACGGCGAAACGCTGTTGAAAATGGTGACGCAACGCTCCGGTAGTACCGAACCCATTGTTTTCCGCAATCTGTTCGATGCTCAGCCGACTGTCGGTCAAGGCCTGCTGCACGCGTTGCAGCCGTTCATTCAATAGCCAGCGGGCAGGGGTGACGCCTGTTGATTCCTGAAATCGGCGCAGCAGAGTGCGCGGACTCATACCGACGCGCAGAGCCAGTGATTCCAGGGTATGCGGTTCGGCAAGATGGCCGTACAGCCAGTCAAACAGCTGGCCCAGCCGTTCGCTTTCACGGCTGCGGGCCACCGGTCGGGTCAGTTGCTGCGTCTGGCTCCCGTCCCGATGCGGCTGAACCACCAGCCGACGCGCCACGCTGTTCGCAGCTTCAAGCCCGAAATCACTGCGTACCACGTGCAAACACAAATCAATCCCGGCGGCGCTGCCTGCCGAGGTCATCAGCCTGGCATCCCCGATATACAGCACATCTTCGACCACTTTAATCGTCGGGAATCGCTGCTGGAGTTCATCGGTATAGCGCCAGTGGGTGGTGGCATCACGACCGTCCAGCACTCCGCTGGCGGCGAGGACAAATACGCCGGAGCAAATCGATATCAACCGACAGCCGCGTTGATGTGCCCGACGCAATGCCGTACAGAGCGCTTCCGGCACCGGCGTGGCGACCCCGCGCCAGCCGGGCACCACGATGGTGTCCGCCTGTTCCAGAAGTTCATATCCCCCATCGGCAACGATACGGATCCCGCCGGTCGCCCGCAGTTCACCTTCATCCACCGCAGCCACCGCAAAGCGATACCAGTTCTCGCCCAGCTCGGGCCGCGGCAGACCAAAAATC
Source organism: Scandinavium lactucae (assembly GCF_033843265.1). NCBI lineage: Bacteria > Pseudomonadati > Pseudomonadota > Gammaproteobacteria > Enterobacterales > Enterobacteriaceae > Scandinavium > Scandinavium lactucae. The sequence continues at coordinate 164,054 of NZ_JAWXRD010000040.1, forward strand.
TCCACCGCAACGCCAAATTCAAAGGTGCATAGCCCGTCATAGGCGAGGGCGACGACTAACGGACGGGAAGGGGTTGTCATTATCCTGGCGATTTCTGTCATATCGGGGGGCGGAACGTTCACATAATTTTTGATGAGATAAGAGGTAACACGACACCCGCCAACACAACAAGAAGGAAATACCATGAGCACTGTTTCTGAATTCCAGGTCGCTGAACCGCAGGAGGCTATCGCCCATTTTCAACGCCGTCTGAGCGTGGAAACCGACTGTGCCGATGTGCATGCCGCTATTGAAAGCGATACCGTCGATTTTGTGCTGCTGCACGTGGTGGGTTCCCCACAGACGTTTGCCCGCCGCCATCTGCCCACCGCGCTGCACTTGCCCTCGGTACAAATCACGGCTGAACGCATGGCTCACTGGCCGCCGGAGACGCTGTTCGTCGTTTACTGTGCCGGACCCCACTGTAACGGGGCTGACCGGGCCGCGCTCAAACTCGCTCAGCTTGGCCGCCCGGTCAAAATCATGATTGGTGGGATAACCGGCTGGGAGGATGAAGGCCTGCCTTTTGCCGCAACATGAATTTATTTCACGGCTAATGAATTTATCTCGTTTGCCTGCGCTTCTTCCGCATGGCAAGTTGAAGACATATAGCCATCCAGAAGTCTATAAGTTGTTTTCCCTAATTATCACGTCAGGCAATCAGTTGCCTGACGACGAGGAGAGACCATGTCACAGCCTACCGCCCCGTTCCGCGCCGATATCGTCGGCAGTTTTTTACGCCCTGACAGCATTAAACATGCTCGCCAGCAGTTCGCCGAAGGTGCCATCGATGCCACGACGCTGCGTGCGGTTGAAGATGAAGCCATTCTGCGTGTCGTTCAACATCAGTGCGATTGCGGCTTGAACGTTGTCACAGACGGTGAGTTCCGTCGCGCCTGGTGGCATTTTGATTTCTTTGACGGTTTGCAGGGCGTGGAGCGCTACGATTCCGATCAGGGAATTCAGTTTAACGGCGTGCAAACCAAGGCGCACGGCGTGCGGGTGACGGGCAAACTGGGCTTTGGAAATCACCCGATGCTGGATGATTTCCGTTATCTGAAAAGTATCAGCGGTGATGCTGTGCCAAAAATGACCATTCCCAGCCCGAGCGTGCTGCATTTCCGCGGTGGGCGCAAAGATATCGATGCCACGGTTTACCCGGATTTAACGGAATATTTTGACGATCTGGCGACCACCTGGCGCGACGCTATCCGCGCATTTTATGATGCGGGCTGCCGTTATTTACAGCTTGATGACACCGTGTGGGCGTACCTCTGTTCCGACGAGCAGCGCCAGCAGGTACGTGAGCGCGGCGACTGTCCGGATGAGCTGGCGAAAATCTACGCCCGGGTGCTGAATAAAGCGCTGGAAGGCAAACCGGCAGATTTAACCATCGGGCTGCATGTCTGTCGGGGTAACTTCCGCTCGACGTGGATCTCGTCAGGCGGTTACGAGCCGGTGGCCGAAGTGCTGTTTGGCAGCGTCAACGTCGATGCGTTCTTCCTCGAATATGATAACGACCGCTCCGGTGATTTCCAGCCGCTGCGCTTCGTACGCCCAGGGCATCAGCAGGTGGTGTTGGGCCTGATCACCACCAAAAACGGCGAACTGGAAAATCCGCAGGGCGTTAAAGCCCGCCTGGCTGAAGCGGCGCAGTTTGTGGCGAAAGAGCAAATATGCCTCAGCCCGCAGTGCGGTTTTGCCTCCACCGAAGAGGGCAACAGCCTCAGCGAATCCCAGCAGTGGCAAAAAGTTCGCCTGGTGACGGAGATTGCCGCCCAGGTCTGGTAATGTCCGCTTCCCCCAGGGCAACGCTGCACTCTTTTAAAGCAGCGCTGCCCTGAATCTGACGTTCCATCCTGCAACAAAAGTTGTATTTTTTCAGTCTACCCGCCTGTTTTGATCGCAGTTTTCCACTCTGGCATCTTTCTTGCCTTACTCCTGACGACTACACCACGTTCTTAAACCTAGTTGCCGTCTCTATTCAGGAGTGAATCATGCGCCGTCGAACTTTACTTAAAGCTTTTGCTCTCTCTGCCTCTGTGGTTGCCATGGGGTTCAGCGTCAGCGTGTATGCCGCTGACACCATTAAAGTGGGGATCATGCATTCGCTCTCCGGGACCATGGCAATTTCCGAAACGCCGCTAAAAGATGTCGCCCTGATGACCATCGATGAGATCAACGCCAAAGGCGGCGTGCTCGGCAAAAAACTTGAGCCGGTGGTGGTCGACCCAGCGTCTAACTGGCCGCTGTTTGCGGAAAAGGCCCGACAGCTTCTGACCCAGGACAAAGTTGCGGTGGTGTTTGGCTGCTGGACGTCGGTATCGCGTAAATCGGTGCTACCAGTGTTTGAGGAACTGAACGGTCTGCTGTTCTATCCGGTGCAGTATGAAGGCGAAGAGATGTCGCCCAACGTTTTCTACACTGGGGCGGCACCTAATCAACAGGCGATCCCGGCGGTGGAATATCTGATGAGCGAAGATGGCGGCAGCGCCAAACGCTTCTTCCTGCTCGGTACCGATTATGTCTATCCGCGCACCACCAACAAAATTCTGCGGGCTTATCTGCATTCCAAAGGCGTACAGGATAAAGACATCGAAGAGGTTTATACCCCGTTTGGCTACAGCGATTATCAAACGATCGTCGCCAACATTAAGAAATTCTCCGCCGGGGGCAAAACCGCGGTGGTGTCGACCATTAACGGTGACTCCAACGTGCCGTTCTACAAAGAGCTGGCGAATCAGGGCGTGAAAGCGACCGATGTCCCGGTGGTGGCGTTCTCGGTAGGTGAAGAGGAACTGCGCGGGATTGATACCAAACCGCTGGTCGGCAATCTCGCGGCGTGGAACTACTTTGAATCGGTCGATAACCCGACCAACAAAGCCTTTGTCGCCGATTACCGCGCCTACGCCAAAGCCCACAAGCTGCCGAACGCCGATACCGTGGTCACCAACGATCCGATGGAAGCGACCTACGTCGGGATTCATATGTGGGCGCAGGCGGTTGAAAAAGCGGGCACCACCGACGTGGATAAGGTGCGTGCGGCCATGGCCAGTCAATCCTTCAAAGCGCCGTCAGGCTTCACGCTGACCATGGATGCCACCAACCATCATCTGCATAAACCGGTGATGATCGGTGAAATCGAAGGTAACGGTCAGTTCAACGTGGTGTGGCAGACCGATAAACCGGTTCGCGCGCAGCCGTGGAGTCCGTTCATTCCGGGTAATGACCAGAAACCCGATCAGCCAATGAAAATGGCCAGCAACTGACATCATAAGGAGCTCAGCATGACATTCGCTCGCTGGCTGCTGATCGTAGCCTGGCTATTGCCCTGTATTGCCCGCGCAGGGGATGCCGATGATTTTGTCGCGGCTAACCGTAACCAGCAGTCAACCCTGCTGACGCAGTGGGCCGCCGATCCTCAGCCCCAGCGCCTGCCGCTATTACAGGCGCTGGCCGCGGAAAGCGTACGCCGCGACGAGGCGAATCATGCGTTCAGCATCGGGAGTGGCCAGCCGCAGCCCCTCGGCGAGGCGGTTACGCCCACGGGGGAATTGACACCGGTGCGGCTAACCAACCGACTGCGTAACTTAGTGGCCGGGGCGCTGGCGACGCACCAGCTGGTGAGTGACAGTGTCACGCAACGGTTGGCGGCGGCGAAAACCCTCCAACGGGATGCCTCGCCGGATCTTCTGCCAATGCTGGAAAAACGGCTGAAGGTTGAACGGGATGACGGTGTCAAACAGCAGCTGGAAATGACGCTGGCGAATTTACAGCTCACCAGCCCGGAGGCGGCGGTGCGTAAGCTGGCGGTCATGCGGCTGGGGCATTCCGGCGATCCGCAAACGCAGGCCCGATTGTTACCCTACACCGATGTGCAGCACGAGCCGGATGCGGGCGTGCGCGCGGCAGCGGCAGACAGCCTGCAACACATCCAGCAGCGGCTGTTTTGGGGCGATATTCTCGGACAGGCGTTTATGGGTATCTCGCTGGGTTCAATTTTGCTGTTAGCCGCGCTGGGGCTGGCGATCACCTATGGTCTGCTCGGCGTGATTAATATGGCGCACGGGGAAATGCTGATGCTCGGGGCGTACAGTACCTGGCTGGTGCAGCAGGGTCTGAGCCAGTTTGCCCCGCAGTGGCTGGCGTTTTATCCGCTGCTGGCGTTGCCGGTGGCGTTTGGAATAACCGGTGGGATTGGCATGTTGCTCGAGCGCACAATTATCCGCCACCTTTACGGACGTCCACTGGAGACGCTGCTGGCGACATGGGGGATCAGCCTGATGCTGATTCAGCTGGTGCGGATGTTGTTTGGCGCGCAGAACGTCGAAGTGGCAAACCCCGGCTGGCTGTCGGGAGGTATTCAGGCGTTGCCGAATCTTATTCTGCCGTGGAATCGACTTGTGGTCATCGGTTTTGTGCTGCTGGTGCTGTTCTTCACCTGGCTGATTCTGAACAAAACGCGGCTGGGCCTGCACGTGCGGGCCGTGACCCAAAACCGCGCGATGGCGGCCTGCTGCGGGGTGCCAACCGGGCGGGTGGATATGCTGGCATTTGGGCTTGGGTCAGGTATTGCCGGGCTGGGTGGCGTGGCGCTATCTCAGTTAGGTAATGTCGGACCGGAACTCGGTCAGGGCTACATTATCGATTCCTTCCTGGTCGTGGTGCTTGGCGGCGTCGGGCAACTGGCCGGTAGCGTGGCGGCGGCATTTGGGCTGGGCATTTTCAATAAAATTCTAGAACCGCAGCTGGGCGCGGTGCTCGGTAAAATCTTGATTCTGGTGCTGATCATTCTGTTTATACAGAAGCGTCCGCAGGGATTATTTGCGCTGAAAGGGAGGGTGATTGACTGATGAGCCAGCCATTAACCTTAACGCTTGCCCGTCGGGCACCGCGTCCACTGCGCTGGATAGGCGGTGTGGCGGTGCTCGCCTTACTGATAATGCCGCTTCTGGCACTCCTGCCCGCCACGCATCCTCTTGCGGTGTCCACCTGGACGCTGACCCTGGTCGGAAAAATCCTCTGTTACGCGGTGGTGGCAGTAGCGCTGGATTTGGTCTGGGGCTATGCCGGAATGTTGTCGCTCGGGCACGGTTTATTTTTCGCCCTCGGCGGCTATGCGATGGGCATGTATCTGATGCGCCAGGCCGCGGGCGACGGGCTGCCCGCCTTTATGTCGTTTTTGTCGTGGAATGAACTGCCGTGGTTCTGGTGGGGAACCCAGCATTTTGCGTGGGCGATGTTGCTGGTAATGCTGGTGCCGGGTCTGCTGGGGCTGGTGTTTGGCTGGTTCGCCTTCCGCTCCAAAATCAAAGGCGTCTATTTCTCGATAATGACCCAGGCGCTGACCTATGCCGGAATGCTGCTGTTTTTCCGCAATGAAACCGGGTTTGGCGGCAACAACGGCTTTACCGGGTTTTCCACCATCCTCGGCTTTTCAGTCACCGCCACCGGCACGCGAGCCGCGCTGTTTCTGGCCACGGTGGTGCTGCTGTTAATCAGCCTGGCTATCGGTTTTGCCCTGGCACGCAGCAAGTTTGGCCGTATTTTGACGGCGGTGCGTGATGCGGAAAACCGGCTGATGTTCTGCGGCTACGATCCGCGTGGCTTCAAGCTGCTGGTGTGGACGCTCTCGGCGGTGCTGTGTGGCCTGGCGGGCGCGCTGTATGTCCCACAGGTCGGAATTATCAACCCGGGCGAAATGTCTCCGACCAACTCAATTGAGGCCGCTATCTGGGTCGCACTCGGCGGGCGAGGCACGCTGGTTGGGCCGGTGCTCGGGGCGGCAATCGTTAATGGCGCAAAAAGTCTGTTCACCGTGGCGATGCCGGAATACTGGCAACTGTTTCTCGGCCTGATTTTCATCGTCGTGACCCTGTTTTTACCGCGCGGCGTGATGGGCCTGCTGCGTAAAGGAGACAAATAATGCAACCCGACGAAGGACTGTTTACCCGCCAGTTGCCGGGCGATCGCTACCGGAATCAGACTGACCCGGTGCTACAGCTGGAAAAAATTAACGTCAACTTTGACGGTTTTCAGGCGCTGACCGATCTGTCGTTACAGATTGGCGTCGGGGAACTGCGCTGCGTGATTGGCCCCAACGGTGCGGGAAAAACCACGCTGATGGATGTGATCACTGGCAAAACGCGACCGCAGAGCGGGAGAGCGATTTACGACCAGACGGTCGATCTCACCGCGCTGGATCCGATTGCGATTGCCCGGCAGGGCATTGGACGAAAATTCCAGAAACCGACGGTATTCGAGGCGCTCACCGTGGCCGAAAACCTTGAGTTGGCAATGCGCGGCGATAAATCGGTCTGGGCCAGTCTGCGGGCGACGCTTTCCGGGGAACAGCACGACCGCATCGATGAGGTGCTGCAATTGCTGCGTCTGCAAGGCGAACGCGTGCGGCGGGCGGGCCTGTTGTCACACGGACAAAAGCAGTTCCTCGAAATCGGCATGCTGCTGGTGCAAGAGCCACATTTGCTGCTGCTCGACGAACCGGCGGCGGGCATGACCGATGCCGAAACCGACTATACCGCCGAGCTGTTTCGCACACTTTCTGGCCGTCATTCGCTGATGGTGGTAGAGCACGATATGGGCTTCGTCGAAACCATTGCCGACCGCGTCACCGTCCTGCATCAGGGTCAGGTGCTGGCAGAGGGGTCGTTGCGCGAAGTACAGGCTAACGAGCAGGTGATCGAAGTTTATCTCGGGCGCTAAGGAGGCAGAATGTTACAGGTTCAGGAATTGCATCAATATTACAGCGGGAGCCATATTCTGCGAGGGGTGAGCTTTAACGCTCTGCCAGGGGAAATCACCTGTTTACTTGGCCGCAACGGGGCCGGTAAAACCACGCTGCTGAAATGTCTGATGGGGCTTATCCCGGCGCGAAGCGGCAGCGTGAACTGGCAGCAGAGCAACATTACCCATCGCAAGCCGCATCAACGCGTGCAGGCCGGGATCGCCTACGTACCGCAGGGGCGAGAAATTTTCCCCCGGCTGACGGTTGAAGAGAATTTGCTGTTGGGCATGTCGCGATTTCCGGCACGAGAAGCACGCGCGGTACCGGAAGAAATTTATCAATTATTCCCGGTCCTGCGGGCGATGAAACAGCGGCGGGGTGGCGACCTGTCTGGCGGGCAACAGCAGCAGCTGGCGATAGGCCGGGCGCTGGCAAGCCGACCGCAGCTGCTGATCCTGGATGAGCCAACCGAAGGGATCCAGCCGTCGGTTATTAAAGAGATCGGCGAGGTTATCCGCCAGCTCGCCCGGCGCGGCGATATGGCTATTCTGCTGGTCGAGCAATTTTATGATTTTGCCGAAGAGCTGGCTGACTGCTATCTGGTGATGTCGCGCGGGACGATTGTGCAGCAGGGGCGCGGAGAAAACATGGCGGCTGATGGCGTGCGGGGGATGGTGGCGATTTGAACGGCATAAGGGTTGATACGGCAAATGTAATAATATAACATTTCATTTTCTGACATCGACCCGAGGGAAAATAAGTGGCCGTGCAACGTGTATCAATGACTATTCTGGGGCTGCTGTTGAGCAGCAGCGCATTCGCGCATTCACACGGGCATCAAATGACCGAAGCCGAACAACAAGCAGCGAAAGGCATTTTTGCCGACGCTGACGTTAAAGACCGATCGCTCGAGGACTGGGACGGTATTTGGCAGTCCGTTTATCCGCTGCTGCAAAGCGGCGATTTAGACCCGGTGTTTAAGCAGAAAGCTGAAAAGGATAGCAGTAAAACCGTCGACCAGGTTAAAGCGTATTATCAGACGGGATACAAAACGGACGTCGGCAAAATTGAGATTGAAAACAAGGTAATGACGTTTTATCAGGGTGATAAGTCAGCCTCGTGTGCGTATCGCTACGACGGTTACAAGATCCTGCACTATGCCTCGGGAAAGAAGGGCGTACGTTACCTGTTTAGCTGCACCGACAGCGCCAGCCAGGCACCTAAATTTGTTCAGTTCAGCGACCACACCATCGGACCGCGCAAATCTCAGCACTTCCATATTTATACCGGCAACAGCTCGCAGGCAGAACTGCTCAAACAGATGGATAACTGGCCGACCTATTATCCGGAGCAGCTTTACGCCCGCCAGGTGGTGGACGAAATGCTGCATCACTAACCCGTAATCACATAGCCCGGCGGTGTAAACTTGCCGGGAAACGATCAACCTCAGGCCGTTTTGAATGCACTGTCTGCGTTCCACGCCTTCACGCTCATTCCGCGCAGGATCATCAGCCACGCCAGCACAATTGCCAGCATCATGAAGGCAAATAGCGTCCAGGCGGGCAGCGAACTGAGGATAATCCCGGTGACCATTGGATTAATGGCAGCCCCCAGCCAACCAAGTGCCTGAGCGGAAAAATAGCTCGCTTTCATCCCCGGCGGGGCGATGTTGTCGATCAACATATATTCGCCGGGGGCATAAATGATTTCTCCCAGCGTAAACACCGCCGCGGCAATGCCCCAGTAAATCAGGTTTTCCCCGGAGAAGATAAAGCCGCCAAGGCCGAGCAGGAAACAGAGCGTGCCGAGGGCCATTAGCGGGCGAATATTATTGGCGGTGATTTTACGCCCGACGAAATATTGCAGACTGACGACCACGACGGCGTTTACCGGCAGTACCACCGAGACCACTTTTTGCGCAAAATCGGCGTTATCAGCCACGGTCAACACGTACTGCGAAATGCAGGTGGCAAACGAACCGCCGACGTATGAGGCCAGCAGGCCTGAGAGCGTGTACCAGAATAGCGCTTTGTCTTTCAGCAGTACCGACGGCTGCCAGACGTTGACGCTTTTCTCCTCGCCGCTTTCCACGCTGCGCTGCACGAAAAACTGAATAAAGACCAACGGGAATGCGGCGCACACGGCGGCAAGCCAGAACGGTAGCTGCAGGCTGTACATGACAAGCCAGGTGCCAATCGGCGGGCCGACGGTCCAGCCAATATTCAGAAAGCTGTAGTTGAGCGAGAAAATGCGCGCTTTTTCTCCCACGCTGAGGACGTCGGCAAACCAGGCTTTCAGCACGGTGGAAAAGACCGAATAGGCGCAGTTAATGAGCGAGAAGAAGAACACCACCAGGGGGATGCTATTGACCAACGGGATCGCCGCGAAACCGGCAATGAATGCCAGGATCGCCACAATCATGTAGCGTTTTTTATCGAATTTATCCGCCAGTATGCCAAAGCCGAGACTGAAGACCACCCCGACGGTAAGGGCGAGGGTCAGCGCATAACCGATGGCCTCGACGCTCATGCCGTACTGGCGCGTCAGGTAAATGGTCATAAACGGCAGCGTGGCACCGCGGCCAATGGTTAACAGCAACGACGACGCCAGCAACGCTGAGGTTGAACGCTTCACAGAGGATTTCATTATTTTACCTGATGTCTGCCCGGCTATGGCTTATGTGATTTTGTTGTGTCTTATCACAATTATCATGCCGTCCGGGGAGTTGTATAGATCCCAATTTATCCGCAAGTGCCTTGACCCCCTGCCAAAAATAATGATCTGTTCCTCGGCCTGAATTTTCGTTACCTTGAACTTGTTTACAAAAACTTAATAATTCTGGGGCGGAGTATGACGCGGAAAGATGGGCTGTTAGCGCTGTTGGTGGTCGTTGTCTGGGGCCTGAATTTTGTGGTCATTAAAGTCGGTCTGCACAACATGCCTCCGCTAATGCTGGCGGGGCTGCGCTTTCTCCTGGTGGCAATCCCGGCCATTTTCTTTGTCGCACGGCCTAAAGTTCCCTTATCGCTCCTGATCGGTTATGGCCTGACCATCAGCTTCGGCCAGTTTGCCTTTCTGTTTTGCGCTATCAATTTCGGCATGCCAGCGGGGTTGGCGTCGCTGGTGTTACAGGCGCAGGCGTTCTTCACCATTCTTCTTGGCGCGGTGGCGTTCGGTGAGCGTTTGCAGGGCAAACAGATGGCGGGCATTTTGCTGGCGGTGTTCGGGGTACTGGTGCTGATCGAGGCGAGTTTGAACGGCCAGCATGTGGCGATGCTCGGGTTTTGCCTTACCCTGGCGGCGGCGTTCAGCTGGGCCTGCGGAAATATCTTCAACAAGAAAATTATGCAGCTGAACACGCGCCCGGCGGTGATGTCATTAGTGGTGTGGAGTGCGCTTATCCCTGTCCTACCGTTTATGCTGGCCTCAGCGCTGCTGGATGGCCCGGCGGTGATGGTGCAAAGCCTGGTGAATATCGACCTGACCACTATTTTATCGCTGGTGTATCTGGCATTCGTGGCGACGATTGTCGGCTACGGGATTTGGGGCTCGCTGCTCGGGCGCTATGAGACCTGGCGGGTAGCACCGCTGTCACTGCTGGTGCCGGTGGTGGGGATGGCCAGTGCGGCATTATTGCTGGATGAAACGCTCTCGGCGCTGCAACTGGTCGGCGCGCTGTTGATCATGGGCGGGCTGTATATCAACGTCTTTGGATTGCGTCTTCGTCGGGCAAAAGCGGTGCAGGGCTGAGGCGGGAGGAAAAAAGCCCCGCATCTGCGGGGCAAAAAAGTTACTGGGAGGTTCCGTTATAGTATGGCACGCCCAGTTCGTCGGATTTGTCGCTGCCTGAACCCATGTGATTGAAGTCAAACGGCGACTTATCCTGTGCGGACGGCATCAACATGGTGTCCTGAGCCCCATGGCTGGCAGGGATTGTGGATTGCTCCGCATAACTCTGGCCGGAGACCAGCACCAAAAGGGTGAGGGCGGCGGAGGCGAACAGTTTCATTTTTTCCTCGATACGTCTTGAATTGTGCAGGCGATTAATAGTTACAGTGGTTGAGCGGCATCAGATAACGCGACTCGCCGGGCATATTTGTTATGCGATACTTGTGTGGCGGTACGTCGAAATAGTTTTTAAAGGTGCGCGTCAACGTCTGTTGGGATTCAAAGCCGTAACGTTCGGCCAGATACAGAATTGGCTCGTCGCTTTTCTTCAGCTGCTGTGCGATTTCAGTCAGCTTACGGCTGCGAATATATTGACCCAGTGAATGGCCCGTCTCTTTCTTGAACATCCGTTGCAGGTGCCACTTGGAGTAACCGGAACGCTCTGACACTTTTTCAAGCGACAGCGGTGATTCCAGATTGCTCTCGATCCAGTCCAAAATGCTATGAATAGTGATAGCGTCAGTATTACGTCTGGACATCGTCTTACCTCTTTCTTCTGTTTACGGCAGGATTTTCTTGAGCAAAAGCTCAAGGGCTGCGACCTCGTCCGCCGTTAAGTTTTTTGTTAATTCCTGGTGCAGGTCCTGACCCACCAACTGGTGGCATTTCTCACATATTGCCGCGCCGTCCGGTGTCAATCGCACCAGTACGCCACGTTTATCATTTGGGTTGGGCAGGCGTTCAATCCAGCCTTTACACAGCAAACGGTCAAGCATTCGGGTTAATGCCCCGAGATCGACCGACAGGGCTTTTTTCAGTTCAACTGGCGTGATGCAGACCGCACAGCGAATCGAACACAGCGTTTTGAACTGTGAGGCAGTGATATCCAAAGGCGACAGATAGTCGTTCAAAAGACGATCTTTTTTCTGGTTGACCATATGGATCAAGCGACCAAGTGGGATGATTTCGTTAAACAGGTCACTGGTGCTTTTCACAAAGGTTGCCCTGGCAAGTAGTTTAGTTGCGGGGGATATTATTGCCCAGGCAATCATAAGTCAACCGAATGGATAAGCTTATGCCACAAATTGCTAAAACGCTTCACGGCACATTTTTTGCTTGATAACCGGTTGATGAATAACCGGCAGTTATGGCCTGGTGTGAGGGGAAAAGGCCTGAAAATAGGCTTAGGCAGGGCGACGAGAATGCTCTTATACTCACTCGGCAGTTGATTGTTATCTGCTCTCACAGGAGTGTTTCTTCATGCTGGACTTGATTAGAGCCATTGGCCTTGGGCTGGTGGTGCTTTTGCCGCTGGCAAACCCGTTAACCACCGTGGCGCTGTTCCTCGGCCTTGCTGGGGATATGAATAAAGCGGAGCGCGACAGGCAGTCATTGATGGCCTCGGTGTATGTCTTCGCTATCATGATGGTGGCGTATTACGCCGGTCAGGTGGTCATGAATACCTTCGGGATTTCGATTCCCGGGCTGCGTATCGCCGGCGGTCTGATTGTCGCGTTTATCGGTTTCCGGATGCTGTTCCCGCAGCAAAAGGCGCACGATTCTCTGGAAGCTCGCCATAAATCGGAAGAGTTGAAAGAAGAGCCGACCGCCAATATCGCCTTCGTCCCGCTGGCGATGCCGAGTACCGCCGGGCCGGGTACCATTGCGATGATCATCAGTTCGGCTTCTACCGTGAATCACGGTTTTAATTTTCCCGGCTGGGTTGTGCTGGTCGCGCCGCCGCTGATTTTCTTTAGCGTCGCGATTATTTTGTGGGGCTGCTTGCGCAGTTCCGGGGCTATTATGCGACTGGTAGGAAAAGGCGGCATCGAGGCCATTTCACGTCTGATGGGCTTCCTGCTGGTGTGCATGGGCGTGCAGTTTATTATCAATGGCGTGCTGGAAATTATTAGCACATATCACGCCTGACTGTTCGCGGGCGGCAATCGTCGCCCGTCATTTCGCGTATTCATGCCTGCCGAGTACCGCATCTTTCATTAACGTCGCGAGTATTTCCTGCGCCGGACAGCCCTCTGACTCCGGTGCGTTTTGCACTAGCGTAATACCCAGTTTACCGGGAGAGGGCAAAAGGTCGTCTGCCGTTAGCAAATTGTCTGGTCTGCCAAAATACGTACGAAGTGTCAGACCTAACCCGGCCTGAACCGCGGCCCAAATGCCGCTCAGGCTGTGACTCACGAAATTGATTTGCCAAGGTATACCGGCTTTATCAAGGCAGTCGATAGCCCGTGAACGCATGACGCACGGGCTGTCAAACAGCACCAGCGGCAGCGGTTTTTGTTCGTCGAGCAACATGGACAGATTCAAATCAGGGTGGTAAATCCATTCCAGAGAACAGTGCATGAATACGTCACCGCGGTTGGGCGTATCCGCCGATTGCCACATCAGCGCCATGTCCAGGCTGTCAGCGGCCAGCGCATTGATAAGGGGCTGATTACGGTCGATGCGCGCGCTCATCCTCAGTTGCGGATGAAGTCTGCTGAATTTACCGAGAATGCCCGGCATCAATGATTCCCCAAAATCCTCCTGCATTCCGATACGAACTTCCCCTTTAAGCAGTTCACCATGCAGAGCGCGATGCACTTCATCATTCAGCGCCAGAAGGCGGCGCGCGTAGCTCATCACTATTTCTCCTTGTGGCGTCAGACGTAGATGACGACCTTCCTTGACGACAAGCTCAGCGTGACACTGTAACTCCAGTTTCTTCAGCTGGGCACTCACCGCAGAAGTTGAACGGGCCAACTGATGCGCAGCGCTGGCAAAGCTCCCGGAATCAATACCAAGGACGAAACTCCGCAATGCGTCGAGGTCGAGCGCCGCAGGTACCTTCACATTAATGCTCCTGAATTTCGGGATGATTTGTTTTGAATAATTCGATATTCAGGACAGAACTATTGCGTGAGGATAGCTGTACTGTCAATAAGGAGAGCGCCAATGAATCCCTCACTCGATCGAGAACACCTGGCCCGCTGTGCGCCAAAACTGGCACAACTCAGCCAGCAGGTATTGTTTGACGATATCTGGAAACGACCTGAACTCTCGCCGCGCGATCGCAGCCTGTTAACGCTGGGTGTGCTCGCCGCGCTGGGCCACACCCAGCAAATCCCGTGGCATTTGCAGTTTGCCCAACAAAATGGTTTGCATGAGGAGGAAATCATCGAAGCCTTTACCCATCTTGCATTCTATGCGGGCTGGCCTGCCGCAGTAAGTGCATTGGGCTGCGTGGAAGAGGAGAAACGAGAATGCCGATAACCCGCATTGTCTGTCGCGCGACGTTAAACGATGCCGATCTGGAACGTATTTCTGACATCTTACACGATAGTCTGGTTCGGGAATTCGCTGTGCCGTCCGACGATAAGTTTCAGATTTTTGAACGATTGCCTGAGCGTCAACGTGTTTATGACCGTCGATATCTTAGCGGTGGTCGCAGTGCTGATTTCATTCTGTTTCAGATAACTGCCGGTAAGCCGCGAAGTGCAGTACAGAAGCAACGATTTTATCGGGCGTTGAGTTCAGGATTGCATGAAAGGTTGGGGATAAATCCAAATGATGTGATGGTCACTCTTCAGTTCACCCAGGCTGAAGACTGGAGCTTTAGCCTGGGTGAACAGTACTGTCCTTAAGTGGGAACGAGGATCCGTTGCTGGTCACGGGTCCAGTTCGGCAATGGCCAGTTCAGCGACGCGAGATTGAATGGAAATGAGCTCGTGGCTTTCGAGTGACCAGGTTGCTGATAGTCCACACCAGGCGATTATCCACTTCAGAAGACGCTCCCTGTCCAGACCCGCCATCCCGGTGACAATAGCCAGACGCTGCCTGAAGATTTCCGCCACTGGCGCAACCCGCACAGTGGGGTTGCCCAGATCGGGATTGGTGAAAATATTGGCATAATCGAATCCTCTTTCACCGATTAGCCCTTTCGGATCGATTGCCAGCCAGCCTGACTCTCCAAAATCAAGAACGTTATCATGATGCAGGTCACCGTGTAATGCGATGACTTCGCGTGGAGCCGCTAGCAGTTCTGCTGCGATTTCAGCGCTGCGGATCAGGAAGCCGCCATGTTCATTGGCGGCAAGTGTTAATGGGGTAAACCATTCATCAAGCGGGGTAAGTTGAGATAACGGCTGTTTCTGGCAAGTATGCAGTCGGTGTGCGGTCAGACACATAACACGACAGGCTTCGGTATCTTCACCGTGTCGGGACATCGCGGCAAGTGACGCAGTACCGGTCGCGCGCGCCAACAGAATGGCCTCATTTTCATGGGCAATCACCGGGGCGGAACCATTCCCTGCCCACCACGCCATCAGTGCATTACCGGTTTGTTCATCCTTGTCATCGGTGATTTTGAGCATGGCTGGCAAGCCGGTTGCTGTTCTCACCGGCAGCAGTTGGGACGTATGCGTCATGAACGGCGTGCCATCTGGAATGAGTTTCCAACGGTGCAGCCAGGGGGTTAACGTATACTGCTCCATGATATTTCCCTTTATCTTCCTGTCGGTTAGATGATGGTATGGGTTAGGGTTGCTGAACCGACTCTTCCAGCTTCACCGGCCAACGGCGGAAAATAATCACCGACCACACTAGAGCCGCCAGCGCCGGAACCGCCCCGACGTAGCCGATATTGGCCATCGAGAAATGCAGGCTGACCTGATTGCCCACCAGCGCACCAGCACCAATGCCGAGATTAAAGATCCCGGAAAACAGCGCCATTGCGACATCGGTCGCGTCCGGGGCAATCGCCAGCACCTTAACCTGCATCCCGAGGCCGATAATCATGATAGCAATGCCCCAGATAATGCTCAGAATAGCGAGCGACGTTTCGTTTTGCGCCGCCAGCGTCAACAGCCCCAGACACAGCGTCAGCAGCGCGATAGCCGCACTGACCAGCGTGGAGGCGTGGTGGTTGCCGAGCTTGCCGAAAATCACCGACCCGATGATCCCCGCGCCGCCCAACGCTAACAGCAGCAGCGTTGCAAAATTGGCATCGAACCCGGCGACGTTAATCACAAAGGGTTCGATATAGCTGTAGGCGGTGTAATGGGCGGTCACCACTACCACTGTCAGTAGATACAGACTCATCAGCGCCGGACGACGGAACAGCAGCGGCAGGCTTTTCAGCGAGCCGGAGTGTTCGCTTGGAATTTTAGGCAGGAGCTTGATCAAGGCGATCAGCGTGACGAGCGCGCCGAGGCCGATAATAAAGAAGGTGGTACGCCAGCCAAAATACTGGCCGACGACGCGGCCAATCGGCAATCCGAGCACCATTGCTAACGCGGTACCGGTGGCAATCAGACTCAGGGCCTGCGCACGTTTCCCGGCGGGAGCAAGACGGATGGCAAGCGAAGCGGTGATTGACCAGAACACCGCATGGGCAAATGCGATGCCGATCCGACTCATCAGCAGCACGTTAAAATTCCATGCGAGGAAAGAGAGCACGTGGCTGGCGATGAACAATACGAACAGGCCAATCAGCAGTTTACGGCGTTCCATTTGGCTGGTGAGCAGCATAAACGGCAGCGACATCAACGCCACCACCCACGCGTAAATGGTCAACATGATGCCGACCTGTGCCGTCTGCATCGAGAAACTGTGGGCGATATCAGACAGCAGTCCCACCGGCACAAATTCCGTTGTATTAAAAATAAAAGCGGCAATGGCCAGCGTGACCACTCGCAGCCACGCCACCTTGCGTGAGACCGTATTTGTTGTCATATCAGTTTTCTGGATGCGTTACAGGAAAGAGAAGAACCGCGATCTTAAAGCTTTCGCTGTACAAAACACAATCGTTTTGTGACTAAGATCTCATAACAGAAGGTGATGACGCGGTAACCGTCAGGGTTACGCTGCGGTCCAGTTTGCGCAAGGCCAGTTCTACGGTTTCAACACGTGAGGAGTGCTCCACGTCGAGCAGGCGGTCGATTTGCGGGGGTTTTTGTTCCAGTTTCCTGGCGAGTTCTGCCTTGCGGGTGCCGGTTTCAATCATCGCGTTATGCAATGCGGCTTTCATGGCCACCAGTAACGGCACGCTCACCGGGTATTCATCATTAACCGGAATGCTGCCGGTAGGGATGGGGCGACGTTCATCTACCTCAATCGCGATGGCTGTCACCAGCCCGTAAACCACTTCGGACAGGGCATGTTCGATGCTGTTGCCCACGGAGTGCATTAACGGCAGATCACGACAGGAAGCAATCCAGCTATTGGTGTCCGGGTCGTGGGTCAATGAGACAGGGTAAGTGTACATAATCTGATATCTCCTGCGGTGTTAGTCTACATCCAGGTCTTTCAGGATGGCCCGACGAAGCGGCTCTGGCATTTCTTTTGCGCCATGATCGGGAAAAACGGAACGCTTCCCCTGACGCAGAACTTTATAGTGGCTTCCACCTCCCGGCGCTTTGGTCAACTCCGCACCATGACGTAACAGCCAGCGTTTGAACTCGGAATACTTCACTACGCGTCCCTCAGTGAAAATACCATCTATGATTAAAAATACAACATTTATGTTTATCCCTTTACGTACAACTTTACCCTGATGCCCGATGAAAGAAAAAACCCGCGCCCTAAACTGGAAGGAGGCTCGTAATTCGCTGCCAAAGACGGTATTAATGTTACTAAGTCGTTATAAAAACAAAGGATACAGACTATGCAGGAAATTCCGTTTTATATGGTCGACGCGTTCAGCGATCGGACGTTCGGCGGCAATGCGGCAGCGGTGTGTCCGCTTATTGAATGGCTGCCGGATGAGACGCTGCTCAACATGGCGCAGGAGCATAATCAGTCGGAAACGGCGTTCTTTGTACGCACTGACAGTGGCTTTGAGCTGCGCTGGTTCACCACCCAGGGTGAAATCAATCTTTGCGGTCACGCTACGCTCGCCAGCGCCCATGTTATTTTCGAGCTGCTGGATTATCCGCATACCGAGATTCGTTTCTCGACCCGTTTTGTCGGCGACTTGACGGTGACCCGCAGCGGCGACTGGCTGACATTGAATTTCCCGGCCTGGAGCACCGAGCCGGTGGATCCACCTGAATTGTTGCTCAGCGCGCTCGGTGTGAATGTCTGGGAAGAAGTGCGGGTGGCACGTGATTATTTGGTGGTGCTGAAAAATCAGCAGCAGGTGGAAGCCCTCACGCCGGATATCCACGCCATGTTACCGCTCGGGAAGATGGTTTGCGTTACCGCTCCCGGCGACACACATGATTTCGTCAGCCGTTTCTTCTGCCCGGGCGAGTCGGTGGCGGAAGATCCAGTCACTGGTTCGGCCCACAGTATGCTCATCCCATACTGGGGTGAAAAACTCGGCAAGCAACAAATGGCGGCGCGACAGGTCTCCACCCGTGGGGGCGAATTACGCTGTGAATGGCAGGGTGACAGGGTGCTGATCGGCGGCCAGGCCACGACGTATCTGATCGGCAGCATTTATCTGCGCGAAGGAGCGTTGTGATGAAAACGGTGCCTGTCTGGCTGATAGACGCATTCAGCGATCGTAACTTTGCCGGTAATCCGGCGGCAGTGTGCGCCCTTGAGCAGTGGCTGCCCGATGAACAGCTGCTGCAAATGGCGCAGCAGCATAATCAATCGGAGACCGCATTTTTTATTCCAGCCAAAGGTGGCTTCGAGCTGCGTTGGTTTACCACCCGTCATGAGGTTAACCTGTGCGGGCACGCCACGCTCGCTACCGCGCATGTGATTTTCAATCATCTCGATTACCCGGATGCCCGCATACATTTTGATACCCTGTCCGGCAGGCTGACGGTCAGCCGGGAAGGCGATTGGCTGACGCTCAATTTCCCCGCCGGGCCAACGGTTGAACAGACCCCGCCCGCGGAAATGTTGGCCGCGTTGGGCATTACGCAATATGTTCATGCGCGCAAAGGGCGGGCGTGGCTGATTGAGCTGGAAAATCGGGCGCAGGTTGAGGCGATAACCCCAAATATCAATGCCATGATACCGGTTGAGCACAAGGTGACGATCACCGCCAAAGGAACCGGTGATTATGATTTTGTCAGCCGCTTTTTCTCGCCGGGTGAAGCGGTATGGGAAGATCCGGTCACCGGCTCGGCGCACACGATGCTGATTCCGTACTGGAGTGAAAAACTCGGTAAAACGCAGATGCTGGCGCGTCAGGTTTCTGCCCGTGGTGGCGATGTGCGTGGTGAACTGCAGGGGAATCGCGTGCTGATGAGCGGTACGGCGGTGACCTGGATGCAGGGAAAGATTTTGCTGCGTCAGTAGGTCAACATGACAGCGGTGGGGTACGCACTATACTTACCTGACGCTCTTCAGACCGTCTGGGTGGACACGTTTGGCATACCAACTTCTTCGCCGCCTCAATGCCGGGCTCGGGTCCGTCACGTTCTGGCGATATCTCTGCGTGGGCGTAGGGAATACCCTGGTCCACTGGACCATTTTTTTCCTGTTAACGATTGGCGCGCACCTGCATCAGGCCAGCGCTAATCTGACTGCTTTTCTCTGTGCGGTGACCGTCAGTTTCTTTGCTAACGCTCGCTGGACATTTTCCAAACCGGCCTCCCCGGCGCGCTTTGTGCGCTATACCTTGTTTATGGCTTGCCTGGCCCTGGTGACGGGGTGGGCGGGGGAATGGCTCAGTTTCGCGCCGTTCCTGACCGTGGGGCTGTTCTCCGCACTCAGTCTGGTGATTGGCTATCTGTATGCTCATCATGTGGTCTTCAGGGATAAACAAGCATGAGGCTCTCTCTTGTGGTGCCCGTTTATAACGAAGAAGCCAGTATCGACGCTTTTTACGATGCGGTCAGAGCGCTGCCTGCGCAGGATTATCAGCTGGAAATCGTGTTTATTAACGATGGCAGCAAAGATGGCACCCAAAAGCGGATTATCGCCCTCCAGCAGCATGACAGCCAGGTCAGGCTGATTAATCTCAGCCGTAACTTTGGTAAAGAGGCCGCGCTGTTTGCCGGGCTGGAATATGCTCAGGGCGAGGCGATGATCCCGATAGACGTGGATTTACAGGACCCGGTGGATCTTATCCCGCTGCTGGTGGAGAAGTGGCAGCAGGGCGCAGACATGGTGCTGGCCAAGCGCGTAGACCGACACAGCGATCGGCCCTTCAAGCGTTTTACCGCCCGGGGATATTATCTGCTGCATAACGTCCTGAGCCGCGAAAAAATCGAGGAGAACGTTGGCGATTTTCGCCTGATGTCGCGCAGCACCGTGCGGCATATTCTGGATATGCCCGAGCGCACCTTGTTCATGAAAGGTCTGATGTCATGGGTGGGGGGCCGAGTCGCCATCGTGGAATACAGCCGTCCCGCCCGCACCTCCGGCAGCAGCAAATTCAACGGCTGGTCGTTATGGAATTTTGCGATGGACGGTATCACCTCGTTTTCTACGCTGCCGCTGCGCGTCTGGACGTATCTCGGGATGATTATCGCCGCAGGTTCACTGCTGTATGGCGTCTGGATAATCATTGCCTACTGGCTATGGGGTAATTCGGTGGCGGGATATTCGTCAATTATGGTGGTTCTGCTGTTTTTAGGCGGCGTACAGTTGATTGGGATTGGCGTGCTGGGCGAATACGTCGGGCGCATTTTCACCGAAACCAAAAGACGGCCCCGTTACATCATTGACAGTATTCTGCCCGAGCCTCCGCCCCGGCAGGATCCTCCGGACAGCTAAATCTCTTTAAATAAGGATGTGGTATCAATGATGCCTACGCATGCCAGGAATCTTCTGCAGACGGTTTGTCTTTTCAGTCTGGTTTTTGCGCTTTTCATTAGCGTGCCGTTATGGACCAATAAGATCTATTACGGCGATGACTTTTTCCGTCTCTATAACGGGGACGGGACCATCTGGTTATCCAACGGACGGCCATTAACCACGCTGCTGCATTATTTACTGGCGTTCAATACCACGCTTATTGATATATCACCGATCCCACTGCTAGCCGGATTAACCGCCCTCAGTTTCTCAGCGGCATTATTTGTCTGTCGGTTACAGTCCGGCCTGCCGCCTGCGGGCATTATTCTGCTGTCGTTGGGGGTATTAGCCAATCCATTTCTGTCGCAGCCGATGCTCTATATCTGGGATTCTTTCAGCATTTTGCTTGCCATTTCACTGGCGATGCTGGCGGCGATGTATTATCCGCGCAGCCTGTGGCGTGACATGGTGTACAGCGCCGGGTTGCTTTTGAGCATGCTGATGCTGTATCAGATTGCCATCAATCTATATCTGGCCTGCGTTGTTATCGTGGGCTATCGGCTGATATGCCTTCGCTTGCCACTGCTGCGTTTCCTGCTGATTAAGGCCGTGACGCTGGGGCTGGTGGTCCTGCTGTATAAATTCTTCATCGCCCCGGCACTGATTAATGACAATTACAGCCTGACGCAGAGCGAGTTTGTCCCTTCGCTGAGCCTGTTTATCACCGCGTTGCCGGACACGCTTGTCAACTTTTATGCGCTTATTCAGGCGGCATTTCCCGGCTGGAGAATGAGTTTTGTCTGGCTGCCAGGACTGGTGGCGGTGTTAGCGGTGCTGTATCAGACCGTTGAAATTCTGCGGGACAGGACGCGCACGCAGCGCATCCCGGCGGCGCTATTTTACCTGTTCGCGCCGGTTCTGATTGTGCTCTCTATTCCCGGCGTGTCGATTTTTCTCAAGGTTCCCTTATTTGCGCCCCGGGTGATGGCGTCTTTCAGCGCCTATACGCTATTTTGTATGCTGGTGATTTTTTCAGTCACGCCGCCACGACTGCGACTCGCGGTGGGGGCGGGATGGGGAATTGTTCTGCTCTATTCGGTGGTTTCTCTGACCACCGTGTTTAATACCCTGAACCGGGACCAGCAGTACCTCTCTTCGGTGATGTGGATGATTAAAGCAGACGTCGCCCGGGTGAAGGCGACGCAGGAGGTGAAAAATATTTCGTTTATCGGCACGCTGGTCATCGTTCCTGACACCGCCCATGCCCGCAATAATTTCCCGTTGGTTACCGAAATAAGACCGGCGATTTCAAAGTATACCTACCCTTATTTCCTGATGGAGAGAAGTACCGGTCTGAAAGCCATCCGGGCGGACGCGTCAATTGTCTACTTCCGGCCCGAAAAATATGTCTCTAAAAGCTGCGATTACACCCTGTACATGGTCAACTCAACCGCGGTGGTGAATTTTAATACCCTCTGTCAACCGAACTGATCAGCATGCAGGCTGGGGTTGTTCGTTCAGCAGGCTAATAAACGCTTCGAGCTGGCGGGTCATGCCGCCGCGTCGCCACACCAGCCAGGTGGTCAGCCAGCGCCATTTCTCTGCCAGCGGCCAGGCATCGACCTGATGATGTCCGGGCATACTTTCCAGCATACTGCGGGGGATCATTGCCAGGCCTGCACCCGCAATCACGCAGGCCAGCATGCCGTGGTAAGACTCCATTTCATGAATGCGCCCCGGCGTGGCGCGATCGGCATGGAACCAGCTTTCAAAATGACGGCGGTATGAACAGTTGGCGCGAAATGCGTAAATACTGGTGCCGTTGACCTCACTGGCTCGCATCACAGGAGCATGACCTTTCGGGGTGACGATCATCATCTCTTCCTGGTACACCGGCACACCTTCCAGATTCGGATGCATCACCGGCCCGTCGACGAACGCCGCGCTTAACCGGCCTTCGGTCACCCCGTCAATCATGGTGCCTGACGGGCCAGTCGCCAGATCGAACTGAATCTTGGGATAACGCTGATTGTACAGCGCCAACGTCGGTGGAATGCGCACCGCGGCGGTACTTTCCAGAGAGCCCAACGAAAACAGCCCCTGAGGTTCATCGCCTGCCACCACCATTCGCGCCTCATCGACCAGGGCTAAGATCTGCTGGCTGTAACGCAGGAAACTGTGTCCGGCAGGGGATAAGCGCAGGCGCTGGTTTTCACGAATGAACAATTCCACCCCTAAATCCGCCTCCAGCTGGCGGATACGGGTTGTCAGATTCGAGGGTACGCGATGCACCTTTTGCGCGGCTTGGGTAATACTCCCGGTCTGGGCGACGGCGTTGAACATCTCGAGCTGGGTTAAGTCCATAGCATTCTCGTATCGTGAATGGAGTGGTTAATATTATTCATTTTCCATAAATAGCAGAGTGGGCCAGTATTAGGCAACAGCCTCAGTGAACAGAGAGAACAAATCATGACATCACCTGCAACTCACGCAATTTCCCTTAACCCCGCCACCGGTGAAACGCTATCGACCCTGGCATGGGCCACACAGGATGACGTTAATCAGGCCGTCGCCCTGGCAGACAGCGGTTTTCGTCAGTGGAAACGCCTGTCCGTCGCCGATCGCGCCGCTGCGCTGCGTAACGTGGGTAACGTTTTGCGTCTGCACGCGGAAGAGATGGCGCAGATGATCAGCCGTGAAATCGGCAAGCCGATTGTTCAGGCCCGCGGCGAAGTGACCAAATCAGCCAACCTGTGTGACTGGTACGCCCAGCAGGGTCCGGCGATGCTGTCGACGCAAGCCACCCAGGTCGAAAATAACAAAGCGGTGATTGAATACCGTCCTCTGGGCCCAATTATGGCGGTGATGCCGTGGAACTTTCCACTGTGGCAAGTCATGCGCGGCGCGGTGCCGATCCTGTTAGCGGGTAACAGTTACCTGCTGAAACATGCCCCGAACGTGATGGGTAGCGCGAAGCTGATTGGCGATATCTTTAGTGAAGCGGGCATTCCTGCGGGCGTATTCGGCTGGGTGAATGCCACCAACGAGGGCGTTTCGCAGATGATTAACGACTCACGCATCGCCGCCGTGACCCTGACCGGCAGTATGCGTGCCGGGAAAGCGATTGGTGCCCAGGCCGGAGCCGCGCTGAAAAAATGCGTGCTCGAACTGGGCGGTTCTGATCCGTTTATCGTGTTGAACGATGCCGATATAGATGAAGCGGTAAAAGCGGCGGTGATTGGCCGTTATCAGAATACCGGACAGGTCTGTGCGGCGGCGAAACGCTTTATCGTTGAAGCGGGCATTGCCGATGTGTTCACCGAGAAGTTCGTTGCGGCGGCCGCCAAACTGAAAATGGGCAATCCGCAGGACGAACAAAACTATATCGGACCGATGGCGCGGTACGATCTGCGCGATGAACTGCATGAGCAGGTGACCGCCACGCTGGAAGAGGGCGCGACGCTGCTGCTCGGCGGGGAAAAGATTGCCGGGAAAGGGAACTACTATCCTGCGACGGTGTTGGGGAACGTCACGCCAGACATGACCGCGTTTCGTCAGGAGATGTTCGGCCCGGTGGCGACAATCACCGTTGCTCGTGACGCCGACCATGCGCTGGCCCTCGCTAACGACAGTGATTTCGGTCTTTCCGCCACGGTGTATACCGCCGATGAGAAACAGGCCCAGCGCTTTGCCGATGAGCTGGAATGTGGCGGGGTGTTTATCAACGGCTATAGCGCCTCAGATGCCCGCGTCGCCTTTGGCGGGGTAAAGAAAAGCGGCTTTGGTCGCGAGCTGTCGCACTTCGGCCTGCATGAGTTCTGTAACGTACAGACCGTGTGGAAAGATCGTCAGTAGTCCTCAGCTGAATGCCCGGTGGCGCTTACGCCTGCCGGGCTTTTAAAACTGTCATGGTTCTGTCATTTTCATTCCGTACACTCGCGCCTAACGTGTTGTTATAGATGAAAAATCATGAACTTAATGCAAATTACCCCACGCTTTACCCGCCGTTTCTTTCCTCAGCAATTTGGTTTACTGACCGGTATCTTCTTCATTATCGGGCTGTTCTGTGCGGTGCAAATCGCGTCCTCATTTCTGCTTTCCTGGTCACTGCATAACGCCCGCCTGAGCGAGCAGCATAATCAGCGTGCGTATCTGCAACAGCTTAAGGTCGATCAGGCCCGGGTGTCTCTTTTGGCCGCCAGCGACCTGCTTAATCGCGCCGGGGTGTATTTTATGCAGGATAAAGAGACCGGCTCGGTGGGCAGTTCCGATGGTCTGCTACAGGATGCTGGCGAGATGTTAAGCCTGTCGCAAAAAGAGTGGCAGGCGTGGCTGACGATGAGCCCACCGAAGGACGACGCGCTTATTAACAGCTATCAGCAGTTCTACGGCGCTATTGCGGAACAGCTTAACGGGCTGCAAAAAACGCAATCGATTGACGCCTTTTTCGCGGTGCCGGTGCAGGCATTTCAACGTGACTTTAACGACAACTATGCCCGCTTTCAGGCCGCAAGCCAGCAACACGCTGATGCAGGACGTCAGTCGTTAATCGGCAGTTTAACGCGTCTCCAGCAAGTGTTCATGCTGGCTCCAGCGGCGTTGTTGGTGGTGGCGCTGCTGGTGTGGCGCGGCATGCTGCGCTGGGTGATTGTGCCGCTGCGTCTTCTTATCGCACACGTTAAAACGCTGTCGGAGGGGAATTTGTCGCAGCCGGTGCCGACCGTGTCGCATTTTAATCGCGAAGTGACGCAGATAAGCGCCAGCCTGGTTGGTATGCAGCTCGGGTTGCAGCAGTTGATCACTCAGGTCAGTCAGGCCACTGGCTCGATCACCGGCAATATTTCGCGTCTGGCGCACAGTAACGAAGAACTGTCCCACCAGGCGCTGAAACAGACGCAAGAGCTGGATGACGTTACCCGGCACATTACGGCGTTGGAATCACATGTCGAGGGCAACGCCACCTACGCAAGCCTGGCGCGTGAACGTGCGGAAGAAGCCAGCCAGGTCGCCGCCGGGGGGGATCGGATGATGGTGACGGTGAATGCGTCAATGCAGGCGATTGTTGACCGTTCGGCGGAGATGCGTGGGATTGTGGCGATGATCGACAGCGTGGCGTTTCAGACCAATATTCTGGCACTGAATGCGGCGATTGAAGCGGCGCATGCCGGAAATCAGGGCCGGGGTTTTGCGGTCGTGGCGAAAGAGGTGGGTTTGCTGGCACGACAAAGCAGTGAATCTACGCAGACGATACAGGGGCTTATCAACCATTCCTTGCAGGGTATCGAGGAGGGATCGCGGGCGGTGAGTTTGCTGGAGGATAATTTACAGCAGGTGACACAGCTGGTGGGCAATTTGAGCGCCTTACTGACCGACATTTCACAGGCCACGCTCAGCCAGGGCGAAAATATTCACCAGATGACGCGACAACTGCATTCGCTCAATCAGGTGGCGGGTAAAACCGGCGAGCTGGTCAATTCAACCGCTTCGTCTTCACGCCAGCTGGAAACCAGCGCCCAACAGCTCACACAGGCGGTAATGCGCTTTCGTCTGCCTGCCTGACGCTGGTATACTCGCAGGCCGAAATTGGCCTGTGGGCAAGGAGCAAGAGTGGCAACGGTCATTAATAACAGCATGCTGGAATCGGTCCTGGCAGAAGTGCAACCGCTGATAGGGCAAGGCAAGGTGGCGGACTATATTCCGGCGCTGGCCTGCGTCGACGGCACTAAGCTTGGGATTGCCATCAGCACCGTCGATGGGCAGCATTTCAGCGCCGGGGATGCACAGGAACGCTTCTCTATCCAGTCAATTTCGAAAGTGCTGAGTCTGGTGGTGGCGATGAACCACTATGCCGAAGATGAGATCTGGCAGCGGGTCGGCAAAGATCCTTCCGGCCAGCCGTTTAACTCGCTGTTACAGCTCGAAATTGAGCAAGGCATTCCGCGTAATCCATTTATTAATGCCGGGGCGCTGGTGGTGTGTGACATGTTGCAAAGCCGTCTCAGTGCGCCGCGTCAGCGGATGCTGGAAATAGTGCGCAAACTGTCGGGTGTGGACGATATCGCCTACGATGCGGTGGTGGCGCGTTCGGAGTTCGACCACTCGGCGCGTAATGCCGCCATTGCCTGGCTGATGAAATCGTTCGGCAATTTCGATAATGACGTGACCACCGTTTTACAGAACTACTTCCACTATTGTGCCCTGAAAATGAGCTGTAGCGAGCTGGCGCAAACTTTCCTGTTCCTTGCTAATCAGGGACATTTCCCTCAGCGTGAGCAACCGATTATCACGCCGTTACAGGCGCGGCAGGTGAATGCGCTGATGGCGACCAGCGGGATGTATCAAAATTCCGGGGAGTTTGCCTGGCGCGTCGGACTGCCGGCGAAATCGGGCGTGGGCGGGGGGATCGTGGCGATCGTACCGCAGGAGATGGCGATCGCCGTCTGGAGCCCGGAGCTTGATGTGGCCGGTAACTCGCTGGCGGGCGCGGCGGTGTTGGAAAAACTCACCCAGCGCATGGGTCATTCGGTCTATTGATCGGGCAACACGCATCCGCGACGGATCGGGCAACTGGGTAACAAATAACTGCCCGGGATAATTGTTAATATGCGCATTGTGATCAATAGTAGTGCGTATTCCCGATTGGTCTCCTCGTTATTCCCGAAATAATCGAAATTAGCGATTATATGGAAAGATATTAATGCGTTCGATTTCTATTCCCCGGCTAACCGTATTTAGTGAAGCGCACATCCTGCGTAATGCCCTTTTCCTGTTTGCTATCACCACGCTGTTTTATGCGGTGGGCGCGATGCTGCGCCTGGTGCAGGAGCTGTCACTGTTCTGGCCGCTGAATGCGGTTATGGCCGGGATATTCGCCCGTTACGTATGGCTTAACCGGCTGCACTATTATGCAATTTGCTATGGCGCGATGCTGCTTTTTGACGTGGTCACCACCCAATGGGGAATGGCCTCATTGATAATCAATGCGTCGAATATGGTGTTTATCGTGATCGTGGCGCAGCTGGTGATGCGTGATAAACATCAGGCGGGAAGTGAGCCCGGCCCGATTAACGCGCTGCGTCTGTTCTATTATTGTCTGATTGCCGCGGTCTTTTGTGCCTTGCTGGGGGCGATAGGATCGGAGGGGATCGACCGGCAGTCGTTTATGCCGTCGCTGGCCGACTGGTTCAGTGAGCAATTTTCCACCGGAGTACTGATTTTACCCTGCGTGATGACCCTGACGTTACCGCATGAAATTACCCGCATCCACGGGAAACAGCTGCTGCCGGTCTTGTTCCTGGTGCTCTCAGTGCTGGCGGCGATTGCTGTCGGCGGGGCAGGCAGCCTGGCGTTTCCGCTGTCGGCACTTATCTGGTGTGCGATCCGTTATCCGCTGCCGGTGACCTGTGCGCTGACGCTCATTACCGGTGCCGCCGAAATCATTCTGGTTGCCAATTCAGTTATTAATCTTGCGGTCAGCGGCCCGCTGCAAACCGCACAGCTGTTTTCTACTCGTCTGGGGATAGCCACCCTGGCGATTAGTCCGGTGATCGTATCGACCAGCGTGGCGGCGATTAACAATCTGATGCGCCAGGTGTCGCTGCGTGCCGACTTCGATTTTCTCACCCGGGTTTATTCGCGTTCGGGTCTGTATGAAGCCCTGAAAAAACAGCCGGTGAACGCCAGTCAGCATATGACGGTGATGCTGCTTGATATCGACTTTTTCAAAAGCGTGAACGACAACCACGGCCATGAATGTGGGGATTATGTGCTGACGGCTTTCGCTCGCCAGGTTCGTGAAGTGGTGGGTGAGCAGGGGCTAGTGGCGCGTATGGGCGGAGAAGAGTTCGTGGTGGCGGCGAAAACCCTCGACCCGCTGGACGGTTATCAACTGGCAGAAAACATCCGCCGCCGCGTGGAATCAACCGTTTTCCATTGGCGACAACAACCTTTGCGGACCACGGTGAGTATTGGAATTGGCAGTGGCACGCTGGATACCCGAGACACCATCGACGCTTTCAATGAATTGCTGGTGGAAGCCGATGAGTACCTGTATCGCGCCAAAAAAGCCGGGCGTAACAAGACCTGCGCCAAATCAGTGGCAGAAACGGATATTCGCCATGAAGAAGCTTCCGCCTAAGCGCGTGAGGCGCTAATAAGTAAGCCCTATGGTCGGCTAGTTGTGTTATCAACGTGTTAAGTGGATAGTGATGAGGTCTTCTAAAGGAGCCTCACATGACGTCGTCGACCCGGGTTATCTCCCTCTCTCACCATGATATTTTGCAACGGCTGCCCGCATTGACCGAGATTCTGGTCGACTGCGTTCACGGCGGCGCGTCCGTCAGCTTTATGCAACCCCTTCACCTGGATACTGCCACCGCTTTCTGGCAAAAGGTTGCCCAAAGTGTGGCAGCCCGTGAACGCGTGGTTCTGGCCGTGGAACAGGCGGACGGCAGTCTGGTAGGTACCGTTCAACTGATCACCGATTTGCCAGAAAACCAACCGCATCGGGCGGACGTCGCAAAGTTGTTAGTCCACTCTCGTGGCCGACGTCAGGGCATTGCGGGCCAGCTAATGACGGCGCTGGAACAGGAAGCGGTGCGACAGGGTAAATCGGTTCTGGTGCTCGACACGGCGACGGGGAGCGGCGCGGAGAGCTTCTATCAGCGGTGTGGCTGGCAAAAGGTCGGTGAGATCCCACGCTACGCGCTCATGCCGGACGGTGAGATGACCGCCACCTCAGTATTTTATAAATTCCTGTAAACCCCTTTAAAAAGCTGCCAGCGGTTTGATCAAAACAGGGTTTCCTGGTTCTAAAGTCTGATAAGTTATTAGACCAATAACGCAGGCTGTATGACCAATCAATAAGGGAAACCATTGTGAAAACATTAAACCGCCGCGATTTTCCTGGCGCTCAGTACCCTGAACGCATCATTCAGTTCGGTGAAGGCAACTTTCTCCGCGCTTTTGTCGACTGGCAAATTGATCTCCTGAACCAGCACACCGACCTCAATGCCGGGGTGGTTATCGTGCGCCCAATAGACAGCGATTTTCCGCCGTCGCTCAGCACTCAGGACGGCCTGTACACCACCATTATTCGCGGTCTGAACGAGCAGGGCGAGGCAGTAAGTGATGCGCGTCTGATTCGCTCGGTTAACCGTGAAATCAGTGCCTATGCCGATTATCAGGAATTCCTGAAACTGGCACACAACCCGGAGATGCGCTTCGTCTTCTCTAACACCACCGAAGCGGGGATTAGCTATCACGCGGGCGATAAATTCGAAGACGCTCCAGCTGTCAGCTATCCTGCCAAACTGACCCGTTTGCTGTTCGAACGTTACAGCCATTTCAACGGCGCGGCGGACAAAGGCTGGGTCATCATTCCGTGCGAACTGATTGATTACAACGGGGATGCGCTGCGTGAACTGGTGCTGCGCTATGCCCATGAATGGGCGCTGCCCGCCGAGTTCGTCACCTGGCTGAATACCGCCAATGCCTTCTGTTCCACCCTGGTTGACCGTATCGTGACCGGCTATCCGCGTGATGAAGCTGCCGCGCTTGAAGCTGAACTCGGTTATAAAGACGGCTTCCTCGATACCGCCGAACATTTCTATCTGTTCGTTATTCAGGGGCCGAAAACGTTGGCCAGTGAATTACGCCTCGATAAACTCCCGCTCAACGTGCTGATTGTCGATGACATCAAACCGTATAAAGAACGCAAAGTGGCGATCCTCAATGGGGCGCACACTGCACTGGTGCCGGTGGCGTATCAGGCCGGGCTGGATACCGTGGGTGAAGCGATGAACGATACAGAGGTTTGTGCTTTTGTCGAAAAAGCGATTTACCAGGAAATCATCCCGGTGCTTGATTTGCCTCGCGATGAGCTGGAATCGTTCGCCAGTGCGGTGACCGGTCGTTTCCGTAACCCATATATTAAGCATCAGTTGTTGTCGATTGCGCTGAACGGCATGACTAAATTCCGCACCCGTATTCTGCCGCAGCTGTTGGCGGGGCAGGCGGCCACCGGAAAATTACCGGCTCGACTGACTTTTGCGCTGGCGGCGCTGATTGCGTTCTATCGTGCGGAACGTAACGGTGAAAGTTATCCGGTGCAGGACGATGCACACTGGATGGAACGCTACCAGCAGCTGTGGACGTTACATCGCGACAAGCAAATCAGCACCACGTCGCTGGTTGAGTCCGTACTGTCGGTGAGAGATCACTGGGAGCAGGATTTGACCGACGTCCACGGTCTGGTTGAGCAGGTGACGCGTGACCTCGACAGCATCCTGACCAAAGGCATGCGTGAAGCGGTCAAACCGCTTTGCTAAAATCTGACCCGGCCATCGAGCCGGGTATTAAATAGTCTTCATTAGTTACAACATACATTTTATTTTCGTTAATACACTTTCTTTAACTCCTCTGCGAAATGGGCTTAATAGCGCTCGAAGAGGAAATAAGCCGAACCTGGCGATTATTCAGCTCACAACATGAGCCGAATTGAGCGTCATTTTCGGCTCATGTCGGTTGGGCAATTTGATAGCGGGTGTTACGTCCTCCGCCGGGGAGCTTTTCGAGTAACCCCTGGTCAAGCAGGTAAGCGAGATGACGCGTGGCGGTGGCTTTACTCACTTTCGCCACCTTTTGATACTGGCTGGCGCTGATCCCGTCGCTAAACCCAGACTCGCCGCCGTCGAGCAGACGATTGAGAACCTTCAGTTGTTCCGCGCTGAGCGTATGCCGGACCGCATCGTGATGTTTCCAGAAACGGCTTTTCGCCAGCGTGCTATCGATTCTGGCCAGCGCACTCTCCAGTGTTGCATCGAGCGTTTGTAAAAACCACTCCAGCCATTCGGTGATGTCCAGCCCACCTTTTTGCGTGTGCTCAAGTATCTGATAATACTGATTTCGCCGCTCAAGAATCGACACCGACATGGCGTATAAACGGATGCTCTGATTATCCGCCTGAGCAAGCGCCAAATCGGTGAGTGCCCGGGTTAAGCGCCCGTTACCGTCATCATAAGGGTGCAGGGTGACAAACCATAAATGTGCCACTGCGGCACGCAGAATCGGGTCGGCCAGCGGATCGTTGTGGCTTTGATTGAACCAGGTGATAAAGGCGTCCAGCCGGGCGTCGAGCCCTTCACGCGGAGGCGCTTCGAAATGCACCACTGGCTTATCTAAGCGGCCGGATACGACTTGCATCGGCTCGCCGCCGCGCAATTCACCCGCGTTGATCGCGTGCATCGTCCACGGATCCTGCGGGAAAAGCCAGCGATGCCATTGGTGTAAACGTGCCAACGACAGCGGCTCATGGCGGTTATCGATAGCGTCGAGCATGATCGATGCCACCCCTTCGGATCGTTCGGACACCGGGAACGGCGTGTCGTCATCAACCCCCAGACGGCGGGCGAGGGAGGAGCGAACCGACTGCGCATTCAGGCGTTCATCCTCAATGGCTGACGAGGCGAGGATATTGGAGAGCAGGGCATCCAGCGTCTGACGATCTTCATCCTGCATTTCACTACGACCAATCAATACCCCGGATTTTCGCTGGAGCTGGCGCAGCAAAGGCAAAACGGTCTCATCCTGCCAGTAAAAAGCAGGCCAGTTCGAATGTTGCCAGATCCATTGCGTCATGATCACCTCTGAGCCGAATAGTGCGTCAATTGGCTCACATTATGAGCCGAATGTATGACAAAGTAAAATTGGCGTTGTTATAAAAATGTAGCGAGATGTCGCAATAAACTTGAAAGAGTGATTTGGATCACGTTAAATAACGCAGCCTTTCTTCAAATGATAATGACCCATGATTGTAAGACCGCACGAACACTGGCTGTCCCGTATTTTTGTCTGGCACGGTTCGGTGTTACCAAAGATTTTCTCCCGATTGCTGCTCAACTTCCTGCTCTCCATCACCGTGATAGCGATGCTGCCGTGGTATTCCTCACTGGGTGTAAAGCTGACGGTTGCGCCATTCAGCATCCTCGGCGTGGCGATCGCGATTTTCCTCGGCTTTCGCAATAACGCCTGCTACTCGCGCTATGTTGAAGCGCGTCAGCTCTGGGGGCAGTTGATGATTGCCTCCCGTTCGCTGCTGCGTGAAGTGAAGAATACGCTGCCACCGGACACCGATATTGCCTCGTTCGTTCGCCTGCAAATTGCCTTTGCGCACTCGCTGCGCATGCAGCTCCGGCACGTGCCGCAGGAACCGACGCTGGCGAAATATCTGACGCAGGAACAACTGACCCAAGTGCTGGCCGTCCAGTCTCCAGCTAACCGTATTCTGCTGTTGATGGGAAACTGGCTGGCGGCTCAACGTCAGCAGGGCGCGTTATCGGACATTCTGTTTCACAGCCTGAATAATCGGCTCAACGATATGTCGGTCGTGCTGGCTGGCTGTGAACGTATCGCAGGCACGCCGGTGCCGTTTGCGTATTCGCTGATCCTGCACCGCACGGTGTACCTGTTCTGCATCATGTTGCCATTCGCGCTGGTTGGTGACCTGCATTACATGACGCCATTTATCTCGGTGCTGATTTCCTACACCTTCATCTCGCTCGATGTGCTGGCCGAGGAACTTGAAGAACCGTTTGGGGTGGAAAATAACGATCTGCCGCTGGACGCTATCAGTACCGCCATCGAAACTGAACTGTTGCAAATGAACGATGAAACGGACATTCCGGCGAAGATTCTGCCAGACAGATGCTATCAACTCACCTAAGGCAATTTGACGATTTCATGCTTAATCGGAAGAATCTGTAGCACTGGCCGATAAGAAATCATTAAGATTTTCCCTAGATAATGGTCAGCAGGCCATCAAGGGGATCCTCGTGGGAAACAAAATCATGGAAAAGAAAATAGAAACCGCCGTAAACATCATTCTGTTCTTATCCCTGTTTGCGACGGCGTGGGACTTATCTTTAGTGCGCGATTTTAGCTGGTAGCGCGACGCGCAATGATGAACAATCGCGGGAACGCCAGCAGGATCTGCCCATTTTGCTGGCGAGGATAGTGCGCTTCCAGCAGTTGCAGATAACGCTGTAAAAATGCCTGCTGGCTGAGGCTATCCAACGCCTGCAAATAAGGGCGCAGCCCGGTCGCGCTCAGCCAGTCAACGATAGCCTGATGCGATTCCATCGGATGAAAATAAGTCGTCCGCCAGATATCCACCTCACAGCCACTGCCGCTCAGCCAATCATAATATTTCTGCACGCCAGCCAGCGGCGTTCTGCCACGCGGAGGATGCCCAAGTTCATTCGCTGCCTGACGCATTGAAGCATGAGAGGGCTCCTCCCAGTTATCCGGCATCTGCACCGCTAATACGCCATCTTTCGCCAATAGCGAAGCCAGATAGGGGAATAGCGTCGGGTGATCGGGCACCCATTGCAGCGAAGCGTTGGCATACAGCACGTCCAATGGCTGTTCCGGTTGCCATTGGCAAATATCGGCATTCACAAACTGACAGTCCGGCAGTGCTTTTTGCGCTTGATCCAGCATCGCCGGGGACGTATCCACGCCAACAATCGCCGCATCCGGCCAGGCCGCACGCAGCAATTCGGTACTGTTGCCGGGGCCACAGCCCAAATCAGCGATGTAACTCGCGGAGGGTTTGGCAATGCGCGCCAGAAGCTCAGCGGCAGGGCGTGTGCGTTCTGATGCAAACTGCAAATACAGGGAAGGGTTCCAGTCGGCCATCTTTGGCTCCTTAGCGCGGCTTCAATGGCATACAGCATAGTGCAGGGCGTAGGATTCGACAGGAAAAGGTTTCGTTAATAATTGACTGAAATGATCGTTTTGTGAAAGATGTTTATTGTAATGCTGTTTATAATAATTTAATTAAATGATTGTAAAGTGCAGGCATAATATGATAGGAAGAATCACCCCACTCCCTAGTTTCTCTAATAAATGCATTAATCATAACAATGACACGCATCCAAAAAAAATATTGAAAAATCAGAAAACGGATTCTGTGATTAATGTAAAAAACACCAATTGTGATTTTCGGATTATCAGCAAAGAACTATCTCTTTACAGAGATGTAAAAAACAATCCCATGTTGGCATCTGTTGCAAATACTAAATCACATTACAGCCTGAATGCTCGATTCAGCTCTTTAGGCGTTGCAGTTACTGCTATATATAATATGATTGAAAATGGAAAGGCTAAAGAAAAATCAGTTGATATATGCGATAAAAACCCTAGAAATCAATCAATGAAATTAAATCTTGATCCTTCTTTAACAACGAGAGGGGTGGAATATATTAATCAATTCATTGATACTGAAACCCCTCTTGATTCTACTAACTATGCAATCGGACTTAAAGTTGGCTCTGATATAAAGAATGCTGTGTTAAATCGAATTATGATTAATCAGTTCAACTCAACATGGAATATTCGGCTTAACATGGCACAAAAAAAGTAGCTGTGTCCAGTCAATGTATTTCATATAGCAGTAACAAACAGGGGTAGTTTCTTACGTTAGCGGGGAGTGTCCTGCGACACTCCCCGCTAATTTTAAGATGAATATCACAGAGCGAAGTTCTTATCCACTTAACACGGGTATACCGCAATATGGGGCTGGTTTAGGCGCTCCCGTTTGAGAGCTTCGGCCCCTTTTCTTTTAGCCAGGATAGATACCACGATCTTTACGCGCCAGCAGGATGCGTTCGCAGGCGACGATGTACGCCGCAGTACGCAGGGAGCAGGATTTTTCCGCTGCTTTTTCCCAGACGTGAACCATCGCGTCGGTCATGATTTTGTCCATACGGGCATTAATTTCTTCTTCACTCCAGAAGAAACTTGCCATGTCCTGAACCCATTCGAAGTAGCTGACGGTTACGCCACCGGCGTTACACACCACGTCCGGCACCACGATAATGCCACGACTGGCCAGCACATCATCGGCATCCGGATAGGTCGGACCGTTCGCGCCTTCGAGGATCAATTTACATTTCAGCACTTCGGCACGGTGACGGGTTATCTGACCTTCCAGTGCCGCCGGGATCAGGATGTCCATGTCAACATCCCAGAATGCGTCGCTGGCGATGGTTTCAGCCCCCGGGAAACCGGCAATTTGCTTATGCTCAATCTGCCAGGCGGTGAGGGCATTCATGTCGATACCCATCGCGTTGAATAACGTGGCGGTATGGTCCTGAATGGCGACCACGCGCGCACCGGACGCAGCGAACAGACGGGCGGCTTCGCTACCAACGTTACCGAAACCTTGCACTGCCACACGCGCACCTTCGACGGCGATATTGGCCCGACGCGCAACTTCCCGACCGCTGATCCATACCCCGCGCCCGGTCGCTTTTTCACGTCCAAGCGAACCGCCGAGATGGATAGGTTTGCCGGTGACCACTCCGGTAATAGTGGTGCCATGATTCATGGAGTAGGTATCCATCATCCACGCCATTACTTTGCCGTTGGTGCCGACGTCCGGCGCTGGAATGTCTTTTTGCGGCCCAATAATAATACCGATTTCGCTGGTATAGCGACGGGTCAGACGCTCAAGTTCGCCTTCTGACAGCGCAAAGGGATCGACACGGATGCCGCCTTTCGCGCCGCCGTACGGCAGATTCAGCGCCGCACATTTGATGGTCATCCAGGCAGACAGCGCCATTACTTCGTTCAGATCCACATCCGGGTGGTAGCGAACACCGCCTTTACCCGGCCCGCGGGAGAGGTTGTGCTGCACGCGATATCCTTCGAAATGACGAATGGAGCCATCGTCCATCTGTACTGGAATATCAACAATCAGGGCGCGTTTTGGATGGCGAAGGGTATCGACCCAACGGGACAGTTCGCCAAGGTGGGGCGCGACGCGCTCGATTTGTTGCAGGTAGGTGTTCCAGGCAGATGTGTTGCTATCTGAAGCGTAAGATAACTTATCCATGATGAACCTTAAGTATTGTAGGTAATATGTTCTTAATTAGCCGTGGACCATAGTGATATCGACTATGTGAGTATAAATTTAACACTATTTTAAAATTTAGCATCAGACGAAACGCGAAAATGAGAGGTGATGGAAGGAATTTTTAACAGCAGGATTGAATAATTATCCATTAAAAAAAGGCGCAAGAGCGCCTTTTTAAGCCTGAATCCATTCATTTTAAGTGCATAATCATTGAAATTAACTATTTCTCAGAAGTATGATGCGCCTCTAAAAGTAAATATAATGATAATGAACTGTGTTGACTTTGTATCTCACCGTCCTGGGTGATGTTCAATATTTACGACAGCCTGACTCAGGCGTAAGGCGTCCCCGCTAAAGCCGCTTTTTGCCCTATAGCACCTCTATCGACTAGTTCCAGAAACATGGCGGCGGCGCGGGTAGGGTCACGCGTGAGCTGATATTCCTTATGCGCACGGGTGAGCGCTACGCTCCAGCTGGCGACGAGTAATGCGGCGGCCAGGTCGGCATCTGCATCGGGCTCAGCAAGGCCTGCGCCGCGTGCCAGTTCGCCGGCAATACCGTTAGCGACTTCGTCACGAATAGCTCTGGCCCGCGCTTTCAGGGTTTCACTGCCGTTAATAATCGCAATAAAGCCCTGGCTATCTTCGGAGAACTGCAGGAAAGGGCGTTGCTCAGCAATGAGCCGATGCGCCAGCAGACGCAGGGATTCTATCGCTGAATCGGCCACTTTTCTTTTGCGCAGCGCATCTGCCAAGGTGTCACGGATTTCATCGTCTCTGTCGAAAAACAGATCCTCTTTACGCGGAAAATGGTTGAACACCGTCATTCTTCCTACATCGGCAGCCGAGGCAATTTCATCGATAGTGACGTTATCAAACCCTTTTTCGGCAAACAGGCCGGTGGCGGCCCAGGAAATGGCGCGGCGCGTTTCAAGCCGTTTTCTGGAACGTCGATCAAGAGCGTCTGACATCTTTTCTCCTTTCATTACGCGGCGTCTGTCGATTCGCTAGAGACGGTTTTACGCGTGCCCAGCACAATGAGCGGCACAGCAATCACATAGACGGCCAGGGCCGAAAGCCAGATAGCGCCCGGCCAGCTTTGTTGCACCACAAAATAGAATGAGGAAAAGCCGAGTGGGGCAACGATCGACGCCAGGCTAATGGCCGAACCTAACACGCCCTGGAATTGTCCCTGACTGTCGGCATCGACCTGACGCGTCGCCAGCGCCTGTAGGGCGGGGGAGCCAATGCCGCCCAATGCGAATAGCGGCATTATCGCAAACACTACCCAGCTTTGTTGGGTGAAGGCCAGGACCAGCAGCCCACAGCATGAACACGCCACTCCGACCAGCGCCGCACCGCGTTCACCAAACAGGCGGGTCGCTGGGCCGGGTAAGAAGGCCTGGACCAACGTCTGAAAAATCCCAAATACGCCGAGGGAAAGACCAATCCACATCCCATTCCAGGCGAAGGTGTCATATCCCCATAGCGCCCAGCAAGTGCCATACACTTCCCCGGTCGCGCTAAGAATGAAAAAGATCAGCACAATCGGCATCAACTTTTTCATTGAAAATATCCAGCGCAGCGGTTTAAGCGGATTGAGCGCGGAGAGCCGCAGTTTACGGTGGGCGGGCTGGCGAGATTCCGGCAGCAGGAACAGGGCCATCAGCAGGTTAGCGCCGTTGAGCACCGCAGCCACCAGAAACGGCAGGCGGATCCAGGCATCACCCAACACGCCACCCAGCACCGGGCCGATGATAAAACCAATGCCAAACATCGCATTGAACAGGCCGAAGCGCCGCGCCCGCTGCTCGGGTTTGGAGATGTCGGTGATATAGGCCGTGGCGACAGAGAGATTGGCGCTGGTCAGCCCGGCAATCGCCCGGCCAACGAACAGCATCCATAACTGCGGTGCAAATGCCATCACGATATAGTTAATCGCCGCTCCGGCGAGAGAGAGCAACAGCACCGGACGGCGGCCAATGTTATCGCTTAATGCCCCGAGCATCGGCGCAAAGATAAATTGCATCGCCGCATACAACGCGGTCATGATGCCGATGTAGGGCGCTATCTGCTGGG
This sequence comes from Scandinavium lactucae, assembly GCF_033843265.1. Classification (NCBI taxonomy): domain Bacteria; kingdom Pseudomonadati; phylum Pseudomonadota; class Gammaproteobacteria; order Enterobacterales; family Enterobacteriaceae; genus Scandinavium; species Scandinavium lactucae. Next base: position 202,416 of record NZ_JAWXRD010000040.1, read on the forward strand.
TATGGGCCACATCCTCCAGCAAACGCGGAAGAATAGGGAAAATCAGGCCGATACCCACAGCATCGAGGCAGATTGTTGTGAAGATAACAATCAGTGACTTATTCATAATGTTTCTCTAAGAGATGGAAAAGTGTACTGAGGATTAAAATATACTGAGTACAAAATTAGTCTGAGTGAAAGCGGTATGCTTGTCAACACGACCTCTGTAAGGAAAGAAAATGGAACACGATCATCCGTCAGCCGCGAACATCATCGCCCTGTATAACGAAGGTGCCGAGGAGTGGGACCGCGTACGCAAAGGGAATTTAATCGAACAGTCCTGGCTGGAACGATTTCGTGCTCTGCTGCCTTCACAAGGGTGTGTGCTCGATTTAGGCTGCGGCGGGGGTGACCCGATTGCTGGCTATTTTTTGCAGCATGGCTATGACGTCTGTGGCGTGGACAGTTCGGCTCCGCTGATTAGGCTCTGTCAGCAGCGCTTTCCACAGGGTGAATGGCATTTGGGAGATATGCGGACCCTCGCACTGGATAAAACATTCTCCGGGGTAATAGCCTGGGATAGTTTTTTTCATCTTACACGCAGCGACCAACGCAAGATGTTTCCTGTGTTTCATCAGCATTGTCAGCCGGGAACGGCGCTGATATTTACCAGTGGGCCAGAAAACGGCGAAGCGTTAGGTGAGTTTATCGGGCAAACGCTATACCACGCGAGTCTGGGTAACGACGAGTACCGTCAATTGCTCGATGAAAATGGTTTTCAAGTGGTAAAACAATTGACTGAGGATCCGCAATGCGGCGGCAGGACCGTGTGGCTGGCGCAGGTGAGATAACAAATTGTCGGTCAAAGGCATTGCTTATTCATTTGTTGACTATGTATATTTCAATTGAATAAAAAACAGAGAAATAAATATGAGCAAGAGCAATCACCTCGCAGACCGCATCCAACAACTGCAACCCTCCGCCATCCGAGAACTGTTAAAACACAGTAAAATGCCCGGCATCATTTCCCTGGCCGGGGGCATTCCTTCCGCGGAATTATTTGATAAAGAAGGTCTCGCCACCGCCACACAGCGCGTGGTTGAAGAGAGCTTTGGCGATGCCTTTCAGTACGGCTTAACCGAAGGCAACGTGGAGTTACGCCAGCAGTTGGTGGGCTTGTGCCAGGCGCGTGGAATAACGACCTCAGCCGATCGCCTGCTAATCACCTCCGGTTCGCAACAGGCGCTGGATCTGTTGATTCGTTCGTTGGCAAATCCGGGTGACGTATTCGTGGTCGAACGACCAACCTATCTCGCGACCCTGCAAATTCTCAGCCTCACCGAAGCGACAGTGAAATCAGTGGGCAGCGATGCCGACGGGATGAAGGTCGATGAGCTGGAAGCGCTGCTTAATACCACCCGTATTAAAGCGGTTTATATTGTGCCGACGTTCGGCAACCCAAGTGGCACCACGCTCAGCGCCGAGCGCCGTGAGAAGCTGGTGAAGCTGGCAATTAAGCATGATTTCGTGATCATCGAAGATGACCCGTATGGTGCGATCAGCTTTACCGAAGAGCGTCAGAAAACGCTGTTCCAGACCGCCGCAGCGTTAGGCGACCATCACAGCGTGGTATACACCTCAACGTTCTCAAAAATTCTGGCTCCGGGCCTGCGCGTAGGCTGGATTATTTTGCCGGAATGGATGCAGCAGAAAGTGGCCATCGTCAAACAGGCGACCGATCTGCACGCTAACTCCTTTACCCAATCGTTGGTATCGGCATACCTGACGATGGATCGTCTCGAACCACAAATTGCGCTGATTCGTGAAGCCTATAAGCAGAAATGCCAGGCGTTGTCGCGTTTCCTGAAAGAGGAACTCGACGACCACATTACTTTCAATCAGCCTCAGGGCGGCATGTTCCTGTGGGCCCAGTTCCGTTACGATTTTGACACCACCCAGTGGTTGAAGAGCACCCTGGAAAAGGGCGTGGTTTACGTGCCGGGCGAGTTCTTCTTTAGCGATTGCGCCGATAAGAAAACGCTGCGTTTCTCTTATGCGACCGCCACGGAAGATCAACTGTACGAAGCGGTTAAGCGTCTGAAGTCGGCGCTATAATTCCTGTCTGTTTTGCCCGGTGGCGCGATGCCACCGGGCCTGAAATTAAATCTCGCTATTTTTATCCTCTGACTTTAGCAACATAGGCCCGGCTTCTTTCTCGATATGTTTCGCCAGTTTTTTACCCAGTAAGGTAATTAACGGCCCTGCGAACAGGCCGCCTAACCCAGCCATCAATAATAGCTTGTCGTCCTGCGCGTTTCGGGAGAGGACAAAAATACTTAAAAGCATACCGGTGAAACAGGAAACTATCATCTGACAGATAACACCAGGAATGTCCTTGAGAGTTATTGCTTTATTCCTAAGCACAATATAGCGGACCAAACCACCCCAGGCTGATATTCCAATAACAGCCGCTAATATTTCTTTATCCAGAAAAATAATATCTCTGAATTGTGATGCACCAACCATAATTAAATCCTCAGAAGTAAGCGATGAACAATTAACGATACGGATAAAAATACACGCCCAATACCTGAACAGTACAATCAAAAAACAACACAACTCAATTTATCTAAAATTGAGGAAATAAGAGGGAAATGACGAAAGATGATTGACTGTGAGGTTATGGCCGTAATAAACAGTCTTACTGTTGGTTTTATGGGGTTTTGGAATAATGAGGGGTAAGTTGGCACGGATTGACTAATCTATAAAGATGCATCTTGCGGAGTATCGCTCCATGAATGCCTCTTTGTCGCAACGCCTCATCAACACGCTCATTATCGGGCCAATCGTCTCTTTTTTGCTATGCGCAGCCTACGCCGCGCCAACCAAAGCCCCTCCGGCGGATGCGCTGGCGGTGAATCTGGACGATATCCAGCAACCCTGGGTCGGGGATTTGCCGGGCATGTATGACCGGCGGGTGATCCGCGTATTAACAACCTACAGCAAGACGTTCTTCTTCATCGATAAAGGGATGCAGCGCGGATTGACGCATGATCTGTTTATGGTATTTGAGCGCGATCTGAACAAAAAATTAATGAAGCAGGACAAGCTCAGCCACCGGCATCTTCGGGTGCGAGTCCTGTTCGTGCCTGTCACGCGGGGACAGCTCTTCACCGCCTTAAAGGAGGGGAAGGGCGATATCATCGCGGCCAATCTGACCATTACCCCGGCGCGTCAGACGTTCGTGGCATTCAGTGATTCGCTTTACCCGAACGCGCAAGAGTTGTTGCTCACCGGGCCTTTCTCGCCGAAAGTCGAAAACCTGGAGCAGCTCTCCGGCAAAACGGTCTTTGTCCGCTATTCCTCGAGCTATTACGAGAGTCTGGTGGCGTTAAATGCGCGATTCGCGAAAGAGTCAATACCGCTGGTGACGCTGGAACCTGCACCTGAAGCGCTGGAGGATGAAGACCTGATTGAAATGCTTAACGCCGGGCTGGTGCCAATGATCGTCGTTGATAAACATAAGGCACTTTTTTGGAAGCAGGTATTCCCCAAAATTCAGGTTCACGAGGACATTGTGCTGCGAGATCACGCGGATATCGCCTGGGCGGTACGTAAAGACAGCCCACAACTTCTGGCCTTGCTGAATGACTTTGTGAAGCAGAATAAACTCGGCAGCACGCTCGGCAATACGCTGTTATTACGTTACCTGAAGAGTGCCAAATACGTTAAAGACGCCACTTCCGAGCAAGGGCGGCGAAAATTTTTATCGATGGTGAACGTGTTCAGGAAATATGGTGAGCACTACAACGTCGACTGGCTGTTGATGGTGGCGCAGGGTTATCAGGAATCACGCCTGAATCAGTCGGTAAGAAGTCCGGTCGGGGCGATTGGGGTGATGCAGGTGATGCCGAAAACGGGGAAGGAGCTCAACGTGGGCGATATTCGTCAGCTGGAACCGAACATTAATGCCGGGGTGAAATACATGCGCTGGATGATAGACCAGTATTACGGCGACGAGCCAATGACCCCACTGGATAAGGCTCTTTTTTCATTTGCCTCCTATAATGCCGGACCCGCCAGGATTGCGCGCCTTCGAGCGGAAACTAAAAAGCGCGGCTTCGATCCTAACGTTTGGTTTGGCAACGTTGAAAATCTGGCCGCCGAAAAGATTGGTGCTGAAACGGTGACCTACGTGAGCAATATTTATAAATACTACATTGCCTATCGCCTGGTAATGGATGAGATCGCACGAAAACAAAAAGCCGTTAAATTGGCTGAATCGCAACCGCAACCGGAACCGGCTACGCCACCGAACTGAACTCCTTAGCCCAGGAATCAACATGAGATCGATAGATAAACGCAGCAACACGGCTTCTATAGATGTCATCAGAATATTTTATCCAGCCGAGGCAAGGGTATTCTGCCGGAGCGCTTTCTATTAACAGTGAATGGATGTCGTCTTCCGTGAGCAGATCCATCGACGAAAATGTTTCTAAAATCCAGGATTCAAATTGTGTACGGTCCTGTAGTAAAACGGTCTTCATTTGTTCACCTAATAATTAACAACACGAAAAGGCTTCGTGAATGCTCAGCCGCGCGCATCTTAAGGCAGAGTGAAGGTGAAGTTTTAATGATCATTTGTAACAAAGTTGCAAATAGTTATATTGTTCTGTGAAAGCAATGAGTTGTTTTAATGTTTACAGCCTATAAATAACTATGGTTACTATTTATCGGCTAGTTATTTTTATAACGTTTCAGCTATAAATATTAATAAATATAACGCTCCCTCACTGCACCTGGCGCATGTCATGTTGACGGTTATTACGCCATTTGTTTTATATTTATTTTAAAATAAAACTAGCATTGCAATCACCCTGTGTTTATACGGTGTTAGTTTCAAAATGATTGTATTACAACTGCTTACACATGTGTTTCCGTGAAGGCATAGGATTTAACGATATTATATTCTGAATAATTAGCGAGTTAGCCGATTTAAATTCTAGTAAAACGCCTTTTATTTATTTTATCTTATTGTTTTATATGCTTTTTTGTGCGGTGGTGCGAATGTCAGCCAGGCCTTTTAGCCAATCTTTGCAAGGATGTTGGCTTGTTCTATCATAGACATAGTGGAATCTTCTCAGCATCACCAGGTTTCATTCTTGTTATTGAAACAATGTTTAACCTCACTTTATGTCATGCCTGTTATTAGCTGACCTGCCTTTATTCGTGCAGGTCCAGATAGCTACGTAGACACTATCAATTGGAATAACCTCATCATGGAAAATAACGAACTATCCACCGTCATAGAGAAAAGACTGGTTGCCAGATTTCTGGATATGTTCATCAAGCTCTGTCTTATTCTCGGACTAGGCTCTTTTTGCTTTACCATCATTTCGCCTTTCTTAAATATGCTGCTGTGGGCAGTGATTTTGGCGGTCACGCTGTATCCGCTGCATCAACGCTTTGTGGCCCGTATGGGCGGCAAACAGGGGTTAGCGGCGACGGTTCTGGTGGTGTTGGGCATCCTGCTCATTGTGGCACCGACCGTAGCGATGCTGACATCGCTGGGTGATAGCATCAGTAGCCTGGTGGTAAATGTCAGCCATCACAATCTGGTGATCCCGGCACCGCCGGAAGGCATTGCTTCAATTCCATTAGTCGGTAAAAAACTGTTCGCGGTCTGGCATCAGGCATCGGTCGATTTACCCGGTTTAATTCAAAGTTATCGCCCACAGCTCGGCGCGTTCACCAAAACACTGGTCGCGGTGATGGCCAGTATGGGCGGCGGGTTAATTGGCTTCGTATTTTCCTTTATCGTGGCCGGGATCGTCATGGCCTGGGGCGGGCCAGGTGCTCGCAGTGCCGAACGCATCGCGGTGCGTATTACCGATGAACGCCGTGGCGCGAATTTGACCAAACTTTGTACCAGCACCATTCGTGCGGTGGCAATGGGGGTTATCGGTGTCGCCTTTATTCAGGCGTTACTGGCGGGTGTGGTAATGGCGATTGCGGGCATTCCGGCAGTCGGCATCTTCTTTGTTCTGGCGCTGATCCTCGGTATCGCACAGGTGCCGGTCCTGCTTGTCACGGCCCCAGCTATCGTCATCATGTGGATGACAGGCGATCACGGTATGGTGATGAATATTGTCTTCACCGTGTTACTGGTTGTGGCCGGTATGGTCGATAACGTGCTTAAGCCGCTGCTGTTAGGACGCGGGGTTGATGCGCCTATGCCTGTGGTGCTGATCGGTGCGCTCGGCGGCATGGCTGCCAGCGGTATCCTCGGGATGTTCGTCGGGGCGACGTTGCTCTCCATCGGCTATCGCATCTTTATGGCCTGGATTGACCAGGGGCCAGATGGCCTGGCGACGCGCGAAAATGCTCAATGACGACCACTTTGGGCGCTTCCTGATAACAGGGAGCGCCTGCCTGGTGCTGACGGCCTGTACCACGCTGGGTCCGGACTACAAAACGCCTCAGGTCCCGGAGTTGAATCAGTGGCAGCCGACGGCCAAAAGCAGGGTGTCTAACGCAACGCTGACTAATTACGATCAGTGGTGGACGCAGCTCAACGATCCAACGCTGACAATGCTTATTAATGAAGCGCTGCGTAAAAACCCGGATGTGAAGATTGCCGGGCTACGCATTCTGGAATCACGGGCTCAGTTGGGCATTGCTGAAAGCTTACTCGGTCCGCAGGCCACTATCGGCAGCGGGGAAGTCATCACCGGCGGCCAGCGTCGGAACAACCGCTATATTGCGAGCACCAACTATGGCGCTGGATTCAATCTCGGTTGGGAGCTTGATTTTTGGGGCAAATTTCAACGCGGGGTGGAGTCTGCCGATGCGAGTTACTTCGCGACTCTCGCCCAGTATGACGATATTCAGGTGTTGATGGCCGCCCAGGTGGCGCAGCTGTATGTCAACATCCGCACCTTAGAAGCGCGGCTGCAAATCACCCGCAGCAACGCCAAAATTCAGCGCCGTAGCCTCGACATCACCGAGAAACTGTTCCTCAGCGGCAACAGCGCGGAGCTTGATGTCCAGCAGGCGAAAACGCAATACCTCTCGACGCTCTCCAGTATTCCACAGCTGGAAACCAGCCTGAATCAAAGTCAGAACGCGCTCAGCGTGTTACTGGCGCGCAAACCGGGTCCGCTGCCAGAGATGACGAGCAACACCGGCGTTATCCCGCAAGGCACGCTGGCAATGGTATCTGAAGTCCCTGCGGATTTGCTACGCCGTCGGCCTGATGTACGGGTGGCCGAGCGGCAGCTGGCAGCGCAATCAGCGCTGATCGGCGTTGCTGAAAGCGAGTTATATCCCTCGATTTCACTGATTGGCAGCGTGGGGATTAGCGCTCGAAACGGCGGGAGTAGCAGCCTGTCATGGGCAGCAGGCCCAACCTTTAGCTGGAATTTGTTGGATCAAGGGCGGCTGGGTAATCAGGTGCTGGTTCAGGATGCACGTTTTTTGCAACTGCATGAACGCTACCGGGATGCCGTGTTCCAGGCGGCGCGCGAAGTGGACGATGCGGCGGTCGCCTATGCCAATGACAAAGACGAAATTGCGCTCCTGACGCAAACAGGTGAAGCGGCAAATCGTTCGCTGACGATAGCCAATACGCAATATCGCGAAGGGATGGCCGATTTCCAGCGGGTGCTGGATTCGCAACGTGCCTTGTTTAATCAGCAGGAACGGCTGGTCAACAGTCGGGGTGCCCAAATGCGCGACCTGATAACGCTATATAAAGCGCTCGGGGGCGGTTGGGAAAAAGGGCGGGAACGACCGTTGGTTGACCCACAAACTGACGCGCATCTACGCCAGCGGGATAACTGGAAGCCCCTGCTTGATGCGCCATTACCCGCCGCCAACAGTCTTCAGGAAGGAACGCAGCCATGACCGAATCTTCATCTCCAGCGGGGCAAGCCAGTCGTCGCGGAGTGTTTATTCTCCTCGCCGTGATAGCGGTGCTGCTGTGTTGGTATCTCGCTGCCGACAGGTTGACGCCTTATACGTCACAGGCTCGAGTGCAGGCGTTTGTGATCCCCATTTCTGCCGAAGTGGCGGGGCAAATCCAGAAAGTGTACGTCAAGGATAACCAGCGGGTTAAGCCCGGCGATCGCTTATTCGAACTGGATCCGGAACCGTATGACATTGCGTTAGCCAAAGCGCGGTCGGACTACAACACGGTGCTAAGTTCAGTCAACGCCAACAACGAAACTATTGCGGCAGCTAAAGCCGGTGTAGACGCCGCGACCGCCGCTTACCAGAATGCCGCCAAGGACGCCGACCGCCAGGAACGGCTGTATCGGGAAGATCCCGGCACGATTTCGGTGCGTCGTCTTGAAGTAGCGCAGGCCACACGTGAAACCGCCCGCAGCCAGATGGCGGCTGCGGCTGCCGATCTGCGGCGGGCCACCGCAGCCAACGGCGTCGCGGGGGAGAATAACTCGCAGCTTCTAAGCGCCCGTTCGGCGGTACACAAAGCCGAACTGGATCGCAAAAATACGCTGATCGTTGCCACCACTCGCGGCCTGGTGACGGATTTGCAGACTGATATCGGTCAGTTTCTCGGGGCCGGTGCGCCGGTGATGACGCTGGTGTCGATCAACGATGTCTGGATAAGCGCCGACATGACAGAAAATAATATCGGCAATATTAAGCCGGGCGATGAAGTCGCAATTCTGCTTGATAGTATGCCCGGTCATATTTTTAAAGGGCAGGTGCGCAGTATCGGGTATGGCGTGAGTGCCTCGTCAAACCCGCCTGCGGGGAGCTTGCCGACCATCGACAACAATCGTGACTGGCTGCGTCAGGCGCAGCGCTTCCCGGTCAAAGTGGCATTCGCAAAAGAGGATGCCCCTCCGGTTGAAAGCCTGCGGGTCGGCGGGCAGGCGGATGTGCTGGTCTACGCCAACGGCAGCGGCCTGATGAGCGTCCTGGGTAGCATCTATATCCGCCTGATGAGCGGGTTCTCGTATCTCTATTAAGGTGGCGTGCGATGCATAACGGCGATCGTGCTGTCCTCAGGATCAGCTGCGGAACCGCCATTGCGGCGCTGATCTGCTATAGCCTCGCGCTGCCGATGCCGCATCTGGGCTGCATTATGGCGTGGATTGTGCTGTGTCAGGGCAAGCCGCTGCCAATCAAAAAAGGGATCGTCGTCGGACTTCTGCTGATGACCACCCTGGCCGGTGGCGTATTGATGGTGCCCATGCTGACGCATTTTCCGCTGGCAGCGCTGCTGTTCACCGCGCTGCTGCTGTATCTGTTGATGCTGATGGGGCTGGCGGGAAAGGGAACTCAGGCGATGCTGCTGACGGTGGCGGTAACGATCATTCCCATCGCCGGGTTGATTGAACAATCTCTTGCCGTCGGCATTGCCCAGATGATGGGGCTCGGGATCATTATCGGCACGGTGGTTAACCGCCTGGCCTTGGCGCTGTTTCCTCCCCAGGCCACTCCCGCAGGGGCTGCAAAAGTGCCTTTGATGCCAGAATCCCCCCATCAACTGGCCCTGCGCGCGGTGCTGATTGTGCTCCCGGTGTGGCTGCTGGCGTTGAGCAATCCAGCGTTTTATATCCCGGCAGTAATGAAAACCGTGATGCTGGCGCAGCAGACCAATACCCTGTCGGCGAAACAGGTCGGGCGGGAACTGGTGTTGTCGACGCTGATGGGTGCGGCGCTGGCGGTCGGGCTGTGGTTCGGACTAAGCCTCTGGCCGTCATTGATGATGCTCGTGCTGTGGCTGGCGCTGGTCAGCCTGTGGGTCGCGCGTCGTCTGGTGCGACTGGTCGCTACCCGGTTCACGCCCTCTTTCTGGAGCAACGCCTGGATAACGGGCCTGATCCTGGTGGGCCCGGCTATTCAGGATAGCGCCGCCGGGAAAGACGTCTGGCTGGCGTCGGCGATGCGCTGCTCTTTATTTATTATGGTTGCCCTGTATGGCTGGGCATGTGTGGTGTTTGTTGAGCGCTGGTATCCAAGCGGGCGACCCGCGGTAGAAGCGGTCGCAGGAGAGTAATATGCTGTTAGTTTTAGTGACGGGGATGCCGGTCATCCTGTTAAATATGCTGTTGCAGTCGTGGGTGGCGGTGTGCTGTATCCGTTTTTACATCAAACGCTTTCATCACAAAGAAGGGGTGATCGCCGGGGCGCTGGCACTGTTTGGCATCATCTTAATTGTGCTGATGGGGAACCTGTTGCAAATCATGCTGTGGGGGATCCTGTTCCTGCTGTTGGGCGAGTTTTCGACGCTCCATGAGGCGGTTTACCATTCGGGAGTGAATTTTGCCACTCTCGGCTATGGCGATATTGTGATGAGTGCTAAATGGAAACTGCTTGGCCCGCTGGAAGCGGTCAACGGTGCGCTGATGATTGGTCTGTCCGGTGCCAGCATGTTGGCCGTGTTGCAACACCATATCCGCAAGCAGGTTGGCGAGTTTAAATGATATTCACCCGAGTCTGGAGGCAGCCGGACTCGGGTATTTACATCGCGGATTACTTTTTGCTTAGCCGCTGCCGGATCGGTTCAAATTCCGGGGTCGCGTGGCGCGGTAAGGTGTCGGGTTGATTGGCATCCACTGCCTGCCAGTAGGACCACGGCACTTTAGCTTTACCTAACTCGTAATCCATCCCATCCCAGCTGTCCTCGCGAAAGCTGTAAAAAGCCCAGTGCGCCGGGGTCTTATCCAGTATAGTTAAGACATCCTGCAAATACTGCCGACAGCCGGGCAGGGTGCGAATGCAGCCAAATTCCCCGGCGACGACACGGTTAGCCGGGATCTGATGCTTCTTCGCCCAGTCAAAAGGCTGTTGTAAATAGGCCGCCACCCGCTGCGCGTTCCACATCTCGGCCCTCTGACCAAAGGGAGCAACGCCGGGATACTGATAACGTTTCTGACGCTGTTGATTCACGGCTCCCATCACTTCGTAAGGCTCGTACATATGAAAACTGTACAGCACGCGCGAGTCTTCCAGTTTGGCAGGCCAGTAGTTGAAACCGTCAGCCGCCCCGTACCAACCCCCATCGACCATAATCGGCGTGAGCGGGTCGACCTCACGAATCGCCTGAATCACGGTCTGGTAAAACGCAGGCAGGTCCCGGGCGGTGCCTTGATGATGTTGATACCAGTTCACCATTTCTGCCGGGCTGCTGTGCTCTGCCAGCTCGGTCATTTTTTCCGGGGCGGGTTCATTAACGATGTTATAGGCGGCCACGCCCGGGACATCCTTCAGGGCCGCCGCCAGGTCGCGCCAGAATTGTGCGCTCTGCTGCCAGTAAGTTTTGTCCTGCCAGAGTCGATCATCAAACTGGCCGTGATTGTTCTGCGACCAACGCATACCGGGCAACGACAGCGGTGCGATGACCACTTTCAGGCCCGCCTGCTGGGCGCGTTTAAGCGCGGCTTTCAGCGTGACCAGGTCCTCGGGCACCAGCCCCTGATAATGGTCGGCGCTGCCGAGCAAAAAGTCTCGTTGTTTGGGCTGCCATTTGTCGTAGCTCAGCCGTACCCAGCTCGCACCGTAGTCATGCAGGGCGGTGAAATAGGCGCTGCTCGGCGGCAGGCGGTTGAAGCTGTTGCCACCATATTGCGGGGTATCCCAGAAGGTGATTTCATCGCTGGCCAGCGACGGGGTGGACAGCGTCGCCAGAATCATTGCGGCGAGGTTCAGTTTAAGCGTTAGGGTTTTCAGGCTCATAGCACGATCTCAGAGATGACGATGAGCGCGCAGTATCCCCGGTTGTGGCAAGTCGATTGTCAGAGCAATGTCAGGATCTCAGTTTTGCAGCGTGAGTAGCGGCCCGGCCAACCGATGCTCGAGGCGTAAGGTCAGCCCGCCTCGGGCTTCTTCTCTGTCCACCGCGGCAATGCCCCATAACTCAGATGCGTCTTCGCGCCGCGGCCAGGGCTGCATCTGCAATTGATCGCTTTTGAGCGACCAAATTTGCTGATAGTCGCTTCCTTTGAGCATGGCTTGTTCGAGCCACGGAGCAGGGCAGGCGGACGGAGTTTCAGGCGGCAGCAGCGTGACGCTATGCCCCTGACGCTTGATCCAGTTCAGATTACGATTGCCCTGAAGCGCCAGTGATTGCTGCCACACCTCTGATCCCGCACGCAGCGTCAGTTGATATACCCCCATCGGCATCGGTTCACCCAGCTCCTGGCTCTCCAGTTGGAACTGGTCATGGGCGTAATACTCCGCCGTAGCACCAAGCATCAGGTCTTTTCCATTTGGGGCAATCAATGATATTTGCAGATTGCGGGCCGGGCTGCCGCCAACCAACTGAATGCGATAAATACGATTCAGCGGAATATCGCGTTGAATGAGCACCAGCGTGGGGCTGTCCAGCCAGGCAGGCGTTTTGACCGGTATATCGTTCCCGCACTGCGCGGAGATAACGGCATTCAGCGCCTCTTGCCATGCCCTGCGTTGCGCGTTGCTGTTGAGCTGAGGCCAGACGGCGATCAGCTGTTGCCACGCCAGCGCGGTTTGCTGGCTGAACAGGGCGTGATAGACAGGTTCCAGCGGCGTTACCGGTAGCGCCGCAGCCGTTTGATTCACCAGCATCATCCACACCAGACCCGGGAGCAATAGCGAGCGTCTCATGAGGTTTTATCCAGCCGGTAGCCGACGCCGCGTACGCTGGTAATGGCGATGCCCGGCAGTTTCTGGCGCAGTTGTAGAATATGCGTATCGACGGTGCGGGTGGTAGGAAAGGATTGATAGCCCCACACCTGATTAAGCAGTTCGTCGCGGGTGAACACCCGGCCCGCCATTTGTACCAGCATCGCCAGCAGGGCAAATTCCGTTGCGGTCAGGGATACGTCACTATTCCGCCAACGCACCGTCTGGCGTGACGGGAAAATCTGTAACTCGCCTGCCTCCAGCTGGCCTTCGCCCAGGGTGCGTAACTGGGCGCGGATCCGAGCCAGCAGTTCAACATGGGCAAAGGGTTTGGTCAGGTAATCCCGCGCGCCGGCCTCAAGGCCTGCCACCCGATCGTCCACCTGAACCCGGGCGGTGAGCACAATCACCGGCAGCGCTTTTTTGGCCAGCCAGCCTGGCAGATAACGCAGGCTGTCACCGTCGGGAAACTGCCGATCAAGGATCACAAGGTCAGCCTTATGCCACTGGCTTGCCACCTCGGTGACGTCGGGCAACCACAGGCAGGTAAAACCTTCCTGCTGCAAAAAGGTCTGCAACCCGAGGCCTAAAGCCCGATCGTCCTCTATCAGTAACAGCGTCTCGCTAGTCTGTTTCGTCACAGGGCAGCTCCAGAGTAAAAGTCGTTGGCGCAGGGGTAAACGTGAGCCGCCCGTTCAGTCGTTTGATAACCCGCATCACAATCGATAACCCGAGGCCCATTCCCGCCTGAGGTGAGTGCTGCGAGAGTAGTTGCGGCAGTGTGTTCGCGTTCAGCATCCCGCTATCAGTGACTAGCAACCTGAGCATGCCCAGATGCCAGCCCACGGTCAACCGCACTGGCGCACGTCCGTGGCGATAGGCATTTTCTATGAGGTTGGTCAGACACAGATGGGTCCAGTACAACGGCAGCGCCAACTGTTTGTCACTTTCCAGGCAGAACATCAGCCCAGGATACGCCTCTGCGAGGTGAGTCAACCAATCGCTTAACCAGACGATGGAGGGTGTTTCGAGCCTGCCTCGCGGCCCCTCAGCGGAAAGATAATGCTGGCTGGCCTGCGCCATCTGGCGCATTCGCTGTACGCTGTCGGCCAATGCGCCAAATCCTTCCTGCGCCTGCGGCGGTAAATTATCGAAGTCCCGACGAAAATGCTCCACTACATTGCCCAGTTGGGCAATCGGCGTACGCAATTCATGGGTCAACATCTGCACAATAAATCGCTGGCGCTGCTGCATTTTCCTCCGCTGCCAGACCAGCCACAGCAGGCTCAGCAAGGCGATGATCCCTGTTACGCCCAGCAGTGAGCGCCAGCCGATGGCATACGGTTCTTCGGGATTGGCACACAACGTTCCTAGCGATATTTTGCATTGTTGACTGGCAGCTTGCAGCGTCATCCCGGCTTGGCGGGCCAGTGGTTGCCAGACCTCAGGCGCATAACGTCGCCACTGTCGCTGATGTTGATGCCACAGGCTACCGTTTTGCAGCAGCCAGCGCTGCCCGGTTGCCAATGCCTCAAGATTGTCATCGGAAAGTTGACCTATACCGCCGAACGCGCGGGGTCTTTCCCGCAGGTGCAGGAACGGTTCCAGCGCTGCGCTGTCCTGCGGGTGCCGTTGCAGATAATACCAAGCGGTACTGCCACCCAAGGGGGATATCGGATGTGACTGGAACCAGTTTGACGGCAGTTCAGTATGCTGACATAACGCCTGGGCGAACTGGCGCATCGCATCAGTCAGCCCGGCGGTGGGGCCAGCGCATTGCTGTTGATAATGATAAAGCGTCGATAAAATGGGCAGGGGCGTTTCGGAAAATTGTGGATAGAGCGAGCCGGGGCGTAAAAGCTGAGGATCCAGTTGTTGCAAGGCGGCAAGCGGAACCTGCGTTGCCGCCGGGGCCTGGTTCAGTGATGCGGTAAAATCAGCCACTGACTGCGAAAACGGAACGGGCGAACAGGCCCCGAGCAGCAGCCCGGTGATGGGCGCTAATAATCTTACGCATAAACGTCCCATCACGGCGCGTATCGTTCCCGCTTATTCATTACCCCATTGATTGAGGAAGTTGGCGATATCGTCGATACGCGATTCTGCAATTCCGGCCTCGCGCGCCAGCTCACTCTGCGTCTCTTCGCTGATTTCTTCGTTGTTCATTAAGCGGGTGACCAGCGCCTGGAAGTAATGTGCCAGCGGATCGCGCTCGGCTTCACTGACCGGCTTCTCGGTTTCAGTCGAGTATTCATCAACGATGTCATAAAACTTCAGCGGGACTTCATTTGTCATTGGGTATTTCCTGTGGGTTTATTGTCTGTGCCATACCGGCAGGTTATTCGCCGCTGATAGTCTACACCAGTTTTACCCGATCATGCTGCCCGCCAGCGCCGGGGAGAATGACGGGGAAATTACTTCAGCTTGTTACCCTGTTCATCCACAACCCGCTCGCCATCTTCTTTCGTGAATGCGCCGAGCTGAGTATCGGACAGAATGTCTAATACCACTTCCGAAGGGCGGCATAAGCGGGTTCCGAGTGGGGTCACCACAATCGGGCGGTTAATCAGAATAGGGTGTTGCAACATATAGTCGATCAGCTGTTCATCGCTGAAACGGTCTTCTGCGAGCCCTAATTGCTCGTAAGGATCTACGTTCTGGCGCAGCAGGGCACGTACGGGAATGCCCATATCGGCAATCAGTTGCAGCAGTTCCGCACGGCTTGGTGGCGTGTCCAGATACAGAATAACCGTCGGTTCCGTGCCGCTGTTGCGGATCAGTGCCAGGGTATTGCGCGACGTTCCACAGGCCGGATTATGATAAATGGTCACATTGCTCATTGTAATCTCTCAGGTAAAAGGTTTAAAAAGTTACAGTGTCACTGACAACCGCAGGGCCAGGGCCGCCAGGGTGACGAACAGCACCGGGAGGGTCATAACAATGCCCACCCGGAAGTAGTATCCCCAACTGATTTTAATATTTTTCTGCGACAAAACATGCAGCCACAGCAGCGTGGCCAGACTTCCAATCGGGGTGATTTTTGGTCCTAAATCGCTGCCAATCACGTTGGCATAAATCATCGCTTCTTTGATAACGCCAGTGGCGGTACTGCCCTCAATCGACAGCGCCCCAATCAACACCGTGGGCATATTGTTCATTACCGAAGACAGAAAGGCGGTCAGGAATCCGGTTCCTAACGTCGCGGCCCACAATCCCTGTTTAGCCAACTGGTTGAGCAGAGAAGAAAGCGCGTCAGTTAGCCCGGCGTTGCGTAAGCCATACACCACCAGATACATGCCCAGAGAGAAGATGACAATTTGCCATGGCGCGCCGCGTAACACTTTTCCAGTGTTAATAGCATGGCCTTTTTTAGCCACCATAAACAGGATTAACGCCCCCATGGCCGCGACCAGACTCACCGGCACACCAAGCGGCTCCAGGCCAAAAAAACCTACCAGTAAGAGAAGAAGCACCAGCCAGCCGGTTTTGAACGTCGCGGCATCGCGGACAGCGTCTTTCGGTTCTTTTAACAGGGAAACATCGTAAAGCGCGGGAATGTCTTTGCGAAAAAACAGATGCAGCATCCCGAGCGTGGTGGCGATGGCCGCGAGGTTTACCGGCACCATCACGGCAGCGTACTCGGTGAAACCGAGGTTAAAGAAATCCGCCGAGACGATGTTGACCAGGTTCGACACAATCAGCGGCAAACTCGCCGTATCGGCGATAAAACCGGCCGCCATCACAAAAGCTAATGTCGCGCCCTGGCTGAATCCCAGTGCCAGCAGCATCGCAATCACGATAGGCGTCAGGATGAGGGCTGCGCCATCGTTGGCAAACAAAGCGGCTACCGTTGCCCCCAACAGCACAATCCAGGTAAACAGCAGTCGACCACGGCCATTTCCCCAGCGGGAAACATGCAGGGCGGCCCACTCAAAGAATCCGGACTCATCCAGCAGCAGACTGATAATGATCACTGCGATAAAGGTGGCGGTTGCATTCCAGACAATCTGCCAGACCACCGGAATATCCCCCACCTGAACCACGCCGGTCAGCAACGCCAGACCCGCACCGATCGAAGCACTCCAGCCGATACCCAGCCCTTTGGGTTGCCAGATAACCAGCACCAGCGTGAATAAAAAAATAGCCGCAGCCAGTAGCATCAGAAACTCCGTTTACATTTGATTTGATGAATGTGTTAATGCGAATTCAGCATGCAGAAGACGAGGCAGAAGCCATTTTCTGACGGATATTTTCGCGTTCGCTATTCCATGCTGCGTCGATGATGGTTGCCGCCCAGGCAGGCATATGGGGTGACAGTCGATAATGTACCCATTTCCCTTCCCGGCGATCGGTCACCAGCTCAGCCTCGCGTAACAACGCCATGTGTCGTGATATTTTGGGTTGCGACTCCGCGATTGCGGCACAGATATCACACACGCATAACTCGCCGGATTCCCGAAGCAGCAGCACGATAGTCAAGCGGGTATCATCAGAAAGCAGTTTAAAAAGTTGCACGGGTCGGATCATCTGGCACCTCATCATGAGCTGTAAACACATATGTTATTTCATATATGTAAACATTAAAAGGACTCAATTACGCGGATACAAGATCAGCGCCGTTATCGAACAACCAGCCTTCCAGCGCCTGGTTAAATTCACTCAGGGCGTCATTCGCCTTTAACCACAGTGGCAGAATGACCGTTTCTGACTGCTCGGGCAGGAGACAGGCAGCCTCAAGCTCTCGACAGGTGACGACCACCCCCTGAGCTCCGCAAATTTGCGCTGCACCGGAAATGCGATGTATGCATTTGGCCAGTTCAGGCCAGTCCTGCAACTCGAGTAAATCCCTGGCGAGTCGCTGGTCATCCCGGTTGCTGTGTAGAGTCAGGGTCAATAGTTCGCGGAGCATTTCATCGTCATAATTGCTTAGTTCCTCAAGCTTTTGGTAATCAACCAGCTGGCGCAGCAGGTCCTTCTCAGCGCCGTGACCGGGTAGATTCTTCACCACCTCGTTAAGCAGGATTTTAAGCTGCGCGAGCTGCAACGGCTTGAATAAGCATTCGTTCATTCCTGCGGCCAGACAGCGAGCCCGCTCCTCTGGCCAGGCATTGGCCGTCAGCCCAAGAATAGCGACCGATCCCCCCGGGCTTTCGCGGATCAATCGGGTAAGCGCCAGACCATCCATACCCGGCATACTGCAATCGGTGATGACCATATCAAACGGCTCCACCTGCCAGATGGCCCAGGCTTCGGCCCCATCACACGCTTCGGTCACCCGATGACCGAGATGGGTTAACTGGCGTCTGAGCAACATCCGGTTGGCAGGATGATCGTCCACGGCGAGGATCCTTAGCGGCACATGGATAATCGATGTGTCGTTAGCTTCACGCTGCGGTATCTCCGACTGTTTATCGCGCATCATCCCCGGTACGGTAAAACTGACCCGCGTGCCTTTGCCCGTGGCGCTGGTCATGGCGATGGTGCCGCCCATCATGTGGACAAGTTGAGCACAAATCGCCAGACCCAGGCCTGATCCGCTGAGCACCGGGCCATTTTTAGCTTGTACCCACGGGTCAAAAATATCTTTCTGTTCTTCCCACGATATGCCTTTCCCGGTATCCGTGACGCTCACCTGTAACAGGGTGGCTGTCGAATGGGCTTCTTCGGCTAACACCATTTCTACGCTGATATTGCCTTGCTCGGTAAACTTAATGGCGTTACTGACCAGGTTGGACAACACCTGGCGAAAGCGCAGCGGATCGATAAGTACCTGATAAGGCATTTGCGGTGGCATTGAACAGTGCAGCCGCAAAGATTTCTGCCGCGCCAGCCCTTCGAACACCCGCACCACCGGCGGCAACAGTTCCGTGGTTCTGACCCATTCAGGCGTCAGCTCCAGCCGCCCGGATTCAATTCGCGCCATGTCCAGAATGTCGCCTATCAGCCCCATTAACGAACGGGCTGATTCCCACGCGACCCTGAGCGGATCGTCCTCATCGAGTTCCTTTCCCGAGGTATTCACTGTCAGTTCAAGTAAGCCAATAATCGCACTCACCGGGGTGCGTATTTCATGACTCATGGTAGCGAGGAAGGTACTTTTGGCACGATTAGCCTGTTCGGCACGTTCCGTTTCTTCTGACAGGGCATGAGTCAACGTTTCGTTGTACTCCAGCTGAGACTGCAACTTTTGCTGTGCCAGTTTGCGGGCACCAATCTCCCGTCGCAGATAATAAATCCAGATAAGTGACGTCAGGATGGTCACGCCCGCCACCCCGAATACCAGCCAGAAACGTGTTTTATACAATTCCCAGGTATCGAGCCGCACATCCGGTCGGGTTTGCCATTTGTCGATGACCCGGCTGATATCCGCCGGGGAGATATTCTCCAGGGATTTATTGATGATGCTTTGCAGTTCCGGTTGCGAGCGCGATACCGCAAAGGCGATTTTGGCGCTCTGTTCGCCGATCCTGCCGTTAATTTTCAGGCGATCGCGGAAGTAGCGTTCAATCATGTAACTGGCACCGAATAGGGTGTGAACGGCCACATCCGCGTTGCCATCATCGACCATTTGCATCGCGATACTGGCATTCGTCGTTTCAATGATCTTGATCCCCGGATTATTACGGCGCAGTTCAGGGATCAGGGTGTTTTTTTTAACCACCGCCACCCGTGTACCGGGGGGCAAAAGGGCGGGGTAATCCTTGTTTACCGATTCAACCAGCACAAATGGCGAGCTGAAATAGGGCCGCGAGAATAATAAATTCTGATTGCGTTCTTCGCTTTGACTGACCGCTCCGATGAACAGCGCTTTCTGGCTAGCTATCTGCTCATCCATGACTTCGACGGAATCCGCAGAAACCGGTTCGAAATGTAATCCAGTACGCAGGCGGATCATCCGCAGAATATCGGCGGTCACGCCATAAAAACTGCCGCTGGCATCAATCATGGTAAACGGCGCATAGAACGCATTTACCGCGACTTTGACCGATGGATTTTCTGCCAGCCATCGCTTCTCGGCAGCCGTAAATTCAACTTTTTTGCTCACTTTCCACAGATTTGCTCCGGCGCTCCATTGTTGCAAAATCACCTGATTCTGGGTGCGTGGAATGGCCTGAAGTACGCGTTCAATAGAACGAATCAGCGGTGTATTCTCCTTGCGCATCACAAAATGGCTGCCGGTATCGCGCTCCGGATAGACCTGCTGAAAAACCAGAAAGTGCGGGTAGTTACGCTCAAGAAGGTACGAGGTGGTTACCAGATTTCCGATGTAGAAATCGTTCTCGCCGAAAGCAACAGAGGCCATGGCCAGATCGTCGGTTTCATAATGGATGAGGGTCGCGCCCGGAAAATTTTGTTCGATCCAACTGTCGTCCACATACCAGCGGGCGATAGCCAGTTTCATGCCTTTCTCATAACGAAAGGGCGCATTTTGCGAATTTTTGCGATGCACTAACACCGGATGATCGCTGATAAAATTGGATGAGGAGATCAGGACATCATTGAAGGGTAATGCTTTTGCCGACGAGTCGGCCACGACATCGACTTGCTTATGTGCCAGCGCGGCGAGGGCGGCATCGCGGTTGGCGTAAGCCTGAACATCAACCCGCAGGCCAAGATAATCCCCAAGTAGGGCGATATAATCGGCGATCATGCCTTCATATCGCCCCTCGCCGGTATACAGATAGAGCGGCGGGATCTCCGGCAACCAGACCGCCACTTTCAATACGCGTTTATTCCCGAGCCAGCGCCAGTCAGCATCGTCGAGCGTAAATACGGTTCGATCGTAGCTTTCCCGGCTAATGAGCTGTAGCTGATCGGCCGGAACAGTGGCTTGTGCGCGTGCTGAAATTAACAGTAAGAGTACGATAAGTAGCGGGCTGAGAAACTTCATCGTTTAGTCCAGATTGTGGCGGCGAGCAAAATCCACCAGCCCGACCGTGTTGCTGATCTGCAGTTTATTCAGCAGTCGGGTCTTGTAAGTACTGACCGTTTTATTGCTGATAAACATATTCTCGGCGATCTGGTTAATCTTCAGCCCCAGGGCCAGATAGTGCAGCACCTGCAGTTCCCGGTTAGAGAGCGTCTTCACCACATCGGTTTCCCAGACCGGCGCTTTACGCCCGGTTTCAGACAGTCGACGAAGGGGAAAATAACCGTAACCGCGTTCCACGGCTTTTACCGCGTCTCGCAATTCGTCGAGGTTATTGCTTTTACCGACAAAGCCGTCAGCGCCAGTGTGGATACATCGGCTGAGATAATGCTCATCGTCGCGTCCGGTCAGAACTAACATTCTGCCGTTAAATCCAGACTTCCGCAGTCGGTCAATTAATTCCACACCGCTTAGGCCAGGAATATCTAAATCGACAACGACAATTTCTGGCTGGAGTCTTTGCGTCAATCTATAGGCCTCCATTCCATCACCACATTCCGCCACAATATGGTGCTGGTCTTTTTCTAATAACATGCGAATTGCCAGACGAACCATCGGGTGGTCGTCAATGATAAGTATATTTGCCATGAAAGCCCCTGAGGTTGTGTGCTTTTTAAATGCTGACATAGAAGCCATATTAAAATCAATCATAAATACGAATTTAAAAATTAACGTAAATAACCATTTCGGGTTTTGCGTGACGCCTTACAGGAAAGGATGACAGCCTGCGACCCTTGATAGCACTGACTGCGCTTAATTCTGGTTGTATTTCGCGAACTTTGTAGTCATTGGATTACAGGCGATGTCAGATTGGATTACACGCGCCGACGGCTATTCTCAATGTTTAATTATTTCTGACGAGTATAGTAGGTCTCACAAAGCGAACTTAATTACCGGGCAAGATGCTTAATGCGTAATAAAATGACGCGCTTTGTAAAACATCGGGATTAACCGGTAAGCAACAACACTTAATTTACTTACAGGAAATTGTTTTATGAAAAAGCAACTGCACGCCCTTGCATTAGTTTCAGTAATTTGTGGTGCATCCGTTTCAGCGGCAAATGCAGCAGACGGCACAATTCAGTTCAACGGCGAAATTATTGATGCCGCGTGTACTGTTTCGCCATCGAGCGCTAACCAGACCGTTAACTTGGGTCAAATCAGCGACAAAGCCTTCACTGGTGCAGGTGATACCGCGGGTGCGACCGCGTTCCAGATTGATTTGACCAGCTGTCCGGCCAGCGTCAGCTCAGCATCGGTGAAATTCGATGGGACGCCTTATCAGGGTGACAACAGTGCGCTGGAACTGACTCAGGGCGCTGGCGTAGCGACCGGTGTCGGGATCCAGATCCGTAATGCAGATAACAGCGTGCTGCCTTTGTTCACGCAGTCACAAAGCACCACGCTGTCGCAAACCGGCACTAATACCTTGAAATTTAACGCCGCTTACGTTGCCAAGGCCGCTGCCGTTACCGCAGGTCCGGCTAACGCTACCGCGACTTTCAGCGTGGTTTACAACTGATTCAGCAAGGGCAGACCGTTCTGCCGTCACCTTTAGAGCCGGCCCAAAGGCCGGCTTTTTTTACCCAGGAGTCTTCAACGTGACGACAAAAATCTCAACGCTGCTGTTCGCCAGTTTTCTCGCCAGTAGCAGTATCGCGCAGGCTGGCGTAGTGGTCGGCGGAACCCGTGTCATCTATGACGGGGGAAAAAAAGAGGCGTCCATTGGACTGGAAAACCCGGATTCATCGCCGTATCTCATCCAGTCATGGGTGGAAAACGAAGCAGGGCAGAGTGATAAAAGCAGCTTCATTGTGACCCCGCCGTTATTCCGTCTGGACGGTAATCAGAAAAATACCCTGCGGATTATGCAGGCCAATGGTGCGCTCGCCAGCGATCGTGAAACGCTGTACTGGCTGAACATCAAGTCGATCCCAACCGCCGATCCGTCTCGCTCTGACAACACCTTACAGCTGGCGGTCAATACGCGGATCAAGCTGATTTATCGACCACAGGCATTGAAAAATTCAACCCCGGAAAATGCCAGCAGTGCGCTGAAATGGACCCGCCAAGGGGACCGGCTGTCCGTGAACAATCCGACGCCGTATTACATCAATTTTCAGTCCGTCAGCCTGAACGGACGTCCGCTTGAAAAGGTCACGTACGTGGCCCCGCATGCGACCGCTTTCTTCCCTCTGCCGTCAGATGCTCGCGGTAATCAGGTCGAATGGAAAGTGATCAGTGATTACGGCGCTGTTGGCGCAGTTCACAAGACTTCTCTTTAACGCCCCGGAAACTGACCGCTGGAAAAAATAATGTGCCGTTTAACTCAATCTGCAAAAAAACGTCCTGACTTTCGCCCGACATCCTTAGCGATTGCCGTTGCGTTGCTCCTGCCTTCCCTGACTGCACAGGCAAAGGATTATTTTAATCCGGCGCTGTTAGAGCAAACAGGCGAGGGCGGTACTGCGCCTGATTTGTCTGCCTTTGAAAATGGCGGGCAGTTACCAGGGCGCTATCCCGTCGACATCTATCTCAATAACGAAATGGTAGACAGCCGGGAAGTCACGTTTTTTCAGACGCCAGATAAAGGGTTACAGCCTTGTCTTGATGTTGGCGAATTGGCGGGGTACGGCGTGAAGGTCGAATCCTTCCCTGATTTGCAGCCAGACGGGGCCAAATGTGTGGTTCTTACTGCGATCCCTGACGCCTCGGCTGAGTTCGTTTTTAGCGCCCAGCGTCTGGATATTTCTATTCCGCAGGCGGTCGTCAACCCGCGTATCCGTGGCTACGTGCCGCCGTCACAGTGGGATGAGGGGATCAATGCGGCGCTGCTCAATTACAGCTTCAGCGGGGTGAGCGAAGTTGAACATCAGCAGGGCGGCACCGGCAGCAGCCAGTATCTTAACCTGCGCCCGGGTCTTAACCTCGGCGCGTGGCGCTTTCGCAATTACACCACCTGGTCACGCAGTAACAGCGACGAAGGCGACAAGTGGAGCACGATATACAGCTATGCGCAGCGCAGCATTGTGCCGTTGAAAAGTCAGCTGACCCTCGGCGAAAGCCTGGCACCGTCTGACGTTTTCGACAGCGTTCCGTTCCGGGGCGCGCAGCTGGCTTCCGATGATGAAATGTTACCGGAAAGTCAGCGTGGCTATGCGCCGGTAGTGCGTGGGATAGCCCGCAGCAACAGTGCTCAGGTGATCATCCGCCAGAATGGCTACGTGATTTATCAGACCACCGTCCCGGCTGGCGCTTTTGAAATCACGGATATGTATCCGACCGGTGGCAGCGGTGATCTGTATGTCACAGTGAAAGAAGCCGACGGCAGTGAACAAAGCATGGTCGTGCCGTTTGCCTCATTACCGGTGTTGCAGCGCGAAGGGCGGCTGCGCTTCAGCGTCACCGGCGGCCAGTACCGAGCCTATGACAACAGCGTGGAGAAAACGCCTTTCGCACAGGGAACCGCCATCTACGGCGTTGGCAAAGGCTTAACGCTATATACCGGTGCGCAGGCGGCAGAGCATTACCGCTCGGCAGCAGCCGGGATCGGTCAAAATCTCGGCACGTTCGGAGCAATATCTGCCGACCTTACGCAATCGTGGGGCTCAGCAAAAGATGAAGAGACGCGTCAGGGGCAATCGTGGCGAGTGCGTTACAGCAAAAGTCTGGCCGAAACCGGGACACATCTGGCTATTGCGGGCTATCGCTATTCTACCGCCGGGTTTTACACCCTTTCCGAGGTGCTCGAAACCTATAGCGACAATCCGTACAGGTTGCGCAATGACCGTAAACGCAACCGCGCCGAACTGACGCTCAGTCAGGACTTGGGCGACAATCGCGGATACCTGTCGGTGGGGGCGGTCAGCGAAGATTACTGGGGAAATACTCGTAAAACGTCGTCGTGGAACCTTGGGTATAACAATAGCTGGAGTGGCATCAGCTACAGCCTCAATTACGCGATGAACCGCAATACGACATCCACCGGAGCCGGTGAAAACAGCGCTGGTAAAACCTATGAGCGGGACGATGTGGTCTCCCTGAACCTGAGCATTCCACTCGACCGCTGGCTGAGCAAAACCTACGCCAGTTACAACGTGAGCAGCAGTCGCGACCGGGGAACGGTCAACACGGTAGGACTGAACGGGACCGCGCTTGAGGACAACAATCTTAACTGGAACGTGACCCAAGGATACGCCTCGAACGGGCAGGGAAGCAGCGGCTACGCCAGCGCTAATTATCGTGGCACCTATGGCGAAGTAAACGGCGGTTACAGCTACAGCAAGGGGCAGCGCAACCTTAATTACGGCCTGCAGGGCGCTATCGTTGCGCATGCCGATGGCATTACCGCCGGGCAGAGCATGGGCGAAACGTTCGGTCTGGTCAAAGTCCCTGACGCCTCCGGTATCGGGATCAATAACCAGACCGGGGTCAGCACGGACTATCGCGGTTATGCACTGGTGCCGAACCTGATGCCATACCGCCGGAATGACGTCACGCTGAGTACCGAAACGCTGGCAGAAAACGTCGACCTCAAACAGACCAGCCGCAGCGTGGTGCCTACCCGCGGGGCCATCGTGCGCGCCGAATATCGTGCTCAGATAGGACAACGGGTGTTGATGAACCTCACCCGGGCCGACGGCAAAGCCGTCCCGTTTGGCGCGACGGTGGTAAATGAAGCCGATTCCGATGCCGGGAGCAGCATTGTGGGCGATGGGGGGCAGGTGTACCTCGCCGGTCTGCAAAGCAAGGGAACACTTAAGGTTCAGTGGGGTAGCGAAGCCGATCGTCAATGCCGGGTGTCGTACCGCCTCAGCGAAACGGACGAAGGTGCAGGTATTCAGATGGTAAACGGTCAGTGCCGCTGAGCACGCAATGAATAAGGCAAAGCAACAATGAAAACGTTAATGAAGAAATTAGTACAAAGCCGAGTGCTTTCCTGTTTGCTGCTGTTGGTCGTGTCTAAAGGCGCTCTGGCAACCTGCAGCTTTATGGACAGCCGGTTTACGCCAAATGATGCGGTACAACTGAGCCTGGGCACAGTGACCGTGCAGCGGGATGCGCCGATGGGGAGCGTGGTGTGGAGCACCAACAACAGCGTGCTGGGCGGGCGTAACAACTTTATCGAATGTAATGCCACCGGCTTTCAGACGCAGTGGGCTGTAGGCGCAGGATTCGCGCCGGTGGTCTATGGCGGTCAGACCCTTTATCAGTCCGGGGTACCAGGGCTGGCATTCAGAATCGTGACGCCAGGGGCAGGCAGTACCGCCGGACGTTATGGCACCGGTCCGTTACCCCGTCAAATATCCAATACTGCATGTAACAGCGGCAGCAACTGGTGGCGTTTATGTGGCGGTACCTGGGGGAATTATCAACTTCAGTTAGTGAAAGTGGCGCAGACCACAGGCTCAGGCCCCGTGACCACTGGCACCCTGACAAGGGCGCTGATCGTTGGTCAAACCAATATTCTGGAATACGCCATTGCAAGCGGTACGGTGCAGACTGTGGCCTGTTCTGTCACCAACAGCAATATTACGGTCAATATGGGGACGGCGAAAAACACGGATTTCAGCGGCCCGGGGAGCACCAGCGGGGATGCAGATTTTACCATCGCCCTCAATTGCGATGCTTCCGCCAATATCAACATGCGGATCGATGCTGGTAGCGCCGGGGCAGCCGATGCCACCAACGGCATACTGAATCTGGATAATGCCGGAACAGCCGATAACGCCAGCGGAGTGGGCGTGCAGGTGTTGTTCAATAACGCCCCTGTGGCTCTCGGCTCACGGATAGTGGTGGGGCGTCCAACCGCCGATGGTCCCTATGCGGTCCCGTTGAAGGCGCGTTATTACCAGACACAGCCCGCAGTGACGCCGGGTAAAGCCAATGCCAATGCCACTTTTACAATGACTTATCAGTGATGAAGACAGTGATGATGAAAAGAATACGGATGCAAATAGTCGTCGGGGGTTTACTGCTATTGGCCGCGAAAGGGGCGATGGCCTCGTGTACGTTTATGGATGCTCGATTCACGGCCAGCGACAGCGTTGCCCTTAATTTGGGTCACGTCGTGGTCCAGCGTGATGCCCCGGTGGGCAGCGTGGTGGCAACGTTAAGTAATAACGCGCTTGGCAGTCGCAATGATTTTATCGAGTGTACAACGTCTTCATTCGTCACCCAATGGGCGGCAGGTGGCGGCGGTTACACCCCCGTTAGTTATAACGCCGAGACTCTCTATCAGTCAGGCGTCATGGGTTTAGCTTTCCGCATTGTCACCCCTGGGGCTGGGTCCACAGCAGGACGCTACGGTACAGGAGCACTGCCTCGACGGGTGAGTAACATCCCGTGCCGCAGCTCGCCAACCTGGTGGCGACTGTGTGGCGGCAGTTGGGGCAATTATCAGTTGCAGTTGGTTAAAATCGCACCGGTGACCGGCTCCGGGCCAATAACCACCGGAGCAATTTCCCAGGCATTGGTGTCAGGTCAAACACAGGTCATGAATTACACCCTCGCCAGCGGTACGGTGCAAACGGTGGCCTGTTCGGTCACCAACAGTAATATCATCGTCAATATGGGGAGAACGAAAAACACGGAATTCTCAGGCGCGGGAAGTACCGCCGGGGATGTCGCTTTTGCCATCAACCTCAACTGCGATGCGGCGACCAACATTAACCTGACGCTAGAGCCCGGCAGTGCCGGGGCAGCAGATGCCAGTCACGGCGTGCTGAATATCGACCCGGCGGATGCCGGACAGACCGCCAGCGGTGTCGGGGTGCAGATTCTGCATAACGATATCCCGGTTGCGCTCGGTGAAATGCTCAAAATTGCCACCACCCGCACCGACGGGATCTTTGCTATTGCGCTGAAAGCGCGTTACTACCAGACCCGAAGTGATATCACGCCAGGCCGTGCCAACGCCAATGCGACCTTCACGACCACCTATCAGTAGCCCGCCCAGCGGAT
Source organism: Scandinavium lactucae (assembly GCF_033843265.1). Lineage (NCBI taxonomy): Bacteria > Pseudomonadati > Pseudomonadota > Gammaproteobacteria > Enterobacterales > Enterobacteriaceae > Scandinavium > Scandinavium lactucae. The sequence continues at coordinate 229,924 of NZ_JAWXRD010000040.1, forward strand.
CGCCAACGCGCGATCCGCTGACTCTATCCCTCAGGCCAAATGATTGCGTTTGGCGAATTCGATCATTTCCAGCGTTTTACTCATTCCCAGCTTGGTCATAATCCGTCTTTTATAGGTGCTGATCGACTTATTACTGACATGCAGTTTTTCCGCGATATCAACCAGCATGTCACCCCGGGCAATGTAGCCCAGCACCTGCAACTCCCGGTTTGACAGCAAGCTTAACAGCTCCTGTTCTGGTTGCGGTTCGGCGGTCATCACTGAAGCGGCCTGACGCTGCGGGAAAAAGTCATAACCGTTCATCACCGCCTTAAATGCATCAGCCAGTTGATCAAGATGATTGTTTTTGCTGATAAATCCGTTTGCTCCAGCGGTTCTGGCACGGTCGATGAAGTGGCGATCGTTGTGGGCAGTCAGCACCAGAATGCCGCCGGGAAAACCGTCCTGTCGCAGTCGGGTTATCACTTCCAGCCCGTTCGGCGGGGGAATATCAATATCAATCACCACCAGATCGGCATGATTACTGCGCAGGAATATCAGGGCATCGCGCCCGTTATCACAACTTCCCACCACCTCGTAGCCGTTGCCGGTGGCGACCACCTGGACGGCAAGCTGCGAGACTGGGTGGTCGTCCACTATGAAAATTTTGCTCATACAAAAAACCTGCTTTTATGACTCACGGGCATCGTTCCTTTCATTATCATCCAGCACCTGCTTTAACTGGGTGTCGAGCTGCATAATCTGCGTGACGCATGTGGCAGCGAGCGTTTTAATTCGGGGTAAATTTGTTTCTTCCGCGGCAATTTCGACGGCTTGACACGCTTGCGCCAGCCCGGCAGCTTCAATCAGATGCGCTCCCCCCACCAGGCTATGGGCTGCGCGGCGAATAGCAGCAAAATCCTCAGTCTCAATCGCCTCTTGCAACGCCGACATATCCTGCTCATTTTGCTTAACGACAGCCAAAATCAATGTGTTAAACATCTCCGGTTGTAATTTCTCCAGCTTATCGAGGCTGAGAATAACGCCAGAATCGAGTTGAGAAGAAGGGGACTGCGCGCTTTCAGCCCCCTCAATACAAGCTAACAGACGCGCCAGTTCCACCGGCTTGAACAGACAATCGGTCATCCCAGCCTGTGCAGCGAGAGATTTCACCTTTTGTTCGGCCATCGCGGTTAAGCCAAACATGGGCTGCGGGTCACGCCCGGCCAGTTTTTCTTGTTCACGAAGCTGCCTGACCAGCTCAAAACCGCTCATTCCGGGCATATTACAGTCGGTTATCACCGTATCAAACGGCGGATCCTCTTCCAGCCAAAGCCGCAGCGCCTGAGCACCATTTTCAGCCGCCACGCTGTGGTGACCCGCGTATTCTAGCTGTTGTGCCAACAACATCCGATTAGGTGCGTGGTCATCTACCAACAGTATTTTGCGGGCGGTCGTCGCAGGGATGATCCCTGGCTGCTGCGTCCCCGCTGGGGTAACGATATCCGGTGGCGCGGAGAAACGGAAGATAAACGTCGTGCCCTCTCCGGGCGTGCTGTCGACCTCTAGCGCACCGTTGAGCAGCCCCGCCAATTGGCGGCATATGCTCAGACCCAGGCCCGTACCCGTTTGCGATGTCTGGCCGGAGTCAACCTGTACAAAAGGTTCAAAGATGGCGGTTTGCTGTTCCGGGGTTAACCCAGGCCCGGAGTCACAGACTTCAAGCACATATTCTGCGTGTGTACCGCGTAACGATCGCGTCTGATAGATGATCATTTCGACTTCACCCTGCGGGGTGAATTTAATGGCGTTACTGAGCAGATTGGACGCGATTTGGGTGAGCATCAGCGGGTCGCAGATTATTCTGTCGGTCTGTACATCGAGCTGCGTCAGCAGCGTCAGACCTTTTTCTTCCGCGCTATAACGGAACAAGGTACTGACATTATTGAGTATTTCACCGAGAGAGACCGGCACCTGGCGTACCGAAAAGGTGCCGGATTCGATTTTGGCCATATCGAGAATGTCGCCAACTAACATCAGCAACGATTTCGACGATTCATAGGCTACCGCGATATTATTGCGTCGCTGTTCCGGCGAGGATTTACCCATATTCTCCAGCTCCAGCAAACCAATAAGCGCATTGAGTGGAGTACGGATTTCATGGCTCATCTGTGACAAAAATACGCTTTTCGAGGCGCTGGCTTTCTCCACCTGCCGTTTAGTGGCTTTCAACTCATTTTGCAATTTCTGCTGGGTTTCGAGATTCCGTTTAAGAAAGCGGTTTCGCCAGTAATAAAACGCCAGCATCAGCACAATCACCAGCACTATCGCGGCCGCGACGGTAAGCGTCGTCCGATAACGCCCCCAGGCTTCAAATCGCTCAAGGGCATAACGCATCTGCCAACCGTTAAGTTGGGCATCCAGGGTGCGAGGGGGCAATTCGCGCAGCATTTTATCAATAATGGAGAGTAAAGGGCGGTTAGCGACGCTGGTCGCCATCGCCAGCCGCAGTGGTGGAAGAGGCAGGATCGTCGCGATACGAAAGCGGTCTTCAAGATAACTTTTCAGGACAAAACTGGCTGAGGTTTGCGGCACGATAGCGCCATCAATCCGGTGTGTTACCAGAGACAGGGCGGTTTCCAGCGAAAAATCTTCTTCAACAAATTGCACCTCTGGAAACTGTTTGCGCAAAGCGGGCAGATAATAGGTGCCGGTAAAAACAGCGACTTTTTTGCCATTCATGGCTGACAATGATTTCACCTGAGGGAAGCTTTTACGTGTCACCAGGACCCAATTGGAAATTTGATAAGGCCGAGAAAAAATAACATCCGGATCTTCATGGGCAGAGGCATCGGCGACGGCAATTAAGGCGTCAGGGGATTTTTTTAGCGCGTTGCGCATTTCAATGACGTTTGGGAACGCATGCCAGCGGAGAGTGATTCCGTTCTGTGCCGCCATTTTTTTTAGTAACGCGCTGGCATAACCGCTTTCTTCACCATCGTCGTTAATGTACGTCAGCGGGATGTGCGTGTGTACCACAAACACCGACAGCTCCGGATGAAGCGCTACCCAGTCGGCTTCCTCGATGGTCAATGCCGGCACTTTAGGTGGGGCAGGAGCCACCGCTTTGAGTCCCCAGGTCTGAGCAATCAGACTGTGCGTCTGTGGGCTGATATTATTCAGAACCTTATTAATTGCGCTGGCAAGCTGGGGCAGATCCCGCCGGGTAATAAATTTGAGATCCTGAACGGGCAGGGCGTGACTACGCGAGATAACCAGACGCTTATCGAACATTCGCCGATTGAGATCTTCAGCGGTGATTGCGTTGGTCCACATCGCCGCACTTTCATCGTTGATCACGGTCATGAACGCGTTGTAATAATCGGGACTGGCGATCAGTTTGAGCTGTGGATAGGCTTCGTGCAGTGCCGCCTGCAATGCATTATTGCCTACGTAGACCAAGGTCTTATAAGGGGCTAATTGTGATTGCTGTACCGGCAACTGACCGACCAAAACCGCGCGGTCGGTCAAATAACTGTCTGTGGCAAGCAGCGAAGGATGTGCATCAGCCAGCGTCGGGTCTCCCGTAATCATATCGACTTCGGCCGAATCCAGTGCCGCGATAGCCGCCTGGCGGTTGGGATATTGCAACACCTGGAATGTGACGCCGAGTGCCGGTGCGAGTAACGCCAGATAATCTGCCGTTATTCCTTCGAAATCTGCCGGGTCTGTATCAAGCTGAAACGGCGGATGCGCCGACGCCGAAACGCCAACCCGTAAAGTGGAATGTTGCTTGAGCCATTGAGCGACGCCAGGCGCTTGCCCGGATACCTCAGTCTGTATCGATGTGTGAGACAACAGCGTTAAAGGAACCGGGGTTGCAGACAGTGCGCACGGAAGGCTGAAGATGCACATTATCCCTAAAAGAGCGTAATTCAAATTCCGTAAAGAGCGCATATAGCCTCAAAAAGGTTTACCGCAGAGTGCTTAACGAAATGATAGTAGAAATCATTTTAGCCGTGGCAGTGATGAAAAATATGGTCGTCCTATTTTCTGCAGAAAGCGCTTTCAGAAGCCATCAGCGACCAGGCATAACGTGCCCACAAAACCCCGGATTCAGCACCGCCGTGCAGGCCTATCTTACCCACACCCGGAAATCGTAGAATGAGTAGTGGCGGGCTGATGGCCGGATTAGGTGTGGGATTATTGGTTAAATGACAACAGGGAAACCTCTGGCATGCAGGCCAGAGGTTTTATATTGCTACATTAGATGTAAAAGCGACTTGCCACTGTAAGAACGCGATGTCTGGAAAACCAATCGTGGTGGGCAGTCTAACAATAAGATGGCATGCATGATGGTATCAACGCTGGAGAAAGAGCTTTCAGAGGCCGTCAGCAACCAGGCCAACGATAACGATGCCCACAAAACCCCGGATTCTGTCGGATTCTTGTCAAAGCTAAGTTCAGATGTCCGTCTGCCAGCAAAGTTGAAATGACCGTCATGCGTGTTGCAAGTATGTGAATATTTCAGTAGCCTTATCTCTTTCGGAGATAGGAAATGCTTGTCACTGATTCACTTCTTGCTTACACCCTCGCTGCAACACTCCTGGCCTTAACGCCTGGTCTTGATACTGCACTTATTCTCCGTACCGCTACTGCTGAAGGTGGCCGAAAAGCCTTTCATGCTGCGTTAGGTATTGATGTAGGGTGCTTTATCTGGGGGGCTTTGGTGGCCTTTGGTTTGGGGGCTTTACTGGCAGTTTCTGAGTTGGCTTATACACTGCTGAAATGGTGCGGAGCGACATATCTTTTCTGGCTGGGCATTCAACTGCTATTGCGCCCGCGACAACAATTCAACTTGAGACTGGAAAATACTAACCCTGCAAGTAATTGGTTCCTGCGAGGAATGTTGGGGAATGTGCTTAACCCAAAAATGGGCGTTTTTTATGTCTCATTTTTGCCGCAATTTATCCCAACCGGACATTCCCCCATCGGCTGGACATTCCTTCTGGTTGCTATCCACGTATTGATTGGCACGCTGTGGTCCCTGGCACTCATTACCGCTACCCACTATGCTTCAGGTGTGTTGAAAAAGCCTGTCGTGGTGAAATGGATGGATCGCGCCACTGGGTGCTTGTTTCTAGCGTTTGCCACCAAATTGGCAATGAGTCGAAGATAGTAATACAGGGGCTTTTGCCCCTGAATTACTTCATACCACTGAAGTTATTCTCTCTTACCAAAGATTTCTTCAGAACGGGACTGTAATGTCTTCAACGCATCAAGCATATCGTCACTATTTAGTGAACGCTGGGATTTCTTCTCAGTTGGTTTTCTGCGACGCCGCGAGGGGCCATTTCCGGCAGGGAGTGCCTGCGAACGGTTATTATCGCGTTTATCCTGAACAAGCTTGATAAATTCAAGTGTCCGCCCGAGGCGTTTGTTGTCCACGATAGCACCCTGGTCAATTTCCTGAAGACGATCATATGTGGAGTAGGGAAGGACGGCTCCGTTTAGCCGGAGTTCTTTCCGGCCATCCGGGTAATGCCAGACCTCGATATATTTCCCGATAGCCCTGCGGCTTAACTCATTATCTTCAATCAGATAAAGCACTTTGTCATACTGCACCGTCAGAGATTTTGAAACACGGCGCGGCTCTCGCCATGTGAAAAATGCAGCCAGATCATCATCAGTTTCAAGTGGCCGGTGAACATCAAAGTCATGACGGGGAGCTTTTTCAAAGCGCCGGTTGTAATCAGCCATAAACTCATCAGCAAATTCATTGGCTGCATCCACAGAAGAAATTCCCCTGAGACGGAGCTCCTTTACTAGGCGATCCTGAAGCGTCAGATGGGCGCGTTCCACGCGACCTTTGGCTGAGCTTGTATTAGCGCAGATAGTCTGGATATTCAGCTCATGCATCGCACGGCCAAACTGGGTATAGCCGTCGCCACCGGTTGCATTTTTATTGTTGATTCTGAAGACGCTGGCTTTGTCGCTGTACAATGCCAGTGGTTTGCCATGCTTTTCCAGATAGCCCCCCTGGTGGCTTCAAAATAGGTAAAGGTCGATTCCGATTTAACAAAACGAAGCTGCATCAGGCGGCTCGTCGCATCATCAACGTAGACCAGAGCAGTACAGGCGGGCGCACGGTTCTCGAACCAGTGATGGTCGCAGCCATCAATCTGTATCAGTTCGCCGCAACAGGCCCGTCGATAGCGTGGCTGCTGAATTTTCGGCGCACGTTGTTTGCGGGGTATCCAGAGACCGGCTTTGACCATGAGTGAACGGACAGTCTCTTTGGACAGGTGAACATCGTGCAGTTCTGCGAGTTTCTCACACGCCAGCGTCGGTCCGAAGTCGGTATAGCGATCTCGAATAATATTGAGCGCGTACTGTGCAAGGCCATCAGGCAGCTGGTGCCAGATTCACGGTAACGCGACAGAAGGCGTCGGCACTGGCGATCGGAAATGCCCAAGCACTGCGCGGCCATCCGTGTGGTCAGACGCCGGTCGATAACGTCCTGAATGATTTTGAGTCGGTTAACTTCGTCCAAAGTGAAAAACTCCGCTGCATGAGCCGTCATCAGAATCCCTCGATGGTGAGTCTACGTGACGGACATCTTAACTTAGCCCATGGCGGACATTACAACTTTGCTACCACAATCTTGGTGCGCATAATGTATATTATGTTAAATTGACTGTATTGGTTTTGTAGGTAAGTTCATCAGCACCTCTCTTCCAGGAACTTACATGCGAATCAGCCGTTTGTTAAAGGACGCCGTCGGAACACCCTCCCAAACGAACATGAATGTCGGTGACGGTGCGGATAATGTTATTCCCTGCATCATCCGCACCGCAGGCCATTGCTGCTTCAGTTGCAGCTTGTAATAAAAGCCAGTTTCGCCGACGGGTGAACAGTGTAATGCCCGGTCAGCAAAATATGCTGCCAGGCCACCGGCGATATATCGGTTAGTTCCTCAATACCTTTGGCATTTCCTCCTCCTGAAGTGTTTTTTTTCGATAATGCAATACTAAAGGACTGGAGATGAATTTTTAACCAACACTTTTGTTTGTGATGTAATTCATAATATATTTTAAACCATTCTTATCAACTTTATTTTCTTTGTTTGTGGATATATCTACAGGGAAAAATTTATTTTTTCCTTTATCATAGAGAAAGTTATTTTCTGACATATCAGAAGGAGCGCAACGTTTTGTGACCATTTCAGCAATAAGATCCATGAAGTTAGTAGTGGCATCAGCTGGAAAGTCTTTTATTTGAGATAAAGGAGCACCTTCTATTTTATCCATACGGATAGCTTTGCCGGAAATAACATGAGCAGTATTTTCACCATAAAACATGTTGAATGAGTTGGCTTGATTGATAATTTCACTCTCTTCAACGTTATCAAAGAATATCTTTAATACTTTATGGTCATTTTTCGCATCTTCTACAACTATAGCTTCTGCCCCCTCACCAATGGTGGGGCCAATGCTATCAGAATATGCATCGACAAAATCCGCACAACTCATATATTTGGTTTGGTTAATTGCCGTTGTCTGCACACTATGTTCTGTTTTGATAAAAGTTGTAGGGTTGCAGTTTTGGATGAAAGCCCCTATTCTATCTCTTAATTCGTGGTTTGAACATTGAGAGGCCACTTTCTTTAGTTCAAAAGCCAACTTCATCGAATAAGCATTTGTTTCTATTTTTTGATTTTTAATAAATACCTTTTTGGCTTCTGCTTTTGTAAGTCCAATGTGAGAATTTGCAATTTTCACAAGCTTATGTAGAGTCTTATTCGAAAGTTTATTATTATCGGTCTTTTTTAAAAGTGCAGTAGTAATTGAGTCTCTATAAATATCAATTCGCTGTTTATTTATAAACATATCGTGTATCCATTATCAATATAATTCAAGATAACAAAAAAAGTAAAATCACATCTATAATAAAACGACCATACAGCTCATAAGATATTATGACATGTTCGCCGGGGATGGCGCATTGTGTTAAGACGAATTTGGTTTTCCGAATTGGGTTATACTATTTTTAATGAGTTCAACACAGCCTCCCAAACGAACATGAATTCAGCTACCAGTCCATCCACACCCCGCCCTGGTCACTGCTGGCGCGCAGGGTTTCGATAAAGCGCATCCCGGACAACCCTTCCATAATTCCCGGCAGCAGCGGCGTTGTGCCACCGCGAATTTTCGTTGCCGCCTCACGGTAGATTTGCGCGAAACCTTCCAGATAGCCCTCCGGGTGACCCGCAGGCGTGCGGCACTGATGGCGGACTGAATCATGATTATTCACGCCGTTACGCGTGACAACGTAGCTATTCCCGTGCAACGGATGGATTTCCAGAATCTCCGGCTGTTGCTGGCGGAAGCAGATGCTGCCTCGACTACCCACAATTCGCAGACGCAGATCGTTTTCAAAGCCCGGCGCAACCTGGCTTGCCCACAGGCGGCCCCGCGCGCCGTTGGCATAACGCATTTCGGCGTAAACTTCGTCGTCCAGTTCGCGCCCTTCAATGCGGGTCAGCAGCTCGCCGCGAATGGATTCAGGCTCCATACCGCTGACAAACGCCGCCAGTTGCCAGGCGTGGGTGCCAATGTCGCCAATCGCACCCGCCCCTGCAAACTGCGCTTTGCCGCGCCAGCTGGCCTGCTTGTTACCCGTTAATTCCAGTCGGTCGTTTAGCCAGCCCTGCAAATATTCCACTTCCACGTTGCGGACGTCGCCAATTTCGCTGTTGGCGATGCGCGCCCTCGCCTCACGCACCATCGGCAGCGCGCTGTAGTTATGAGTCAGAATAAAATGAGAGCCGCTCTGGTTGATAAGAAACGCCAGCGCTTCCCCTTCCGCAAGGCTGACGCCCAACGGCTTGTCACAGATGACATGAATTTTCTTTTCAACGAACGCTTTGGCGATCGGAACGTGCAGGAAATTAGGCGTGACGATGGCAACGGCTTCAATGCCGTCCGATCTTACGGCCTCTTGTTCCGCCATCTCCTGCCAGCTTGCGTAACAGCGATCGGGTTCGACAAACAGCGCTTCTCCGCTGCGTTTTGCCACCTCCGGCGAAGAGGAAAACGCGCCCGCAACCAGCTCAAACTGATCGTCCAGCCGCGCCGCGATGCGATGCACGCCGCCAATAAACGAACCTTCACCGCCGCCCACCATGCCTAAACGTATACGTTTTTTCATCGTTCCCCCTCCAGTCCTAACATTTTACGCACTGCGGCGGTGTCGCTGTCGTGATGCGCAAAATCGTCAAAAGCGTAGTCAGCAACGGGAATGATATGGTCTGCGATAAACGTCGCCCCTTCGCGCGCGCCCGCTTCGCCCGATTTCAGACAGCACTCCCACTCAAGCGTAGCCCACCCCTCGTAGTCGTACTGCGCCAGCCTGCTGAAAATGCCTTTAAAATCGACCTGCCCGTCGCCCAGTGAACGGAAACGCCCTGGACGTTCAACCCACGGCTGGAATCCTGCATATACGCCGCTGCGGGCAGAGCGTTGAAACTCCGCATCTTTTACATGGAAGGCCTTAATACGGGAGTGATAAAGATCGATAAAGCCGAGGTAGTCCATGTGCTGCAGCAACATGTGGCTTGGGTCAAAAAGAATATTGCAACGCGGATGGTTATCAACGAGTTTCAGAAAACGCTCGAACGTGACGCCATCATGCAAATCTTCGCCGGGATGTAGCTCATAACAAACGTCGACGCCAGCCTCGTCAAAAACATCCAGCACGGGCCGCCAGCGGTTTGCCAGCTCTTTAAAGGCCTCATCGATAAGTACGGCATTGCGCGGTGGCCACGGATAGAAATAAGGCCAGGCCAGCGCGCCGGAGAACGTGGCGTGGGCCTTCAGGCCCAGGTTTTGCGAAGCCCGCGCCGCCTGCTTCAGGCTTTCAACGCCCCACTGCTGGCGGGCCTGAGCATCGTGCGCCAGTTCAGGTGGGGCAAAACCAGCAAACGCGGCGTCGTAAGCCGGATGCACGGCAATCAGTTGGCCCTGCAAATGCGTTGAAAGCTCGCTGACTTGCAGACCGACATTAGCCAGCGTACCGCTGATTTCCGCGCAGTAGTCTTTGCTTTCTGCGGCTTTGGACAGATCGAATATATGCGGCAGATGCGTCGGGAGCTGCACCGCTTTGTAGCCCAGTCCGGCAGCCCAGGCCGCAAGAGTTTCCAGCGAGTTAAACGGCGGTCTGTCACCGATAAACTGGGAAAGGAAAATGGATGGCCCTTTTAGCGTTTTCATTACGAAACCTCCTGAATGTTCACCATGCGCTGCTCGCGTGCCGCGAGGTCAGCCGCCAGAACCACCGCCAGGCTCTCAATGGCCTGCTGCTGATGCTGGGTTAAATCGTTATCGTCAAGAATTGCGCGGGCGAAGAACTGTTGTTCCATGCGGCAGAGTTCAAAATGGTCGGGTTCACTGGCAGCGCTTATCCATTCATCCATTCGGGCAAACTCGCCGTCGGCATTTAGCCGGGAGTGATGCAGACGCAGTGACTCCGTGCGGGTATGCGCTTCAACGTTTGCGGACTGCCCTTCACCGCCCGCCTCACGGGCAACAATAGAGGCGGAACCCTCCGGGCCAATAACGTCCTTAATAAAGAACGCCGTCTGGCTCATCATCGGCCCCCAGCCCGCCTCGTACCAGCCTACCGACCCATCGGTAAAGCGCACCTGGAGCTGGCCGTAATTAAACTGTCTATCCGGAATTTCATCGCTTAACCGCACGCCGATAGCGCCGACCGACAGCGGGCTGGCCTGGGTCATCTGGCACATCACGTCCAGATAGTGCACGCCGCAGTCCACAATCGGCGACAGCGACTGCATCAGCATTTTGTGGGTGTGCCAGGCGGCCCCGGCACTCTGCTGGTTGAGGTTCATGCGCATCACCAGCGGTTTACCGAGGGTATGTGCCAGCTCGATAAACTGCTGCCAGATCGGGTGATGACGAAGAATGTAGCCAACGACGAGTTTTTTCCCTGCCAGTTGGGCCGTTGCCACTACACGTTTCGCACCGGAGACGGTGATGGCAATGGGTTTCTCGATAAAGACATGGCAACCGGCGGCCAGGGCCGTCAGCGCCAGCGCTTCATGAGTGTCCGGCCAAGTGGCGATACAAACCGCATCCGCCTGTGTCTGTTTAATCGCCTCCTGCATATCATCGAACAGCATGAGATCGGCCCCCAGCTGCCGCTGAAGACGATTTTTGGAGTCTCCACGGGCGACCAGCCCGCAGAGAATAAATTCCGGAAGCGCCTGATAAGCCAGAGCGTGGGCTGCGCCCATATTGCCGCAGCCCACTACCAGCACCCGGAGTGCTCTATCTGCCATTATCCGCACCTTCTTTGTAATGGAAGGTGAAGAAGAAGATCGCGGCGATAACAACTGCGGCGATGGCAGGCATCCACCAGAAGTGCTGCCACTGAACCAGCGCCTCGGCCCCCTGCGCGGTGACCGAGCGGTTGAACACCGCGCCGCTGATCTGTGAACCGATGAGCATCCCCAGCCCGTAGGTGAACAGCACCAGCAGGCTCTGCGCCTGGCCTTTCACCTTGTCCCCCGCCACTTTATCGGTATAGATAAAGCCGATAACGAAGAAGAAGTCGTAACATACCCCGTGCAGGATGATGCCGATGTAAATCATCCAGCGGGTTTCCTCCGCAATGCTCAGCGCGAACATGGCGTAACGCGCAAACCACGCCAACATACCGATCAGCAGCATCATTTTGATGCCCAGGCGGCGGAAGAAGAACGGGATCAGCAGCATAAACAGCAGCTCGGACATCTGCCCGAAGGCCATTACCCCGCTGACGTTTTCAAAGCCCAGCGCGGAGATAAACGGCGCGGCGTAGGCGTAGTAAGCGGCCAGCGGAATAGAGATCAGCGTGGCGCAGATGATAAACACCATGAAGTGCTTTTGCTTCAGCAGCGCGAAGGCATCGGCGCAGACCAGGTCACGCATGGAGAGAGGTTTGCCGCGATCCGGCGCTGGCGTGTTTGGCAGCGTGAAGCTGTAGATGCCCAACACCACCGAGGCAACCGCGGCCATGGTAAATATCCCGGTGCTGTCAGACAGCCCGCTCATCCCGACAATCAGACCGGCAACAATCCAGCCGATGGTGCCGAAGGCGCGCACAATCGGGAAGCCCTTCTCGCTGTTAGCCAGGCTGTGGAACGCGACGTTATTGCTGAGTGCGATGGTCGGCATATAGCAAAGCATGTAGGCGAAAACCACCCACAGCAGGCCGCTTTGCCCGCTTTCAAACATGCCTGGCAGCCACCACAGCAGCGCCGCACCAACCAGATGCAGAATGCCTAACACTTTCTGCGAGGCAAAGAAACGGTCAACCAGCATCCCAAGCACGAACGGCGAAAGGATCGAGGCGATTGGCCCGGTGGAGTACGCATCCCCTATCACCGCGCTCAGCCCGTATTTGCCCATCACCACGCCCAGCGTCACGTACCAGGCACCCCAGACGAAAAATTCCAGAAACATCATTAACGACAGGCGCGGGATCACCCATTTATGGGTAAGTACCTGAGTTCCAACGGCTGAATGAGAAGACATACATCCTCCACGACAGAGTATTGATTTAAGGGTAAGAGGTTATTTTTGTAATCGATTACATTAACAGATCATTAAAAATGTAATCGATTTCAGAAGGGTTGCCATCATGGCTACGGATTATTTGATACTATTGATGCAAATCTGGAATGTGCTTCACAAATAGCCAATGCGCTTAAAGGATCAGCATGTCGATAGAGAAAGTCGCGCGTACCGCAGGTGTCTCCACCGCCACCGTCTCCAGAGTGCTGAACGGCAATCCTGCGGTTAAGCCCAATACCCGTGACAAGGTTCTGGCTGCCATTGAGTCCTGCGACTACCAGCCTAACCTGCTAGCCCGTCAGCTTCGTACGGCGCGTAGCCGCATGTTATTGGTTCTTGTCTCCAACATTACCAACCCCTTCTGTGCCCGCGTCGTGCGCGGCATTGAGGAAGAAGCGGAAAAACACGGCTACCACATTCTTCTGTGTAACTCTGAATCCCGACTGACGCGCGAATCCGCCTATCTGCAATTGCTGAGCGGTAAAGTTGTGGACGGCGTGATCACCATGGATGCGATCAGTTGTCTACCGGGCTTGACGACGCTTATCGGCGATTCCCCGTGGGTGCAGTGCGGCGAAGGTGACCCGAGCTATAACGCCTCTTCCGTGACGATCGATAACTTCAAAGCGGCCGCGGCTGCGGTGGATCACCTTACCCGTGCTGGCTACAAGCGTATCGCACTGATCAACGGCGATCTGCGTTACCTCTATTCCCAGCAGCGTGAGGCAGGCTACCGAGCGGCGACAAGCGGTGACTGGCAGGCCGTCGTTTATGCGGACAGCCTCGAATATCAGGCAGGTGTACAGGCAATGGCAGAACTGTTCACCATGCCGGAGCCGCCGGATGCGGTGTTTGCCATCTCGGACGCATTAGCCGGAGGTGCCTTACATTACGCCCACATGAACGGACTACGCGTACCGCAAGACGTGGCTATTATGGGCTTCGACGGCGTGCCGTTCGGCTCGGTAACCCACCCGCCGCTGACCACGGTCGAACAACCCATGCACCAGTTGGGCGTGCGCAGCGTACAGCTCCTGCTAGAGAGAATTGATAACCCGGAGGTGGAAACGGTGAATGAAATTCTTGACTGGAAGCTGGTAGTGCGGGGCTCGGTGTAGGGGGGAACGATTTTCGCCCCCTGCGCTACGTGAAATCTACCGTCATCAGTCCACGGTAATTTAAAGATTTCACGCAGCGCACGATGAATTTCCCTTCTACTACTTGAGATTAACGCACCTTACTTATGCTGCGCGGACACGATGTCTGTCGACGGTGGCACATCAGTTTCAACGGTGGGAGTATCAAAGATGTTGCGGCACACCTTGCTGTTGCCCCAGCACTCTTCATATGGATGCCCAATCAACTCTTCCATCACTGCGCGAACATCCGGCGCGATATCCGTAATCTGACCGCCCGCTTTGATTCTGGCGACTTCGCCAAGTACCACCAGGTGGGTTTTACGGTTTAGTTTCATTTGGGTGCTGAACACGATTGCCATTAACGCCAGCGCCACCACGCCCACACAAAATACAACAGCAATGGCGGTAACGGCGCTTTCCGGCTGAGTGTGTGATTTAGACTGGAAACCGAAGAAGCTCAGAATAGCCCCCATCACAAAGACGATAACCGAACGCACCAGTTTGCCTGAAAATGTCATCGCCCCGGCGTAGATCCCCTCGCGACGGCGGCCAGTGAATGCCTCATCAACATCCGCAAGGAAGGTATAAACCGTCCAGGGAATGTAATATACCCCACCCGTTCCGATGCCAAAAATCACCGTAATAGTCAACATCGCCGCCGTGGCGTACTGCTGCGGCAGATTAAAGAAGTGCAGCATGCTATAGCAAATCACCGAAAATACGACAATGGCCAGCGCAAGAATGTACGGTTTGCTGAAACCGTGCTTCACGCAGATGCCGATAAAGATGGCGGTCGAGAACAATTGCAGTATGGAGTTGAGGCTGCTCAGCCCTGCCACCATAGTAGGGTCATACTGCAGCACGAAGATAATAAAGTAGGTGAAGATCGACGCAAACAGCCACTCTGCCCCGAAGCCGCAAAGATACATTCCCAAATGTTTGCGAAATACGCGCAGATGGAAGGTCGATTTCATGTCGCGTACCAGCGTCATGAGAGTTTTCCCGAGTGTCATTTTCTTCTCATCTTCTGGCATCGTCTCTTCTACCGGACGTTCCCAGGATGAAAGGTAAAGCATGCCAATCGCCACGCACAGAATTGCGCCGTAGGTCAGCGCCGTATAAAAGAACGGCTGTGCGGAGTCTTTCCCGTAGATCAGAATGAATTGACCGGGGATGATAGCGGCGAGAAAGTTAGCGATTTTACCGAATATCGCTTTGTAGCCGGTAAGTTTTGAACGTGCCGAGAAGTCGGTGGTCATTTCCGTGGCGAGTGTTTCATACGGCACCATTACGGAGGTATAAATGAGTTCGAACAGCACGTATGTGGAAAGGTAATACCAGAAGCCAAAGCCTTCGACCCACAGCAGCGGATAGACCAGCATCAGCGGAATGCCGAGCATAATGAAGAAGCGGCGGCGACCAAAGCGCTTGCCGAGGCGTGTTTTGCCGAAGTTATCCGATAGATAGCCCATCAGCGGATTGCTGACGGCGTCGATAATGCTGGCGACGGAGAAGATAGCCGACGCCTCCAACAGGGTCAGACCACAGAAAGTGGTGTAGAAATAAAGCAACCAGATGCCGGCAATGGCTAACGCCCCGCTCCCCAGCAGATTCCCACCACCGTAGGCCAGTTGATGTCTGAATAGAATTTTTCTTTCCGCTATCATTATTATTCCCTTATAAATAAACCAGTGTTTTATTTTTAAAGATACGTTGGTTTATAAATCACAATCCGACCCATTGATGTGCGACCGCTCACGCTTAACCCTGCCGCTGATGATTTTTCATCCGTTTTGCAACACGGTTAACAATTCATCCGTTGTGAAGAGAACGAATTTTTGTTTAGTGGTATTTTGTTTTCACATTATTGAAATGGCATTTTAATAAATGAGATGTGCCCTGTTCGCGGCTAAGCTCATTGCTGACAAGAGGATGAATGATGGCAAAGGGTTCTGAAATTCAGTTCAGCTTCAATCGGGTAAAGGATGCGCAGACCCATGCAATGGTCACGCGTCTGACACCCACCGATGTGCTGTGTCACCGCAACTATTTCTACCAGAAGTGTTTTACCCGCGATGGCAATCGACTGCTGTTTGCCGGGGAGTTTGACGGTAATCGCAACTATTATCTGCTCAACCTGGTCACCCAAAGGGCAGTACAGTTGACGGAAGGTCCGGGCGATAACACCTTTGGCGGTTTTCTCTCACCGGACGACAAGCATCTTTATTATGTTAAGAATGAGCGCAGCCTTCAGCGCGTTTCGCTGGCTGACTTCAGCGAGCAGACGGTCTACCGGGTACCCGATACGTGGGTCGGGTACGGCACCTGGGTCGCCAATAGCGAATGTACCAGCCTGGTCGGAATTGAAATCGCCCGCGAAGACTGGACGCCGCTCTCCGACTGGACAATATTCCAGGCGTTCTACCACCGCAAACCTCACTGTCGCCTGCTCCGCGTGGACCTGAATAGCGGTAGATCCCGGGTTATTCATGAAGAAAATGGCTGGCTGGGCCATCCCATCTATCGCCCGTTCGACGACAGCACCATCGCCTTTTGTCACGAAGGCCCGCACGACCTTGTCGATGCCCGGATGTGGCTGGTGAATGAAGACGGGAGTCACGTGCGGAAAGTAAAAACACACGCCGAAGGAGAAAGCTGCACCCATGAATTCTGGGTACCGGACGGCTCGGCGTTAATGTACGTTTCTTACCAGAAAGGCCGTAGCGACCGCTGCATTCGCCGCTTCGATCCGCAGACGGGTGAAGATTCCGGCGTGATGGTGATGCCTAACTGCTCACATCTGATGAGCAACGAAGATGGAACGCTGCTGGTTGGCGACGGGTCTGGCACGCCAGTGGATGTAAAAGACACCGCCAGCCACGTTATCGAAAACGATCCGTGGCTGTACATCTTCAACACCAAAACCCGCAAATATGCTCCGCTGGTTGCACATAACAGCTCGTGGAAAGTCCTGGACGGGGACCGTCAGGTGACTCACCCACACCCCTCTTTCTCTCCCGATAACAAACAGGTGTTATTTACTTCAGATTACGAGGGACTTCCGGCACTGTATCTGGCCGAGGTTACAGAGGATTTGTTAGGTTCTTTAAAGGATTAGATGATCGGTGGTTAAGAGATAGCATAAAAAAAGGGGCTTGCGCCCCTTTCGTTTGTGAGAGTAACGCATTATGCGTTGAGCAGTTTTTCAGCCGTCTCTTTCACGCTTGCTAACAGGATTTTAACATCCTCCAGACACACCGTTGGATTCAACAGGGTCATCTTCAGGCACGTAACGCCGTCAGCTTCAGTTACCCCAACATTGGCGCTACCGGATGCCAGCAGCACGTCGCCGATACGCTGGTTCAGCAACGCGACAAATGCGCTATCGCCACTTTCCGGGCGGAACCGGAACAGCACACTTGCCAACTGTGGCTGCATGACCAGCTCCAGATGAGGTTGAGTAGAAACATACTCTGCCACTTTTTGTGACAGTGTCACACCGTTATCAATGATCTCGGCGTACTGCTTTTTACCCAATGCTTCGAGGCCCATCCACAGTTTAAGCGCATCAAAACGACGGGTGGTTTGCAGCGATTTTGATACCAGATTTGGCACGCCGTGCTCTTCATCAAAATCAGAATTGAGGTACGCCGCCTGGTAACGCATCAGCTCATAGTGACGTGCGTCCTTTAACAGGAATGCGCCACAGCTGATGGTCTGGAAGAACTGCTTGTGGAAATCCAGCGTCACAGAATCTGCGCTTTCCAGACCGTTCAGGTAGTGACGATACTTCTCTGACAGCAGCAGCGCCCCGCCCCATGCGGCATCAACGTGAACCCAGATATTCTCCTGCGCAGCCAGCGTGGTAATCTCGACTAACGGATCAATCGCACCCGCATCGGTAGTACCGGCAGTGGCCACAATCGCCATCACCTGCTCACCGTTAGCTTTCGCCTGTGCCAGTTTGGTTCGCAGATCCGCAACGTCCATCCGCGAGAACGCATCGGTTTTTACCAGGGTGACAGACCGGTAGCCCAGTCCCATCAATGCCATATTTTTTTGCACAGAGAAATGGGCATTTTCAGAGCAGAACACTTTGATTTTACTCAGATCGCCGGTTAATCCCTGCTGCTGTACAGAGTGACCCTGGCGTGCGAAGAAGGCATCGCGCGCCAGCATCAGACCCATCAGGTTACTCTGCGTGCCACCGCTGGTGAACACGCCCGCATCCCCGGCACCGTATCCCACCTGCTCACGCAGCCACTCGATGAGTTTAATCTCAATGATGGTCGCCGACGGACTTTGATCCCAGGAATCCATGCTTTGGTTCGTGGCGTTGATCAACACCTCTGCGGCCTGGCTAATCACCAGGCTTGGGCAGTGCAGATGCGCCACACATTGTGCGTGGTGGACAGACAGGCTGTCTTTGAGGAAATACTCAATCGCACGCGCAATAGTGGCCTGGTTGCCCAGGCCTTCATCAGTAAAGTTTAACTGGATACGATCGCGCAGCTGGTCGACGGTTTTACCCTGATACATTTCAGGCTGCTTTAACCAGTCGATAACGGCCTGGCTACTCTGCGCAATGGCTTCCTGATAGGCGGCGATACTTTGCGCCGAACCGGACAGGATCGGATTGTTATCAGACACTATCATAACTCCGATTAAACCGGCTTAACGCCAGCGCCCAGCAAGGCGTTTTCAAATTTATCGAGGAAAATTTCCAGCTCAGCGTTGGTGATCAACAGAGACGGCAGCAGACGCAGAACGCAACCGTTACGGCCACCGCGTTCCAGAATCAGGCCAGACTCGAAGCATTTTTTCTGCAGCAGTGCTGAGAGCTCGCCATCTGCCGGGTAGCATCCCATGTGATCCTGTGCTTCGTTCGGCTTCACAATTTCAATGCCGATCATCAGACCCAGACCGCGAACGTGACCGATAACCGGGAAACGTTTTTGCATGTCGGCCAGTTTGCCTTTCAGCCACTCGCCCTGGGCGGCAACTTTATCGGCAATACCGTCGTCTTTGATGATTTTAAGCGTGGTCAGGCCTGTGGCCATCGCCAGCTGGTTACCGCGGAAAGTCCCGGTATGGTGGCCTGGCGCCCATGCATCAAACTGTTTTTTGATGCCCAGAACGGCTAAAGGCAGACCGCCACCGACGGCTTTGGACATGACGATGATGTCTGGCTCGATCCCGGCGTGTTCAAACGCGAACAGTTTCCCGGTACGTGCGAAGCCAGCCTGGACTTCGTCGATGATCAGCAGAATGCCATGCTCCTGCGTGACCTTACGGATACGCTGCAGCCATTCGACCGGAGCCGGGTTAACACCGCCCTCGCCCTGCACGGCTTCGAGGATCACCGCCGCAGGTTTGCGCACGCCGCTTTCCACGTCGTTGATCAGGTTTTCGAAATAGTAGGTCAGCGCTTTCACGCCAGCGTCACCGCCAATACCCAGCGGGCAGCGGTACAGATGCGGGTAAGGCATAAACTGCACTTCCGGCATCATATTGCTGACGGCTTCTTTTGGTGACAGGTTGCCGGTTACGGAGAGCGCACCGTGCGTCATACCGTGGTAGCCGCCGGAGAAGCTGATGATGCCTGAACGGCCCGTCACTTTTTTCGCCAGTTTGAGCGCGGCTTCAACGGCATCTGCGCCAGATGGCCCGGTGAATTGCAGGCAGTATTCTTTGCCCTGACCCGGTAATAAAGAGAGTAAATAAGATGAAAATTCATCTTTTAGAGGGGTGGTCAGATCCAGCGTATGTAACGGTAAGCCGCTGCTGATGACACTTTGAATGCTTTGAAGCACGTCAGGATGATTATGACCCAGCGCCAAGGTTCCAGCGCCTGCCAGACAATCAAGATATTGATTATTTTCAACGTCAGTTATCCATACCCCCTGCGCTTTGGCTATTGCCAATGGCAATTTACGGGGATAGCTTCTGACGTTAGATTCAAACTCAGCTTGTCTCGCTAAAAAGGTATCATTGCTTTGTGGTAATGAATTAGCACTTAAAGTATCAATACGGACTTTATCCGTCATCATATCACTCCTACAACCTCGGGTATTATTAACGCCGGGTTGAATAAAGGTTAAGGGACTGGCCTGTAAAAAACGCGGCTAATATATGCCGTTTTAAGAAAGGACTCAATCATTTATTTTTAAGTGGGTAATTTCCTTTTAAATCAATGCATAACCAGAAAATCCTTTGCCGATTTAGTATAGGGTGAAAGGGATAAACAGCAAGTACACAACATCATGAAATCCATCTGGTTGACAAGGTTTTACGCTTTAGCAACACAATTTTACTATTTAAAGACTTTAGGCTCATTCTCAAGGCATTCTTTTTCACTACATTTTTTCTAAGTGTAATAAAAACATCGACCCCTCCAGATAAATCACTTACTATGGCGCGCTTTTTTACGCTATGTGTAAATAAGCGCACCGGTAACGCGTAAGAGGCAATACATGTTATCGACAACAGGATGCATTCCTGGGTTGTCATCAGAAATGTTCGCGGGCGGACATTTCGTAAGGCGAAGCGAGCTTCCCTTATGCCGAGAATGAAAATTTTCTTGCCATCTTTATATGGCGCCCTGATATGAGATTGTTATGACTCGCGTTTATCCACAATTCGTCGTTGCCAAATTTGGCGGTACCAGCGTTGCTGACTTCGACTCAATGAATCGCAGTGCCAGTATTGTTCTTGCAGATGACCACGTACGCCTGGTCGTTTTATCTGCCTCCGCAGGGGTCACAAATCTATTAGTCGAACTTTCTGAAGGGCTGGAAAGTCGCGATCGTATGGATAAAATTGATACCCTTCGCGCTATCCAGCACAACATTATTTCTCGCCTTAAATCGCCATCGATCATTGGCAAAGAAATAGACCAACTCCTTGAAAATATTACACGTCTTTCTGAAAAAGTGTGGGAAGCGCCTTCCGCTGCGTTGAGCGATGAACTGGTGAGCCATGGCGAGCTGATGTCGAGCCTGTTATTCGCTGAAGTGCTACGGGAACGTGAAGCGCAAGCGGAATGGTTTGATGCGCGGAAAGTCATTCGTACCAACAGCCTGTACGGCTGCGCTGAACCCAATATCAGCCAGGTGGAAAAACAGGCTGAAGCCCATCTGCGGCCGCGAATTGAACAGGCGATTGTGATTACCCAGGGTTTTATCGGCAGTGATGATGCCGGGCATACCACGACCCTGGGTCGCGGCGGGAGCGACTATACCGCGTCCCTGCTGGGTGAAGCGTTGCATGCCGCCCGGGTGGATATCTGGACGGATGTGGCCGGGATCTACACCACCGATCCACGCATTGTGGCGCAGGCCCAGCGTATCGACCATATCTCCTTCTCCGAAGCCAGCGATATGGCTGCTTTTGGTGCAAAAGTGCTCCATCCAGCGACGCTGTTACCGGCAATGCGCAAAAATATCCCAGTGTTTGTCGGTTCCAGTAAAAACACCGCTGCCGGCGGCACACTGGTTCGCCGTGAAACGGAGAATCCGCCGCTTTACCGAGCGATTGCCGTTCGTCGCAAGCAAACCCTGCTCAGATTACATAGCCTTAATGCGCAACCGGCATACGCATTTTTTGCCGAAACGTTCGCGATTCTGGCAGAACATCAGGTAGATGTGGATTTGGTTACGACCTCGGAGAAAGGGATTGCGCTGGCCCTGAACGCCACAAGTTCCACTTCTGGCGAAGATAACACCCTAACTACCGCGCTGCTGACCGCCCTCTCAGCGCATTGCCGGGTTGAGATAGAAACCGGGCTGGCTCTGGTGACACTGATTGGCAATCAACTTCATCGTAACGCGGGCGTCTGCCGCGATACCTTTGTGGAGTTGGATGCACATTGCGTGCGCATGATTTGCCATGGCGCATCCAATGATAATCTCTGTTTCCTGCTGCCAGACGATGCCGCCAACGACGCGGTTGCGGCACTGCACCGTCGATTATTTGAGTAAATCAGAACAGGGGCGTGTATGCGCCCCTGTTCTATTTAAGTATCGATCAATGTAGACGCTGGATTGCTAAGCTGAGCCCACCATTAAGTGCATACTCTTTCAGCGGCACGTGCTATGGTGAGGCCCGTTCATTGGAAGGTTAAGCATCATGTCTTTTCTCAATTACGCAATGAAGCTCATAGGTGGTGCCTCAACCACCAGCGTCACCTGCCCCAATTGCGGGCTGAAATCCATACAGCCGGCCTCAAAAATCCGTCTCAAGCAGGCCATGCTGTGCCCTGGATGTAAATCCCTGTTTGTCGCCTCGCGCTAATCCCTGACGAGCGCGGCACCACCACGCCCATGTTCTATACTTAATAGTTAATCCGGCAGCTGTTAAATCCCCGATGCCTTACGCCCATCCTGAGAGAACGTTTCTGAACTGATTTCGCAACTGCTCCTGCGCGTTCACGTCGCATCAGAGCAAGCCTATGAAAATGAAACCTAAGGGGTGGCTGAGCCGCTCCTTGCCCCTGGTCACTGCACCCGATCTCGTCCCGTTCCCGGCCAACGATCCTGCCGGAGAAACAAGCCTACGGGCTGAACTCTTTTCCTCAGCTCAGATGGAACGTTTTGGCAAAAAGCTTGCCGGCTCGCATAAATTATCCCCCGATAAACTGCCTTATTACCTGCTTAAGCGCCTGAGTGACAACGAAACCGTTATCACACAAAACTGCTACGTGCTGAACGCCGGGAAAAAGGCCAGCATTATGCCCGCCGGGGAATGGCTGCTGGATAATTACTACCTGATTGAAGAGCAGATCCGCATCGTACGTCAGCACCTGCCGAAAAACTTCGGTAAAGGCCTGCCCGCACTTGCCGCACCGCACCACTGCCCACGTATTTATGATATTGCAGCTGAAGCTATCGCCCATGGAGACGGACGCTGGGACGCCGCCAGCCTGACCAGCTACATCAGTGCCTATCAGCTGCAAACCCCGCTGACGTTAGGCGAAGTCTGGGCATTGCCCGGCATGATGCGGCTGGCGCTCATTGAGAACCTTCGCCGGGTCAGCATTGATGTGGTAAAAGCCCAGCAGGAACGTAATCTGGCCGACAGCTGGGTGACGCGCATTTTCGAATGTGCGGAGAATGCGCCAGCGGATGTCATTATGGTGATTGCCGATATGGCGCGATCGCAGCCGCCGCTCAGCAGTGCCTTTGTCGCGGAAATGGTGCGTCGTTTACAGGGCCGCAGCAATATGCTGGCGCTGCCCCTCACCTGGATTGAACAGCGTCTGGCGGAACAGGGTGTCACCACGGAGGCCCTGATCCATCGCTTTAATCAACAGCTGGCCGCCAGTCAGCTGTCGGTAAGTAACAGCATCGCCGGTTTACGCCTGCTCAGTGAAACCAACTGGGCCGATTTTGCGGAGGCGATGAGCATGGTCGAGCAGACGTTGCGCCTCGATCCGGCGGGAACTTATCCGCTGATGCATTTTGATACCCGCGACCATTACCGCCATGTAATAGAAATCCTCGCCAGAGGCAGTCGTTTCAGTGAACCGGCTGTGGCTCAACATGTGCTGAGCCTCGCCGGACAAAGCGCGGTGAATACGCCCGCCCGGCATATTGGCTATTGGCTGATGGGGGATGGTCGTCAACAGCTGGAAATCGCGCTGACGGCAGACACTTCGCGCTTCATACGCCTGCGCCACAGCTTTAACCAAATCCCCCTGCTTTCCTGGCTCGGCAGCCTGAGCCTGCTAACCACCGCAATAACCGCCGCGATCCTGCACCAAACCGCCCTGTCCGGGATGAACGCGCTGCTTATTGTGCTGGCGCTGCCGCTGATTATGACGGTGGGCCAAATGGTAAGTGACCTGCTGAGTGAAATGACGACCCGCTTTCGCCGACCGCGCCCTCTGCCGCGGATGGACTTTTCAGCCGGGATCCCAGCGGAGTTCGCCACGCTGGTGGTGATCCCCTGCCTGCTCACCAGCAGCGAAGGCATCAGCAAGCTACTGACCAGCCTTGAAGTCTGCTGGCTCGGCAATCAGCATGAACATCTGCGATTCGCGCTGTTGACCGACCTGACCGATTCCACCAGCCAAAATAGCGCAGGTAGCAGCGCCCTGCTCGATCAGGTCGTTTCGCAAACCCAAGCGCTTAACCGACGCTACCCGGCGAGCCGGCCACGCTTTTATCTGCTGCATCGCGCCCCGGAATGGAACCCGCCAGAGGGTGTATGGATGGGGTACGAACGTAAGCGCGGTAAACTGGCGCTGCTGAACAGCTGGTTACGCCAGCCCGCGGCGCAGTTTTCCAGCGTGGAAGGGTTACCTGCGGATCAACTGCCGGAGCAGATCAAATATGTGATTACGCTCGACAGCGATACCGTTCTGCCGCGCGAGACGGCGCACAAGCTGGTCGCCACGATGGCGCATCCGCTTAACCGCCCCGAATACGATCCCGCTCGACAGCGGGTGGTGAAAGGCTACGGCATATTGCAGCCGGGGCTGGCAGAAGAAATGCCGCGCAACGGGCAAGGCCGCTATGCCGCCCTGCGTAGCAGCGTGCCGGGGAATAATCCCTACTCGATGATGTCGTCCGATATCTATCAGGATTTGTTCGGCGAAGGTTCGTTCGTCGGGAAAGGCATCTACGATGTGGATGTGTTTGTGCAGGCCACCGCCAATACCTGCCCTGAAAATCTGGTCCTCAGCCATGATTTACTTGAAGGCTGCTACGCCCGCTCCGGACTGTTGAGCGAAGTGTTACTTTACGAACAGTACCCGAATAATTACCTGTCAGATGTGGCGCGACGCACCCGTTGGATCCGTGGCGACTGGCAACTACTGAACTGGCTGAAACCCCGGGTGCGTAAAGCCGATGGCAGCCGCGATAAAAATCCATTATCGGCCCTTTCTTACTGGAAACTACTGGATAACCTGCGTCGTAGCCTGGTGCCGCCTTCGCTGCTGGTGCTGCTGTTTTGTACCCTGCTGTGGGTGCCGAATCCACTGTACTGGTTGGGCGTGCTGGCGGTCGTGTGGCTGCTGCCGACCGGACTGGCGGTCACTTACGATTTGTTGCGCAAACCTGCACGCCGCCCTTTAATGCAGCATCTGCTGCTGGTTATGGCTGGCGCACTGAAACGACTTACCCGCGTCGGACTCAATTTCATCACCCTGCCCCATGAGGCCGGATATTCACTGTACGCCATCGCCGTGACGCTGTGGCGACTCGGATTCAGCCAGCGCCACCTCAGCCAGTGGGTCAGCTTTAGCCCGAATAATGAGCAAGCCAAAGTCTCTCCCATCCGCTTTTACCGCGCGATGTGGCTGAACGTGGTCTGCGGGGTGGCGATAACGGTGTCTACCGCACACGTAGCGCCCTGGTTCTCGACCGTCGCCTTACCGATTGGCATTCTCTGGTGTCTGGCCCCGCTGCTGTTGAGCTGGCTGAGCCGTCAACCGGTGCGGAAAACGTTTTCGCCGAATAAAGAGCAAAAACAGCTATTGCGCCAGACCAGTCGTGAAATCTGGGCCTTCTTTGAAACCTTTGCCAACGCAAAAGAAAACTGGTTGCCGCCGGACAATTATCAGGAAATCCCTCAGCCGACCGTGGCGCACCGCACCTCGCCGACCAACATTGGCCTGTCGCTGATGGCCAATCTGACCGCCTGGGATTTTGGCTATCTGCCGATGGGTGACGCGTTACAACGCATCACCCAGACCCTCGATACGCTCGATAAAATGGAGCATTACCGGGGGCATTTGTATAACTGGTACGACACCCGAACCCTTGCTCCGCTGAGCCCACGCTATGTTTCCAGCGTCGACAGCGGCAATATGGCGGGGCATTTATTGACCCTGCGTGAAGGGCTGACGGCGATGCGTAATCAGCCGGTGCTGAACGGCGTACAGCTGTTAGCCGGGCTGGACGATACGCTAAGCATTCTGGAAAAACACTGGGGCCAACATGCCCCGACCGGGCTGCGACTGATGCGCCAGCATTGCCAAAAAGCGACGCATTTGCCACCTGCGCAGCTCTTTACCGAATTAAAATGGATGCGTACCCAAAGCAATCATCTGTATGCGCTGTGTCATCATGAAGATCGGCTAGTGATGCGCTGGATTGAGCATCTCCAGCATCAGCTGGTGCTGATCTGCCATGAATGGACGCACCTGCTGAGCTGGATAACCACAGCGTATAACGCGCAGACGTTACCCACCTTGAGTGAGATTGCGCAGGCCAACCATACCGGTGAAGGAACGCCATCGGCCTCGGCTATCGCGCTGGCCCAGATGCGGCTGGATATCCTAACTGAGCTGGAACAGCGGCTGAACGATCATGCGCAGATGGATTTCACCTTTCTGTACAGCGAGGTCACCAGCCTGTTGAGCATCGGCTACAACTGCGACAGCAACATGCCGGATAAGAGTCATTACGACCTGCTGCCGTCCGAAATTCGTCTGACCAGTTTCCTCGCCATTGCCACTAATCAGCTGCCACTGAAAAGCTGGTACGCGCTGGGGAGACTGTTCACGACGATTGATAACGAAACCGCGCTGATGTCCTGGAGCGGATCGATGTTTGAATATCTGATGCCGAACCTGGTGATGCCAACCTGGCCCGGCAGCCTGCTGGACGAAATGAGTCAGTCTTCGGTGATGCGCCAGATTGACTGGGGTAAAGAGCGCGGCGTACCGTGGGGTGTGTCGGAGTCCGGCTACCACGCGTTTGACGTACAGCAAAATTACCAGTATCAGGCCTTTGGCGTGCCCGGTCTCGGGCTGCGTCGCGGGCTGGCAGATGATATGGTCGTCGCGCCTTACGCCACGCTGCTGGCGCTGATGGTCTCGCCACAAAAGGCCTGTGAAAACCTGGCCCGACTGGAAAAAATCGGCGCGCGCGGTGAATTTGGTTTTTACGAAGCGCTGGACTATACCCCGTCGCGACTGGCCACCGGGCAACTGTATGCCGTGGTGCAATCGTGGATGGCGCATCATCAGGGTATGGCGTTTCAGGCGCTGGCCCACGTGTTGCTCAATGCCCCGATGACCGATCGGTTTATGGCCAGCACCGCCTTCCAGTCGGCAAGCCTGCTGTTGCAGGAACGGGTGCCGGACGCGGTCGATCTCTACAGCCCACGTCGTCATTTCGAATCGCATGAAGGTCGGGTAAAACCGGTGCGCTATGAGCCCCGCGTGTTCACCGATGCAGACAGCCCGGTGCCGGAAGTTCAGCTCCTGTCCAACAGCCATTACCACCTGATGATGACCCATACTGGCGGGAGTTACAGCCGCTGGAACGACCTGGCCCTCACCCGCTGGCACAGCGATACCACCCGCGATAACTGGGGCGCATTCTGTTATATCCGCGATGCCCAAACCGGCGAGCTGTGGAGCAATACCTGGCAGCCCATTGGCGAGGCAGACAGCAATGATGAAGTGATCTTTACCGATTCGGGCGCGGAATACCGACGCTCATTTGGTACGCTGAGCGTCAAAACCAAGATTGTGGTATCCCCCGAAGATGACATCGAACTGCGCCGCGTTACCCTGCTGCACCGGGGCCGCCAGCCGCGCACCCTCGATTTGACCACCTACGCCGAAGTGGTGCTGGCCCCTGCCGCCAGCGACGAAGCGCATCCGGCTTTCAGTAATTTGTTTATCCAGACTGAACTGATCCCCGCCCAGAATGCCATTCTCTGTCACCGTCGCCCCCGCTCGCCGGATGAAAAAACGCCGTGGCTGTTACACATGATGGTGGTGCATGGCGATAAGCAAAATGACGTGTCGTTTGAAACCGACCGGGCAACCTTCCTCGGACGTGGCAAAGGCCCGGCGGATGCGCTGGCGGCTCATCAGAGCGGCTCGCTCAGCAATACCGCCGGTTCGGTGCTGGATCCGATGCTGGCCATTCGCCAGACCCTTACCCTACAACCCGGCCTGCCGGTGACGCTGGATATTGTGTATGGCGTGTGTGAAAACCGTCAGCAAAGCCTTGGCCTGCTGGAAAAATACCGTGACCACCCGATTGCCGATCGGGTCTTTGAACTGGCCTGGTCGCACAGCCTGGTGGTATTACGCCAAATCAACGCCAATGAAGATGACGCCGCACTGTTTAACCGCCTCGCCAGCGCCATTTTGTACCCCTGCCAGGAGTTACGTGCCGACAGCCGCGATATCAGCCGCAATCGTCGGGGGCAATCTGGTCTGTGGGGCTGGGCGATTTCCGGCGACTTGCCTATCGTGCTGCTGACTATCACCAGCGAGGAAAGCATTCTTTCGGTGACCACTCTGATTCAGGCGCACCGCTACTGGCGACTGAAAGGGTTAGCAGTAGATTTGGTTATCCTTAACAACAGGCCCGGTGGCTATCAGCAAGGGTTACAAAACACGATCATGGATTTGATTTACGCCGGGTCGGAAGCCAGCCAGTTAGATAAATCCGGGGGTATATTTGTGCGTAACGGCGAGCATCTTTCCGCCGAAGACAAGCTGCTGTTAATGAGCGTGGCGCACCTGTACCTCGATGACCGCTCAGGTGGCCTGAACGAGCAGCTCGATCAGCGTATTCATACCCTGAAAGCGCTCCCGAGACCATTCGTGCCCAACATGAGCCTGGGTAACAATCTGCATATTCCGTGGTCGCCGGATACCGGCCAACTGCTGCATTTCAACGGTCACGGAGGCTTTTCTCAGGATGGCCGCGAATACCAGATTGTGCTGCGGGAGAATGAACCCACGCCCGCCCCGTGGTCAAACGTGCTGGCCAACCCCCGTTTCGGCAGCGTGCTGTCCGAGGCCGGTCAGGCCTATAGCTGGTATGAGAACGCCCATGAATATCGGCTTACGCCGTGGGAAAACGATCCGGTGAGCGATCGCAGCGGCGAAGCGTTTTATCTGCGCGACGAAGAGAGCGGCGCGTACTGGTCGCCGACCACTCTCCCGGTGCGTGGCGAAGGGGATTACCTCACCCGTCACGGTTTTGGCTACAGCGTATTTGCCCACCGTGAGAACGGGATCGACAGCGAGTTGACCATCCTGGTGGCCGAACAGGATCCCGTTAAACTGGCGATTCTGACGCTAAGCAACAACTCCGGGCGACCGCGTAAGCTGTCGGTGACCGGGTTTGTGGAGTGGACGCTCGGGGCATCACGCGCCCATTCTGCCCTGCATGTTATCACCCATGACGCCAGTGTGAACGGTGGCTGTGGCGTGATGGCAAATAACTTTTATGGCGCGGATGGCGGCGGTCGGACGGCCTTTTTAGCCGTGAGCGGCGTTCACTGTTCGATGACTGGCGATCGCCGTGAGTTTATTGGCCGCAACGGAACGCCAGCAAAACCAGCGGCGATGAACTTGCGCTGGCTGTCGAACAAAACCGGGGCCGGGCTTGATCCCTGTGGCGCGGTGCAGTCTGCGGCAACGCTGATAGACGGCGACCAGAAGACCTTCGTTTTTGTCCTCGGCGTCGGGGACGATCAGGCGCAGGCCCAGACGTTGCTCAACCGTTATTTGAATGAAGATGCGGCCCGGGAAGCGCTGAGCCATGTGCATCAATACTGGCACAACCTGCTCGATAAGCTGGTCGTCACTACCCCGGATACCAGCGTCAATTTGCTGGTTAACGGTTGGCTGCTGTACCAGACCATCGCCTGCCGTCTGATGGCGCGCAGTGGCTACTACCAGTCCGGCGGCGCATTTGGTTTCCGCGATCAGTTGCAGGACACCCTCGCACTTAGCCACGCGGCACCGGAACGCCTGCGCGAACAAATCGTGCTTTGTGCCTCACGGCAGTTTATCGAAGGCGATGTGCAGCACTGGTGGCATCCCCCGCATGGCAATGGGGTGCGCACCCGCTGCTCGGATGACTATCTCTGGTTGCCGCTGGCGGTCTGCCACTATGTGGAAACGACAGGCGATTCCGGAGTGCTCGATCAGCGCATTACCTATCTTGAGGGGCGGCCCCTGCAACCAGGCGAAGAATCTGTGTATGACCAACCGGTGATCAGCGGTCTCGAAGAAACGCTGTGGCAACACTGCGTCAAGGCTATTGAGCATGGTCTACGCTTCGGTCAGCATGGCCTGCCGCTGATGGGGGCGGGTGACTGGAATGACGGTATGAACCGGGTCGGGATCGACGGCAAAGGCGAAAGCGTATGGCTCGGCTTCTTCTTGTATGACGTTTTACACCGCTTCGCCGGGTTGGCCGAACAGCGTCATGACCCCATCGTCGCCGAACCGTGTCGGACCGAGGCGATGCGTTTAGGCAAAAATCTTGAAGCGTCTGCCTGGGACGGCGAATGGTATCGTCGCGGCTATTTTGACGATGGCAGCGCGCTGGGGTCACACGCCTCGCAGGAGTGTCGCATTGATGCGATTGCCCAGAGTTGGTCGGTGCTTTCCGCGGCGGCTAGCCCGGAACGCAGTCATCAGGCGATGCAGTCGCTGGATAACTATCTGGTGGATGACGAGGCCGGGCTGATTAAGCTACTCACCCCGCCGTTCGACGGACATGGGCCGAATCCGGGCTACATTCAGGGTTATCTGCCGGGCGTGCGAGAAAACGGCGGGCAGTATACCCACGGCGCAATCTGGGCAGTGATGGCCTTTGCCCGGATGGGCAATACCGAACGCGCCTGGCAGCTTTGGGCGCGGATCAATCCAATTAACCACGGCCTAAACGAGGAGGATATTCAGCGCTATAAAGCCGAACCTTACGTGATGAGTGCCGATGTATATAGCGTTGAGCCGCATACCGGGCATGCAGGCTGGAGCTGGTATACCGGATCGGCAGGCTGGGCCTATCGCCTGCTGACTGAGGAACTCTTGGGGATAAAACGTTACGGCGTCACTTTTTCGGTACACGCTCAACTGCCCGAGGTCTGGCCTGCAATCAACCTTAATTGGCAAAACGGCAGTAGCCAGTACCAGATAAGCGTCATGCGCGGCAGCGAAGACTATAAGGTGATGCTTGACGGTGTGGCGCTGCCGGATGACAGAATTCCGTTAGTCGATGACGGGCAAAACCATCGGGTTGAGATTACGCAAAGGTAAAACGGTCAGGCCGAAAGAGCGGGACTTAATCCTCGCTCTTTTTACCCTGCCAGTTGGCCCACGGATTGTCGGCAGTGTCGGCTTGGTCTAAGTCTTCCAGTGAATCAATGTACAAATCTTCAACCTCTTTGCGTGCCCAAGGGGTACGGCGCAGGAACTTGAGGCTCGACTTAATACTTGGGTCGCTTTTAAAACAGTTAATCTTGACGTGCTTCGCCAGTTCCGCCCAGCCGTATTTGTCCACCAGCGCAGTCAACAAGGCTTCGAGGGTAACGCCGTGGAGCGGATCTTTTGAGGGCTGAGCGGTCATGATTTTTCCTGCGATATCTGTGAAATTGCGCACACCATACTGGCTGTAAAAGCCTTCTGCAACATTCGTAAAAAAGCGGCGACCCTCAAGTGTGAGAGCCGCCGCTGGTTTATGCCCGTTTAGGCTTTGGCGCGTTTGGCGATAATTTCATCCGCCACATTGCGTGGGGCTTCAGCATAGTGATGAAACTCCATGCTGTACGTGGCCCGCCCCTGTGACATCGAGCGCAGCGTGGTGGAATAGCCGAACATTTCGGCCAGCGGCACGTCGGCACGAATGATCTGGCTGCCAAATCGTTCTTCCATGCCCTGCACCATTCCGCGTCGGGAAGACAAATCACCCATGATGTTCCCGGCGTACTCTTCCGGCGTTTCCACTTCCACATGCATCACCGGTTCCAGAATCACCGGATCGGCCTGGCGCACGCCCTCTTTGAAGCCAAAGATAGCCGCCATACGGAACGCCAGTTCTGATGAATCGACGTCATGGTACGACCCAAAGGTCAGTGTCGCCTTCAAATCGACCACCGGATACCCGGCCAGTACCCCGCTGTTCATCGCTTCGCGCAGGCCTTTTTCTACTGAAGGAATGTACTCCCGCGGTACCACGCCGCCTTTAGTCGCATCTTCGAAGCTAAAGCCGCTCCCGGATGCCTGCGGTTCCAGGCTGAGCACCACGTGGCCGTATTGCCCTTTCCCCCCGGACTGACGCACAAACTTACCTTCAACTTCCTTCACGGCTTTGCGAATGGTTTCGCGATACGTCACCTGTGGCCGACCGATATTGGCTTCCACACCGAACTCACGTTTCATGCGGTCGACGATGATTTCCAGATGCAGTTCGCCCATACCGGAAATAATGGTCTGCCCGGATTCGTCATCGGTATGCAAACGAAACGATGGATCTTCCGACGCCAGCCGTTGCAGCGCGATGCCCATTTTCTCCTGATCGGCTTTGGTTTTCGGCTCGATCGCCAGCGATATCACCGGCTCCGGAAACTCCATCCGTTCCAGGGTAATGACGTGGTCCGGATCGGTCAGCGTGTCGCCGGTGGTCACATCTTTCAGCCCCACGCAGGCGGCGATATCTCCGGTGCGCAGTTCATCGACCTCATGCCGATCGTTGGCGTGCATCAGTACGATGCGCCCGATGCGCTCTTTCTTGCCTTTAACCGGGTTGTACACCGCGTCGCCCTTTTTCAACACGCCTGAATAGACGCGAATAAAGGTTAACTGGCCGACGTACGGATCGGTCATCAGCTTGAACGCCAGCGCCGAGAAGGGTTCGTCATCGCTTGGGTGACGCTCCGCCGGTTGGCCTTTTTCATCAACGCCGTCAATCGCCGGAACGTCCAGTGGCGATGGCATCAGCTCAATCACCGCATCCAGCATGCGCTGTACGCCTTTGTTCTTAAATGCACTTCCCGCCAGTATCGGCTGGATTTCTCCGGCGATGGTCCGTTGGCGTAAACCGGCGATAATTTCGCTTTCATCCAGCGCGCCCGTTTCCAGGTACTTATCCATCAGCGCGTCGCTGGCCTCAGCGGCGGCAGAGACCATTTTCTCGCGCCAGAGCTGGGCCGTTTCCCGTAACGCCGCAGGTACAGGCTCGTAGCTGAAGGTCATACCCTGGGTTGCGTCATCCCAGCGGATCGCCCGCATTTTGACCAGATCGACCACGCCAGTGAAATGCTCTTCCGCGCCAATCGGGATCACAATCGGCACTGGATTGGCCTTCAGACGGTCTTTCATCATCTGCACCACGCGGAAAAAGTCAGCGCCGGGACGGTCCATTTTGTTGACGAACGCGATGCGCGGCACATGATACTTATTGGCCTGACGCCATACGGTTTCCGACTGCGGCTGCACGCCGCCGACCGAGTCATACACCATCACGGCACCGTCCAGCACACGCATGGAGCGTTCCACTTCGATGGTGAAATCGACGTGCCCCGGGGTATCGATGATGTTGATCCGGTGCGGCTCAACATTGCGGTCCATACCGGACCAGAAGGTGCTGACGGCGGCTGAGGTAATCGTTATGCCGCGCTCCTGCTCCTGCGCCATCCAGTCGGTGGTTGCCGCACCATCGTGTACTTCACCCAGTTTATGGCTCATCCCGGTATAAAACAGGATGCGCTCGGTGGTGGTCGTTTTACCGGCATCGATATGCGCGGAGATACCGATGTTGCGATAACGTTCGAGGGGGATGGGTCGGGGCATGATGCGTCCTTAGTCAGTTGACTGTTTGTTTGTGGCCGGAATGAGCCACCATTAGGTTACGGCATCGATAATAGTACAATTGTACGAGTATATTCGAACTATATTATCTATTGGTGTAATCGGTGAGTCGCCCGGCGGCGCTGTGCTTGCGCGGGCCTACAGCAATACGTGACTTTGATGAAGGTCTTTCGGTATATTACCGCGCACCAACCCGCCCCCCCCCGCAGACACAGGAACAGTATGATCGCCAATCACCCCGAACGTGAACAGATTCGCCTGGAAAATGTCCTTTTTGCATTAGGGAATGCGCTGCGTCTGGAGATTGTGAAAATGCTGGCCGATGGCCGCGAAATGAGCTGTGGCGCGCTGCGTCAGGATGTGGCGAAATCGACCATGACGCATCACTGGCGGGTACTGCGTGACAGCGGCGTTATCTGGCAACGTCCGCAGGGCCGGGAGAATATGATTTCACTGCGTCGCGATGATTTAGACGCACGTTTTCCGGGTTTACTGGATACGCTACTGCAGTCTATCCGCCGTAATTAATAGCCTGCCCCCCCTCACTATTTGCCCCTGCCCGTCCACTGCACCTGTCACAGGTTTGTTTTATACTCATCAAAAAGCCCCCTACTGATGAGACACCACAGTGGATAAAAACCAACGCGCCGTTATGCTGCGTGAGAGCTGGCCGTTGCTCTTTGCGCCGGACCCACCCAGACCGCTTAAAGTGGGCATCATGAAGGATTTGATTGCCGATGCCGCAAGGCGCGAGATTGATTTCCCAGGGGTTGAGATTGGTAAAGCCCTGAAGCGTTATACCCGTACTATTCCCTATCAACTGGCGCTGGTCAGAGAAAGCCAGCGCTACGGTATTGACGGCGAACCCGACGGGGTGGTCACCGACGAGCAGCGGGCTATGGCACTGAACTGGTTGAATAACAACCCAAATTATCCACAGGCCGTAGCGCCATCGGAACAACCTTAAACGCTGAATGCCTTTTGATGCGGCGACCCGCTTTCCAGGTTGCTCGCCCTGGCGAATCATACGAGAATGAGCTTCGCTAATGTGAAGGCCTGAATAAGACAGGGATATGATTATCAGCTCACGAATCCACCCTTTTATCACCCGAGTGACCTGGACCAGCGCCCTGATTGCCAGTGCGCTGCTGCTTGGCAGCTGTGGCTCAAAACCGCCTAAGTCGCTCGTGACTCCGCTGCCGCCGGTAGCGAAACACCCCCTGCCGAATAAACCGGATGATAACCGCCCGGTACGCGGCGTGTGGCTTACTACCGTGTCGCGCCTCGACTGGCCGCCGGTCTCTTCGGTCAACGTCAGCGATCCTGCTACCCGCGCCAGCCAGCAAAAGAAAGCGCTGACCGATAAGCTGGATAACCTGCAACGCCTGGGGGTGAATACCGTCTTCTTCCAGGTTAAACCGGATGGCACTGCCCTTTGGCCGTCAAAAATTTTGCCGTGGTCCGATATGCTCACCGGAAAAGTGGGCGAAGACCCGGGCTACGACCCGCTGCAATTTATGCTCGATGAAGCGCATAAACGTGGGATGAAAGTCCACGCCTGGTTTAACCCGTATCGCGTCACCACCAATATCAAACCGGGTACGGTGGCCGAACTGAATCGTACTCAGTCCCTGCATCCGTCCAGCGTGTATGTCGCGCATCGCGACTGGATCCGGGTGTCCAGCGACCGCTACGTGCTCGATCCGGGCCTGCCGGAAGCGCGGGACTGGATCACCAGTATCGTAGCGGAAGTGGTCGCACGGTATCCGGTCGACGGCGTGCAGTTCGACGACTATTTCTATACCGAAACGCCCGGCTCCACCCTTAATGACAGCCAGACGTTCCGCACCTACGGCCAGGGGTTTGCGTCGAAAGCTGACTGGCGACGCCATAATACCGAGCAGTTGATTACTCAAGTCTCGCGCACCATTAAACAGCTGAATCCAAACGTGCAGTTTGGCGTCAGTCCGGCAGGTGTGTGGCGCAACCGCTCGCACGATCCGTCAGGCTCTGACACCCGGGGTGCCGCTGCCTATGACGAATCTTATGCTGATACCCGTCTGTGGGTGCAAAAAGGGTTACTCGATTACATTGCGCCACAGGTTTACTGGCCGTTCGCCCGGGATGCCGCCCGTTATGATGTGCTGGCAAAATGGTGGGCAAACGTGGTGAAACCCACACATACGCGGCTGTATATCGGCGTGGCGCTGTATAAAGTGGGAGAGCCGTCGCGTAACGAACCTGACTGGACCGTTCAGGGCGGTGTCCCGGAACTGAAAAAACAGCTCGATTTAAACGACGCACTCCCGGAAATTCAGGGCACTATTCTGTTCCGTGAAAATAACCTGAACCAGCCCCAGACCCAGCAGGCGGTGAACTACCTGCGAAACCGCTGGGGCAGTTGATTAGCATTATGCGGGTCATCATACCCGCCGCAAGGAGATGATGATGTCACGCATTTTTGTTACAGGTTCAACCGACGGTCTTGGCAAAGCGGTTGCTCAGGCGTTGATGCAGCAAGGTCACGATATGGTGTTACATGCTCGCCATCACGGAAGGATTGAAGCGGTTGACGCCTTGCTATCTCAGGGCGCAGAGATAGTAACCGGGGATCTTGCTGACCTGTCACAAACCAAAGCCATAGCCGAGCACATCAATCGAACAGGTCCGGTTGATGTCATCATCCACAATGCGGGTATTATCTCTGGAAAAGCGCTTTTTCAGGTCAATGTGGTGGCCCCCTGGTTACTCAGCGTGTTAATCGCCCGGCCATCCAGGATGATTTTTTTAAGCAGCAGTATGCATTTTGACGGTCGGATACCTGACACCAATGAGCGCTGGGAAAAGTACATTTCCACCGTGGACTATTCAGACAGCAAACTTCTGCTCACCACGCTGTCTTTTGCCCTGGCACGCATTTGGGAAGATGTGGTCATTAATGCGGTTGATCCCGGATGGGTTGCCACCAAAATGGGGGGTGTAAATGCCCCAGATGATTTCACCAAGGGCATTGAAACGCAGCAATGGCTCGCTACGGCGACGGACGCCTGTGCATTATCTTCCGGGGGTTACTGGCATTATCAGAAGCAACGTGAGCCGCACAAAGAAACCAGAAATATTGCCTTCCAGGAGGCATTGCTCCGCTACCTGGAAAAAATCACTGGTGTGAAAATTCAGTAATCATTGCGTCAGTTCATGGTATACGCTGCGCCAACGGTTAGAAACTCATCGCCAGACCGATGCCATAGCCGCTGGTGTTTTCGCCAAACATGTAGCGCGCCACCAGCCGGGTGCGGGTGATAAACACCGGATATTTACTGCTGTCGAGTTCCAGACCCAGCCCGACGGAGCTCAGGCTGTTGAAGCCCAGTTGGCCGCGCTGTTCGCCGAGATATTCGGTATGCGCACCTTCCAGTACGTAGCGCATCGGGCTTTGCAGCAGCGTCCAGTCAAACAAGGGCGCACGACGACGCAGGTAAAGCCCGAGGTTTTCAGCATTTGCCTCGCCCTTTACCCCCTCAGAGGTGCTGCCAAACGTCTGGAGATTCATCGCTGAATAGCGCAGCTCAACGTCAATATCCTGCGGCGCGGAAATCAGTTCATAGTCCAGCATCAACGACCCCCCCAGACCGTAGGCATTGAGCCTGCCGCCATCCAGGAATTTGAAATCGGCATCGCGGCGTTTCTCAACCACAAAGCTGCCAATCCGTACATCGCTGGCCATCGTCCCGAGCATAAAATTGGCTATCGGACGCAGCACCAGATTTCCGCCCCAACGGTCGGTATGCAGTTTAAAATCCCAGCCGATGCCGCCGGTGGCGGTCAGACTGTTCCATTTGGTGGGAATACTTCGGGTTTCGGTGCCATTAGAAAAGACAAAATGCGGATCGTAACGGCTGTAGCCCATCGCGCCTTCGAGATAGATCGGAACGCTGTCGCTGAGCGTCGCCCCGCCGCCGAACTGAGTCATCGACAGGTCGTTACTCTCGCCGCTGCCGTTATTAATATTCAGGTCGCTGGCGGTGACGTCGGGGAATACCGAATAGCTCATTAAGGAGAGAACCGCATCCGCACGCTGCTTAATACGGCTCCCGTCCGCCGCGGCATCGCTACATGCGACGTAAAACGCGGCGCAAAGACAAATCGTCTGCGGCAGGAAACGACGTTCCGGGAATATTACAGTCATCGGTGTTCACACCTCCCGCAGCCTGAAACAAACTCCTCGTGTGTATGCCCTACCAGGTATAGCCCACCCCGGCGATGACATAAAACTCCCCTTTGTGCTGCACTATCGGGCTGTCGGCAATATCGTTGTCGTACAGTTCGTAGTTGGCGGCAAACAGCCCCATCCAGTGCGGGCTGAAACGGTAGCTGGTGACCACTGCCGCCATCGGCGACACCGTGGTTCCGGTGTCCCACGCTTCGCGCTGCGGGGTGGCTTCTTCTGATGAAACACCGCCAAAATAGTAGTTCGCCATTTTTTTGCTGCGGATCATTACGCCCATGCCCGGCATGACCAGCAAATTATCACGAACGATCGGGAAATCTGCCCAAAGCAACAGTTCCTGGCCGTTGCTGCGCCCGGTGACATCCGAGGCGAAACGGGCGGAAAACAGCGCGTACGGGGTGATGATTGTCCCGCCGACCCCGGCTTCAAGTTCACCTTTACGCTTATGCATCCCGTGCAGAGAATCGGCGTCATCCGGGTCAAGGTTGCCAAAGCGATAGCGACCGTATCCATACAACGCCACGTTATCATCGAAATGGAAGTAGTAGCGTGCCCGATCGCCGAGATACATCAGGTTATCGCCGAAATAGAGCCCGCCTGGAATGAAGTACGTGCTGTTATCCTGGTCTTTATAGCGTGCCTGGCCGCCCAGCGTGGCGGCACCGACGACAAACCCCTTTGGTACCGGGCTGTTCGGATTATCTCGCGCCAGAATATCCATCGAGCCGAGATCCACTTCGGCACAGGCATACGAACTGAAAAGCCATAGCGCGCTAAGCGCAGCCGCGGCGGTGCGGTTAAATGTCATTATTATTCCTGAACATGCTGTTGGCTTTCATAGGGCAACAATAGAATGCTTAAATTTATCAACCGATTAATGTAGCCGCATCCCGACATAAAACCAAAAACTTCGCGACAGGATCGTCCTAATCATCATGAAACGAAGCCGTGCGCTTCGCGATGAAAAGAGCCTGGCACAACGCCAGACACTTTGCGAGTCAGACTGATAACTCCCAAGGATACCGCTGCTGGCAGACCGCCAATACCGTTTGTCGTAGCCAGCGATGGGCCGAGTCGACTTCCATGCGCGGGTGCCACATTTGCGAGATGGTGATAGGCCGGGTTTTAAACGGCAGTTCAAACACGTGCAGGTGAATCTGTGACTGCTGAAGGAATGAAGCCGGAACGAGCGCGATAAGATCGGACGCCTGCGCTACCGCCAGCGCCGAGGGAAAGCCCGGCACGATACTGACAATGTTCCGCGTCAGCCCTAACGCGGCCAGAGCTTCATCAACCGGGCCGTGCGGTTGACCGCGCCGGGAAGCCACCACATGCCCCCAGCGAATATAAGCATTCACATCAACGGATTCTGCCGCGGCCAGTGGATGCTCTTTGCGCACTACGCCAACATAGCGATCGCGAAACAGGGTCTGCAGCCGAATTTCCGGCCCCATATTGCTCTGTACACCAATCTCTATATCCACCAGGCCTTCACGCAGATAACGGGTGTTTTTCTCCGGCTTCGGCATAAAGCGCAGACACACCCTCGGCGCGACCTTCGCCACGGCGGCGATCAGCGCTGGGCCGAACGCGTCAACAAACCCGTCGTTGGTGCGCAGCGTGAATTCCCTCTCAAGCTGCGCAAGATTCAGTTCAACGGATGCGGGTTGCAGGACCGCCCTTGCCTCCAGCACCGCGTTGCGTGCCCGGTCGCGATTCGCCTGAGCATACGGCGTTAGCACCATGATTCGTCCAGCGCGTACCAGCAGTGGATCGCCGGTCACTTCGCGTAAGCGACCTAAAGTGCGGCTCATTGCTGAGGTACTCAAACTCAGGCGGCGGGCCGCCCCGACCACGCTGGCTTCGGTCAGCAGCGCATCAAGGGCAGTCAGCAAATTAAAATCGGGATCGGTCATCAACATGTTTCCCTGAAAGCGTAGATAAGGCGTTTGATGCAACTATACAGTAGCAATGCTGCGTCTTCTGCCTATTTTGGATTGCGCATAAAGTTGCCTCATCAACATATCCCCTGACGAGACAAAAATAATGGAACTCTTTTCTGATAAACCCGGCGACGAAGGATTACCTGGCCGTGAGCGCGCCCTGGTGATGGCCGCCGTCATGACCACCACCCTGATGGCCGTATTCGACGGGTCGATGGTCAATATCGCCCTGCCTCAAATGGCGCGATCCCTACAGGTTAGCGCCCCGGTGGCGGTCTGGTTTGCTAACGGGTATCTGCTCTCCGCCGCCATGACGCTGGCCATTTTCGCCGCGCTGGCGACCCGCTTCGGCTTTCGCCCGGTGTTTATTTTCGGCCTGAGTCTGTTCACATTGACCTCGCTCGGCTGCGCGGTGTCCTCTTCCGCTGAGATGCTGATCGTGATGCGGGTATTGCAGGGCGTCGGCGGGGCTGCAACGCTGAGCATCGCCCCGGCGATATTACGCTCAGTATTTCCGGGTCGCCTGCTGGGCCGCATTCTTGGCCTCAATGCGCTGTTGATTGCGGCCAGTACCGCGCTTGCTCCGGTATTAGGCGGCACGCTGCTTGGCACGTTGAGCTGGCAGTGGCTGTTTGCTATTAACGTCCTGCCGGGTCTGGTGGCGCTGGGGCTGGCTAT
Organism: Scandinavium lactucae; assembly: GCF_033843265.1. Lineage (NCBI taxonomy): Bacteria > Pseudomonadati > Pseudomonadota > Gammaproteobacteria > Enterobacterales > Enterobacteriaceae > Scandinavium > Scandinavium lactucae. The sequence continues at coordinate 270,105 of NZ_JAWXRD010000040.1, forward strand.
CAACGCCATTCCGCACAAACCGATGCTGAATACACGACGCTTCGATGTCACTGGAGCGGTCCTTTCCGCCACAATGCTTGGTGCGCTCATCATGGCCGCCAACGGTTTTGCCGAACCTCACGCGGTGAACCACACGCTCAATGCCACGATAACGGGTTGGAGTGTGCTGGCGCTGATCGGCGGGGTGGGCTTCGTCTGGCATATTCGGCAGGCTGAACAGCCGCTACTGCCGCCGATGATTTTCCGCTCCGGGCGTTTTTCCCTCGCCGCGCTGACGTCATTGGCGTCGTTTATTAGCCAGGGAATCACCTTCGTCGCCCTGCCGTTCCTGTTCCAGAGTGTGTATGGCTACAGTGCCTTTACCTCAGCGCTGCTGTTTACCCCGTGGCCGGTCGGCATTGTTCTGGTCGCGCCACACGCCGGGAGGCTGGCCGATAAATACGCCCCAGCGGTCATTTCTACGGTTGGACTGCTGGTGTTTGTGGTTGGGCTGGCATTGTTGGCAACGTTACCCGCGCACGCGGCAGCCTGGGATATCGGCCTGCGCAGTCTGGTGTGCGGCATGGGGTTTGGCTGTTTTCAAAGCCCGAATAATCGGGAGATGCTATCAAACGTGGCGCGGGAATACAGCGGCTATGCCTCAGGCGTGCTGGCGATTATGCGTACCTTCGGACAATGCCTGGGTGCAGCGTTAGTGGGCGTATTATTGGCGGTAATGGCGACATCAACCAACGTCGCGCTGGAGGAACAGGCGGTAAGAATGAGTTTATGGCTGGCCGTCGCTGCATCCGGGCTGGCTATTTTGCTGAGTCTGAGTCGCCTGCACCGCCATCAGCAGCATGATGCACAGGCATAAAAAAGCCCGATAGCGCTAGCGCTTATCAGGCCTGGAGAATTGGCAAGCTTGCGCTGCCGGGCATTCAAAGAATCAATTCAGTTTATAGTCGAGGGTTATCTCGGCTTTCAGAACCTGAGACACCGGGCAACCCGCTTTGGCTTTCTGGATAATTTCATCAAAGGTGCCTGGGTCAATATCTGGCACCGCAATTTTGCTTTGCAGCGCCACTTTAGTAATCGCAAAACCGGCGTCGACTTTATCCAGCGACACGGTGGCTTCGGTGTCAATTGAGGTGGCGGTATATCCGGCTTCGCTCAGCATCAACGACAGCGCCATTGAGAAGCAGGAAGCGTGCGCCGCAGCGATCAGCTCTTCCGGATTGGTGCCTTTCGCGCCCTCGAAACGGGTGTTAAAGCCGTACGGTTGCTTCTCAAGCGCTCCGCTTTCGGTGGAAACGGTGCCTTTACCGCGTTTCAGATCGCCTTCCCAGTGTGCCTGACCTTTCTTGTGGATTGTCATCGTTTACTCCTTTTTCCATTGGACCGTTAAGTATAGAACATCGACTTCACAGCGTCGGGGCCGCAGCCTGTAGCGACGCCATATCAATCACGAAGCGGTATTTCACATCACTTTTCTGCATCCGCTCGTACGCATGATTGATATCCTGAATGTTGATAACTTCGACATCCGCGGCAATGCCTTTTTCCGCGCAGAAATCGAGCATCTCCTGCGTTTGTGCAATCCCGCCAATCGCCGAACCGGCTATCGAGCGCCGATTAATGAGCATTGGAACGGTGTTAAATTGCGGCACATCGCCGAGCAGACCGACGAAGACCAGCGTGCCGTCCAACGCCAGCGTGGGGAGATACGGATTAATATCATGCTCATAGGGAACGGTATCGATAATCAGATCAAACTGATTTTTCACCGATTCCATCTGTTTTGCGTCTGAAGACAGCACGACATTATTGGCTCCCAGACGACGGGCATCGGCTTCTTTCCCCGCCGAGCGGGTAAACAGGGTGACCTCTGCGCCCAGCGCGTGCGCCAGCTTCAGCCCCATATGCCCGAGACCGCCGAGGCCAATCACCGCCACTTTGCTGTTTTCATCAATATTCCAATGACGCAGCGGCGACCAGGTCGTTATCCCGGCGCACAGCAGCGGTGCCGCGCCTTTCAGATCCAGGCCATCCGGCACGCGCAACACGAAATCCTGACTCGCCAGAATGAATTGCGAATAGCCGCCGTAGGTCGGCTGATGATCGTGGCGGTCATGGCCGTTGTAGGTCTGCACATTCCCTTCTTCGCAATATTGCTCTAATCCATCTTTACAGGGCGAACAGACCCGGCAGGAATCGACCATGCAACCGATAGCCGCAAGATCGCCCGGCTTGAATTTTGTGACACTGTCACCAACGGCGGTAACACGACCGACGATTTCATGACCCGGAACCAGCGGATAGGTGCTAAATCCCCAATCGTTGCGCGCCTGATGCAGGTCAGAATGACACACGCCGCAGTACAGAACTTCGAGGGTCACGTCGTCCGATCGCGGCTCACGACGCTCAAAGGAATACGGGGCCAGCGGCGCGGTCGGATTTTGTGCTGCATAACCTAACACTTTCATGGGCAGACCTCACAAAGACTAAACGGGAAACCTCATCGCGAATCAACAAGCTTAGCCTACTCAAATGTCGTTGTGATGGCGGTCGCACAAAGGGTTAAACATCAGGGCTGATTGTCAGAGAGTTCCGGAAAGCGCCTGCTGGTGTTGCTATTTTGCGCGCAATGGTCAAGTATCAATCACGCAGGCAGAAGTCTTGTCTGCGCTAAGGGGTAAATTTCGCCCGGTCATCCGGGATTGACCTTGAAACCATTCACAGGATTAAGGAGTCATCATGAAATCGAACCGTCAGGCACGTCATATCCTTGGCTTGAACTACAAGCTGTCCAACCAGAAAAAAGTCCTTATCGAAGGCGATTCGGAAACTCAGGTAAACCATTCCCACGCAACAGGCCGTAAACGCCGCACCGAGTAATTCCAGGCTATTGAGCCGTTTTCCGATAAAGACCGACACCATCGCGCACCTGCGATGGTGTTTTTTTAGTTATTGAACTGACGCTTTTTCCCTTTTTATTAACACTTGCTTTATACTTTGCCGCGCCGAAGTACCCGCCCGCCCTACCCGCTATGCACGTCCGGGCAGGCAGTGATGACAAAGGATCAGTGAGATGTTAATCAACCATAAAAACAACCGTTCTCTTTATATCCCCTATGCAGGCCCCGTGTTACTGGAGTTTCCTCTGCTCAACAAAGGCAGCGCTTTTAGCCTCGAGGAACGTCGCAATTTCAATCTGTTAGGCCTCCTGCCTGCGGTGGTGGAAACCATCGAAGAACAGGCCGAGCGTGCCTGGATCCAGTATCAGGGCTTCAAGACTGAAATCGATAAGCACATTTACCTGCGCAATATCCAGGATACCAACGAGACCCTCTTTTATCGTCTGGTCGAAAATCACCTCGACGAGATGATGCCCGTTATCTATACCCCAACCGTGGGTGCCGCCTGTGAGCGTTTCTCTGAGATCTACCGTCGCTCGCGCGGGGTGTTTATCTCCTACGAAAACCGGCACAACATGGACGATATTCTGCAAAACGTGCCCAACCACAATATCAAAGTGATTGTGGTGACCGACGGCGAGCGTATTCTCGGCCTTGGCGATCAGGGCATCGGCGGGATGGGGATCCCCATCGGTAAACTGTCGCTGTATACCGCCTGTGGCGGCATCAGCCCGGCGTATACCCTGCCGGTGGTACTCGACGTGGGCACCAACAATCAGCAGTTGCTCAACGATCCGCTGTACATGGGCTGGCGTCATCCCCGTATCACCGACGACGAGTATTATCAGTTTGTGGATGATTTTATTCAGGCGGTGAAACAGCGCTGGCCAAACGTGCTGTTGCAGTTTGAAGACTTCGCGCAGAAAAACGCAATGCCGCTGTTGAACCGCTATCGGGATGAGATTTGCTCGTTTAACGATGATATTCAGGGCACCGCCGCAGTGACTGTGGGGACGCTGATTGCCGCCAGCCATGCAGCGGGCAGCCAGCTCAGCGAACAGAAAATTGTGTTCCTCGGCGCAGGTTCCGCAGGCTGCGGGATAGCTGAACAAATCGTGGCGCAAATCCAGCGTGAAGGCCTGAGCGAAGACCAGGCGCGGGCGCGCGTGTTTATGGTTGACCGTTTTGGCCTGCTCACCGATCAGATGCCGAACCTGCTGCCGTTCCAGAACAAACTGGTGCAGAAGCGAGACAGCCTCAGCAACTGGGATACCCGCGAAGATGTCCTGTCGTTGCTGGACGTGGTGCGCAACGTGAAGCCGGATATTCTGATCGGCGTCTCGGGCCAGACCGGGCTTTTCACTGAAGAAATTATTCGTGAAATGCACAAGCACTGCCCTCGCCCTATCGTTATGCCGCTGTCGAACCCGACCTCCCGCGTTGAAGCGACCCCTCAGGACATCATTACCTGGACCGAAGGCTGCGCGCTGGTCGCCACCGGTAGCCCGTTCGCGCCAGTGACGTGGAAAGAGAAAACCTACCCGATTGCGCAGTGCAACAACTCCTACATCTTCCCGGGCATTGGTCTGGGAGTGATCGCATCCGGCGCGTCACGCATTACCGATGAGATGCTGATGTCGGCCAGTGAAACGTTGGCCAAGCACTCGCCGCTGGTGAACAATGGTGAAGGCCTGGTGTTACCGGAATTGAAGGATATTCATACCGTATCGCGGGCTATTGCCTTTGCCGTGGGTAAAATGGCGCAGCAGCAAGGCGTCGCGGTGAAGACTTCTGCTGAAGCCCTGCAACAGGCGATTGAAGATAACTTCTGGCAGCCGGAATACCGCAGCTACCGTCGGACCTCTATCTAACGTTTTGCCTGATGGGGCTTAGTTTTACAGACCTACCGAAAATAGTAGGCTTGTAAAACTAAGCCCCGTCGGGCACTCTCATTCCACCCATCAATCTCTTGAATATAAAAAAGGAGGATCCCATGCTGTATTGTGAAAAGTTTACTTTTTCACGTACTTTTGGCGATCGCACCTGCTCAAGCGTTATCCGTACCGTGCTGCGATAACATCGGCTTGAGCGAAGACACCAAAGACTGAATCCCTTCCTCGGGCTTACCGGGTTATCGTCGGCGTTATCTGACGAGGCGTTTTTACGCCAGTAACACTTGAGTAAGTTCTATGACCACATTATTAAGCGCGCACTCGCTGTGCAGCGAAACGGCCTTCGGCCAGCTGTTTTCTGACCTCTCTTTCACCCTTCAAAAGGGCTCTCGCGTCGGGCTTATCGGCTATAACGGCTGTGGCAAAAGCACCCTGTTAAAACTGCTGGATGGCACCCTGGCCCCCACCTCTGGCACGATTTCTGTCGCCGGTCACTGTCTGCTCTCCCGCGTAGAACAGCACTTACCGGAATCGCTCGGCCCGCTGACGATGCTGGAGGCAGTGCTCAATAACCTTCCCACCACGGAGCGCGACGTTCAGCGCTGGCGAGCCGAAGCTTTGCTGGGTGAAATGGGTTTTAGCCCCGTGGATATCACCTTAACCGCTGCCACGCTGAGCGGGGGGCAACATACCCGCCTGCTGCTGGCCCGGGCGTTAATCACCTCCCCGGATCTGCTGTTGCTGGATGAACCCGGTAACCATCTGGACCTGCCGACGCTGCTGTGGCTGGAGCGTTTCCTTAACGGCTGGAACGGGAGTTTTATCGTGGTCTCGCACGATCAGCAGTTACTCGACAACGTGACCAATACCAGTTGGATCCTGCGCGACCGTAAGTTGCATAGCTTTTCCCTCCCCTGTAGCGCCGCCCGTCAGGCGCTGTCGGCCCAGGACGAAAGCGATGCGCAGCGTTTCAAAGCCGAACAGAAGGAAATCGACCGGATCACCGCCAGTGCTAAACGGCTTGCCATCTGGGGGCATGTGTACGACAACGAAGATTTGTCGCGAAAAGCCAAACAGATGGAGAAGCAGGTTGAACGGCTGAAAGAGAGCCAGAGCGACGTCACCGCCGGGAGTCAGTGGCGTTTGCAGCTGCAAGGCGACATGCTTCGGGCTGACCGTTTGCTGGAGCTGGAAAATCTGTCCGTGTCACCGGCTGAAGGCGTGGCACCGCTATTCAACCTCCCCATCGCAAGACTGAAAAGCGGCGACCGGGTGGCGGTGATTGGCCGCAACGGCTGCGGAAAATCCTCGTTGTTACGGCTAATCTGGCAGCAATATCGGCAAAACAGGTTAGCCGACGGACTGAAAATCCATCCGCGCGTGGAATTGGGGTATTACGACCAAACGCTGCATCAGTTAGCCGATGAGGCCACGCTATTTGACGCCCTGGAACCGTTCGCCCCCGCACCGGAAGCACGGAAAATGGCACTCATCAGCGCCGGATTTGCGTGGAATCGGCACGGTCAACGCGTCGATTCTCTCAGCGGAGGGGAACGTTCGCGACTACTGTTCATCGGCCTGACTCTGGCGCGTTACAGCCTGCTGATGCTCGACGAACCGACCAACCACCTCGACATGGAAGGCAAAGAGGCGCTGGCTGAGACACTGCAATCCTTCGCCGGTGGCGTGCTGCTGGTGAGCCACGACCGGCATCTGATGCAGCAGAGCTGTAATCGCTTCTGGCTGATTGAAAACGGGGTGTTAGAAGAGTGGCACGATGCCGATGCCGCATGGGAGCGCTTGCGCGAGCCTGCGGGTACGCAGCCCGCGCCCCCCGTGCGGACGGGATCTCCCGTTCAGAGCCAGGACGACGTGCTCGAGCAGCTGATCGCGCTGGAAACGCTGCTGGCGGACGATATCGCCCGCAAAACAAAACACCAGAAGCCTCATTTGCAGGCGCAATGGCGACAAGAGATAACCCGGCTCAACGCGCTAATTGAAAGGCTGTAGCCCTCTCAGGCACCTTCGGGTGCCTTTTTTATCTACAACAGCAGTCATTCATAACTGAATCTAATGGATTTTCCCGCAGGGATAACTACCATTTCCTGTAGAATTATTACTTTATGTTACAGCTCCCTTGCTAATTTCGCAGAAAGCTTTAACTCTAAAGGAGTAACGACGTACCTCATTACGCCGTGCCTGCATCGCAGATTTTCATCACTAAAAGGAGAGATCTATGAAGGCTGCAGTAGTTACCCAGGACCATCAGGTTAACGTCACTGAAAAAACACTCCGTCCGCTGAAACATGGCGAAGCGTTATTGAAAATGGAATGCTGTGGGGTCTGCCACACCGACCTGCACGTTAAAAATGGTGATTTCGGCGATAAAACCGGCGTCATTTTGGGACATGAAGGTATCGGTGTCGTCAAAGAAGTCGGCCCCGGCGTGACCTCGCTGAAACCCGGTGATCGTGCCAGCGTGGCGTGGTTCTTCGAAGGCTGTGGGCATTGTGAATATTGTAATAGCGGCAACGAAACGCTGTGCCGCGCGGTGAAAAACGCGGGTTACTCCGTCGATGGCGGTATGGCCGAAGAGTGTATCGTGGTTGCGGATTATGCGGTCAAAGTGCCTGACGGCCTGGAATCCGCCGCCGCCAGCAGCATCACCTGCGCGGGCGTAACCACCTATAAAGCGGTGAAAATCTCCGGCATCAAACCGGGCCAATGGATTGCCATCTACGGCCTCGGCGGCCTCGGAAACCTGGCGATGCAATATGCTAAAAACGTATTCAATGCCAAAGTTATCGCGCTCGACGTCAATGACGAACAGTTAAAACTGGCCGCAGAGATGGGAGCCGATTTAACCATCAATTCACGTAGCGAAGATGCGGCGAAAATTGTGCAAGAAAAAACCGGCGGCGCGCATGCCGCGGTGGTTACCGCAGTGGCAAAAGCCGCGTTTAACTCCGCTGTCGATGCGGTTCGGGCCGGTGGCCGCGTAGTGGCCGTGGGTCTGCCGCCAGAATCAATGAGCCTCGATATTCCGCGTCTGGTGCTGGATGGCATTCAGGTGGTGGGCTCCCTGGTCGGCACCCGTCAGGATCTGATCGAAGCGTTCCAGTTTGCCGCCGAAGGTAAAGTGGTGCCGAAAGTGACGATGCGTCCACTGGGTGACATCAACGCTATCTTTAAAGAGATGGAACAGGGGCAGATCCGCGGTCGTATGGTTATCGACCTGCGCCATTAAGTATCATTGCCCCTCAAAATCCGGGCAGCCCTGCCCGGATTTAATCTTAAATACAGATTAAAAAACAAAAGCTATTAATGCGTTAGTTAATGCCTAAGGTTAACTAACGGAGTCTGTTAGACCTCCTAATTTCCTTTAAGCGAATAGTCGCGATAATACGGCAAGAATTAATATTCTTTTTGATTTTATTCGCTGAATTTTACAGCAGCCATCAATATTATTAACCTAATATTAATAATCAAGGTATCCAATGAAAAAAATTGTGCTAGCCACTGTTCTGGCTACGACTGTGTCTTCTGCTTTCGCCGCAGAAACTGCGACACTTAACGTGAAGGGAACGCTCACCACCGGTATCTGCACACCTACGCTGAGCAATGGCGGTGAAGTTGATTTCGGTATCATCGAACTGAGTACGCTTTCAGCGTCGGCTGATTAACCAGTTGGGCCAGAAAACTATCACCCTGAGTATCAATTGCGATAATCCAACTAAAGTGGCTTTCACCACCATGGACGATCGCCAGGATTCCTTGAAAAATCTCAATATTGTCGGTGGCGGCGCAGACGGTCGTGATATTCCTGAATCCACGGGTCAATACGGGCTGGGTAAAACTGCAGAAGGCGTGAATATTGGCGCATATTCCATTGCCGTCAATACCGCACTTGTCACCACCGAAGCCGGCAGCAAGGCGACCATCGATCAGGAACTCAATTCTGAAGAGTGGGTCAACTCGGTTGGGGGCATAACAATCGATGGCCGTCCCGGTTTTGGTCGCAAATTTACCGTGGCAGACACAGGTACAACGGTTCCTGTCGCCTTTACCGAAGCCGTGTTCCCGCTTCTGGTTACCGCAGCTATCGACTCCACCACCAATCTGGGGATTACTGACAACACCCCATTAGATGGTCAGGCGACAATCAGTCTGGTTTATCTGTAATTATTATCCCTTAGGGAAAATGACATTCCCATTATTTAAGCACTCATTGATATGAGTGCTTTCGATATTACCGCAAGGATTGGCGAGCATTTCTACGTATCGATAAAACCACCCACTCTTATTTTATCGCCAATCTGAAGCGGCATCTCGCGCTTCAGTAACCAACCATTCGCCCACTATTTGGGCATGATGAAAGGATTAACTGAGTATGTTTTTAACGCGCGTGCTTATCATCTCACTACCTTTATTAGGTGCCGCCCTCTACACCTTACCAGTGAAAGCCGCTGGTATTGTGCCAGAAACCTCTTTACTGATGATTGAAGAAGCCGATATGGGCGGCACATTGAATTTAACCAATACCGATTCCCATCCCAATTTGCTTTACACCACTATTACCGACCTGCCGGATGATCAAGGTACGCATCTTATGGTGACCCAGCCGGTGGTCCGCGTTGAGGCGGGCCAGACTCAGCAGCTGCGATTTATCCTGCGTTCGGATAAACCACTGACCACCGAGCATTTAAAACGCGCGATTTTTGAAGGTATCCCGCCGAAAGACCCGTCCAAAAAAATGAAGATTGGTTTTAACCTGCGTCAGGATATTCCCGTGCTGATTCATCCTAAAGGCCTGCCCGTGGTGAAAGATGCCTGGAAATTGCTGCAATGGTCCGCTACGGGCACCACCATGACAGTGAAAAATCCGAGCCCCTATGTAGTCCGTCTGGCGCAAAACGTCAAAACGCTGCCTTCAGGGGCGAACGGCATATTAGCGAAAACCTACATTCTGCCCGGCGAAACCATGACGACCAAACTCAATAAAACGGCGGAGAGCGACGGTCAACTGCAGTTCATCCCTGCCAGCCGCTATGGAATTGACGTACCGAGTTTCACGGCCCCGCTGAACCAATAACGTTTGATACAAGCCATTGACCGATCGGATCCCCCAATGAAGACGTTACCTACCCTACTTTGTGGGAACCGCGTGCTGAATAAAATCCTGCTACCGGTCATTATTATATTCAGCGCATCGGTCTCAGCCAAAGACGTTACCTTTGATAGCGATATTCTGAAGCTGCGTGGCGTGGACAGCAGTGTGAATACCTATTTTGCCAAAGAAGCCAAATATCTGCCGGGCACCCACTCCGTTTCTCTGAAAGTAAATGGTAAAGACAAAGGCACATTGGCCGTACGCTTTGGGCCTGAAGGCGAGCTATGTGTAGACAATGACTTTCTTTCAGCCGCTGGCCTGCTACCCATCGACGATCCCGGTCCGCAGGCGTGCCATGATTACCGCATCAATTTTCCGAATGTCACCATCACGCCGTTACCCAACAACGAGAGCCTGCTCCTGGTCGTGCCACAAGAAGCGCTTAATAACAGCCTGAATTCAATGCCAGCCAATGTGCAACATGGCGGTACCGCAGGAGTGCTGAACTACAATGTGTTTGGGGTTCATAACCAGTATGCAGGCGGCAGTTCTGATTACCGTCAGCTCTCCCTCGACGGCGGGATAAATATCGCCGACTGGCTGCTGCGCAGCAGTTATCTCATCACCGATAATGATGATACGGTCTCGGCCAATAGCCTGTTTACCTACGTCGCGCACACTTTTGTTGACCAGAAACTGCAGTTGCAGGCCGGACAGGTCAATGCCGTGTCGGGTTTGTTCAGCGGAGCTCCGATCAACGGTCTTCAGCTGACGCCGGCCAGCGCACTGATCGCCGGAGATTCGGGTGTAGCCGTTCGGGGTATTGCCCGCAGCCCGCAGGCTCGGGTTGAAGTCCGCCAGACGGGCCAGCTAATCTATTCCACGCTGGTTCCCGCCGGGCCTTTTGTACTGGAGAGCGTCCCGGTAGTGCGTACCAATACCGATTTGGACGTAACTGTGGTAGAAACTGACGGTTCATCGAGTCAGTTTGTCATCCCCTCATCGACGCTGCGCGCAACCCGTCTGGCGCGCCCGCAAGGATTATCCGTCTCATTTGGACAGGTCCGGGATGTCGATAGCGATTACGCCCCACCGCTGGTGGCAAACCTTTCCGACGGATGGCGACTCAGCCCGAACTTCACCCTGACGGCATCCGGCGTGGCGGCAGCCGATTATCAGGCCATGGGTTCCGAACTTAACTACCTGCCCCTTGAGAACCTGTCATTCAGCGGCAGCGTACTCGCCAGCAGAGAAACCTTTGGCGACGCCACCCGTGGCACGAAGAGCGAGATATCAACCAGCTACTCGCCCGTAAAATCGGTGTCAGTTTCTCTCTCAGCGGCAAAATACAGCGATGATTACCGAGAACTCACCGATGCGTTAAATGATGACTACACCAGCTATCAGAGCAGCTACAACGCGTCGGTCAGCTGGGATCGGTCGGCACTGGGCGTATTCGCACTCACTTACAGCCTGAACAAAGGCCAAGACGCCGACACGGACTCACGCTACGTCAGCGCATCGTGGGGAAAAACGTTTAAATATGCGACCGTGCAGGTGAACTGGCAGAGTCAGGTGGGCAGCAGTGATCCTGAACAGAAGGACGAAGATTTACTCTAAGTCACAATGAGTATTCCGTTTGGTGAACAGAGCATCAGCACCCATTACCGCCAACAAGGCGATGATAGAACGGCAGGCATCAGTACCAGCGGTTCAATTTCGCAGAACACCGCGTATTCAATTTCTGCGGACCATAACCTGGAAGATAACAGCGACAGCTTTAACGGCAGCGTGAACAGCAATCTGCACTATACCCAACTTAACGTCGGTGCAGGTTCGGGGTCCAATCACCAGCGCAATTACAATATGACCCTCAGTGGCGGCATGGTGGCACATGATAATGGCCTCACCTTTTCGCCCTATGCGGTTAAAGACACCTTTGCCATTGCCCAACTGAGCGCCCCTGTCAGTGGGATAGAAATTGCAACCCCCCAGGGCAACGTCTGGACAGATGCCTGGGGTCAGGCGGTCGTTCCGGGAATGCCGCTTTACCGCAACGCGCGTATAGAGATAAACGCCAATAGCCTGCCGCAGAGCATGGATCTGGCTAACGGTACGAAAGTGATCGCCGCCGGCCATGGCTCCGTCAGTAAACTGGGGTTTAAGGTGCTGAACTCACGACGCGTAATGATTCAGGTTAAAAACGCCGACGGCTCGCTGCTCAAAAAAGGCAGCACCGTTGTCGATGATAAAGGTCAATACATTGTTACCGCTGTCGACGACGGTCAGGTATTCCTCAGCGAGGCTGATGACGTATCGGCCCTGTTCGTCATTGATGATGACGGTCAACGTCAATGTCAGATCCACTGGAAACTGGCGGACATGCAAGATAAAGACGCATTCTATGAACTCACCCAGGGTCAATGCCGATGAAAAAACTCTCGCGAACCACCATCACAGCCCACGTTGTTGGTGCCTTATTGCTGGGCTTTATGGGTCAGTGCCAGGCTGATGACAGCTGCCAGATTACCCTTTCTCAACCGCTGCTTGATTTACATATACTCAATAAAGGCGAGGCAATAAAATCGGCTCAAGGCTGGTATCAAATGCAGGACGTCGATGTGAACGTCAGTGTTTTTTGCCCCACCCAGCGTACCCTTGCCGTCTTCTTTGCAGGAAGTGCGGGCGATAAAGGCCGTTTTAAGTTCGGACAGCAAAGCGGCTTAAGCCTGAAAGTTAGCCAACTCACTCTCGATGGAAAACAGTACGCTGTTACTAAAATAGTTCACCCTGGCAGTCTGACGAATTTTGACAGCGTCGCAGACATTCAACCCATTTATAACCATCAGGGAATTATCGCGACCGCCAGCAATCGAGCCGTTGAGGGGCAACAAATGAATTTTACGCTGACGGTTACGCCGTACGTCAAAGAGAGTGAATTCAAGGCATCAGATCGACAAACACTGAGTAGTGATTTAGCTTTAGCTGTAATAGATAAGTGATTTATTCCCTCTAAAAAAATTCAGAATGGGCTATAATTATCGATAATATATACATTATTTGGCACTCAGTATTTGAAAAGGAAATTAATCTCTTGACTAAACGACAAAGTCTGACTGGGCAGCCCGGAAGCATTGCAAAATTAGATTTAAATCTCATTACCTTATTTGAACTGGTCTACCGCCATAAAAGTGTAGCAAAAGCTGCCGACGTGATGGACGTCACTGCGTCCGCGGTGAGTCAGGGGTTGAACAGGCTACGCGCGCATTTTGATGATCCCCTGTTTGTCCGCAATGGATCGAGACTTGAGTCCACGGCTTTTGCAGAGAACGTTCACCGCAGTATTGCCGATAGTTTTGAAGACGTATTAACACAGCTGCAATCCCTCTCACCAACCGTGGCGCAATCTCAGCTCAATATTATTTGCCCCCCCTATTTATCCTTATTTATATTCAAACCCCTGGTGAGAATCGTAGCGGAAATATCGCCCCAATGTAAAATCTTGCATACCCCGGATGATAACCTGGAAGAAACCACCGACAAGGCACTAACCTTTCGCAAGGCTGATATTATTTTCGATCTTCAACCGCATAATATGCATTCACGAATCTCTCACCTTTTGTACAATGAAGAACTAGTCTTTATTCGCGCCAAAAACCATCCGCGCATTAGCGGTTTTGCCTCCTCCGACCAATTGTCGAAGGAACAATTCACGGTATTGAATAGTAATAAATTTTCTGTTGCAAACGTTCAGGACGAAATAAACGCTCGCATCAACGCTGTTCGCGACATTCGCTTCCGCTCGGGTTCAACTTTTTCGATTATCGCTATGGTCAGTGCCTCAGATACCATAGGCGTGGTCTCGCGCAATTTGGCCGAGATGTTTTCAGACACCTTTGATATTGGTATTGTGGAAACCGACATCAGCATTCCCGCAGTGCCTGTTTATATGGTCTACAATAAATTTTCGTTAAAAAACCCGCTAATGAAAAATATTGTTGACCGAATGGTGGAAGAGTTTACGTGATTTTTGGGGCTTTGTTCCGACGATCGTGAATCCATTCTTTGACTTCAAGAGTGAACGACTCAGGCGCTTTTCGGAACATTTTGCGCGCCAGATCGAGGATGGTATGACGACCAAGCTCTTCTTCCATCCGCTGCTGGGCACTGTCCATCACCGAACGCACGCCGCAAGGTCCCTCGCACACCCAGGCTGGCGGCGTTTCTTCAAATAATGCCAGCCGTTGACGAATCTCACGACACTCGAACATCGATTTTTGACCGTCTATAGCGTGAACGATATCCAGCACGCTAATCAACTCACTGGCCCTCGCCAGCCGAAATCCCCCGCCCTTACCTTCTGTACTCACCACCAGCCCGGCCCGGGACAAACGGGTAAAGATTTTCGCGAGATAGTCATACGGTACGTTCTGCAGCTCTGCCAACTCGCGCACGCTCATTTCACGCGCGTTGCCGTTTGCATCAACCATGCTCATCAGGCTGTGAATACCGTATTCCACCCCAGAACTGTAAAACGCCATTGTGTGCTCCTTTTCTGATTCTGTCGGGATGATAACTCAGATACTCAGAAAGATCTTGTCGTAGTTAACTCCGACAAGTATAGTCTCAGTTATCGGGGCGGAACGGCCTTAAAATCAGAAGGACAGAAAAATGAAACAACGTATTCTTATTATCGGCAGCGGGTTTGCTGGCATGTGGGCGGCAGTGAGTGCGGCACGACTGGCGTATCTGCAAAACAACGACGCTGTGGAAATCGCCGTGCTGGCCCCGCAGCCGGAACTCCGCGTCAGACCGCGTTTTTATGAAGCTAACGTCGCCACGACGACTGCCGATTTGCAGCCGCTGTTTGCTGAACTGGATATCCGTTTTATCACTGGTCACGCCGAGCGCATTGATGCGGCTGAGAACAGGGTTTGGTACAAAACGCTGCAATCTGACACAACCTTTATCCCTTACGATAAGCTGATCCTGGCGAGCGGCAGCCATCTGCATCATTTCGGAATCAAAGGCATTGCCGAGTATGGTTTTGATATTGACCAACTGGACACCGCTCAGCGTCTTGAGGATCATCTCAATGGTCTGAAAAATCAGCCAGAAAGCGCTGCCCGTAACACGGTGGTGGTCTGCGGCGGTGGATTCACCGGCATTGAGCTTGCGACGGAACTTCCCTCTCGTCTGAAGACACTTTTTGGACCTCATTCAAAGACAAAAGTAGTCGTAGTTGAAAAGGGTTCGGTGATAGGAGGCCGATACAGTGAAGCGCTGCGGAACATTATTCGTGAGGCATCAGACGAACTGGGCGTCGAATGGCGTCTGAATGCGGGTATTGAAATGGTGGATGCCGAAGGTGTAACCCTTCAGGATGGGAGCCGAATTAACGCCTCCACCGTGGTATGGACTGCAGGTGTGAAAGCCAACCCGCTGGGTGAAAACCTGACCGCCGATCGCGACGCGCTTGGCCGCTTCGTCGTCTCTCCTGAGTTGCAAATCCCGGGTTACAGTAACATCTACGCCACCGGCGACATGGCGCATGCCAAAACCGATGATGTCGGCAATACGGCGCTGATGACCTGCCAGCACGCCATTCAGTTGGGTAAATTCGCCGGACACAATGCCGCCGCCAGCCTGCTTGGGATGGAAGGTTTACCGTATCGCCAGCAGAATTACGTCACCTGTCTTGATCTCGGCGCATGGGGCGCGGTCTATACCGAGGGCTGGGACCAGCAGGTGAAGCTGGTGCGTGAGGAAGGTAAGAAACTCAAGATTGCCATTACCAATGAGCTTATTTACCCACCAAAAGCCGATCGTGAGATCGCCTTCGCCGCCGCCGATCCGTTGGCTAAATTTGTATAGCCTCCCCCTTCCCTGTGATAGAACGGGTCCGGTTTCGTACCGAACCCGTTGTCTTTTTGCGGCGATGCTCGGGCATTTGCTGTGTTCTGCTTGTTGTTTTTCCTTTCCCCCGCAAAATCACCTTCGCCATCTTACATGACGCAAAAATATCCGTTGCGTAATGCGCAACACAGTATATGCTGTTCCTCAAGAAGGAACGGGAGAGGGACTGATGATCATGAGTTTCCGCCACAAGGGATTACGCAACCTGTTCTTTTACAACGACACTACGGGTGTAATGCCCCAGCACGCGAAACGGTTACGCAACCGGCTAACGGTTCTTGATATTGCGTCAAAAGCGACAGAGCTTAATCTGCCGGGCTACCGCTTACATGCATTGAGCGGCGATCGTGAGGGTGTCTGGGCAATAACGGTTTCAGGAAACTGGCGTTTGACCTTTGAGTTTATCAACGGCAATGCCCATTTACTCAACTATGAGGATTATCACTGATGAAAATGGCAGCCCCTTCCAGTCCTGGCGACATCATTCAGGAATCGCTGGATGAACTGAACGTCAGCCTGCGCGAATTCGCCCGCGCGATGAACATCGCCCCTTCCACCGCCAGCCGTTTGCTCACAGGAAAAGCGGCGCTTACGCCCGAGATGGCCATCAAACTTTCGGTAGTGATCGGCAGTTCTGCCGAGGTGTGGATGAATTTGCAGACCAACTGGAGTCTGGCTGTGGCTGAACGTCGGGTGGACGTGTCGCAACTGCAGAAACTGTCGCTAAAGAAAGTGTGAAAAATGGCGCTAGTCAGTCGACAGCGCCATCGGATGTTAACCGTTTAGCGGCTGCTTTCTGCCTTTGCTTTCGCTTCGGCTTCGCCTCGTTCAACTTCGTCATACCAACGTGGATGATGTTTCTTCGCCCAGCGACGGCTGACTTTACCTTCAACCATTCCTTTGATCGACCCCTTAACCCAGAACGCCATGTACATGTGGATGAGGATGGCGTGGATCAGAATGATTGCCGATGTGGCGTGAATCAGCAGGCTGTAGCGAATCACCTGAGTCGGGAAATAATCGGCAAAATACGGACGCCAGATAATCACCCCGGTCACCAGCAGCACAAAAATCATGCTCATGATGGTCCAGAACATCATCTTTTGCCCGGCGTTGTACTTACCCACTTTCGCCACTTTATGTTCGTTCCCCTTCAGCACCTCCACAATCCCTTTCAGCCAGGGAATGTCCTGCTTGTCCGGAATGTTGTGATGCACGAAACGAACGAACATAAACATCAGCGCCACGAAAATCAGCACGCCAAAGAAAGGATGCAGAATGCGCCCCATCTGCGGTGTACCGAAGGTTTCCGTCAGCCATTGCAACGTCGGGAAAAAGAATGAAATCCCGGAAAGCGAGACCAAAAAGAAGCACACTACGACCGTCCAGTGACAGGCCCGGTCAATGAAAGCGGTGCGCACGATCATCTTAGACTTACTCATCGTGGCTCTCCTCATCGTCATCCACTTCGTTGTTCGGCCCAATACCGATGTAGTGATACATCAGCCCGGCGAAGGTCGCGATAAACCCGGCCGCCGAGAGCGGTTTGAGGATCCCCTTCCACAGATTAACCGCTGCATCGACTTTCGGTTCTTGAGGCAGTTTGTGGTAGAGCTCCGGCTGGTCGGCGTGATGAAGAACGTACATCACGTGCGTGCCTCCCACGCCCTGCGGGTTATACACCCCGGCCTGCGCATAGCCGCGAGCCTGTAACTTGCTCACCCGCGCTTGCGCCACCTCCAGCATCTCTTTTTTGCTGCCAAAGTGAATGGCCCCCGTCGGACAGGTTTTCACACAGGCAGGCTCCTGACCGACGCTGACGCGATCGACGCAGAGCGTGCATTTGTAAACCCGGTTGTCCTCTTTATTGAGACGCGGCACATTGAACGGGCAACCCGCAATGCAGTAGCCACAGCCGATGCAGTTATCCTGCTGAAAATCGACGATTCCGTTGGCGTACTGAATAATCGCCCCCGCTGAAGGGCACGCCTTCAGACAGCCCGGATCCTCGCAGTGCATACAACCATCTTTGCGAATCAGCCATTCCAGTTTGCCGTTCTGCTCCGTCTCACTAAAACGCATCACCGTCCAGGACTTGGCGCTCAGGTCGGCGGGGTTGTCATACACCCCGACACAGTGCCCCACTTCATCGCGGATATCGTTCCACTCGGAACAGGCGACCTGGCAGGCTTTGCAGCCCACGCAGGAAGTCACATCGATAAGCTTCGCCACCTCGGCCTTATAGTCCCTCGCACGCGGCGCAGGCGTTATGGCGTTGGTCGCGGAGCGCTTAATGATGTCCTGAGTTTCCATTGACATAAGCTTGCTCCTTACGCTTTTTCGATGTTGACCAGAAACGCTTTGTATTCCGGCGTTTGGGAGTTGGCATCACCGACGTTTGGCGTCAGGGTATTGGCGATATACCCTTTCTGCGCCACGCCTTCAAAGCCCCAGTGCAGTGGGATCCCGACGGTTTCAACCTGCTGTCCATTGACGTTCAGCGTCTGCAAACGACGGGTCACTACCGCCACGGCGCGAATAAATCCACGCTGGCTGCTGACTTTCACCCGGTCGCCATTGCTGATCCCTTTGTTCTTCGCCAACTGCTCGCTGATTTCCACAAATTGTTCCGGCTGCGCGATGGCATTAAGCCGTGCGTGTTTGGTCCAGGTGTGGAAATGTTCGGTCAGGCGATAGGTAGTGCCCACATACGGGAAGCGCTCTTTTTTGCCGAGTCGCAGGGCGTCTTCCTCGTACAAACGCACTACCGGGTTGGAGACCACATTCGGATGCAGCGGGTTGGTCCCGAGCGGCGTTTCCATCGGTTCGTAATGCTCCGGGAACGGACCTTCGGCGAGTTTATCGAGCGCAAACAGACGCCCCATCCCTTCCGGCTGCATGATGAACGGCCCGGTCGCGCTGCCCGGCGGTGCGGTATTGAAATCAGGGATGTCGTTCCCGGTCCATTTGCTGCCGTTCCACTGAATAAGCATTCGCTTCGGATCCCAGGGTTTACCGTTGATATCCGCAGAGGCACGGTTGTAAAGCACCCGACGGTTAAGCGGCCACGCCCAGGCCCAGCCTGCGGTGTTCCCGAGTCCAGATGGATCGGCGTTATCCCGGCTGGCCATCTGGTTGCCTTTTTCCGTCCAGCTGCCCGCGTAAATCCAGCAGGCAGACGCGGTTGAACCGTCATCACGCAGCAGCGCAAAACTGTTCAACAGTTCGCCTTTTTTCGCAACCTGCACGCCGTTTGCATCATAGAGATCGTCCAGCGCATAGCCGTTGTTCTCTTTTGCCACCTCGTCGGAGGCCGGGCTGTCCGGCAGATGATAGTGCCAGCCCATGTTTAACAGAGGCTCAACGCCTTTGCCGCCTTCCGCCTGATACAGTTCACGCAGACGATGGTATATCCCGGCCAGGATCTCGCCGTCATTGCGCGCCTCTCCCGGCGGCTCGGCTGCTTTCCAGTGCCACTGTAACCAGCGCCCGGAGTTGGCAATCGAGCCGTCTTCTTCGGCAAAGCAGGTCGATGGCAGACGGAACACTTCGGTTTGAATATCCGCCGAAGAGACATCGTTCATCTCGCCGTGGTTTTGCCAGAACGTGGACGTCTCCGTCACCAGCGGGTCGATAACCACCATGTACTTGAGCTTGCTCAGGCTTTGCACGACTTTATTTTTATCCGGGAAAGAGGCCACCGGGTTGAAGCCTTGGCAGAAATAGCCGTTTACTTCGCCTTTATCCATCAGGTTGAAGTATTTGATAACGTCGTAGGCCTGGTCCCATTTCGGCAGCCAGTCGAAGCCCCAGTCATTCTCTTTCTGCGCTTTATCGCCATAAAACGCTTTCATCAGACTGACAAAGAATTTCGGGTAGTTGCCCCAATAGTTCACCTGTTCCGCCAGCGTCGCTTTCGGGGTGTTGGCCTGCAGATAGGTTTGCAGCGTGGTGTGTTTCTCTGAAGGCAGCGTCAGATAGCCCGGCAGGCTGGTTGAAAGCAGCCCGAGGTCGGTCAGACCCTGAATGTTCGAGTGACCACGCAGGGCATTCACCCCGCCGCCCGCCATCCCCATATTGCCCAGCAGGAGCTGGATCATCGCCATGGTGCGGATGTTTTGTGCGCCCACGGTGTGCTGCGTCCAGCCCAGTGCATACAGGAAGGTGGTGGTTCTGTCGGCCGCACTGGTCGAGGCCAGCACTTCGCAGATTTTCAGGAAGTCCGCTTTCGGCGTACCACAAATGTTCTCCACGACTTCCGGCGTGTAGCGGGCCACATGCTGTTTCAGCAGATTCCACACGCAGCGCGGATCGGTGAGCGTATCGTCACGCTTAGCAAAACCATTGTCGTCGAACTGGTAGTTCCAGGAGGCTTTGTCGTACTGTCTTTTTTCCGCGTCGTAGCCGCTGAATAACCCGTCTTCAAAGCTAAAATCATCCCGAATCAGCAGGCTGGCATTGGTGTAATGCTTCACGTACTCGGCATTGATTTTTTGGTTTTCAATCAGATACAGCAAAACCCCGGACAGGAAGGTAATGTCCGTCCCGGAGCGGATCGGCGCATAAATATCGGCCACTGATGCCGTGCGCGTAAAGCGTGGGTCAACGACGATCAGCGTCGCATCATTATTGTTTTTGGCTTCCATCGCCCAACGGAAACCGACCGGATGCGCTTCTGCCGCATTCCCGCCCATCACCATCACGACGTTGGCGTTTTTGATATCCACCCAGTGGTTGGTCATCGCACCGCGACCAAATGTTGGAGCAAGACTTGCTACCGTTGGTCCGTGTCAAACGCGCGCCTGGTTGTCTACCGCCAGCATCCCCAGGGAGCGGGCGAACTTTTGCGTCAGCATCCCCGTTTCATTACTCGCCGCTGAGGCACACAACATGCCGGTGGAGAGCCAGCGATTGACCGTGGTCCCCTGCTCATTTTTCTCAATGAAATTGGCATCACGGTCTGCTTTCATCAGGGCGGCGATGCGGCTAAACGCCTCGTCCCAGGAGATACGCTGCCACTTATCTGAACCCGGCGCGCGATATTCCGGATAACGCAGGCGGTTTTCACTGTGGACGTAATCGAGCAAACCGGCCCCTTTCGGACACAGCGCCCCACGGCTTACCGGGTGATCCGGATCCCCTTCGACATGATAGAGTTCTTCGCGCGCATTTTTCGCGCCGTCACCCTGGCTGTACATCAACAGCCCACATCCCACGGAACAGTATGTGCAGGTATTCCGAACCTCTTTAGCACGCAGCAATTTATAATTGCGTGCCTGAGCCAGCGCGAGTTTGGGCGCAAATCCCAGAACCGCCGCTGTTGTTCCTGCCATCCCGCCCGCGCAGATTTTAAAGAATTTTCTGCGACTGACGTCCATTTTTTCCCTCATTGATTAGGACAAAAACTCGCGAAAAAATAGCACCAGGTGCGGCGCGCTTTTTGCGTCAAATCAATGTCTTCAATCAGCGCCCTATTAATAGTCGGGAAGGTCAAATTTTTGTAATCCTTAGGGATTATTCCGCAGAAGTGCTATAAACGTAGGCTGCATTTTCGGGTATCCGTTTAATCCATTATCAATAACAATCCCATGACTAAAAACAGAGCAACTTCTATCGGGCTGCTGGCTATTCTTCTCTGGAGCACCATGGTCGGCCTGATTCGCGGCGTCAGCGAAGGTTTAGGCCCGGTCGGCGGTGCGGCGGCAATTTACACCCTGAGTGGCTTATTGCTGCTGGTCACCGTCGGGTTTCCGCAGGTAAAAACCTTTTCGTTCCGCTATCTGCTGGCGGGCTGTGTGCTGTTCGTCAGCTATGAAATTTGCCTCGCGCTTTCCCTGGGCTATGCCACCACCCGTCAACAAGCGATTGAGGTCGGGATGGTCAATTATCTATGGCCCAGCCTGACAATACTTTTTGCAATTTTGTTTAACGGGCAGAAAGCACGTTGGTGGGTCATTCCCGGTCTGTTGATTTCACTGTTAGGCGTCAGTTGGGTATTAGGTGGTGAGCAAGGCCTGAACCTTGGGGAAATAAAGGACAATATCGCCAGCAGTCCGCTGAGCTATATTCTGGCCTTTGTCGGCGCATTTATCTGGGCCACTTATTGCACCGTAACCACCAAATATGCCAAAGGCAAAAACGGCATCACGCTGTTTGTTTTACTCACCGCAGTGAGCCTGTGGGTTCATTATTTCGCCAGCCCACAGCCGCCAATGGTCTTTAGCTGGCCGGTGGTCATTAAGTTGATTATGTGCGCCCTGTCGCTAGGGATTGCGTATGCGGCGTGGAATATCGGCATCCTGCACGGGAGCGTCAGCCTGCTGGCTGTCGGGTCTTATTTTACGCCCGTGCTCTCCTCCGCCCTGGCGTCTGTTCTGCTCAGCGCCCCGCTCTCCTGGGCTTTCTGGCAAGGAGCCTGCATGGTGTGTGCAGGCTCCTTGTTATGCTGGTCCGCGACGCGGAACTAGTTAGAGGGTCTGGCGCGCTTTCGCCAGACCAAACCAGATCCCCACCGCCAGCACCAGCATCATGCTGCCCGCGCTGAATAACGCCACGCTGTGCGAGGTGATAAACGCGCTTTTCGCCGCCTCTGCCACCGAGTCCGCAAGCGTTGGGGTCAGCGTTTGTGCCAGCTGCATCGCTTCGCCAATTGACGACCCGGCACGGTTGGCAGCCTCTGCGCTAAGCCCCGTCGGCAGCAGGATCGACGCGGTATAGCTCCGGGTCAGAATCAGGCCAAACAGCGCAATACCCAGCCCCGCCCCCAGTTCGTAGGCCATGGTTTCGATAGCCCCCGCGGCCGCCGCTTTTTCTTTCGGCGCGGCGGCCATAATGGCAGCCGTCGAAGCCAGTAACGCACTGGCCGCACTGAAGCCTAATAGCGTCATCAAACCCCACGCTTGCCACTGTTGGGTGCTGAAATCGGTCATCGACAGGCCGAGGAAGCTGATTGCGCTCAGCGCCATCCCGCCCGTCGCCACCTGACGTAAACCCAGACGCGATACCAGAACGCCCGCAATCGGCCCACTGAATCCACTCGCCAGCATCAGCGGCAGCATAAACAGCCCGGCCTCAAACGGTGATTTACCGTGAACAAACTGCAGTTCCTGTGCCATCAGAAGCTCAAACCCGACCAGGGTGATCATCGCCGTCACCGCCATCATTACCCCGCTGAGGATAATACGATGGGTAAACAGACGCATGTCGATCATTGGCGTGCGGGCGTTAAGCTGAATGCGCACGAAGGCGGTGAGCAATGTCGCACCGAACAACAGCACAATGCCGACAACCCACAGCGCCATCACACCTTTCATCGCCGTTTTGGCACTCCACACCAGCAGTAAAATCGCCACAATCAGCATCAGCGCATGGCTGAAATTCAGCGGTTGTTCACGACGGCCAGCCTGCTTCGGAACTATCCGGGCACTCAGCGCCATCACCACCAGCACAATCGGGACGTTGATCAGGAATACCGCTCCCCACGAGAAATGCTCGAGTACGATCCCACCAATCAGTGGGCCGAACGCCGCACCACCGGAACCGACCGCGGCCCACATCCCGAGCGCCATATTACGATGCCGCGCTTCGCTAAACGTATTACGGATCCCCGCCAGCGTGGCCGGAACAATCATTGCTGCACCAATCGCCAGCACGGCGCGCGCCGCAATCAGCCACTCCGCGGTGGTCGCGAACGCCGCACACAGTGAAGCCAGACCGAACAGACCGCTCCCGAGAAGCAGCAGACGTTTAAAACCAATTCGATCGCCCAATGCGCCCATCGGCAGCACCATCCCCGCCATCACCAGCGAGTAGATATCAATGATCCACAGCAGTTCATTACCGCTAGCGCCGAGCGCGACGCTCAGCGTCGGCGCAGCAACGTGTAAAACCGTGGCATCAATCGCTACCGGGATATACACCAGTACGATAGCAACTAACGTTAACCATTGACGAAACATAACCTTTCCCTCTTTCATAACCATTCTGGACACTTGTCCAGGTTGCGATCCTGCTTGAGAGTTGAACGCTTGTCCAGCTTTTTGTTATCATCGCCACATTATCGACAGGGACTAACACTATGAGCTATCTGAATCGGGAAGAACGTCGCGAGACCATTATGCAGGCCGCCATTCAGGTGGCGCTGGAGGAGGGATTCAGTGCGATGACCGTCCGCAATATCGCCACCCGCGCGGGCATTGCCGCCGGACAGGTCCATCATCACTTCACGTCGTCGGGAGAATTACGATCGCAGGCGTTTGTGCGGGTGATCCGCGACATGATGGCCCTGCCACTGGTGCCGGAAAATGCCAGTTGGCGCGAACGTCTGTTTTCAATGCTCGGCAGCGAAGACCGCAGGCTCGAGCCCTATATCCGTCTGTGGCGACAGGCGCAGTTGCTGGCCGACAGCGACCCGGAGATTAAAGCCGCCTATCTGTTGACCATGTCGATGTGGCACGGCGAAACGGTGCGCATCCTCCTTGCCGGACAACAAGCCGGAGAATTCACCCTGCGCGATAGCGCCAACGATATCGCCTGGCGCTTAATTGCGCTGGTCTGCGGGATGGATGGGATCTACGTTTTGGGGATGGCGGAAGTCGATGATGCCGCGTTTAGCCGCCATTTACAGCGAGCCATTACACTCGAATTATTTTAATTATTTACAATTGGTAACACTTAAGCGCAGCGATATTCTGAGCCCATTCGCGAGGCTGCGCTTTTTTATCTATCCTTCATTCTCATAACCCTAAAAAATCCTGACTTTTCGCGAAACAATACGTTTCGGCGACTCCTTATGCTTATTTTTTCATAACGAACTGGTGCAAACGAGGGCGATATGTCACAACAAGATGAGAAGAATAATCATTACCTTTTAAATGACTGGAAGCCGGAAAATCCGCAGTTCTGGGAGAATAAAGGCAAAGGCATTGCCCGGCGTAACCTCTGGATATCCGTGGCCTGCCTGCTTTTGGCCTTCTGCGTATGGATGTTATTCAGTGCCGTCACCGTTAATCTCAATAAAGTTGGATTTAATTTCACGACTGACCAGTTATTTTTATTAACTGCTTTGCCTTCGCTTTCTGGCGCAATATTACGCGTCCCCTACTCCTTTATGGTGCCTATATTTGGTGGCCGTTACTGGACGGTATTAAGCACTGTCATCCTTATTATTCCTTGTATCTGGCTAGGATTTGCGATTCAGAATATTGCTACTCCGTACTGGGTATTTATCACCATCGCTCTGCTATGCGGATTTGCTGGCGCTAATTTCGCCTCGAGTATGGGGAATATCAGCTTCTTCTTCCCGAAAGCAAAACAAGGCAGCGCCCTTGGGATTAATGGCGGCCTGGGCAATCTCGGCGTCAGCGTGATGCAACTGGTCGCGCCGCTGGTGGTATTTCTCCCGATCTTTGCTTTTCTCGGCGTTCATGGCGTGACTCAGGAAGACGGTTCCACGATGTGGCTGACCAACGCCGCATGGATTTGGGCCCCGCTGCTGCTGCTGGCGACTCTCGCCGCCTGGTTTGGTATGAACGATATTGCCAGTTCAAAAGCCTCGATTGCAGACCAGTTGCCGGTTCTGGGACGCATGCACACCTGGATCCTGGCGCTACTGTACCTCGCGACATTCGGCTCCTTTATCGGTTTTTCAGCCGGATTCGCTATGCTCGCCAAAACCCAGTTCCCGGATGTGAACATCCTCAAACTGGCGTTCTTCGGCCCGTTCCTTGGCGCACTGGCCCGCTCGTTTGGTGGGGTGATTTCAGACAAACTCGGCGGCGTGCGTGTGACGTTGATTAATTTCATCTGCATGGCCATTTTCAGTGCGCTTATATTCCTCACGCTGCCGGGCGGCGGTTCGCCGGGCAATTTCACCACCTTCTACCTGGTGTTTATGGGCTTGTTCCTGACGGCTGGGCTTGGCAGTGGCTCGACCTTCCAGATGATTGCGGTGATTTTCCGCCGCATCACCATCGAGCGTGTAAAAGCCAAAGGCGGAAGCGATGAACAGGCACAACAGGAAGCGGTCACTGATACCGCCGCCGCGCTGGGTTTTATCTCCGCCATCGGTGCCGTTGGTGGCTTCTTCATCCCCAAAGCGTTCGGCACCTCGCTGGCGATGACCGGGTCTCCGGTCGGGGCGATGAAAATCTTCCTGGTGTTCTACATCGTTTGCGTGGTGGTGACATGGTTTGTGTATGGTCGTCGCAAGGAGAAATATCATGAGTAAGCTACTGGACCGCTTCCGCTACTTTAAGCAAAAAGGCGACGCCTTCGCCAACGGTCACGGACAGGTGTACAACACCAATCGCGACTGGGAAGACAGTTACCGCCAGCGTTGGCAGTTCGACAAAATTGTGCGATCCACCCACGGCGTCAACTGCACCGGCTCCTGTAGCTGGAAAATCTACGTCAAGAATGGTCTGGTAACCTGGGAAACGCAGCAGACCGATTATCCGCGTACCCGCCCTGACCTGCCTAACCACGAACCGCGTGGCTGCCCGCGCGGGGCAAGTTATTCCTGGTATCTCTACAGCGCCAACCGCCTGAAATATCCGTTGATCCGCAAGAGCCTGATTTCGCTCTGGCGAGAGGCACTGCAACAGCACCCCGATCCGGTCCATGCCTGGAATTCCATCATGCAGGATCCGGCGAAATGCCTGAAGTACAAGCAGGCGCGGGGTCACGGCGGTTTTGTGCGTTCCGACTGGAAAGAATTGAACACGCTGATCGCGGCAGCCAACGTCTGGACCATTAAAGAATACGGCCCGGACCGGGTCGCAGGCTTCTCACCGATCCCGGCGATGTCGATGGTTTCTTACGCCGCAGGGACCCGTTATCTGTCGCTGCTCGGCGGAACCTGCCTCAGTTTTTATGACTGGTATTGCGATTTGCCCCCCGCTTCGCCGATGACCTGGGGCGAGCAAACCGATGTCCCGGAATCCGCCGACTGGTACAACTCATCGTATATCATCGCCTGGGGCTCAAACGTGCCGCAAACGCGCACCCCGGATGCCCACTTCTTTACCGAAGTGCGCTACAAAGGCACCAAAACCATCGCCATTACCCCGGATTTTTCGGAAGTGGCAAAGCTCAGCGATCAGTGGCTGGCCCCGAAACAAGGCACCGACAGTGCGCTGGCCATGGCGATGGGTCATGTAATGCTGCGTGAATTCCATCTCGATAACCCAAGCGACTACTTCATCAACTACTGTCGGCGTTACACCGACATGCCAATGCTGGTGCAGCTTGATGTCCGCGATGACGGCAGCTACGTGCCAGGCCGGATGCTACGCGCGTCGGATTTGGTCGATAACCTCGGCGAGGCCAATAATCCACAGTGGAAAACCGTCGCCTTCAACACCGCCGGAGAGTTGGTGGTGCCCAACGGTGCGATTGGCTTCCGCTGGGGCGAACAGGGAAAATGGAACCTCGAACCGGTGGCCGCAGGCAGCGAAACGGAACTCCAGCTCAGTTTGCTCGGTAATCACGACCGCGTGGCAGGCGTGGCATTCCCCTATTTTGGCGGCAACGAAAACCCACATTTCCGCAGCGTGAAGCAGGATCCTGTCCTGGTGCGCCAACTGCCCGTGAAACAGTTAACGCTGGGCGACGGCACATCAGGTCTGGTCGTCAGCGTTTACGACCTGATCCTCGCCAACTACGGACTTGACCGTGGGTTAGACGACCCGCTCGCCGCGCAGGACTACAGTGAAATCAAGGCCTACACCCCAGCATGGGCCGAGCAAATCACCGGGGTGCCGCACTATCACATCGCGCAAATCGCCCGGGAATTTGCCGATACCGCGCATAAAACCCATGGCCGCTCGATGATTATTCTCGGGGCCGGGGTCAACCACTGGTATCACATGGACATGAACTACCGGGGGATGATCAACATGCTGGTGTTCTGCGGCTGCGTCGGTCAGAGCGGCGGCGGCTGGGCACACTACGTCGGTCAGGAAAAATTACGCCCGCAAACCGGCTGGCTACCGCTGGCGTTCGCCCTGGACTGGAACCGCCCCCCGCGGCAGATGAACAGCACCTCGTATTTCTACAACCACTCCAGCCAGTGGCGTTATGAAAAACTCACCGCCAAAGAGCTGCTCTCCCCGTTGGCCGATGCCAGTCAGTTCACCGGTCATCTGATTGATTTCAACGTCCGCGCCGAACGTATGGGCTGGCTGCCGTCGGCTCCGCAGCTAAATCTCAACCCGCTGTCGGTCAAAAAAATGGCCGATGCCGCAGGCGTTTCCCCGGCGGAATACACCGCACAGGCCCTGAAATCAGGCGATATTCGCATGGCCTGCGAACAGCCGGACAGTGGGAACAATCACCCCCGAAATCTGTTCGTCTGGCGCTCTAATCTGCTCGGCTCATCCGGCAAGGGGCATGAGTATTTACTCAAATACCTGCTCGGCACCGAAAGCGGTATTCAGGGGGAAGCGCTCGGCGAAAGCGACGACGTGAAGCCGGAAGAAGTCGAATGGCAGACGGCAGCGATTGAAGGCAAACTCGACCTGCTGGTGACCCTGGATTTCCGCATGTCCAGCACCTGCCTGTTCTCCGATATCGTGCTGCCCACCGCCACCTGGTATGAAAAAGACGACATGAATACCTCGGATATGCATCCGTTTATTCACCCGCTGTCGGCGGCGGTCGATCCTGCCTGGGAGTCCCGCAGCGACTGGGAAATCTATAAAGGGATCGCCAAAGCGTTTTCAACCGTCTGTGTCGGCCATTTAGGTACCGAAACCGACGTGGTACTGCAACCGCTGATGCATGACTCTCCGGCTGAACTGTCTCAGCCTTTCGACGTTGCCGACTGGCGCAAAGGTGAATGCGAGTATGTTCCGTGCAAAACCGGACCGGGCATCGCAGTGGTCGAACGTGATTATCCGGCCACCTATGAACGCTTCACCTCACTCGGCCCACTGCTCGACAAACTGGGCAACGGCGGGAAAGGCATTTCGTGGAATACCGAAGCCGAAGTCGAGTTCCTCGGCAAGCTCAATTACGTCAAAGCCGACGGCCCGGCGAAAGGCCGTCCGCGCATTGAAACCGCCATTGATGCCTCGGAGGTTATCCTCGCCCTCGCCCCGGAGACCAACGGTCAGGTGGCGGTTAAAGCCTGGGAAGCACTGAGCAAAATCACTGGCCGCGAGCACGCCCATCTGGCACTGAACAAAGAAGACGAGAAAATTCGCTTCCGCGATATTGTCGCCCAGCCGCGCAAAATCATCTCCAGCCCGACGTGGTCCGGCCTCGAGAGCGAACACGTCTCCTACAACGCGGGCTACACCAACGTGCATGAACTGATCCCGTGGCGCACGCTGTCCGGTCGCCAGCAGCTATATCAGGATCATTTGTGGATGCGCGCCTTCGGCGAAAGCCTGGTGGCTTACCGTCCGCCGATCGACACCCGGAGCGTGAGCCACATGAACGCAATCCCGCCCAACGGTTTCCCGGAAAAAGCACTGAATTTTCTGACACCGCACCAGAAATGGGGCATTCACTCCACCTACAGCGAAAACCTGCTGATGCTGACCCTGTCTCGCGGCGGGCCGATTGTCTGGCTCAGTGAAACCGATGCCAAAGAGCTTGGCATCGAGGATAACGACTGGATTGAGGCCTTCAATGCCAACGGTGCCCTTACCGCCCGTGCGGTGGTCAGCCAGCGTATTCCGCCGGGGATGACGATGATGTATCACGCCCAGGAACGCATCATGAATATTCCTGGCTCAGAAGTGACCGGTCGACGTGGCGGCATTCACAACTCCGTGACCCGCATCTGCCCGAAACCCACGCACATGATCGGCGGCTACGCCCAACTGGCGTGGAGCTTTAACTACTACGGCACCGTCGGCTCCAACCGCGACGAATTCATCATGATCCGCAAAATGAAAAACATTAACTGGCTGGATGACGAAGGCAGTGATCAGGTCCAGGAGGCGAAAAAATGAAAATCCGTTCTCAGGTTGGCATGGTACTCAATCTCGACAAATGCATCGGCTGTCACACCTGCTCGGTGACCTGTAAAAACGTCTGGACCGGCCGCGAAGGCATGGAATACGCATGGTTCAATAACGTGGAAACCAAGCCCGGCATCGGCTATCCAAAAAACTGGGAAGATCAGGAGCAGTGGGAAGGCGGATGGATCCGAGGCATTAGCGGCAAATTAACCCCGCGCCTTGGCGGGCGAATCGGCCTGATGGCAAAAATCTTTGCTAACCCGGTCCTGCCTGCTATCGATGATTATTACGAGCCTTTCACCTACGACTATCAGGATTTACATCGTGCGCCGGAAGGCAAACATCTGCCCACCGCCCGACCACGTTCGCTGATCAGCGGCGAACGGATGAACAAAATTGAATGGGGTCCAAACTGGGAGGAGCTGCTCGGCGGCGAGTTTGAAAAACGTGCCAAAGACCGAAACTTCGAGAACATGCAGAAGGAGATGTACGGTCAGTTCGAAAACACCTTCATGATGTATCTCCCGCGCCTGTGCGAACACTGCCTGAACCCCAGCTGTGTGGCGACCTGCCCGAGCGGGGCCATCTACAAACGCGAAGAAGATGGCATCGTCCTGATCGACCAGGATAAATGCCGGGGCTGGCGCATGTGCATCAGTGGTTGCCCATACAAAAAAATCTACTTCAACTGGAAAAGCGGCAAGTCGGAAAAATGTACTTTTTGTTATCCGCGCATTGAATCCGGCCAGCCCACAGTCTGCTCAGAAACCTGCGTCGGACGCATTCGTTATCTCGGTGTGCTGCTGTACGATGCCGACCGCATTGAAGAGGCGGCCAGCACTGAGCATGTGACCGACCTCTACGAACGCCAGTGCGAGGTGTTTCTCAATCCACACGACCCGGCGGTAATCGAAGAAGCGATCAAACAGGGGATTCCGCATAATGTGATAGAAGCCGCGCAGCAGTCACCGGTGTACAAACTGGCGATGGAATGGCAACTGGCGCTGCCGCTGCACCCGGAGTATCGCACCCTGCCGATGGTTTGGTATGTGCCGCCGCTGTCGCCGATTCAGTCGGTCGCCGATGCGGGCGCGCTGCCGCACAACGGCAATATTCTGCCTGCGGTGGAAAGCCTGCGGATCCCGGTGCAATATCTCGCCAACCTGCTGGCGGCGGGCGATACCGGCCCGGTGCTGCGTGCGCTGAAACGCATGATGGCGATGCGCCATTATAAACGCTCGCAAACCGTGGAAGGCGTAACCGATACTCGCGCACTGGAAGAAACCGGCCTCACCGTGGAACAGGTGGAAGAGATGTACCGCTATCTCGCCATCGCCAACTACGAAGACCGCTTTGTGATCCCAACCAGCCATCGTGAAATGGCGAAAGAAGCCTTCCCGGAGCGTAACGGCTGTGGGTTCACCTTCGGCGACGGCTGCCACGGGTCCGACACCAAATTCAATCTGTTCAACAGCAAACGCATCGATGCCATCGACGTCTCCGGCGTGCGTCGGCATGGGGAGGGTGAATAATGCCAATCCTTAAGCTGATTGCCCTGCTGCTGGAATACCCTGACGCGGTGCTGTGGGACAATCGTGAAGAAGCCCTGACGCTGACCACCCAGGATGCGCCAACGCTGGTGCCGTGGGTGGAGAATTATCTCAGCGCCCCGCTGCTCGATCAGCAGGAACTGTGGTGCGATCTGTTTGAACGCGGCAGCGCCATGTCGCTGCTGCTGTTTGAACACGTCCACGGCGAATCCCGTGACCGCGGTCAGGCGATGGTCGATTTGATGTCACAGTACGAACAAGCGGGCCTGCAACTCGACTGCCGGGAACTGCCGGACCACCTGCCGCTGTATCTGGAGTTTCTTAGCACCCGCCCGCCGGACGAAGCCCGGGAGGGGTTACAGAACGTCGCGCCGATCCTGGCATTGCTCGGCGGCAGGCTCAAAGAGCGGCAATCGAACTACTATCAGTTGTTCGACACCCTGCTGTTACTGGCCAACAGCCCGCTAAGAAGTGACAGCGTCACGCCACAGGTAAAAGCCGAACCGCGCGACGACACCCGTCAGGCACTGGATGCGGTCTGGGAAGAAGAACAGGTGAAGTTTATCGAAGATAACGCCACCGCCTGCGACAGCTCCCCGCTGCAAAGTTATCAGAAACGTTTTAGCCAGGATGTCGCCCCGCAATACGTCGATATCCGTTCGGGAGGCCCCAAATGAGTCACTTCTTTGACGTCTTCTTTTACGACATTTACCCCTACATCTGCGGTTCGGTGTTTATCATTGGGAGCTGGCTACGTTACGACTACGGGCAGTACACCTGGCGCGCGGGCTCCAGTCAGATGCTCGACAAACGCGGGATGGTGCTGTGGTCGAACATGTTCCACATCGGCATTCTGGGGGTCTTTTTCGGTCATGCGTTCGGGATGCTGACCCCACACTGGATGTACGAGTCTTTCCTGCCGATTTCGGTCAAACAGCAAATGGCGATGATCCTCGGTGGAGCCTGCGGGGTGTTAACGTTGATTGGGGGGGCCGGACTGCTGAATCGCCGTCTGTTTAACCCGCGCATCCGCGCCACATCGACGACTGCGGATATTTTGATCCTCAGCATTTTGCTGATTCAGTGCATGCTCGGCTTATCGACGATCCCGTTTTCCGCGCAGCACCCGGACGGCAGTGAGATGATGAAACTGGTCGGCTGGGCGCAATCGGTTGTGACCTTCCAGGGCGGCGCATCCAGCCATCTGGCGGACGTCGCCCCAATTTACCGTGTGCATCTGGCGCTCGGGATGACCATCTTCCTGCTATTCCCGTTCACCCGTCTGGTGCATGTCTGGAGCGCGCCGGTGGAATATTTTACCCGGCGCTATCAGATTGTGAGGTCCCGGCGCTAACATTCATCCCTTTTCCCCGGAGCCGGGATACTCTATTTTCCGGCCTCCGGGTGGGTATCAAATGCCGCCATCACTGCGGCTAAATCAGCCAGCGTGAACCCGTTTTTCGGATCATCCACGCCCTGCCCGAATTTATCCTGCAACAGCAGATACAGGCTCTCCACGTCGGGCAGATGCTGCTGCTCGACGGTATGGCCGTTTTCATGATGGGTGAAATGGAAATTGGTGAGCGTCAACTTGCCGCCGTCCGGCAAATGGCGACACATCAGCAGGTGATGACGGAAGTGCGACTGCGGCCAGTGCGCCGACCAGAAGTTACCCGCGACGTGATCGGAAAAATACTGCGGCACCAGGTCAAAGTGGTACATCGACTGCCAGCGGTCGTGATGACGGAACTGTAAAATCCAGTCGTTGCCCTCGTGCAGCAAGCGATACACGCCGTGCGGCGTGATCTGCTCTTTATCCGCCTGAAGCAGAATCGGCGCGGTGAGGGTCTGTCCACCGAATCCAACATCGGCAATCCAGCGCTCGCCGTCCAGTTCGACAACCAGCAAACGGTGGGTGCGCGGCGGCATCTGCGGCGGATTCGACAGCACCACGCGCCCAAGCACACTGCGCACGTCAAAGCCGATATCGCGCAGTACCCGCTCAAACAGACCGTTCTGTTCGAAACAGTAACCGCCTCGTCGCGCCGAAATTAGCTTATCCTCAAGTGACTGGTCGTCGAGCTGAATTTCTCGCGGCAACAGCACGTCGAGATTCTCAAACGGAATGGTACAGTTGTGGCGCAGATGCAGCCCACGTAGCGTTTCAATGTCGACCGCGACGGAATCGGTCCAGTTCAGACGGGCTAAATACGTAGTTAAAAATGGGCTCATACGGCCTCCATGCTTCAGTTATTATTGCTTTTTATAACGTATTTTATTTATTCGCCAGGCGATTTTGTGCGGTCATTGTTCCCGTTTGTGCGCCGTCGCTGTTTTCCGCCCCCGGAACCCGCTTAAATGCAGCAAACCATCAGGAGAATTGTTATGAGCCGTTTTTGCCCCGTGGAATTAAAACATGCCAGCCGCCTGCTCAATCATGGCCCGACGGTATTGATAACCAGCTACGACGACAGTATCGACCGCCGTAATATCATGGCCGCCGCCTGGTCAATGCCGGTGGAGTTCGAGCCGCCGCGCATCGCGATTGTGGTGGATAAAAGTGCCTGGTCACGCGAATTGATTGAGCGCAGCGGAAAATTCGGCATCGTTATCCCCGCCGTGGACGCGGCGAACTGGACCTATGCGGTCGGCAGCGTCAGCGGGCGCGATGAGGATAAATTCAACTGCTACGGTATTCCAGTCGTGCATGGCCCGGTGCTGGGCCTGCCGGTGGTGGAAGAAAAATGTCTGGCGTGGATGGAGTGCAAACTGCTGCCCGCCACGGCAGCGCAGGAGAAATACGACACCCTGTTTGGCGAAGTGGTGGCCGCCGCCGCAGACGAACAGGCGTTCATCGCTGGGCGCTGGCAGTTCAACGGCGACCGACGCAACACTCTGCATCATCTCGGCGCTGGCACCTTTGTCACCAGCGGCCGGATGATTAAAGCGGCAGAATAATCAGTATTTACCGGAGAAATTAGCGCTGATGCGTTGCGCCAGATAATCCCGGGCGGTGATGGGCGGGTACTTTTTGCCCGGTCCCTCAATCAGCACATCCTCATTGGCCTGGCAGAAAAACGCCAGGCTGTAACGGGCATCGACCGATTCCCCCGGTAATGGGCTGCGCACGCGATGGAAATTCGACGGCAGTTGGTCATCGCTCCAGCGCATCAGCATATCGCCGATATTGCAGGTGATAAGCCCTTCCAGCGGCTCAATCGAGGTCCAGCTCTGCGTCTCCTGTTCTTTCCCCGGACAGACCTGTAATCCGCCCTGGCCCGCCTGTTGAAACAGCAGCGTAAGGCAGTCAAAATCGGTATGCGCCCCGGCCCGCCACGGGCCATCCGGTTCACCGGTCAAGGCGAAATAATGCAGCATCCGCAGCGTGCTCTGATAGGTTTCACGTGACGGGTCATGTGCCTGGCTAAAAAATTCTTCCGGAAAGCCCATTTTCAGCGCAAAGCAGGACAATAACTTCATCCCCACCTCCCAGCACTGACGCTCAAATGCCAGCACCTCGTCACGAAAGCCCGGCAGGGTAACCTCGTCTGGCCACAGCCCGGACATGCGCGGGCGCGTCACCTGATAAGACTCTTTTTGATCCGGTTTGCCGGTTGACGGCCTGATTTGCGCCCGGTATTCCCAGCCCGCATTGCGATTGAGCGGATAACGGGCTTTCACCTCCTGCGGCAAGGCAAAAAACTGTGCCGCACGGGCAAAAGCCGCATTGATATCGGCCAGGGGAATGCCGTGCCCGGAGACCTGGAAAAAACCAATTTCGGTCGACGCTTGCCACAGCGCATCGGCGATTTCTGTTTTGCGCTGTTCGAAGTCAGTCAGGTCAATAATGCGGATTTCACGGCTGGTTTCCAAACCGCGTGCGCCCATGCGGGATTCTTTGGTGAGTTCATGCATTGCGTAAGCCGAAGTGCTGTTCATGGGGATACCTCGTTAACAAAAATAACGGAGGACCTGCCGTGGCGTATTAATTTCCAGCGGACAGGTCACGGCATCGTCTGCAACAGACGACAGAGCAATGACCCACCGGCTGGATGCCCGGCTGACAGCTTCTACTCAGGCTGACTAAAGCAATGCGCGTGCCAGGCTGCTTAATCCTGTTTTTTCAGCTAATTAACCCGTTGCCCTAACCTGTATTGCACGCCAGATGTGCAACGGTGAAACGTTTTGCTTCATCGTTGTGCAATGTATCAGCGCCTGAAACAACCATTTCACGCCCGTCAACAGCACCAGGCGCTCATAGCCTGATAAAACGAGCCAGCAAGATGATTGGCACGCCCTTTGCTTTATCGTTGGCAGAGTATAAGCGGTCAGCGTGACAGCACGCGGGACATTGCTCTACAGCTTCGGCTGTACCTCGTCAGGGGGCGGCGCATGGCGTCGTGAGCATCGCTTACCCCCGGACAGACCGTATATTACGTTTCGATTTGGGGGTCTTTTATGTCAATGTCGTCCGTTCGTCTGCTTACCCTGTGCATCACCCTGGGCACCTGCTCCCTCTCCTTTGCCGCCGATAAACTGGTATTACAAACCACCTGGGTCGCCCAGGCGGAGCAAGGCGGTTATTACCAGGCCGTGGCGGCAGGAATCTACAAAAAATACGGGCTGGATGTTGAGGTGCGTTCCGGCGGGCCGCAGCTGAATAACATGACTCTGCTGCTGGCGAATCGTGCCGATGTGATTGTCAGCTACGATTTGCAGGTGCTGAAAGGGGTGGAACAAAACTTCCCCCTGAAAGCGATCGCCGCCCCGTTCCAGTTCGATCCGCAGGGGATCCTCACCCACAGCAACGTCAATTCTCTGTCTGACCTGAAAGGCAAAACCGTGCTGGTGTCTGCCAGCGGTCAGGCCAGCTGGTGGCCTTGGCTCAAGAATCAGTTCCAGCTCGAAGACAGCCAGGTTCGCCCGTATACCTTCAACATGCAGCCGTTCCTTGCCGATCAGAATACCGCTCAACAGGCGTATGCCACCTCCGAAGTTCAGCAGGCCAAAGCCGCCCAGCCCGACAGCAAATTCTGGCTGTTCGCCGAACATGGCTACCCAGCGTACGGCGGAATTTTAGTGACCCGCACTAACCTGCTGGCCGAAAAGCCTGACGTCATGAAGCGCTTCGTTGAGGCATCAATGGAAGGCTGGAAGGCCTATCTGGCGGATCCGACCCTCGGCAATCAGTTGATCAAAAAAGAGAATCCGCAGATGAGCGATGCAGTGCTGGCATTTGGCGTGGCGCAGATGAAAACCCTCCACCTGATTGACGGGGGCGATGCGGCACAAAAAGGTTTGGGCGTGATGACCGATAAGCGGTGGCAGGCAACGCGCAACTTTATGGTCAGCGCCGGGCTGCTGGATAAGGCGACCGATTATAAAGCGGCCTTCACCACCCAATTTTATCCGCAGGCCGCGATGTAAGGAGCCGCTATGCATCACATCTTACCTTTCGAACCGCCTGGCACGACACAATTGTCAGAGGAACCGCGTTTCCTGATGGCGCGCGGCGTGGAAAAAACCTGGCCGAACGGCACCGTCGCGCTGGAGCGCCTGAACCTGAATATAGGTCGCGGGGAACTGGTATCGCTGCTCGGCCCGTCTGGCTGTGGCAAAAGCACACTGCTGAAGATGTTCGCCGGGCTTGAACAGCCTAGCGCCGGGATGCTGCGCTGGAACGGACAACCGTCGCTGGCGCAACAGTGCCAGATGGCAATGGTCTTTCAGGAAGCCACGCTAATGCCGTGGGCCACCGTCGAAGAGAATGTGCGTCTGCCGCTGACCTTGCGCGGTGTGGGTAAAAAAGAGAGTACCCCACAGGTGATGCAGGCCCTGCTGGCGGTCGGGCTGGAGAACTTTCTCCATGCCCGCCCACGCGAGCTTTCCGGCGGGATGCAGATGCGGGTGGCGCTGGCGCGCGCACTGGTGACTGAACCTGATCTGCTGCTGATGGACGAACCCTTCGGTGCGCTGGATGAATTCACCCGCCACAAGCTTGATGCCGATATCCGTGCGCTGTGGGGCCGTCGCAACCTGACGGTGCTGTTCGTCACCCACAGCATCTATGAGGCCGTGTGGCTGTCGTCGCGGGTGATTGTGATGGGTGCCCGTCCGGGGCGGGTCATCGCCGACATCGAGATTGATGGGCCGTCGAGTCGTGATGCGTCCTTCCGCACCTCACCGGCGTTTATCCGTCAGGTGGCACAACTTTCCGACTTACTTGAACAGGCCAGCGGAGGCGTACATGACTAAACCCCTGATCCAGTATCCGCAGGTGCAGCGGGCGCTATGGCCTCTGCTGGTGCTGTGGGTGTTGCTCATCATCTGGGAGGCTGGGTTTCGCCAGTTTGCCGTCCCCGTCTATCTGGCCCCGAAGCCGAGCGATATCGCGTTGACGCTGTGTAGCCAACATTCTGCCCTGTTTGCCAGCCTGCTGGTGACGCTCAAAGTGACGCTGCTGGCATTTTTGCTGGCGGTGGCAATCGGCACGCTGGTCGCGTTTCTGTGCGTGCAAAGTCGGGTGATTGAATCCTGCCTGATGCCGTGGGCGATCCTCTTTCAGGTCACGCCGGTGGTGGCGATAGCGCCGCTGGTGATCATCTGGATCCACAACACCACCCTGGCACTGGTGGTATGTGCGATGCTGGTGGCGGTGTTCCCTATTCTGACCAACACCACCCTTGGGCTGCGCAGCGTCAGTCCTGGGCTACTGAACCTGTTCCACATTAACCAGGCCAGCCGCTGGCAGGTGCTGACGCGCCTGCGGGTGCCCAATGCCATGCCCTATTTCTTCAGCGGGCTGCGAATTTCCTGCGGGCTGGCGCTGATTGGCGCAGTGGTGGCGGAATTTGTCGCCGGAACCGGCGGCACCGGTGCCGGGCTGGCGTGGCAAATTTTACAGGCCGGGTTCCAGCTTAATTTACCCTTGATGTTTGCCGCCCTGTTTCTGATCACCTGCACTGGCCTCGCGCTGTGGGCATTGATGTCGTTATTAACCCGTTGGTGCCTGCGCGGCTGGCACGACAGTGAGTTGGCCTGAGGATAACCATGAACATACTGATTAAAGGCTGTACCGCAATCATGACCGGCAACCGCGACACGCCGCGCAGTTCCGGCCCTGACATCCGCGTAGCCGACGGACAGATTGCCGCTATCGGTAACCTGACACCGCAGGCCAGTGAACGGGTCATTGATGCGCGTGACTGCGTGGCCTATCCCGGCTGGGTTAACACCCATCATCATCTGTTTCAGTCGTTACTAAAAGGCGAACCACAGGGGCTGAACCAGAGTCTCAGCGCCTGGCTGGCCTCCACTCCTTATCGTTTTCGCGGCGCGTTTGATGAACACACTTTTCGCCTCGCGGCGCGCATTGGGTTGGTGGAACTGGTGCGTTCAGGTTGTACCACGGTGGCCGATCATCACTATCTGTACTGGCCGAACATGCCCTTTGACGGCGCGGCGATTTTATTTGAGGAAACCGAAGCACTGGGCGTCCGTTTCGTGCTCTGTCGGGGCGGCGCGACGCAAACCCGTGGCCTGGAAAGCGCCTTACCCACCGCTCTGCGCCCGGAGCGTTTTGACGACTGGATGCAGGATGTTGAGCGTCTCGCCGGGCAGTATCACCAGCCGCATGGCGACGCGATGCGCCGGGTGGTGATGGCCCCGACCACCACGTTACACTCAACCACCGCTCAGGAGCTGCGTGAAAGCGCCCGGCTGGCGCGGGCACTTGGCCTGCGTTTGCACAGTCACCTGTCCGAAACAGTCGATTATCTTGATGCGGCACAAACCAAATTTGGCATGACCCCGCTGCAATTTTGCGCCGAACAGGAGTGGATCGGTCACGATGTGTGGTTCGCGCATTTGGTCAAACTGTTGCCAGAAGAGATAGCTTTGCTGGGTGCCAGCGGCAGCGGTATCGCGCACTGCCCGCAGAGTAACGCCCGACTCGGCAGCGGCATCGCCGATGTGGTAGCGCTGGAACAGGCGGGTGTCACGGTGTCGATTGGCGTTGACGGCGCGGCATCGAATGAAGCCGCCGATATGCAGAGTGAAACCCATGCCGCCTGGCAGCTACAGCGGGCGCGTAAAGGGATGCTGGCCCGCCCACGCTATGAGGGTGGCACCTTTGAAGGCGGGGGTGATGCCGCCCCGGTGGAAGATGTGATCCGCTGGGGAACGTCGGGCGGTGCGACGGTATTGGGCCTGGACACCGGAGAGCTACGCCCGGGCATGGCAGCCGATATCGCGCTCTATCAGCTCGACGACCCGCGTTACTTCGGCCTGCACGATATCGCCATCGGCCCGGTGGCCTGCGGCGGTCGGGCGCATCTGAAGGCGCTGCTGTGTCAGGGGAAAATGATTGTCGAAAATGACGCGATCCCAGGACTGGATCTACGAGAATTAGGGCTTCAGGCGGCAGAGGCAGTTAAGCAACTTCAGCAAAGATCGGGCGTACGTGGATAAGAATAATGCCCGATGGCGCTAACGCTTATCGTGCCTACAAACATAGGCCTGGCAAGCATTAGCGCCGCCGGGTTTGTATTAGAGACTGTAGCCCGGTTTCTTAAGCAGCGTCTCGAGCTGCGGGCCAATCTCTTTATCCCAGACCTGCGCTTTCCAGTCGGCTTCAGCCACCTGTTCCAGACCGATGCTAATCGAGCCGTCTTTACTGCCGAGATGGCGGCCGATCGCGGCGGCGATATCTTCGGCCAGGGCGTTCTTTTGTTCGTCGTTCAGGTCACGGGGAAAACATTTAATGGCTACGTGCGGCATGGTGGTCTCCTTATTGTGTTCCCTAAAACTATCATCTTCTCAGCGACTTAATTAGCGTTTTGTGCAGTTAACAGGTCATTACTGCGCAGGACGGTTTGCAGTTCCTCGCGCTGGGCGATGTGGTCGGCGATGGCACTTAAGCGCGGAGTGTTTTCGGTAAACCACGCCGGACGTGGGCCCCAGGTTCTGATCACCACGATATAGGCATCAAGTAACGTGACGTTGTCACCTAAAGCATATGGCCCTACAAGCTGTTGATCCAGCCACTGATACAGCGTTTTACGGTAGGCAATACAGCTATTTTTCAGCTGTTCCGGCGCGTCGGACGCAAAGCGTTCGGGGTAATCGGCGTAGGTAAACGTAGGATAGACATTCGCCACCAGCCACACCAGCAGGCGCTGGAACAAAGCACGCTGCGATGTACCGATGGGCGGCGCGAGATGGGGATGGGTGTCGAGGATCATCAGCGCGATGGCGGCGGATTCAGTCATCACGCTGCCATCGTCGAGTCGCAACGTGGGCACCTGACACAACGGGTTTATCTGTTCCAGCACGTCGTGCTGCGGGCCAGGATTGTCGAAGCCGTTGACATCAACGAAGTGGTACGGGATCTCGGCCATCGTCAGCATCACTTCGCTGATTGCCGAACCCCAGCCCGGCACGCCATAGAGCGTTAACATACGTTGTTCCTCTTTGGATGCAGAAACCAACAGTATGGACCCAAATCACGGATAGGTGATCCCCGGCGGGTTGACCTCAGATTGCGCCACACCCTCGCCGTCTTCTCCCCAGCGTGCAAGAATTTTTTGAACATCTCCTCGTTCAATGCCGCCGTTGAGCGCGGCTTGCAGGGCATACACCAGCTGGTTACCCTTTTTGCTGGTGGTGGCCACAAACGCCTTTTTCGGCCCCAGCCCGACCACTTTGGTTTTGCCGCTCAGGGCTGCTTTATACGATGACACCGACTGCGGCCCAAAGAACACATCCGCCCGGCCCGACTGGATATAGAGATTGCCCGACGCATCATCGGTCAGATACACCGGCAGCGCCGGGGCGCGCCCGGCTTTCTCATTCTCCGCATTCCAGCCGAGTAAAATCCGTTCCTGATTCGTTCCCGAACCGACGATCACTTTTTTGCCAGAAAGATCGGCCGGGCCTTTCACCGACGCTATCGTACTGTCAGATTTCACCGAAAACGCCAGCGAATCGACGCGATACGTCGCGAAATCGAACTTCTCTTTGCGCTGCTCAGTGACCGCAATATTCACCAGTGCCACGTCATAACGCCCGGAGGTAATGCCGAGCGGCCAGTCTTCCCACGCGGTCGGCACCAGTTTGAGCTTCAGACCCAGGCTTCCCGCCAGCAATCGGGCGATATCCGGGTCGCTGCCGATTCGTGTGCGGTTATCACTGGCCAGCAGCGCCAATGGCGGAGAGTTAAGGGCAGAAATCGCCACCGTCAGGGTGCCCGGTTCAACAAATTTGTAGCTCGCCGGGATCATCGCAATCGCCTTTTCATCCCGCGCGACCGGGAGCGGCTGCTCGTTGGCTTTCAGATCGATGCGCCCTTCCGCCATCGTTGAACTGGCGCACAGCACTCCACAAAGTAAGATCCATTTGTTCATGACAGTACCTTCGATAAAAATTGTCGCGTTCGCGGATGCTGCGGGCGATTCAGCACCGCGTCGCTTTCGCCCTGCTCGACGATTTTGCCGTCGACCATAAACACCACCTGATCCGCGACTTCGCGGGCGAAACCAATCTCATGAGTGACCACCACCAGCGTAGTGCCGGACCGCGCCAGGGTTTTGATCACATCCAGCACTTCACCCACCAGTTCCGGATCCAGTGCCGAGGTCGGTTCATCAAACAGCATCACCCGCGGCTTCAGGGCCAGCGCTCGGGCGATGGCAATGCGCTGCTGCTGCCCGCCGGACAGATGACGCGACCAGGCGTCGGCCTTATTGCGCAGACCGACAACGTCCAGCAGCTCATAGGCCCGTTCTGTCGCCTGCTTCTTACTCAGCTGACGGTGCGCCACCGGGGCTTCAATCAGGTTCTCCAGCACCGTCATGTGCGGGAACAAATTAAAGTTCTGGAACACGTAGCCGACGTTGACACGCTGGCGCAGGATCTCCTTTTCCTTGAGTTCATACAGCTTGTCGCCCTGTCGGCGATAGCCGATGTAGTCGCCATCAATCTGGATAAAGCCTTCGTCGACCCGTTCCAGATGATTGATGGTGCGCAGCAGCGTCGATTTTCCCGAACCTGACGGGCCTAAAATCACCGTCACCGTACCGGGCGGGATCTCCAGCGACACGTTATCCAGCGCCTTGTGGCGACCAAAATTTTTACTGACGCCGGTAATCGAAATATGGCCTTCAGGAGAGTTGAGCATGGGCAGGCTCCTGGGTTGCAGTGGCCGCGGACGTAACGGCGCGGCTGCGGTTAGTATTCACGGCAGAGCGGCGCTCGCTCTTCGCCAGGGCGCGTTCCACCAGATACTGAATGGCGGACAGGAAGCTGGTGATCACCAGATACCACACCGCGCCCACCATCAGCAGCGGGATAACCTCTTGGGTGCGGTTGTAGATCATCTGGATGGTGTAAAACAGTTCCGGCATTGCCAGGACGTAGACCATTGCGGTGCCTTTGGCGAGGCTGATAATTTCGTTAAAGCCTGACGGTAAAATGGTGCGCAGCGCCTGCGGAAGAATAATGCGCAGGGTACGTCGCCAGGCGGGCAATCCGAGAGCCGAGGCCGCTTCATACTGACCTTGATCGACCCCGAGAAAACCGCCGCGAATGATTTCCGCGGTATAGGCACTCTGCACCAGCGTCAGGCCAACCACGGCGGTGGAAAATTGCCCCAGCACGTTGATGGTCTGGTAACTCGCCCACGTAATGCCGGTGAACGGGATGCCGACCGATAGCGTGTCATACAGATATGAGAAGTTGTACAGCACGATCAGCACCACGATCAGCGGTAGCGAACGGAACAGCCAGATGTATCCCCATGCCAGGCTGCTGAGCAACCAGGATGATGACAACCGGCACAGGGCCAGCACGCCGCCGAAGATAACGCTCAACACCGTGCCGAGCAGGGTCAACAGCAGCGTTTGCCCTAACCCTTCCAGGATTATCGGATCGAAGAACCAGCGGGCGAACACCCCCCATTCCCAGCGCGGGTTAAAGGCCACCGACTGGATGACAATCGCCAGAATCGACAGCGCCACCCCGGCACCGACTATGCGCAGCGGATAGCGCGCGGGCACCACTTTAATCGTTTCGTGCGTCTTCATCGTCACTCCTCAGGCGCTTTTGCTGAGCGCGGGCACCGCCAGCGCTTTGGTGAAACGAAGTCGTCCATCGAACGGCGGGCGGCTGTACTCTTCCGGGTCACGATACAGATCGAACTGCGGCTCATAGTCCTGGCTCAAATACAGACGCACTGCCTCAGGCTGGCGAAAACCGGTGGTCAGATACAATTGGGTATATCCGGCGAGCAGCGCCCGCCGTTCCAGTTCTGCCACCATGCGCCCGGCCAGCCCCTGCTGACGCAGGGTTTTATCGGTCCAGATACGTTTGATTTCGGCGGTCTGTGCGTCATAGGGTTTGTAGGCCCCAGTGGCGATGATCGCCCCCTCACGCTCCAGCACGATAAACAGTCCCTGCGGGGGTAAATACCATTCGGTCAGCTCGACTTCGGCATCACGCGAAAAGTAGTCGCCGTAGCGCGCGGCATACTCCGCAAACAGGCCGTTCAAAATGGGCTGGAGTTCTGCATCTTCCGGGGAAACATCTCGAAAGCGTTCGCTCATAGTAGGCTCCTCAGTCACCGAGTCCGGCAGGGTTAACTTCTGATTGCGGAATGCGCTCCACGCCTTCGCCCCAGCGGTTCAGCACTTTGTCATAGTCACCGTTTTTAATGACCCCGTTGAGCGCGGTCTGCACCGGTTCAGCTAAGCCGCTGCCTTTTTTCAGCGTTACGGCGATGTGCGCCGCTTTCGGCCAGCCGCCGTCCACGCTGCCCACCAGCTTGGTTTTGCCATTCAGCGCCGCTTTCCAGGCACCGATCACATTTGGGCCAAAGTAGGCATCGGCGCGACCGGACTGTAATGCCAGCGTCTGGGCGGCATCGTCTTTGGTGTACACCGGGGTAAACGGCTTCAGACCCTTCTTCAGGTTTTCGGCGTTCCACGCCAGCAGGATCGCTTCCTGGTTGGTGCCCGACCCGACGATGATTTTCAGCCCGGCGATATCTTCAGCTTTCTCAATCTTGCCGATATCGCGGGTAGATTTGACGTAGAAGCCGAGTGAATCCTTACGGTAGGTGGCGAAATCGAATTTCTCTTTACGCTCTTTGGTCACCGTAATGTTGCTGACCGCCGCATCATATTTGCCGGAGGCCACACCGAGCGGCCAGTCTTCCCATGAGGTCACCACCACGTTGAGTTGCAGGCCCAGGCTGTCGGCCACCAGACGCGCGATATCCACTTCGCTGCCGAGCAAGGTTTTATTGTCATCGGAGAACACGGTCAGCGGCGGCTGGTTTAACCCCGCCACGGCCACGGTAAATTTACCCGGTACCGCTGGTTTGAACCCCTGCGGTAATTGGGCAATCGCCGAAGGATTTTTGTCGGTATTAACCGGCGCTTTATTGGCCTCGACGCTAACGCCAGTGCCGTTGATGGTGACGTCACTGGCCTGCGCCAGCCCGGAAAATGCCAGCGTGAGAGCCAGCAGCAGCGATGATTTTTGCATGGTGAAGTTTCTCT
This sequence comes from Scandinavium lactucae, assembly GCF_033843265.1. Classification (NCBI taxonomy): domain Bacteria; kingdom Pseudomonadati; phylum Pseudomonadota; class Gammaproteobacteria; order Enterobacterales; family Enterobacteriaceae; genus Scandinavium; species Scandinavium lactucae. The sequence continues at coordinate 314,996 of NZ_JAWXRD010000040.1, forward strand.
TATTATTTATTTGGCGAGTGGCGTGAACTGATTAACGGGTTGAGCCAGACCTAAGCTTTCTCGCAGGGTATGGCCGGGATACTCACGGCGGAACAGGCCGCGCGCCTGAAGCACCGGCACTACCTGGTCGACAAAGCGCGGGAACGTGTCCGGGGTGCCGCCCTGAATAATGAATCCGTCGGCGGCATGGCTGTCGAACCACTGCTGCAAACCGTCAGCGACCTCTTCTGCCGTTCCGGAAAAACGCGGCCGCGGGCTGGCGGCTTCCAGCGCCACCTGTCGCAGGCTTAACCCCCGCTCACGCGCATTACGTTTGATTTCATCGGTCGTACTGCGAAAACTGTTCTGGCCCAAATCGCCCAGTTCCGGGAAGGGTTCATCCAGCGGATACTGGCTGAAATCGTGATGCTCAAAGTAGCGCCCGAGGTAGTTCAGCGCGTCGGTAATTGACACCAGCGCCGCTGTGGTTTGGTACTGCTGTTCCACATCGTCGGCATCGTCGCCAACAATCACGCTCACACCCTGGAATATATGCAGTTCATCGCCACGGCGACCGTTAATTTCAAGCTGACTTTTCACATCACGATAAAAAGCCTGCGCTTCGGCCAGCGATTCATGATGAGTAAAAATCGCGTCTGCGTGCGTCGCTGCCAGTTTTTTCCCGTCGTCCGAGGCACCTGCCTGAAATATTATTGGCCGTCCCTGCGGGGTCCGACCTATATTCAGCGGCCCGGAGACCTGGAAAAAATCACCGTGATGATTAAGGGTATGTAATTTGCTCGCATCGAAGAACTGACCGCTGGCTTTATTACGCACAAACGCATCTTCTTCCCAGGAATCCCACAGCCCTTTCACCACCTGTAAATATTCATCGGCGATGCGATACCGCAGGGCATGCTCTGGGTGCTGGGCGCGGGAGAAATTCTTCGCCGATCCTTCCAGCGGTGACGTCACCACGTTCCAGCCCGCGCGACCGTTGCTGAGATGGTCGAGGCTGGCAAACTGACGGGCAGTAATAAACGGCTCGCTGTAGGAGGTCGACAGCGTGCCGACCAGGCCCAGATGTTGGGTCACGCTCGCCAGCGCCGATAAGACCGTTAACGGCTCAAAACGATTTAAAAAATGAGGAATTGATTTTTCGTTGATATATAACCCGTCGGCGACAAAAATAAAGTCGAGCTTCCCTTCTTCTGCTTTTAACGCCGTTTGTTTGACGAATTCTAAATTAATACTGGCATCGGCCTGTGCCGCCGGATGACGCCAGGCAGACATATTTCCCGAAGCGCCATGCAATATCGTGCCGAGCCGCAATTGCCGTTGTGAAGACATAATGACCCCTTAAGTGAACGCTTAAATATGGAGTAATGCTTTTTCCGCCAGCGTGGCAAAATAGTGTGCCGCCGGGGCGAGTAATTTCTCATCCGGATTAAACGCCGGATGGTGCAGGCCAAATTCACTGGCGCTGCCGATACTGACGAACGCGCCGGGGATCTGTTGCAAATACACCGCAAAATCTTCGCCCCCCATGTGGAGATCTGCCTTTGCGGTGTGATAACCCACCTCGGCGGCAACCTGAGTGGCGAGCTCCGCCCATTCGTCGGTATTGACCAGTGCGGTTGGCCCCGCATACCAAATTACGTCGATCTGCGCATTAAAGGCGCTGGCAAAACCGGCGGCCATTTCACTGACCCGCGCTTTCACCTGCTGCTGCACTTCGGTGCGATGGGTGCGGAGTGTGCCTTCCAGTTCGACGTTTTCGGGCAACACGTTCCAGGTATTACCGCCCTGAATGCGCGTCACGCTCAGCACCACCGAATCGAGGGTATTCACCTCGCGGCTGGCGACGCTTTGCAAGGCGTTCACCAGTTGGCTGGCGAGCAAAATGGCATCCTTTCCTTCATGAGGGCGGGCTGCGTGGGCACCCTTTCCGTGCACCCGCACCACGAAGCGATCGACGTTGGCGTAGAAGGCTCCGCCGCGGGTGGCAAAGGTGCCCACCGGCAGCCCAGGTTCGTTATGCATACCGAAAATGGCGGAAACCCCCTCGAGCGCACCGGCGCGGATCAGGGTTTTTGCGCCACCAAAACTCTCTTCGGCAGGCTGAAACAGAATACGTACGCGGCCCGGCAGCTCGGTTTCGCGCGCTTTGAGCAACAGCGCGGCCCCGAGCATCACGCTGGTATGAACGTCATGCCCGCAGGCATGCATCACTCCGCTATTTTGCGATCGAAACGCCACTTCAGCGGCTTCTTCAATCGGCAACGCGTCGATATCAGCACGCAGCGCAATCACCTTTTCTCCCTTGCCGATTTCCGTCACCACGCCCGTTTTCAGGGCGTATGGCGAAATTGACAGACCGGCGCTTTGCAGCCAGTCACGGATCCGCGCGGTGGTCGCCACCTCCTGCAAAGAGAGTTCCGGGTACTGGTGCAGCTCGCGCCGCCAGGCAATCAGCTGTTGTTCGAAGCTCATGACAGCACCTCCGCGCGGTTCAGCGCCTGGGCCAGCAGACGTAATGACGTCTGACGGGCAGTGCCTTCGGCAATCGGGGTGTCGATAATAAATTCGTCCACGCCGTAATACTGATGGAGAGCATCCAGCTGGGTGCGCACCTGCAAGGCGGTGCCTGCAATTAACGACGATTCACGGCGCACGATCTCCACCGCCGGGCTGCCCGCCTGATGCGCAAAGGCTTCGGCCTGCTGCTGGCTGGCGACCGACACGCGCTGACCGTTTTCCAGCCGTACGCCCCAGACTTCAACCTGTTCCGCCAGGGTAGCCGCCTGAGCGGCGTCCGGGGCGACAATCACCTGCACAGCGACAATCGCATCGCGCAGGCTCAGCGTCCGCCAGCGGGTAATCACCTCGCGCAGCAGGTTTTTATCGCCGTTCAGATGTGCGGCGAACACAAAATTCCAGTCCAGCTGCGCGGCGAGTTCTGCACTTTCGAGGCTGGCCCCTAACAGAAAGCCGTCCGGGCGCTGGGGTGGAACCGGCGTCGCCAGCACCGCATCGGGGCTTTCCGCCCGCGTGAGGGATAACCAGTTATCCAGTTGCGCAAGCTGGTCAGCAAAGCTGCCCTTCTGCTGCGGATCCACACCCTGTTGTAAGGCGCGAGTCGAATGCGGTAAACCGCCCGGCGCTTTGCCCACGCCCAAATCGACACGACCCGGCGCGAGAGAGGCCAGCAGGTTGAAATTTTCCGCGACTTTGTACGGGCTGTAGTGTTGCAGCATCACCCCGCCGGATCCGATACGGATCCGCTTCGTCTGCCCCAGAAGCCAGCCAATCACCACTTCCGGTGACGGGCTCGCCAGCTGCGGGGTATTGTGGTGCTCGGCAATCCAAAAACGGTGGTAGCCCCAGGCATCGGCCTGTTGCGCCAGCGTTAAGGTGCGGGCCAGGGCCTGAGATGCGGTCTCGCCATCTGCCAGTGGGCTTTTATCCAGGATACTGATTCGATAAGACATGTCGCAGGCTCGTTATGAGGAACATGCCTGCATTATTAGAAGGGGATGCGTCGCGTGAGAAACAATTTATTTACATTTGCTCAGCACAAAATTAGATATCAGGGGAAGGTTGTTGCGACAATTTGGTAATAAAGGCTTCCGTATCGGCCTGATTGCGCAGTCTGACAAAGGTGAGCCCGGCAAACTGCGGGTCGTGCATATCTGTCAAATAACGTTGCCGATTTTTATGCCATGTTTTAAGCGTCCAGAGAATAATCGAGTCGCGACTCAAAAAAGAACGGCGAAAACGTTCCCTGTTACCGGTGCCTGGCCACAGTTCCTGTTTCGTCCAGGCTCGCGAAAAGGCTCTGCCAATAGCCTGTCGTAGCGTGCGCCAGAAACCATAATCTACCCAGACGATCATCTCGGCATTACGCCATTTCACCGGACGCGTACGGTTATAATTACCGTCGAGCACCCAACCTTCACTGGCGGTTAATACGTCTTCCAGTCGAGCAAACAATTCATCGTCCGGTGTTCCCTGCCAATCAGGCCGCCAGTAAAGCGTATCCATTTCGATATAAGGTACATTCAGTTGCGCAGCCAAGCGGCGAGCCAGCGTTGATTTCCCCACCCCGCTCGTCCCCACCACGTTTATTCTCATCGCTGCGCTCCTTTTGATTGCCCAGCACCATCATGAAGAAGAGTGTCTGGCATTTATTCAAACACAAACGTGTCCCCTGCGGCAGGGGTAACTACCTTGGGCAACCACCATCGTCCCCATATCCCGGTACAATGGCACCCCATTATTTTATCGGGTTTTTGCTGATTGAGAAACGCCCTAACTTGCCATAACACATGCGGAGCAGCACTACGCAGATGAAAACCACCGAATAAAGCGTGGATATGATTTATCCCGGTGATTTTCTGACAATGACGCGCAATATTAATGATCCCACGATGGCCGCAGCCGGTAATAATCACCAGGCCTTTATCTGACTTATAAATCAGCACCCCTTCGTCATTCACATAATCCACACCCGCATTATTTCCGGTAATAACACCGTATGCCTTCTGCTGGGTCATTGGGATTTCCCCTGACCAAAGAAAGCGATCGCTGATAGGCATTGGCGCAGCGCTATATTCCATGCGATGACGCGAGTAATCGATATCTAACGATAATTTCTTAATTTTCTGGCGATAGCCAAGAATCTTTACGCAAGAGAAGCGTTCATTTGCTATTTGAGGATGGCAGATAATACGGCTGTTATCAGGCAACCAGGGCACGCCTCCGCAATGGTCATAATGGCCATGGGATAGCACCGTGGCGGTTAAATTCGAAAGATCGACGCCCATCAGCGCTGCATTTTGCAAGAAACGACCATCAGGCCCGGTGTCGAACAAGATGGCATCTTTGTCGTCCTGAACCAGAAGACTCAGTCCTGCTTTAACAGAAAGTGGATGTAATGCCCTGGCAGAAAGCTGATTTTCCAACAGCACTCTGATTGTTAACGCCATGTTTGCTTTTTCCTTAGGAGGGATCCTTTGTTATTCAGCCTTAATCTTACGCCTTCCTGGTCTCCAAAAAGCGGAAGCAGGCCTGAATTCACGCTTCAGGCCTGCTTCGAAGTTGATAAGAACTGCGTTTAACGTCCGGCGTACTCTTCATCGGTGACTTTCTCAAGCCAGGTTACCGGCGATCCATTCTCGGATTCGGCGATAGCGATGTGAGTCATGGCGGTTTCTGAGCTCGCTCCATGCCAATGCTTAATACCCGGCGGGATCCACGCGATATCACCCTGATTCAGCGCCTGCGCGTCTTTCCCTTCCTCCTGTAACCAGCCACGACCCTGGGTAACAATCAGCGTTTGCCCGAGTGGATGGGTATGCCATGCGGTGCGCGCCCCAGGCTCAAACGTGACCGTTGCCCCGCCGACTTTCGCCGGTTCTGTTGCCTGAAACGGCGCATCAATTCTGACCGTACCGCTAAACCATGCTTCCGGGCCTTTGACCGACGGCAGTGAACCACTACGAATAATTTTCATACTTCCTCCTGGTTGATGGATCTAGCGTAGCGCGGATTGTACAAGACGATTAGACTGCATAATCAGAATGGAACTATGAAATCAATTCATTAATCAGGGTAGGCAATGCTGAAAGACAATATTCATGACCTGCTGTCGTTTATGGTGGTGGCGCGTGAGCGCAGCTTTACCCGTGCGGCGGCGCAGTTGGGCGTATCGCAGTCAGCGCTCAGCCATGCGATGCGTAACCTCGAGGCGCGGCTCGACGTGCGTCTCCTGACGCGTACCACCCGCAGCGTGGCTCCCACCGAAGCGGGTGAAAAGTTGCTGACCCGCCTCGGGCCACAGCTTCAGCAAATCGAAGACGAACTGAATGCGTTGCATGAGCTACGAAATAAACCCGCCGGAAATATTCGGATAACCGCCGGAGAACACGCCACGCAGTCGGTGCTGTGGCCTGCGCTGCGACCGTTTCTTCAGCGTTATCCGGATATCCATGTCGAAGTGACGGTCGATAATGGCCTGACGGACATTGTCGACGGGCGTTTTGATGCAGGCGTCCGGCTTGGCGAACAGGTGGCAAAAGATATGATTGCGGTGAAAATCGCCCCGGAAATGCGAATGGCGGTAGTGGCGTCGCCGGATTATCTGGCGCGTTTCGGTACACCCGTTTCCCCACGCGAGCTGGAACATCATTGCTGCATCAATATGCGCCTGCCGACACGCGGTGGATTGTACGCCTGGGAATTTGAACAAGGCGACCAGGTGCTGCGGGTACGGGTTGAAGGTCAGCTGACACTCAATACGTTGCCTCAGCGTATTGACGCCTCGCTCGCCGGGCTCGGTTTTTGCTATGTCCCGGAAGACACTATCGCCGACGCGGTCAGTTCAGGAAAACTGGTCAGAGTGCTGGAAGACTGGTGCCCCCCCTTCCCCGGTTACTACCTCTACTACCCTGGCCGTCGCCAGCACACGGCGGCGTTTGCCCTGTTGATTGATGCGTTGAGGCTGACATAACGTACTGGAAACGCTACCAAATAATTATGCTATCGGCTCTTTGTTAGGCAGCAGATCTGACCACACGAAATGTTTCGACGGCCGTCACTGGAATGGCGCGTATCTTTTGCGTCACTTAACATTTGCAGGTAGGATGCTGCGCCATGTTTTGCCTTATCTCTACGCCAGAATGTTCAGAAAGGCAGAACTCTGTGCTGCCGCGCAATCGTTTAAACGCTGCGGCACTTTTTGGGCCCCGATAAGGGGTAAAGACAGGAAAACGGGATACAACATGACCACAAAACACGACAGCACGGCGGAGCATCACGCAGCTAAACGCCGCTGGCTGAACTCGCATGAAGCGGGTTATCACAAGGCGATGGGCAACCGTCAGGTTCAAATGATCGCCATCGGCGGCGCAATCGGTACCGGTCTGTTTTTAGGTGCCGGGGCGCGCTTACAAATGGCAGGCCCCTCTCTCGCCATCGTCTATCTGGTGTGCGGCATTTTCTCTTTCTTCATTCTTCGTGCGTTGGGCGAACTGGTGCTGCATCGCCCATCAAGCGGGAGCTTCGTGTCCTACGCCCGTGAATTCCTCGGCGAAAAAGCGGCCTACGTCGCGGGCTGGATGTACTTCGTCAACTGGGCGATGACCGGCATCGTCGACATCACCGCCGTGGCGCTGTACATGCACTATTGGGGCGCGTTTGGCGACGTTCCGCAATGGGTCTTTGCCCTCGGCGCACTGGCTATCGTCGGCACCATGAATATGATTGGCGTGAAGTGGTTCGCCGAGATGGAGTTCTGGTTCGCGCTGGTTAAAGTGCTGGCGATTGTGGCCTTCCTGGTGGTCGGGACACTCTTCCTTGGCAGCGGTAAACCACTCGACGGCGGCACCACCGGCTTCCATTTAATTACCGATAACGGAGGCTTCTTCCCGCACGGACTGCTGCCTGCGCTGGTGCTGGTTCAGGGCGTAGTGTTTGCGTTTGCGTCGATTGAGCTGGTCGGTACTGCGGCGGGGGAATGTAAAGATCCGCAGACCATGGTGCCAAAAGCAATTAACAGCGTTATCTGGCGCATCGGCCTGTTCTACGTTGGATCGGTCGTGCTGCTGGTGCTGCTATTGCCGTGGAATGCCTACCAGGCCGGGCAAAGCCCGTTCGTCACCTTCTTCTCGAAGCTCGGCGTGCCTTATATTGGCGATGTGATGAACATGGTGGTTCTGACGGCGGCACTGTCCAGCCTGAATTCTGGGTTATATTCGACGGGCCGAATTCTGCGCTCAATGTCGATGGGCGGTTCTGCGCCGAAGTTCATGTCAAAAATGAGCAAACAACATGTGCCTTACGCGGGGATCCTGGCCACACTGGTCGTGTATGTGTTTGGCGTGTTCCTGAATTATCTGGTGCCATCGCAGGTCTTTGAGATTGTGCTGAACGTCGCCTCGATCGGCATTATCGCCTCCTGGGCGTTCATCGTGGTGTGCCAGATGCGCCTGCGTAAGTTCATTAAAGAAGGCAAATGCGCCGACGTCAGTTTCAAGCTGCCGGGTGCGCCATTCACCTCATGGTTGACCCTGCTGTTCCTGCTCAGCGTGCTGGTGCTGATGGCCTTTGACTATCCAAACGGCACTTACACCATCGCCTCGATCCCCCTGTTAGCCGTGCTGTTGATTGCGGGCTGGTTCGGTGTGCGTAAGCGAGTGGGCGAGATCCACAGCACCGCCCCGGTGCATCCGGACGAGATGAAATAAAGTTGTAGGCCTGGTCGGCGCAAGCGCCACCGGGCAGGATGGTGAAAGCCCGGCGGCGAAGCTTGCCGGGCTTTTTTGTGGATTACAGCGTAATACGAATCACATCGTCCGGCTGGGTGGCTTCTTTCTCACGGCTGGATGCCTGCTTCACACTGACGTACAGCGTTTTGCCATCGGCGGAAAGCGCCAGGCTGTTCGGGTTGGTTGGCGTATCGAACGTTTTCACCACTTTATGGGTTTTGGCGTCAATCACGCTGACCTGCCCGGCTTTACGATGCGTGACGTAAACTTCGTTCCGGGTTGGGTTGAACAGCACTGCTAAGGATTCCGGCACCGCAATTTTGTGCAGCACTTTACCGGCACGATAATCGACGACCAGCACTTCGGGCTGTTTGAAATCGGTGATGTACGCCCGATGATTGGCGGTATCTAGCGCGATATTCAGGAACGCATGTTCTTTACCGTCATCCAGTAGTTTCTGGCGGGTCAGAATGCTGTTTTTATCGGTGTCTATAGTGACCAGTTCACCCTCTGCGTTCACGGTGTATAAACGTTGCGCCTCGTTATCCAGCGCCAGCGCGGTCGCCCGACTGCCGACGCCGCTGATAGTTGCTTTCAGTTTCAGCGTTGCACCATCAATCACCCACACCACGCTCTCTTTACCGACCCCGGTAACGTAAACGGTATTGGTTTTGCCATCCACGGCCAGCTCGCGCGGCTGCAATGGTTTTACCGTTTCGCTACGCTGACGTGGATCCAGCACCACACGCCCTTTCACATCCCCCGTTTTTGCATCGATGGCAGTAACGGTGCCGTGAGTGGTATTGCCGAACCACAGCGTTTGCGTCTGGGTATCGAGCGTGGCCCCAAACGGTTTTAAATCGCTGTGAATGATCTGGGTCGCCTCCAGCGTCACCGGGTCAAGACGGTAAATCACCCCGCCTTTATCGATTTTACGGCTCTGTGAGGTCGCAACCCACAGCGCGTTTTCCTGCTGGCTGACGGCCATCTCATAAACCCCTTTCCCGACGGCTTTGCGCAGCATTTCATCCGCGGCGTGGGCGCTGAACGATCCGGCCAGCAGTAAAGAGGACAACAGCAGAGAACGGCGAAAACGCGGCATGGACATCTGACGTAAAGACATGACGACTCCCTTTGAAATGCAAAATTTTGTACTGCCCGACATGCTTCCTGCTCGCAGCGTCATGGCACTGCGTTAGTTGTTGAGAATAGTAATCATTAATAACTCAAAAGGGGAGCGTTTATTCCGCCGCTTCGCTATAAATGTGCCATTGTTAAACCTGTGTTTAACGTAACGTGCCGTTAAACTTTTCAAATAATTTACAAAAGAAGTAACATATTCACAGTTGTTCCATTTGGTTCATTATCACGAGAATTACATGAAAATCATTACTGTCCGCAGGGCCGCGCTTCCGGCATTGCTCTTGCCGCTTCTTTCACTGTCTGACGCCCAGGCTGCCGACGAACAGACGATGGTGGTCTCCGCCAGCCCACAAGCCGTTTCTGAACTGGATACGCCAGCCGCCGTTAGCGTCGTTAATGGCGAAGATATGCGTCACGCCGCCCCACAGGTGAATCTGTCGGAATCGCTGGGGGCAGTGCCCGGCCTTCAGGTACAGAACCGTCAAAACTATGCCCAGGATTTACAGCTGTCGGTGCGGGGTTTTGGTTCACGTTCGACCTTCGGCGTGCGCGGCATTCGTATTTATGTGGATGGGATCCCGTCGACCATGCCCGATGGACAGGGTCAAACTTCGAATATCGACATTGGTAGTATCGACAACGTGGAAGTGCTGCGCGGCCCGTTCTCGGCGCTGTACGGCAACTCCTCCGGCGGGGTGGTCAACGTCACCACCCAAACCGGCCAGCAGCCAACGACCCTTGAAGCCAACAGCTATTACGGCAGCTTCGGCAGCTGGCGCTACGGGCTGAAGGCCAGCGGCGCGGTGGGGGATGGAACGCAGGCAGGCGATGTGGATTACACCGTGTCCACCTCCCGGTTCAATACCCACGGTTACCGCGATCACAGCGGCGCGCGCAAGAATCTGGCCAACGCCAAACTCGGCGTACGCATCAATGACGTCAGCAAACTGACGCTGCTGTTCAACAGCGTGGATATCAAAGCCAACGATCCGGGCGGCCTGAGCTATAGCGAATGGCGAGCCGATCCGCGCCAGTCACCGCGCGGCGACCAGTACAACACCCGCAAAGAAACCAAGCAGACCCAGGCGGGCCTGCACTACGAGCGTGAGCTCAGCGCCCACGACGATTTGAGCGTGATGATGTACGCTGGTGAACGCCAGACCACCCAGTATCAGTCGATCCCGATGGCACCGCAGCTCAAGCCTTCCCACTCCGGCGGCGTTATCGACCTTGATCGTCATTATCAGGGGATCGACACCCGCTGGACGCACCGTGGTGAGCTATTGGTTCCGGTCACCTTCACCACCGGTCTCGATTACGAGAACATGAGCGAGAAGCGCAAAGGTTACGAAAACTATGTGCTGAATAACAGCGTGCCGGAGTACGGGCAACAGGGTGCGATGCGTCGCAACGAACGCAACCTGATGTGGAACCTCGACCCGTACCTGCAAACCCAGTGGCAGCTGACCGATAAGCTGACGCTGGATGCAGGCGTGCGCTACAGCTCGGTGTGGTTCGACTCCAATGATTCCTATGTCACTCCGGGCAACGGCGACGATAGCGGCGACGCCAGCTATCACAAATGGCTCCCGGCGGGCTCCCTGAAATACGCTGTGACCGACGCGTGGAACGTCTATGTTTCAGCGGGACGCGGATTTGAGACGCCGACCATCAACGAATTGTCCTACCGTCCAGATAATCAGAGCGGCCTGAACTTTGGCCTTGAGCCCTCGACCAATGAAACGGTCGAAATTGGCAGCAAAGCGCGAATCGGCAACGGGCTGCTCACCGCCGCCCTGTTCCAGACCGATACCGATAATGAAATCGTGACCGACACCAGCAGTGGCGGGCGTACCACCTACAAGAATGCCGGTAAAACCCGCCGTCAGGGCGCGGAGTTGTCGCTCGATCAGCAGTTTGGTGAAAGCTGGAAATTGAAAGCGGCGTGGACGTGGCTCGACGCGACCTACCGCAGCAATGTGTGTGACGACAGTAACTGTAACGGCAATCGTATTCCGGGTATCGCACGCAATATGGGTTACGCCTCGTTTGGTTATGAACCTGAAATGGGCTGGTATGCAGGAAGCGATATTCGTTATATGAGCGATATCATGGCTAACGACGAAAACACCGCCAAAGCACCGTCCTGGACCGTGGTCGGGCTGAACACCGGCTACAAGTTTGGCCTCGGCGACAACTGGAAAATGGACCTGTATGGCCGCGTCGATAACCTGTTCGACCGTGAATATGCAGGATCGGTGATTGTGAACGAATCTAACGGACGTTATTACGAACCGGCCCCAGGGCGTAATTACGGCGTCGGTTTATCGGTGGCGTACCAGTTCCAGTAGTCTTTTTTGCGTGCCGGAAATTCCGGCACGCTATATTAAGTTCGTAATTCGTTAATAACGTAAATTAATTAATATACTGCCGCTGTAAAATAGCCGCCCCCTGATCGATGGCCCGACACATCGCCGCCCCACTCTGCGCTTCATCTTTTTTCTCCAGCGCACTCAGCAAATCGTCATAATAACGATGCTGTTTAAACACCTCGCACGACATCGGATGCAAATAATTAAAGCACGGACCAATCCGCACCCACAGTTGCTCGATGAGTGCGGTCAGCGTCGGCATGTCGGCATAGTCGTACAGACGGAAGCGGAAACGGCAGTTGGCCTGCAACGCCCGCTCCATATCGCCCTGCGCTTTGGCCTCGTGAAATGCCTCCACGTAGTGACGTAAATCGTGCAGTTTTTCCTCGGTCATCAATGCCGCCGCCGCAGACGCCGCCATACTCTCCAGTTTCTTGCGGATCTGATTGATTTCGTTGTATCGCTGGAGTGTTACTTCTGGAACCAAAAACGCCTGCGCAGGCGTGGCCTGAAGAGCACCGGCAGAAACAAGGCGCAACAGCGCTTCCCGCACCGGGGTGATGCTGGTCCCTAATTGCTCGGCAAGATCCCGCGTGACCAGCCGAGCTCCGGGTTTGAGTGCGCCAATAATCAGCGCGCTCTTTAAATTCACTTCAACCTGCATGGTCAGACTCATTCGCTGTGCTTTTTCAAAATCAAGCATGGTTATTTCCTGTTTCCATAAGCATTGTTCTCGTCACGGCCTAAGAGAAAACAACTCTGCACGATGGCAAAAATTCGCCTGTATCGTGGTGGTGTTGGAAATAACATGGAGCAATCTGCTACAAATATTAATTTTTTAATTATTAGGTTGTTATTAAGGCCGTGCACATCATACAAATTAACTATTGCAGGATTAATTAAAGACGCTAATGGGATTTTTGCACGAAAAGTTGCGGCGCTCGGAGCGCCGCTCGTCATTTTTTACTCGTCGGAGCCGACGCGAATAACGACTTTACCGAAATTTTTACCCTTTAACAGACCAAAGAAGGCCTCTGGCGCTTGTTCCAGCCCATCGGTAATCTGTTCACGATATTTTATCAATCCTTCGCTGATCCATTGCCCCATCGCCTGCTGGAACTCACCAATGCGATGACCGTAATCCTGACCGATGATAAAGCCCTGCATGCGGATACGCTTTTTCAGTATCGTGCCCATCAGCAGCGGTAGACGGTCCGGACCGGCAGGCAGGTCAGTCGCGTTGTACCCACTTACCAGGCCGCAGACCGGCACGCGCGCCGCGGTGTTCAGCAACGGCAATACCGCATCAAACACCTTCCCGCCGACGTTTTCGTAGTACACGTCAATGCCCTGTGGACAGGCTTGCGCCAGCTGTTCGGCGAAATCATCCGCGCGATGATCGAGACATTCATCAAAGCCCAGCGTGTCGACGGCGTAACGGCATTTTTCACTACCGCCCGCGATGCCCACAACTCGGCAGCCTTTAATCTTGCCGATCTGCCCAACGGTCGCGCCGACCGGCCCGGTTGCCGCAGCCACTACCAAGGTTTCACCGGCTTTCGGCTGACCGATATCCAGCAGCCCCATATAGGCGGTAAAACCCGGCATTCCGAGAATACCCAGCGCCCAGGAAGGATGTTCCGGATTATCCCCCAGCTTCACCAGCCCTTGCCCGTCTGAAATCTCATAGTTCTGCCAGCCGCCGTAGCTCAGCACCCAATCACCCGGTTTAAAACCGTCGAGATTGGACTGCTCGACGCGGCTCACCGTGCCGCCCACCATCGTCGCGCCTATTTCCACTGGCGGCGAATAGGACGGGGCATCGCTCATGCGGCCACGCATGTACGGGTCAAGCGAAAGATAAACGGTGCGCAGCAGCAGTTGCCCGCTGCCCGGGGTGGGAATGTCGCCCTCTTCAAGGCGGAAATTGTCCTTCACTGGCTCGCCGTGGGGACGTGATGCCAGAACCCAGCGACGATGACGTAACGTGTGTTGACTCATGGTCTGCTCCTTGTGTGAAAACATCTCCTGAGACTAGTCGTTCCTCGCCAGGTGTGCATTACCATTAAGAGCCAGAATGGTTCAGGCGCACCACGAGATAAACGCAGGTTTCAGGGGTTTCATTGATAAAACGACAGTCGTTCGGCGGCCCGAGCTCCAGGCAATCCCCGGCCTGCATCGCGTGCCGGGTGTCGCCTTCGATAAACAGCAGTTCGCCCTTTTGCAGCCAGATAAGCTGACGCGCCAGGGCATAAGACGACGCAGGCATCGGAATATCGCTCCCGGCAGGCAGCTCGACCTGCACCAGGTCAATCGGCAAATCGCTACGCGGCGACACGTGACGGCGCAAATAATGGCTTTGTGGATCGTGCCAGACGGGTTGATTGGCAAAGCGCAGCAGTTTTCCTTCCTGCATTTCGGCCCGGGCGATCAGCGTAGACATGCTAATGCCGAATGCGCCGGATAAGCGACCCAGCATCGTCGCCGTCGGGCTACTGTCGCCGCGTTCGATCTTGTGGATCATCGCCCGCGATGCGCCCGCGCGCTCCGCCAGTTCGCTGAGTGACCAGCCCCGGGACTCACGCTCGATGCGGATCCGCGCGCTGATGCGCTGGTTAAGATTGTCTTCGATAGTCTTCATGGCGTAATACTATAGTGCATTACGTTGTGTTTTCTACCCACTCTCTGACGGGCCTCTTGTCAAACCTGACAGAACTATAGTATCTATATCGTACTACTATAGTGAACACCCGAGGCTTGCCATGAACATCCGTTACGCCAGCATTGATGACTGCGCGGCGATTGCCGAAATCTATAATCATGCGGTACTGCATACCGCGGCTATCTGGAACGACCAAACCGTTGATACCGACAACCGCATTGCCTGGTATGAAGCGCGCCAGATAGCCGGATATCCGGTGCTGGTGAGCGAAGAAAATGGCACAGTGACCGGCTACGCCTCTTTCGGCGACTGGCGTGCCTTCGACGGATTCCGCCATACCGTTGAGCATTCAGTGTACGTTCACCCCGACCATCAGGGCAAAGGTCTGGGCCGGGCGCTGCTGACCCAGTTGATCCTCGAAGCGCAACAGATGGGTAAACACGTGATGATTGCCGGCATCGAGTCGCAAAACCAGGCCTCTCTGAAGCTGCACGCCGCGCTCGGATTCATCACTACCGCGCAAATGCCGCAGGTAGGCACCAAGTTTGGTCGCTGGCTGGATCTGACCTTTATGCAACTCCAGCTCGACGATCGCCGGGACCCGGACGGACGCGGATGAACCAGTCGTTAACCCTCACCTTTCTGATTGCCGCCGGAATCGGGCTGGTTATCCAGAACACGCTGATGGTGCGCATCACCCAGTCGGCATCGACGATCCTTATCGCCATGCTGCTCAATTCGCTGGTCGGCATTGTGCTGTTCGTATCGATTTTGCTGATTAAACATGGACTGAGCGGTTTTCAGGAACTGGCTTCTACCGTCAAATGGTGGACTTTAATTCCTGGATTATTGGGCTCGTTTTTTGTTTTCGCCAGCATCAGTGGTTATCAGTATGTCGGCGCGGCAACCACCATTGCGGTGCTGGTCGCCAGCCAGCTGATTGGCGGCCTGGCGATGGATATCCTGCGCCAACAGGGCATTCCGTGGCGGGCACTGGTCGGCCCGGTTTGTGGTGCAGTGATGCTGGTGGTCGGCGCATGGCTGGTCGCCAGGCGTTCGTTCTGAATCATTTTCTCTATCAAAGCGCCCGGCGGCGCTACACGTGCAAGGCCTACGTCCCGTTCAATAACTTGATTTTGTAGACCTGATAAGCGTCAGCGCCATCGGGCAGAAAAGCGAGCAGAACTAAATAATCGAGCCACCTTTGGTGAGATTCTCGTGGCGTTCTTCCTCTTCTTCCTTGTGATGACGCCCTTTATGCGCGATGGCGGTACGCAGGCGCTGCTGCTGGGTAAACCTATCTTCCCGGCTCAGCTCTGCGTCATCGCTCAGTGTCACCAGCAATTCATTCATCCCGATGATAGAACCATCGTTAATTGCTGCATCCACCCGGGTACTGACCTCATCCAAATGTGACATACCGTCTCCTTAATTCAGCTTCGCTTTTGAAAAATCACTGCCCATCAGGCTGACACTGTATCCGGACACGTTGCTGCGGGTGGCGTAGAAGGTTTTCCCATTAGCAAGCGCAATCCACGGTGCCTGCTTATAGAAAATGTCCTGTGCCTGTTGATACAACTTCGCACGCGCGGCCGGATCGCTGGTCAGTTTGGCTTTTTTAACCAGGCCATCATACCCCTTATCGCACCAGCGTGCGGCATTTGAGCCGGTTTTTATGCTGTCACAGCCCAGCAGCGTATCGGCGAAGTTATCCGGATCGCCGTTGTCAGACATCCAGCCAAACAGCGCCGAATCGTGCTCCCCTTTGCGCATTCCGGAAAGGTATTCGCCCCACTCGTAGGTGGTGATCCTGGCCTTAATCCCGACTTTCGCCCAGTCGCTCTGGATCATCTCGGCAATACGACGGGAGTTCGGATTATACGGACGCTGCACCGGCATCGACCACAGCGTCACTTCCGCGCCCTTCTCCAGCCCGGCCTGCTTCAGCAGCGCTTTGGCTTTTTCAGGGTTGTAATCGTAGTCCGGCAGGTTAGCGTCGTACCCGAGCATTTTCGGCGGCAGCGGAGATTTAGCAACCGTGCCAGAGCCCATAAACACCGCATTGACGATGGCTTTTTTATCGGTGGCGTAGTTCAGCGCCTGACGTACCAGCACGTTATCGAACGGTTTTTTCTCGGTGTTAAACGCCAGATAGCCGACGTTAAGCGCCTCAACCGCATTCAGTTTCAGATCTTTATTTTTCTGAATGACATCAAACTGTACCGGCGATGGCGCAGGGATAATCTGACATTCATTGGTTTGCAGCTTCGCCAGACGGGTTTCAACATTCGGCGTGATGGCGAAGATCAGATGTTTAGTTGGCACTTCACCGTCCCAATAATTCGGATTGGCGAGATAACGAATTTGCGAATCGGTTTTATACTGCTGTAACACGTACGGTCCGGTGCCGATTGGCCAGGTATCAACGTACTCCGGCGTGCCCTTTTTCATCATTGCATCCGCATATTCCGCCGACAGGATTGAGGCGAAATCCATTCCCCAATCAGCAAGGAACGCGGCGTTCGGTTCGGTCAGCTCAAATTGGACGTGGTAATCATCAATCTTCTTCACGTCTTTAATCAGCTTATCGAGGCCGACGTCGGTGAAATATTCGTAATTACCCTGCGACACTTTGTGATAGGGATGATTTTCATCTTTCTGACGCAACACCGAGAAAATAACGTCATCGGCGTTGAAATCGCGGGTCGGTTTAAAATATTTGTTGCTGTTGAACTTCACGCCCTGACGCAGCGTAAAGGTATAGGTTTTACCGTCCGGGGAGATAGTCCAGGCCGTAGCCAGTGATGGAACCGGCGTATTTTTCTGTGGATCGAAGTTGATCAGGCGGTTATACAGAGTTTGCGAGCTTGCCACAAACGTCGGTCCGGAGCTGGCAATCTGTGGATTAAATGACTCCGGTGACGCTTCAGAGCAATAAATCAGTGTGTCGTTATTCGCCGCGATAGCGGTCCCTGCCGGGAATAATGCGCTGAGGGCCAGCGCCAGCAGCGTTTTGCCTTTTAAGGTCATGTTATAAGCCTTTCGCTTTTATTATATGAGGCTTAATCACAGCACAGGAGGTGTATCCTGGCAAATAACCAAAGCGCATCAGGTTATGCTTAAAGCGTAAATTCAGACGATTTATTCACCAGTAATTTCGCTTAAGTCCCTTAGCGGAAAGCAAGCCTTTAGCGCAAATTCAATAGCCAGAGTATTTGCTGTTTTTGCCTTTTCCTCGCCCGTTTATCCCTTACCCGCCTGCGGTAGAGTAGCGGCGTGAAAAAGTCGATGGGATAAGAACGTGGCAAAAACTTTACTACGCAGCGGCAGTCTGGACGATTTCCAGTCCTTGGGCGGCGGCGGCCAGGCCGTATTTGCATCAGCATTACAGATACGTGAGACGCTGCGCCTGCGCAAACAGCAGTTGCTGGTTGACTGTCTGGCGGTTCCGCAGGTCAACGATGAAGGCGATCGCGTGGACTGGTACTCCCCGGTGGAAGGCGACGTGCTGGCGTGGAAAGCGGCAGACGACAACCTGCGCGAACACGCGCTGCGCCAACTGAAAACCATGGCCGACGACGCGTTGAGCCTGGCCCGCAAATGTCAGCAATCCGACAAAACCGCCCAGCAACTGTTCGGCGCGTTGCTGGAAAAAGCATTGCAGTTTCCTGGCGAAAACCACGTTTTCCTCGTCGGCGGCAAGCCGGTGCTCACCTTCTGGGGCTTCGTCAATCTGAACGAAAGCGCCCGCGAAGAGCTGTTAGGCTGCCTGCATCTCGCCCCGGTTCCAGAACCGCAGAGAGAACTCGATGACGACATTCCTGAAGCGGACAGCGTAAAAGTCACCTTCAGCGATGCCGACGAACCGCTGCTGGCTGCGCCTGTATCATTAAGTATCATTCAGCAACCGGTGGCCGAACCTGACCTCATCCCGGAACCGACGGCACCTGCTGAAATCGACATTCCATCCGCACCCGTGGCTGAGAAAAAAGCCCGGCGTATTCCGCTGTGGAGCCTGCCGGTGGCCGCCGTGATTGTAGCCGCCGTCGCCGGGCCGCTGCTCTGGCCGCGTCAGACTACTTCCGCTGAACCGGTCGTGGCGCATGTGGAACCCGAAAAACTCGTGCCTGAGCGCTCTACCCCGCCGCTGCCAGCCCTGAACCCAACTCTGCCGCTGCATCAGGCGATCGTCACGGCCTCAGCGGCTCCGACGATAAAAGAAGACGCGAAGCCAGTGGTGATTGCTGCGATCCCGAAAGACGCGCTGGTCATGGAAGCCGATCAAATGCGGGCGGGCACCACCAGGTTCCTTAATGGCAATTGGCGCGTGCTTGTCGACGTGAAAGATCCGGTCACCGGCAAAGCCCCGTCGCTGCGCTATCAAATTCAAAATAACAAAGGCACCGTCCGCCTGGTGCATGGCGACAGCGTGGTCTGCAAAAGCGAAATATTCTCAGGGCTGCATCAGAACGGCGAGTTGATGATAAAAAGCCGCGGCAATGCGCGTTGCAGCGACGGATCGCGCTATCCGATGCCAGAAATCTCCTGCAAAGCAGGCACCAGCGATGTTGCCGAATGCACAGGCCGTTACGACGCGAATACCGTTGTGCCGATAACCTTCCGTAAAGTGGGAGCGTGATAATGCTGGTTACCCTTTGCGATTACCAACAGAGCGTCACGCTGATTGCCAACAGCGGCGTGCAGTTCCTCGACTTTGGCCTGACGCCACAGGATTCCTTGAGCAATGGCCGCTTCGTGCGTAAAACCGCGAATGGCCCGCTGCTGCGACTGAATTATGACATCGTCAATTGCCGCTACACCCTGCCGCCCATCGACGGTCAGCAGGCGGAAGTGGTCAAGCCGGAAAGCACGCTGCCGCTGGAGCAATCGCTGGCGGTGCTCGACGGTGTCTGGCTCCCGTTGCCGTTCCTGCGTTTTAACCCCCCGCGCACCTTCGTTGAAGGGCCGGATAACTGGGCGCGCGTACAAATTCGTAAACTGCCGGAACCGGACAGCGCCGGAAACACCCATCGCGTGACTATCGCGCTCGACAGTCAGATCCGCGATGACGCGCCGATGGGGTTGGCCCCGGTTGACAATGACCTGCTGAACGGCACCCGGTTTGCGCTGGCCTGGCGCGATGAAGAAGTCGCCGATTTTCTCGATCAAACCTGGATTGACGGCTGGCTGCGGGAAGTCTTCAGCCACTACGCCTGCGTTGAGGAAAACCGAAGCGAGCGGGAAATAGCCCAGGCGATGCGCGGCTTTGAGTATCAGGGCCACTGGCTGAACCTGCTGGCGCTGCTCGGCGAACAGCTCAAGGTGCCGGAAGTGAAAATCGTCACCGCTACCGTCAGCACTCCGGCAATACCGGTCGACTTAATCCTCGATGTCGGTAACAGCCACACCTGCGGCGTAATCATTGAAGATCATGGCGATGCCAACGACGGCCTGCGCCAGACGGCTGAATTACAGGTGCGATCGCTGAGCGAACCGCAGTTCCTCAATGCCCCCCTGTTTACCAGCCGTCTTGAGTTCTCCGAGGCGCGTTTTGGCAAGCAACACTTCTCCGTTGAAAGCGGACGGGAGGATGCCTTCATCTGGCCGTCGATCGTTCGCGTGGGCGATGAGGCCCGCAAACTGGCGATGCAACGGTTGGGTACAGAAGGCAACAGCGGTATCTCCAGCCCACGTCGCTACCTGTGGGATGAAACGCCAACCGTGCAGGACTGGCGTTTCAGCCAGATGAACAGCCGAACCCAGCGCGAACCGGTCGCCGCCGCCTTCCCGCTCGCGTATCTGATGAACGATGACGGACAGCCGCTGTTTACCCTGCCGCAGGATGAGCGGATGCCGGTGTTTTCGCCGCAGTACAGCCGCAGCACCCTGATGACGCATATGCTGTGCGAAATTCTTGCTCAGGCACTGGGGCAAATTAACAGCGTGGCGACCCGTCAGCGTCTCGGTTTTCCGTCCTCACCGCGCCAGTTGCGGACCCTGATTTTGACCCTGCCATCGGCGATGCCCAAGCAGGAGCGGGAGATATTCCGCCGCCGGATGTTTGAAGCGATCGCGCTGGTGTGGAAAGCGCTCGGTTGGCACCCGCAGGACGACGATTTCGCCACCCAAAAACAGCAGGATAAGAGCGTCGTTCCAGTGCCTAAAATCCATATGGAATGGGACGAAGCCAGCTGTGGACAGCTGGTGTGGCTGTATAACGAAGCAATGTCGCATTTTGGCGGGCAAACCGAAGCGTTTTTTGCCGCCCTTGCCCGGCCTGACCGTCAGGCGGAACCCGGCACCCGTCCGGGTCGTGCGCTGCGTGTCGCGGCGGTCGATCTTGGCGGTGGCACCACCGACATGGCGATCACCCATTATCGTCTGGATGAAGGCACCGGTAGCAACGTCAAAATCAGCCCGCAGCTGCTGTTCCGCGAAGGTTTTAAGGTCGCGGGCGATGATATTTTGCTCGACATTATTCAGCGCTGCGTCCTGCCCGCACTGCAAAACCAGCTGCAAAAATCCGGCATTGCCGATGCCCCTGCATTGATGGCAACGCTGTTCGGTGATTCCGGGCGCATCGACACCCAGGCGGTGCTGCGCCAGCAAACTACGCTGCAATTGTTCATGCCTATCGGGCATGCCATCCTCGGCGCATGGGAACAGAGCGACATCAACGATCCGCTGGCTGGCCTGCATGCCACCTTTGGCGAGCTGTTGCCCCAGGTGCCGACCCGCAACGTGATGAACTACGTTGGGCAGGCTATTGGTCACGCCTTACCGCCGGGGTCTGAACCCTTCGACGTGCTGGCGACACCGCTACAGGTCAGCTTCCGCAGCCTACACGAAGCCATGCTCGCCGGGGAGTTCACCATCGCCGCGCCCCTGCACGCGGTCTGCGAAGCTATTTCACACTATGCCTGCGACGTATTGCTGGTCACTGGCCGTCCAGGCTGCCTGCCCGGCGTACAGGCGCTGATTCGCTACCTGCAACCGGTGCCGGTCAACCGAATGGTGTGGATGGACAGCTATCACGTTCATGAATGGTATCCGTTCAGCCAGCAAGGTCGGATTGGCAATCCGAAATCCACTGCGGCCGTTGGCGCGATGCTGTGCAGTCTGGCGCTGGATCTGCGTTTGCCACGCTTCAACTTTAAGGCCGCCGATATCGGGGCTTACTCCACCGTGCGTTACCTCGGCGTGCTGGACAATACCGTCAATACCCTGCGGGAAGAGAACATCTGGTATGCAGAACTCGATCTCGACAAGCCCGGCGCGAAAGTCGATGCCCGGCTGCACTTCCCGCTACGCGGCAACGTCACGCTCGGCTTCCGTCAGCTCGCGAACGCCCGCTGGCCCGCCACACCGCTGTATACGCTGAGCATCAACTCCCCGGAGGTGGCCAAAGCCATCGCCGGAGACGGCGTTTTGCAGGTGCGATTACAGCTATCCGGCGGCAATCGCAGTCAGGGCCCGGAAGCTTTTACCCTGGCAGATGCCTGGCTGCAGGACGGCACCCCGGTGCCACCGGACGCCCTGACGCTGAAACTGAACACTCTGGCCGACCGCCGTCACAGCGGCAGCCACTACTGGATAGACAGCGGGAGCGTTTACCTGAAATGAGCCAACTGCAAACCATCATCGACTGGAGCCGCGCCACCCGCCGGATCTCGCCCATTTTTGATACCGATGCCGACGCGTTGCTAACGCGTTTATATCAGCTGAAAGCGCAGGAAACCGCGCTGCATGAGGCGCATTCCGCACCTGCCAGCATCGCGCTATTTGGCCATTCGCAGGCGGCAAAAGCCCATCTGCTCGGCGCGCTATGCAGTAGCGGTAATGGCCGTCTGCTGGTGCAGGCCGGGAGCAAAACCCTTGACTACTTCACCCATCTCAATCCAGGTCACGCCCTGACGCGAATGGCCCTGCGCTTCAGTCATTGCGAGCAAGCAGCCGATGACGCTTTCCCATTGCGCTTGCGTATCATGCGCGAAGCAGACCTGGTGCAGGTGTTTCTCGCCCACGCCGTACAGCAGGGCAACGTGCGCCCGGTAGCAAAATCGGTGGTGGCGACCCGGCTGAACGCCTGGCAATCGCTGCGTCAGACGCAACCCGTGCCGGGAATTAATCAAGAGGAGGTGGCGGCGATAGCCCGCTTCTGGCAGGAACGTACCCCGGCGCATCAACAACACATCGACGACACTCTGTGGCAGCAGTTTATTCAGCTGTTACCGTGCCTCGATCTCAGCGCACGTGCCAGCGCCTGGGCGTTGCTGTGGGGTGAACAACAGGAGTTGACGCGTCAGTGGCTGACGCTGGCCCATGTGCTCCAGCAATGTGGCAATGCCCGCGAACTGGCAGCCCCGCTGAGTCTGCTGGTTGACAGCTTTACCTTGCCTGCCGAAGGTTTCCTGACGCCGGAAAGCGAGCCTGAAGGTGAAACGGTGGTGCATCCGCTGCGTGACGGGACAATACACAGTGCAGTCAGTCTTCCGCTCAATGCACTCGCCCTGTTGACCATCGAATTAGTGTTACCGACCGAAAATGGCGTACTGGATAATGTCGATCTGATCGATATTCCGCACACTGCGCACGAAGATAACGAGGCATTGTGGGCCAGTAAATGTCGCTGGCTGCTGGACTACTATCGACAGCAGTATCAGCCTGACCTGCTGCTAATCTGCAATGCGGCAGCATCACGCGCACACATCCCTGCCAGCGCCCGCGCGCTGTCGAAATGGGTGGGCGATACGCAACCACAGCATGAGGGGGACCTGCCGGGTCTGGTATGGGCCATCACTCCGCAGGATGACCGCTTTGTGCGAAAACTTAACCTCGACGAAGCCGTGCAGCAACTGATCGAAAAGCCCGGCCAGCGCTGGGGAACATTACAGGCGCTGGACAGCAGCAGCCTGCAACGTTTGATTGAATGGCTGTCGCAGGCCACGGTTCCCGCGCGGCGTGTAGCGCGTTTGCAAAGGCTGGCAGAGCGTCAGCATCAGCAGCTTCGCCAGATAATGTCTGGCTGGCAGCAGGATGCCGGAAGCGATGCCGCCAGCGTACGGCTTCAGGCAGAAAATGTGGTGCGCGAACTGCAGGGCCACGCCGCCATTCTCGGCGAACTGCTGGAAGGGTTACTGCCCCCGCTTGCCAGCTTTGAGTTGCTCAGCCAGGTGCAGCAGCCGCGCGAAGAGAAAGTAAGTGATTTGTTTAGCGACAACGTCGACTTGTTTGCCCAAGCCGACGACTCGCAGCCCAACGGCCATGCCCATCAGGACAATGGCTTTCAGGCGCATGCCCTGTGGGTGAATTACCTGCGCCAATGGAGTCGGAGTGAGGTTCATGCCCAGCGGTATGGGTTGTCGCCTGCGGTTCTGCAACAGTTGGCCGATATACTGATTATCACCAGCTATCGTCTGGAACTGCCTAAGCAACTACAGACCGTTACCCCTGACGAGCGTGCCAGTGCGGCACACCTGCGGGCGACCATCAGTAACTATCTGGCCTGGCTGGGCTACGCCGATTTGCCAGTCGATGCCCGCCCGGCCAGCCGGGTGGTGAAAGGCAGCACACTGTTTGCTCCGACGACGAGCAATACCGAACGCCTGACTCAACTCGGTGAGCGTCCGGCTCACGCCGCCACCCGCTACGTCTATGACTGGTTAGTGGCGCTGTTTACCCGTGCCACCGAAGCCCCTGACTACCGCCCTCCGCTGGATGTCTCCCCGGAAGCCCGCGCCAAACTGACCGCCCTGCTTTGACGGAGTTGAGGCTCACAGGGATGTGAGTCTAAAGATCCCATCTTAACCCTCGTTCCTTATAAAAATTCGGGCCAAAATGGCGGCCAGCGCAGAGGGGTTTTCCCAGGACATAGAGTGCCCCGCGTTAGGAACAACATGGAGTGGGAGCCCGGCGTTTGCCACGGCGGTAGCATCCTCATCGGGTACGGGTAGGTCATGCCAGCGGACGGTAGCCCCGGCAATCGTGGAGAACAAGCTTTGCATTTGGCGCTCCTTTTTAACGATACTGTTTTTTTATACAGCACTTTAAAAAGAATGGCGAGCCCCTGTCCGGATCAGAACATCGACAGCAAGAGTGCCACCGGGAAACTGAACGGCCAGGTCGCGCCGATTAACACCGTGGCAATCAGGCGGATTCGCTTGCTCTCTTTGGTGAGAAACCACGTGATGAAGGCGCTAATGGTGGCCATAATGGCGTAAAAAATAAGCATGTGCTGGTAGAGCGTCATAGGAAAAAACTCGATCTGCGTCAAAAAATTTCGCGCGCAATATGCCATTTTTTTTGACGTGTATCAAATTTCTACAAATACGCAGTAAGAATGAGGGGCCGAATGTAAAAACAGACTTTGTCTGATTGCGAACTTGGGGATCGACGACTATATCATTAGAGGCCGATAAATAGAGGATGGTGCTATGGATGTCTCAAGCAAAACCGTTTTCCTGATTAATGTCTTTGTTGCCGTTGCCCTTGTTAGCCTGCTGTCGATTCGCTTTGGCTGGATTTGATAATGATGCTGAGAACAGAAAAGCAGCCAGTTGGCTGCTTTTTGCTTTTAAAATCATTCAGTTGTGGTTTTAACCTTCGCCGCACTTGCATTGTACGCCGCCTGTAGTGCCGCGGCGTTGTCATACTGCGTGGGATCGTACTGGGGTAACGGATGCGCTTTCTCGTAAGCCCACTCCGCTGCGTTGCAGTCCGCCTCGGAACCCCCTTTCTTTTCGCACTCGGCGATGCGATGCGCCGGTGAATGGGTACAACCACTCAAAAAAGCCAGCGCGATGAACGCGCAAATAAACGGTTTCTTCATGACAACGTAAGATTATGACCAAGGATGAGAAAGCGGACGATCCTCGCATAACGCGTTAAAACCTGTCAAAACCCGATTTATCTGGAAATATGTCGGCGCACCATGTCTTGTCGCTGGCGATGCCACTCTTCCGACTTCAGTACGTAGAACAGGCTCGGCGTGACATTCGCAATATCGGCTATCTGTCCACGCAGCGCCAGCCCGGCTTTTAGCAGCACCCGCTGTGACACCAAATGCTCAGGGCGGACTATCGCGGTGACTTTCTTCAATTGTTGTTCATCAAATGCGTAATCCAGCATTCGCTGACAAAACTCGGTTGCCAGTCCTTTTCCCCAGGCCTCGGTCGCAAAACGGTAGCCGAGATTCCAGGTCATCGCATCTGCCAGCGGGCGAAGGCTGATCCCACCGAAACCAATCACCGCCTGCGGCTGTAGTCTGTCATAAATCGCCATTTGACCGAAACCATGCTGCTGCCAGCCCTGGAGCCATTGCGCCAGCCGGGTTTTAGCAAAAGCGATATCAGGGTACGGTCCGGCGGGATTGAAGGTGTTAGTTGCGGGGTCGCCATAAATTCGGAAAAGACAGGTTGCATCATCGGCGCGCACCGGACGCATGATCAGTCGTTCTGAAGCAATAAATTGCATGTCGATTTTCTCACCGCTCCATGAATGGGATACCCGACGCAGAATCAAAGGCTGGCAGGTATGAGGTCACCTGATTATGGACACTTTTCGCTTTTTTGCGTGGCTGAGCACTGAAAAAAGAAAAGCCGCACGAGGCGGCTTAGCGGGAATGACAAGATTTACGAGACGTTTAGACCGCAGCGCCTTCCAGTGCATCCTGAATGGCATCGGCTAATGTGGCAACTTCCTGCGCCACGTTGCGCAAATCCATCTGGCTGCGAATGCCTGAATTTGCCGTTGAGGCAGACACCGACGCCTTAGAAATTTCTAATGCTGCCTGAACGGCCAGCAGGCGTTTGCGGTTTTCGGCGGCATCCGCACCAGTCGCATCATCGAGATCAAAATACCCTTCTAACATCGCTCTCTCCTTAGTTGTCTATAAATCGGTGGTTAAGAGCAGGATACTGAAAACCCCGACATAAGCCAGAGTTATAGGTAATTGGACCGCCACCGAGGCCTCGAACCTCGTACACTACAACATCAAATGTCATTTGCTCTTCCAGCTGAGCTAGTGGCGGTTTGGGCGAAAGATAATACGCTTGAATAAATGACATTACAATTATTAGGCCTAATAATGTCTTATTGCTCAATAAGTAAACACCACATCCCGCTGGCGCGATGAATGAATTATTCTCAATATCCGCCAGCAATGACGGCAGGTAAGATGAAAAAAAACCGCAGGAGACTGGAATGACCCGTCCACAGTTTGCATCACGTCAGATTGGTGAGTATATCGTTACCGCATTGAGCGACGGAAATATGGCCGCCAGCCTCGATTTGTTAGTCGGCGTCGATTCCGTCGATGCCGGTGAAATTCAGCGCCAGGCCGGGATCGGAGACGCCGGAAACATTCATATCAATGGCTATTTAATCCGTGGAAAAGGTCGCACTATTCTGGTGGATTCTGGCACCGGTGGGCTGAATAACGCCGGCGGCCTGTTGCAACAGAATCTGGTCGCGGTCGGCGTCTGTCCTGAGGAAATTGATACCATTCTGCTGACCCACGCGCACCCCGACCATATCGGCGGCCTGCTTGACGCCGAGGCGCAGCCAGTATTCACCCGCGCCAAGGTGTATATTCATCCGCTTGAAGTTGAACACTGGCTGGATAACGACAAACAGCAGCGAGCCGTTGAACGCGTACAGCGTATTTTTGCCCTCGTCCGTCGTACCCTGAACGCCTACCAGCCCGCCGTTGAGATGCTGAACGACAGCGAAGTGGCTCCGGGCATTCGTCCGGTCTCTCTGCCAGGCCACACACCAGGGCATACCGGCTTTCGGATTGATTCACAGGGGCAAAGTCTGCTTATCTGGGGCGATATCGTGCATTACCCCCATATTCAGACCGCGCATCCCGATGCATCGATAGCCTTTGATATCGATCCTGCGCAGGCCGAGGCCACGCGCACTGCACTGCTCGCACAGGTGGTGGATGAAAATCTGCTGATTGCCGGAATGCATTTCGGCGCGCAGGGTTTTGCGCACATTCTCCCGGCGGGGGATGGTTATCGGGTGGCGTACCTGGAAGAATAAATACCCGACAAGCAGTAGCACAAAACGAATCATCATCTAAGAAGGTTTTGAGTTGTTTCGTGCTAATTTTTTGCCCCACCCATGCCCCATGACCTCACCGGCACATCGTCCAGTGATATGCGTGACTCAATGGAGTCTGTAGCTGGTGAGGATCACGTTACAGGCACAAAAAAAGCCACCGGAAGGTGGCCTGCCATCGTTCTATTTCGATTAGCGTGTCTCGCAACCAGCCTGAGACTTGTCGATGATTTGCGTACCCTCGACACGGTAGCCGAAGGTGCCGAACAGGAATGCATGGTTTAGCTGATAAACGACTACATCACTCAGACCAACCGCACACTTATCTTTCTCTATAGCGCGATCCATTGCAGTTTTCACACTCGGAATGCCAAGTGGGAAAATCACTATCGGCGCTTTATCTTCGCCAGTTACACGCTGTCCTTTTTCGAACTTGGCAGCATTCAGGTTATAGTTTTTGGTACTACCCACGGTCATATCCGCAACGCGGACAGTACAACCAGACAGCATTAATGCGCCAAGCGCTAAAGCAATTACCTTTTTCACTTATGTTTCCTTTGCTTGAAATCGAAAACATATTAACAGCATGATTATTATGGTTAAAGATAAAACCCGCAGTTAAGCGGGTTGGGTTTGCACTGCGTTAACTGAAGCTTCTGGTTAAAACAGCTTTCGACGGTCCGCTCCAGATAGCCCTGCTAAAAAACAACAATTTTGACTTCAATGCCCCGCAGATGCCCCACAAGAAAGTGGCTGGAATACAAGAGATATATATCCCAGCCGCTTAACCACTCCTTAGTGTTTAATCATTACATGCCGCACCACGGTGTAATCTTCGAGGCCGTAGACCGACATATCCTTGCCGTAGCCCGACAATTTTTGCCCACCGTGTGGCATTTCGCTGACCAGCATAAAGTGAGTGTTGACCCAGGTGCAGCCGTATTGCAAACGCGCACTCATGCGATGGGCTCGACCTACGTCCTGGGTCCACACCGATGAGGCCAGGCCGTACTGCGAATCGTTGGCCCAGCCGAGGACCTGCTCTTCGTCATCAAACAGCGTGACGCTAACCACCGGGCCGAACACTTCGCGCTGGACGATATCGTCTTCCTGCTTGGCCCCGGCCAGCACCGTCGGTTGAAAGTGATAGCCGCTGCCCGGTACTTTTTCGCCGCCGGTCACTACCTTGATATGGCTGAGACGGCGGGCTTTTTCCACCGCCTGGCTGACCCTCTCCAGATGCGCCTGCGAGCTCAGCGGCCCCAGCTCGGTGGATTCATCGTTCGGACAGCCCATTTTCAGCGTCGACACCGCCGCGCCGAGTTTTTCAACCAGCGCGTCATATACGCCTCTCTGCACGTACAGCCGACACGCCGCGGTACAGTCCTGCCCGGCGTTGTAGAAGCCGAAGGTTCGTACCCCTTCCACCACCGCCTCCAGATCCGCATCATCAAATACGATGACCGGCGCTTTACCCCCCAGTTCCATATGGGTGCGTTTAATCGACGGCGCGGTGTGGGAGATAATGTGCTCCCCGGTGGCAATCGACCCGGTGAGTGATACCATGCGCACTTTTTCATGTCCGGTCAGGGGGTCGCCGACGGTTTTGCCCCGGCCAAACAGCACATTAATCACCCCGGCAGGGAAAATATCTTTCGCCAGTTCGGCCAGTTTTAACGCCGTCAACGGAGTAATTTCAGAGGGTTTGATCACTACGCAGTTACCCGCCGCCAGCGCCGGGGCAAGCTTCCACGCCGCCATCATCAACGGATAGTTCCACGGCGCAATCGACGCCACTACCCCGACCGGATCACGGCGGATCATCGAGGTGTGCCCTTCCAGATATTCACCCGCCGCCAGGCCATTCAGGCAGCGTGCGGCCCCCGCAAAGAAGCGGAAAACGTCGACCACCGCAGGCAGTTCGTCGTTGATGACACAATGCAGCGGTTTACCGCAGTTCAGCGATTCCAGCTTCGCTAACGTTTCGGCATTTTGCTCAATCACCTCCGCCAGTTTCAACAGGCATTCAGCCCGCGCTTTCGGCGTGGTTTGGCCCCATTGGACAAACGCGCGATCGGCGGCAAGAACGGCAGCATCAACCTGCTCTGCGCTGGCTTCGGCGATTTCTATAATCACTTCTCCGGTGGCAGGATTATAGACCGACTGTTTTTCGCCGTGGCCTGCGACCAGTTCACCGTTTATCAATAAGTTGTGTTGCATACCCTGCTCCCTACTTGTGCAGTTATTTATCGCTACCGGCAGCCGCGCCGTAAAAATATGTTCCTTAATAACCGTAGACGGCGGAATACGCGCGCAGGGGGAAATTTCACCAGGTTGTGACAAAGGGCGCATTACGCTGAAAATGAAACGATATATCTCAATTAAAGGCAGTATAGACAGGAAGTTAAGTGACGTTCTCAGGTATGCATATTTCCTATGATGCGGGTAAACGAAATAACCCAACAAAGGGTTATTAAACTATCGTCGGGTTATTTCCGTTTTGGGAAAAAGATATTCAGTAAATAAGAACGTTTATTCGGTCAACATTTCTTTTATCAACTGGCCCAGCACTTTTACCCCCTGCTCTTCGCGCTCACTCCACCCCCAGGCGGTGTTAAAACGGAAGAACGATGCCCAGCTGTCGGTGGTTGAGAACATCTTGCCCGGCGCGATACTGATTTTATGCGCCAGCGCCCGTGCGCCAAGCTCACCGGCGTCGATCCCGGCGGGTAGCTCCAGCCACAAGAAGTAGCCGCTGTCGTTATGATGGATTTTCACCTCGGCGGGTAAATGGCGAAGCAGCGCCTGCCAGGCCAAATGTTTCCGCTCTGCCAGCTGGCGACGTAGACGCCGCAGGTGCGCGTCATAACGTTTGGTGCCGAGATAATCGACCAGCGCCATCTGCATCGGCGAGCTGGTCGACAACGTGCTCATTAACTGCAAATGCTGAATACGCTGGGCGTGCTTACCCGCCGCCACCCAACCGATGCGAAAGCCCGGCACCAGGCATTTGGAAAACGAACTGCAGTGCAGGGTCATATCATCACGATCCCAGGCTTTAGCGGGCAGCGGCTTCTCGCGACCAAACCACAGTTCGCTGTAAACATCGTCCTCAATCAGCACCACGTTATGCGCACTCAGCAGCGCCACCAGCTGAGCCTTTTTCTCCGGTGAAAGGGTAAAACCGAGCGGGTTTTGGCTGTTGGTCATCAGCCAGCAGGCTTTTACCGGATACTCTTTCAACGCCTGTTCCAGCGCCAGCAGATCGATCCCCTCTTTCACATCCGAGGCCACCGACAGCGCTTTCAGCTTCAGGCGTTCCAGCGCCTGTAAGGCACCATAGAAACAGGGATTCTCGACGATCACCCAGTCGCCCGGTTCGGTCACCGCCTGCAAACTCAGGTTCAGCGCTTCAAGCGCCCCGGCGGTAATCACGATTTCATCGGGCGAAATGTTCATGCCCTGTAACGCATAGCGGCGGGCGATGGCGTGGCGGAGCTCGGCATTCCCCGGCGGCAGATTTTCAATCACGCTCATGGCGGTGGCGGTTTTGCTCACCTGCGCCAGCGAACGGTTCAGCTGCTGGAGTGGAAACAGGCGCGGATCGGGAAACGCCGAGGCGAACGGCAGAACCGCCGCATCGCGGCTGGCCTGCAACACCCCGAAAATATAGGTATTGATATCCACCGCTTCATCGCGCATTACCTGCGCGGGCGGCGCGGTTTTAATCTGTTTCACCGGGCGCGGCGCAACGTAATAGCCCGACTGCGGCCTGGCGATGATCCGCCCCTGGCTTTCCAGCAACTGATACGCGTGGCCAACGGTCATAAAACTCATCCCGCTGATAGTAACCTGCTCGCGCAGCGACGGCAGTCGGTCGCCGGGCTGCCACACGCCAAGGCCAATCTGTTCAGTAATTTGCTGCGCCAGGCGCTGGTATTTTTTCATCGTGGGTTTCGCCGGTTTTATGACAGATGTAAAAAGTAGCATGATTAATGTAACTGTTATAGGTAAATAAACACCGACTGTGGCTGCTACTCCATTGTCACAATCAATACCATGACTGCGAACACCGTTTTATGTCGAGGTTGTCCATGTTCGGTTTAGACGCATTCCATTTGGCGCGCATTCAGTTCGCCTTCACGGTCTCTTTTCACATTATTTTTCCGGCTATTACCATCGGGCTTGCCAGCTACCTGGCGGTGCTCGAAGGCCTGTGGCTGAAAACCAAAAACCCGGTCTGGCGTTCGCTGTGGGCGTTCTGGTCGAAAATTTTCGCCGTTAACTTTGGCATGGGCGTGGTCTCCGGGCTAGTGATGGCCTATCAGTTCGGCACCAACTGGAGCGGCTTCTCACAGTTTGCGGGCAGTATTACCGGCCCGCTGCTGACCTACGAAGTGCTGACCGCCTTTTTCCTCGAGGCGGGTTTCCTCGGGGTGATGCTGTTTGGCTGGAATAAAGTCGGCCCCGGCCTGCACTTTTTCTCCACCTGTATGGTGGCGCTGGGGACGATTATTTCTACTTTTTGGATCCTCGCCTCCAACAGCTGGATGCAAACTCCACAGGGGTATGAAATCGTTAACGGCCAGGTGGTGCCGGTGGACTGGTTCGCGGTGGTGTTTAACCCGTCGTTCCCCTACCGCTTGCTGCATATGTCGGTGGCGGCGTTCCTCAGCAGCGCCCTGTTCGTCGGCGCGTCCGCCGCCTGGCATCTGCTGCGCGGTAACAATACCCCTGCGATTCGGGCGATGTTTTCCATGGCCCTATGGATGACGCTGATCGTCGCGCCGGTGCAAGCACTGATTGGCGATATGCACGGCCTGAATACGCTTCAACATCAGCCTGCCAAAATTGCCGCCATCGAAGGTCATTGGGAAAACACGCCGGGCGAACCGACCCCGCTGCTGATTTTCGGTTGGCCGGATATGGAGCAGGAACGCACCCGCTACGGGCTGGAGATCCCGGCACTCGGTAGCCTTATCCTGACCCACAGCCTCGATAAACAGGTGCCCGCCCTGAAAGAATTTGCCAAAGAGGATCGGCCAAATTCAACCCTCGTCTTCTGGTCGTTCCGCGTGATGGCCGGGCTGGGCGGGCTGATGTTGCTGCTCGGCGTGTTCTCGCTGTGGCTGCGCAAAGGACAACGGCTGTATACCTCCCGTCCGTTCCTGCGCTTTGCGCTGTGGATGGGGCCCTCCGGGCTGATTGCGATTCTGGCGGGCTGGATAACCACCGAGGTTGGCCGCCAGCCGTGGGTGGTGTATGGCCTACAACGCACCAAAGACGCGGTCTCGGCGCACGGCGA
The DNA here is from genome assembly GCF_033843265.1 of Scandinavium lactucae. Classification (NCBI taxonomy): domain Bacteria; kingdom Pseudomonadati; phylum Pseudomonadota; class Gammaproteobacteria; order Enterobacterales; family Enterobacteriaceae; genus Scandinavium; species Scandinavium lactucae. The sequence goes on from NZ_JAWXRD010000040.1 coordinate 347,786, forward strand.
TTTGCACATGAGCATCAGCCTGCTGGCGTTCTTAATCGTCTATACCTCGGTGTTCGGCGTGGGCTACAGCTACATGATCCGCCTGATCCGCAAAGGTCCGCAGGATTACATCCCTGATCCACACGGTACACCTGCCCGTCCGCTGTCGGCAGCAATCGACGGTTATCAACATGAGGAGTCACGCTAATGGGCATCGACTTATCGGTTATCTGGTTTGTAATTATTGTCTTTGCCACCCTGATGTACATCGTGATGGACGGCTTTGATTTAGGCATCGGCATCCTGTTCCCGTTCGTGCGCGATGCGGAAGAGCGTGACGTGATGGTCAATACCGTCGCCCCGGTATGGGACGGGAACGAGACCTGGCTGGTGCTCGGCGGCGCAGGGTTGTTTGGTGCATTTCCGCTGGCGTACGCCGTTATCATCGACGCGCTGACCATTCCGCTGACCTTAATGCTGATCGGTCTTATTTTTCGCGGCGTGGCGTTCGAGTTTCGCTTTAAGGCCACGCCGTCGCACCGCCCGTTTTGGGATCGGGCTTTTCTCGGCGGATCGATTCTCGCGACCTTCTGTCAGGGCGTGGTGGTTGGGGCGGTACTGAACGGTTTCCCGGTACATAATCGCGCCTTTGCCGGGGGGCCGTTCGATTGGCTAACACCGTTCACGCTGTTCTGCGGCCTGGGCCTGGTGGTGGCCTATGCTCTGCTTGGCGCAACGTGGCTGGTAATGAAGAGTGAAAATCCGCTGCAACAGACCATGCGGGGCGTATCCCGTGGATTAGTGCTGGCGATGCTGGTGGTGATGGCAGTCATCAGCCTGTGGACCCCGCTGGCACATCCGGCGATTGCTGTCCGCTGGTTTAGCCTGCCGAATCTGTGGTATCTGCTGCCGGTCCCGGGTCTGACGCTGGTCGTGGCGCTTGGGCTGTGGCGCTCGCTTGCCAACCCCGCCAATCACGCCGGGCCGTTTATGCTGACCTTAGGGCTGATTTTCTTAGGCTTCAGCGGGCTGGGGATCAGTATCTGGCCGAACCTGATCCCGCCGGATATCAGCCTGTGGCAGGCCGCTGCACCCCCGCAAAGCCAGGGCTTTATGCTGGTCGGTGCCCTGCTGATTGTGCCGATTATTCTGGTTTATACCTTTTGGAGTTACTACGTCTTCCGCGGGAAAGTTCAGCCTGGCGAGGGGTATCACTGATGCAACAATCATTATTTAAACAGCTGTTCTGGATGGTTATTTTGTGGGGCGGCAGCGTGCTGGCGCTGGCGGCAGTGGGGATATTTTTCCGGCTACTGATGAGCGCGGCGGGGTTTAAATCGTAGATGTGATGCCCGCTGGCGCTCCGCTTACCGGCCTTACAAAACCTGTAGGCCTGATATGCGGAGCGCCATCAGGCATTAGCCTTTACGCTTCGGCAGCGTTTTCAGCAATTCTTCCGGGCTGACTGACGCCACCACGCTTCCGGGGTGTGGCATCTTCAGGATGTGATTTTTGATTTTGCCGATGACGTGCATTTCACATGGACGGCAGTCAAATTTCAGGGTCAGCACTTCGTCGCCGTTTATCAGCTGCATCGGCGTGGCTTTCCAGCTTTTGATATTGCCCTTCGCCTGTTTCGGACACAGGTTAAAGGCGAAGCGCAGACAGTGTTTAGTGATCATCACCGGCACATCGCCCTTTTCTTCGTGCGCTTCATACGCTGCGTCAATCAGCTGCACGCCATAGCGATGATAAAACTCGCGCGCTTTGTGGTTGTAAACGTTGGCTAAAAACGTCAGATGCGTTTCCGGGTACACCGGCGCAGGCGTGGAAACCGGCTTACGGCTGCCGCGCTGATAGGCCGCCAGACGCGCGGCATCCAGCATCTCAACCGTTTCACGGCGCAGCTGGTTTAGCAGGCTGTTCGGCACGAACAGTGCGCCAGGCAGAGTCACCTGCACCTCGCGCGGGTAATAAATGGTCTGGCCGAGTTTCGCCACGCCGTCCTGCAAATTGCTCAGCGCTTTTTCCGCGTTCGACGCTTCTTCAAAATTGCCGTCGAGAGTATGCGTCACGCTGACGCCGTCTTCGCTGGTCATGGTCAGGATCAGCTGTTCCTGCCAGCCGCCAATTTCGATATCCACCGCAATACGGCGTTCGCTGGAGGTTTTGGTCAGCGCCTGCGACCAGTTATGGTCGAGGTTGCGATTGAGTGCGGCATTTGGCCGGGCTTTATACAGGTCAGCAGGCATTTCATTCGGCCACACGCGATAGCGATTTTCACCGATTTTCTCGACCGTATTGGCACGGAAACCGACCACTTCACGTTTGATCATCACGTTCAGCCCGTCGCCGTTCGCCAATGGTTCGGTCACTTCCACGTCGAGACTTTCTTTGCTGACTTTCAGCACTTCGCCCACCGGCAGGCCGATGAATTTCGGCGAGTCGAATGCGCCAATATCGCCTTTACGCGCATTCACGAAATAGTCAGTGCTGCCGCGATGGAAGGTTTTGTCGGTCGAGGGAATGAAGAAATGCTCGGTGCGTCCGGCGGAAGCACGCGCCAGGTCGCCCCGGTCTTCGATGATCGCGTCCAGCATCTGGCGGTAGTGCGCGGTGATATTTTTCACATAGCTCATGTCTTTGTAGCGTCCTTCAATCTTGAAGGAGCGCACGCCCGCGTCGATCAGCGCCGCCAGGTTTGCGGTCTGGTCGTTGTCTTTCATCGACAGCAGATGTTTGTCGTATGCCACCACGCGGCCCTGATCGTCTTTCAGGGTGTACGGCAGACGGCACGCCTGGGAGCAGTCCCCACGGTTGGCGCTGCGTCCGGTATGGGCATGAGAAATGTTGCACTGGCCGGAATAGGCCACGCACAGCGCACCGTGGATAAAGAATTCGATGGTCGCGTCGGTGGCTTGGTGAATGGCGTTGATCTGCTGTAAGTCCAGCTCACGCGCCAGCACGATTTGGCTGAAGCCAACGTCGGAAAGGAATTTGGCTTTTTCGACGCTGCGGATATCGCACTGGGTGCTGGCGTGCAGTTCAATCGGCGGGATATCGAGCTGCATGACGCCCATGTCCTGCACAATCAGCGCATCAACACCGGCCTGGTACAAGTCGGTAATCAGTTTTTGCGCCGGTTCCAGCTCATCATCATGAAGAATGGTGTTCAGCGTCACAAATATCTTTGCGCCATAGCGATGGGCGAACGGCACCAGGTCGGCGATGTCGCTCAGGCTATTGCTGGCATTGTGACGGGCACCAAAGCCTGGGCCGCCGATGTAGACCGCATCCGCGCCATGAAGGATCGCTTCACGGGCAATGCTGACGTCGCGGGCCGGGCTGAGAAGTTCAAGATGATGGTTTTGCAGGCGCATCGTTGTTATCCGTTATATCAAAATGGCGGCTATTGTAGTCAGAACTGCAGCGCGGCGAAATCATTTTCCACCCCGCCGATGCGGGCATTTTCCGCATTCCGGCAAAGCATTGATGAATTTGATATTTCCGGACGAAGCGGCAACGATTTACAGTGGCTGTGTATTCCGGATTTTTCCTCGTCGCGTTATGAATTGTCATTGAGTCGTCGTGTTTGCCGCAGCTTACCCTGCGGCTTTTTCTTTTTGCGCGTGCGGGTAATGAATCAATGAGTGAAACAGCACCGTGTGCTCGCCGCTGTTGCGGTAGGCGTGCGGCTTATCGCCTGCGAATTTAAGCCCTTGCCCTTCTCCGACCTGCTGCCACTGCCCGTCAATACACATCTCAAGCGTGCCGTTAATCGCCACCACATGTTCAATCACGCCTGCCTCGTGCGGCGTGGACTCGCTGATCGCACCCGGCGCAAGCGCGATGGCGAAATGATCGTAGTGCAAAACCGGGTCCCACGGGAAAATCGGCGTCACCACCATCGCTTGCTGCTGCGGGTCGAACGCCGTGTCTTCGCTTTCCGCCGGGGTGATAAACAGCGAAAACGGCACGTTGAGACCGGTGGCGATTTTCCACAGCGTCGCTACCGTCGGGCTGGATTCGTTGCGCTCGATTTGCCCGAGCATTGCTTTTGAAACGCCCGTTTCTTCCGCCAGTTTCGACAGACTCCATTCCCGCTGCTGACGCAGAGATTTCAGGGTCGTCGCCAGATGTTGTGCAATATTCATGGTTGCTCCTTTTTTCGGCAGTTTATCACTTGTGCGCTATAACGCCCAATGCTACATTTCACCGGACGTTATAACGCACAAGAGGATTTTATGCGCGCCTTCCCTTTCTCGACCCTACTGGCCGGATTTGTGGCCGTACTGGTGGGATACGCCAGTTCAGCGGCAATTATTTGGCAGGCCGCCGCGGCGGCGGGAGCGGATGCTCAAACCATTGCGGGCTGGATGACGGCCCTCGGTCTGGCGATGGGCGTGAGCACGTTAATTTTGACCCTATGGCGCAAAGTACCGCTGCTCACGGCGTGGTCGACCCCCGGCGCGGCGCTGCTGGTAACGGGGTTGCACGACGTGACGCTCAATCAGGCGGTGGGGATTTTCATTTTTGCCAACGGGCTGATTGTGCTGTGCGGCCTGACCGGGCTGTTTGCCCGACTGATGAAGATTATCCCACATTCACTGGCGGCGGCGATGCTGGCCGGGATCCTGCTACGGTTTGGTTTACAGGCGTTCAGCAGCCTGCAAAATAATTTTCTGCTCTGCGGTTCAATGTTAGCGGCGTGGCTACTGTTTAAAGCCATCGCCCCGCGCTATGCCATCGTTGCGGCGCTAGTCGCGGGCAGCCTATGGGCGGTCTTTGCCGCGGAAATCCACAGCGAATCACTGCATATGACGTTTACCCTGCCGCGTTACATTGCACCAGAATTTAATTTTTCGCTGTTGCTTAGCATCGGGGTACCCTTTTTCCTCGTAACGATGGCCTCGCAAAACGCGCCCGGTATTGCGGCCCTGAATGCTTCCGGCTACTCCGCGCCCGTGTCGTGGCTGATGGTGATCACCGGCGGCATTGCGCTGGCGTTTTCGCCGTTCGGCGTGTTCTCAATTTGTATTGCGGCGATCTCCGCGGCGATTTGCCAGAGCCCGGAGGCGCACCCGGCTGCGGAACAACGGTGGAAAGCCGCCGTGGCCGCCGGAGGCTTTTATCTGCTGGCGGGTATTTTCGGCGGATCAATTACTGCGTTGATGGAAGCCCTGCCGGTCGCGTGGATCCAGATGCTGGCCGGGCTGGCACTGCTCGGCACCCTTAGCGGCAGTTTGGTGCAGGCCCTGACCAAAGAAAACGAGCGTGACGCGGCGATTGTCACCTTTTTGCTCACCGCCAGCGGGTTGACGCTGGCAGGCATAGGTTCAGCATTTTGGGGACTGGTGGCGGGCGGAATGTGCTACTGCGTGCTGTCACTGGCCCGACGCGCGAAGCTGTGACGGGGTCATGCCCAGCACACTTTTAAAGCGGTTGCTGAAATGGCTGGCAGAGCTAAACCCGCAGGCCAGCGCGATCTCGGTCAGCGGTAGCGAGGTGTTGCGTACCAGCTCCTGCGCCCGGGTCATCCGGCGCTGCATCACGTACTGATGCGGGGCCATTTTCATCGACAGGCTGAACATGCGGGCGAAGTGATATTCGCTCAGCGCGGCTTCCTGCGCCAGATCTGCCAGGGTCAGCGGTTGCGCCAGACTGGCCTCGATGAACGCCAGCACATTGCGCAGCGCGAACGGTGCCAGACCACCAGTGACTTTCGGCAACTGCCACTGCACATTGGTGTAATGCTGAATGAGATGGGTCAGCAGCAGTGTGGTGGCGGAGCTTAATGCCAGATGATTCGCCTGCTGCTGCCAGTCACAGTCGAGTAAAAAATGGCGATACAGGGCGGTGATTTTATCGTCGTTAGCGAAAGTTTTTTCGTCCAGACGGAACGAGGCCGGGCTACGATCCCAAATTTTCTCACCGGTGGCGCGCAGGTGTTCATCAGTGCAGTAGAGATGCACAAACGACAGGTTATCGCGGATATCCCAACTCGATTCGCTCTCTTTGGGCATCAGGCAGAAGCGGTCTGGCCCGCCGCCGTTTTTCCAGCCGTGCGGCGTTTTGTGGTAGCTCTCATAGCCGTCAGCCACGTACAAGCTGAGGGTGTGGTGGTCGCTTTGCACCGTTACGTTGTCGTTTTGATTAAACCAGGCCGCCAGCTGAATGCCGGAGTTCAACGCCACCGTGTCACGCAGAACGGCATTTTTTTGGCGCAGGGTTTCAAAAGTCGCGTAATTCTCGGGCATCATATTCGCTGTAGCTATCAATCAGACCGCTAGTCTATGAATTGTTGCCCACCCTTGCCAGCTTTACTCCGTCTGCATTGAAAAAATGCGCAAGAATATGCAACTCCCCCGCAGCCTGCTGCAAGCGATGGCCCTCGCCGTCTGGCACACTTCCGGCATCACAGGCTGAATCGGAATAATAACCATGAACGTATTACTCTATTTTTTGGTGGTGGTTATCTGGGGCACCACCTGGATTGCCATTTTCCTGCAACAGGGACCCGTCGCCGCGCCGGTGTCGATTTTCTGGCGCTTCGCGGTGGCCAGCGTCACCCTGATGGTGGGGCTGAAACTGCTCGGTCGCCTGCGTAAGTTGCAGCTACGCGATCACCTGTTCTGCATTATTCAGGGCTGCTGCGTGTTCTGCTTCAACTTCTGGTGTTTCTATACCGCCGCGAAGTGGATCAACACCGGATTGGAGTCGGTGATTTTCTCAATGGCGGTGTTGTTTAACGCGATCAACAGTTTCCTGTTTTACCGTCAACAGCCACCGGGACGGTTTTACCTCGCCGCCCTGCTCGGTTTAATCGGTATCGTGACGCTGTTCTGGGACGATCTACAGGCCAGCGGCATGAGCAGCGAACTGCTGATGGGCATCGGTCTCAGTGCGCTGGGCACCTACGGTTTCTCGTTGGGCAATATGCTGAGTATTCGTCATCAGCGGCGTGGTCTGGAAACCCTGACCACCAATAGCTGGGCGATGTTGTACGGCACGATAGTGATGGGGGCGATTGCGCTATTGCGGGGCGATAACTTTATGCCGGAGTTTACCGTCAGCTATATGGGTGCGCTGCTGTATCTGGCGCTGTTCGGATCGGTGATTGCCTTCGGGGCGTATTTCACGCTGGTCAGGCGGATAGGCCCGTCCAATGCGGCCTACAGCACCCTGCTGTTCCCGTTAGTGGCGCTAAGCATCTCCACCTTTTACGAAGGTTACGTCTGGCACGCCAACGCGGTGTTTGGCCTGGCGTTAATTTTAGTCGGTAACCTGGTAATGTTTGCGAGACCGGAAACCTGGCTGAAACGGAGTATGTTGCGTAAAAGCGCGGCATAAAAAAACCGGCGGTTTGCGCCGCCGGTTGTCAAAATGGCTTCAGAGTTACTTCTGCGTTGGATCGAATTTCACAGCATCAATCGCCATGTCATCAATCACCGCTTTCAGCGTCTCCGCGGTCACTGGGGTATTCTCGTTTGCCAGGTCTTCCCCTTCACCTTTACGCACGACCTTAATAACCGGCTTATTGGTTTTCGGATCGATAAGTTCGCCTTCAAAATACAGGCTGGTGTCCATGGTACGGTGACCGGTCGCCATCTGAGTTCCCGCTACCACTAAAGCCACGGGAACAACTTCATAGAACTGCAATCCTTCCTCACTGCGATCAACCCCGGTAATGGCACCCCGGAATATCAGGCTGCGCGGGCCTGCAATCGTCGTCAGCGGTCTCCTCTCAGAAATCGCTTTTTTCATTTGCTCATTGGTGTAGTTCAGGATTTCAGACATCGCCTGCTCGCCAAACTGGGTCGTCGGCTTGGGCACCGGGTAATACACAATCGGGTTATAAACGATATTGTCGTAATCTGCCGGATTATAATTCGGATCGATCCAGCGCAGCTCAGGCTTGCCGGACGCAGACGTGGTTTCCTTAAGGTCGGAATATTTTTTCAGAAAACCGGAATACTTTTCCGGCGAGGCGATTTTTGAAGCACATCCCGTTAACGCGATCATGCCCGCAAGTGCGGCCACTTTAAATAAAGTTTTGCTACGCATAAAAGAGTCCCTGTAAAAGTGCAATTGCGGGCTCTTTATAACAAAGCGACCTTAATCTTGTTGTGGTAAAAAAAGCGGTTGCTAACAGATTCGGAATTAAATTAGCACCTACCGAAAATGGCAGGTGCTGGAAGGCTTATTTAATGTCAACCGGATAGAACAAATGCTTACCAAAGGGGTCGATTTCATAGCCGCTGACGTCTTTGCGCACCGGTTCAAAAATCGTGGAATGGGCAATCATCACCGCAGGCATTTGCTCGTGCATCATCTGCTGTGCCTGTTTGTAAAGTTCGCTCCGTTTCTGCTGATCGGTTATCGATTTCGCTTCGGCAATCAGCTTATCAAACGGCGCATAGCACCATTTCGCCGAATTCGAACCGCCGTCCGCCGACTGGCAGGTAAACAGCGGACCGAAGAAGTTATCCGGATCGCCGGTCGCCGTGGTCCATCCCATCAGTGCCGCCTGATGCTCACCGTCTTTCACTCGCTTCAGGTATTCGCCCCACTCATAGGTGGTAATGTTGGTTTTCACGCCGATGGCAGCCCAGTCGGCCTGGATCTGGAACGACGCTTCAACGTCGATTTTGCCTGGACCATCGACTGCTGCGAGCTCGGCGAAATCGTGTATGAGAACTTCAACGCCGCGGCGGCGGAAATTCGCTTCACCGGCGTGACCGCGCACCCGATGTCGGCCAAAGGCGTGCTGGTTAACCCGCTGCTGATGGCAACAGATTTTATCAGCCACTTCGACCGATCAGAAACGCCAGAGCATACCGAAGGCCGCGAGGGCTACGTCTGGTTTAACGGCATCGACGCGGGGCAAAGTTATGCGGTTCTGAACGCCAGCATTCGTGATTTCGACCTGGCCAGTTTCGAGCGTCGCAAACAGCAGATTGGCGACGTCGCCGGAAAGATTGCCGCGCAGTATCCCAGGGCAAAGGTGACGTATCAGATTAGCGATACCTACAGCAACATCAGCAACGCTATCGGTGAAGACCGTCGGGCAATCGACCTGATGTTTGAGGCGATGGAAAGTTTGGGCATTACGCCGAAACCGACGCCGATGCGCGGCGGCACCGACGGTGCGGCGTTGTCAGCCAAAGGGCTGCTGACCCCGAACTTCTTTACCGGCGCGCACAACTTCCACTCGAAGTATGAATTTCTGCCGCTGAAATCGTTCGAGGCCTCGTATAACGTCGCCCTTCAGCTCTGCCTGCTGGCGGCGCGTTAAGCGGGTTTACGCGCAAGAAGGGTGGCAAAGCGCAGTTTGATGCGATTGCCGTTGGCGTCGGTGCGGTGTAATTCGCCGACGTCTTCGTTGTAGCGATCAAACTCCCAACCTGCGTAATACCCTTCCAGCTCGCCGCGTTTGAAGGCAAACGGGAAACCGACGGTACACGGATAATCGTCGGTATCCATCGCCGCCACAATCAGGTTCCAGCCGCCAGGGCGCGTGCAACGCTGCATATTGGCGATAAGTCCCGGAATGGTGTTGGCCTCAAGGAACATCATCACCACCGTCGACAGAATAAAATCGTACTCACCCTCAAAGCTCAGACCGTTGAGATCAACTTCCTTCGCCTGCAGATTGTCCAGCCCTTCTTCCTGACGGATGCTTTCCAGCCGGGCGATGGAGATCGGGTTTTTATCCCATGCGCTGACCTCAAAACCGTTCGCCGCCAGATACAGGCTGTTACGCCCGTTGCCGCAGCCTAAATCCAGGGTTTTGCCCGGCGCGATTTTGCTCGCCGCATGCAACACTTCGGAATGGGTACGTGTCAGACCGTATTTCTCGGTGAAGTAATTTTCATCGCAGCGGTTCATCGTGGCTCCTGGTTTGATATCGGTATCATTTTAAAGGTGTATTTTAAAGGAATCTTAAGGGTCGCGTCATGGAGATTCTTTGCTACGTTTATGTTAAGCCCCCGTAACGAGAAGAGTGATGAACAAGTACCGTCTCAGCGACACCTCACGTGCGTACAGCTATCAGCAAGATGGCGAGAAAAAAAGCGTCACCCTGTGGCAAATCATCGCCCTGCGCGATTTTGCCGATGTGTCGGCGGGCAGCGCAGGCGGCTGGATTGAGGCTGAAAGCGCCCTCAGCCAGCAAGGCGATTGCTGGATTTACGATCACAACAGCGTGGTATTTGCCGACGCACGCGTGACCGGCAACGCCCGCGTGACGCAGGCCTGCACGCTCTCGCATGGCGCGTTGATTGAAAACAACGCCTGGCTCGATAACGCCACGGTAACCGATCGGGCAAGAATAAGTGACAACGTCACGGTTCAGTGTTCGCGGGTCCGCGGGGAATGCCATCTGTTTGGCGACGCGCGGATCCTGAATGAGTGCGACATCATCGCTGCCATCGGCCTGACCCGCGACAGCACGCAGCATCTGCAAATCTATGACCGGGCCACCGTCAGCCGCTCACGCGTCGTTCACCAGGTGCAAATCTACGGCGACGCGATTGTCGATCAGGCGTTTATTGAACACCGGGCAGAAGTGTTTGATGCGGCGCTCATTCAGGGCAACGAAGAAAATAACGTCTGGATCTGTGACTGCGCGAAAGTGTACGGCAACGCCAGGGTGGTCGCCGGTCAGGGTGAAGACGCCATCCCTACGCTGCGCTACAGCTCGCAGGTGGCGGAGAACGCGGTGGTAGAAGGCAACTGCGTGCTGAAACATCACGTGCTGGTCGGGGGGCACGCCTGGCTGCGCGGCGGGCCCATTCTGCTGGATGATAAAATTCTGGTCGAGGGTCACGCGCGGATCAGTGGTGACGTGGTGATTGAGCAGCGGGTTGAAATCTGCGGCAATGCGGTGATCGAGGCCTACGGCGACGACAGCATCCACATTCGTGGCCCGAAAGTGATCAACGGCGATGAGCGTGTCACTCGCACGCCGCTGCTCGGCTCAATCTGACACTTCATCCATGATGCGGGCGTAAATATTCTGGTCATGATAGTGACCGTTGAGGAACTCCGCCTGCTTCAGACACCCTTCCAGTGTGAAGCCGTTACGCAGCGCCACCTGGTTGCTGCGTTCATTCTCCACCCGGCACTTGATCACAAAGCGCCGCACTTCGCCCTGTTGGGCGTAGTAATACATAAACGCCGCCAGGCAGCGGCTGATAATTCCCTGCCCCTGATGCGCTTCATCCAGCCAATAACCGATATACCCCGCCTTGTTCAGCGGCTCGATAGAATTGAAAGAGAGCACGCCCACCAGCGTTTCGCGCTGCACGATCAGGAACATTTTGGCGTAACCACGCTGGTGCAGCAGCCGATTGCTGATCATATTTTGCCGGGAGTCCTCCTCACTGCCGACAAATTGCGGCCAGTTCAACGAGTGCTGCAACCAGTGGCGGTTTTTAAGAACCAATTGGTGCAACTCTGAAACAAAACGCTCATCGGCGGCATGCAGCGTTAGCTCAGGCGTGACCTGAATCATCTCATCCTGTAGCGGCTGTTCGGGGATCATAATGGCTCCTTGTGGCGCTCATTTGCACTAAAACAATGCACCAATACCTTGCAACCCGCGAACTGTGCGGCCTTGCCGGCTGGCACGCCTCTTGCTTTATCCCTTTGTAACCCAAAGGAGAGACAACAAGATGAAAGCAATCGTGATTGGTGGTGGCATTGGTGGCCTCTCTGCGGCCATCGCCCTCAGGCAGTGCGGCATTGAAACCGACGTTTATGAGGCTGTGAAACAGATTAAACCGGTTGGGGCTGCCATTTCAATCTGGCCAAACGGCGTTAAGTGCCTGAACTGGCTGGGAATGAAGGAGCCACTGCGAAAATTAGGGGGGCCTATGGAGTATATGTCCTATCGCGATTTCCGCCATAACCAGACCATGACCCGTTTCAGTCTCGACCCGCTGGTGCAAAGCGTCGGCGAACGTCCGTGGCCGGTGGCCCGCGCCGGATTACAGGAGATGCTTCTGACTGCCTACGGCCATGAAGCGGTACAGTTTGGCAAACGCGTGGTCAGCGTGGAGTCCTTCGCCGACGGCGTGCGGGCAACCTTTGAAGACGGACACACCGCCGAAGCTGACCTGCTGGTCGCCGCTGACGGCACGCACTCCGCCATTCGTTCATGGGTGATAGGCTACCAGACCGAGCGCCGGTATGCGGGTTACGTCAACTGGAACGGGCTGGTAACCATCGACGAAGACTTAGCCCCGGCCAATCAATGGACCACCTGGGTGGGCGAAGGCAAACGCGTGTCGCTGATGCCTGTCGCCGGGAATCGCTTCTATTTCTTCTTCGACGTGCCGCTGCCGAAAGGGTTGAACGAAGACCGCACCACCGCCCGCAGCGATTTGCAGCGCTATTTCAGCGGCTGGGCCGATCCGGTGCAGAAGCTGATTGCGCAGATAGATCCGCAGACCACCAACCGGATTGAAATTCACGATATCGAACCGCTGGAAACCCTGGTGCGAGGCCGCGTGGCGCTGCTCGGCGACGCCGGACACAGCACCACTCCGGACATTGGTCAGGGCGGCTGTGCGGCAATGGAAGATGCGGTGGTGCTGGCGATGACCCTGCAAACCCATTCGCTAGGGATTGAAGACGCCCTGCTACGCTATCAGGAAAAACGCGCCTGGCGGGTGAAGGATCTGGTGCTGAAAGCGCGCAAACGCTGCGACGTGACTCACGGGAAAGATATGCAGGAAACCAAAGCCTGGTATGCCGATTTGTACCATGAAACCGGGGATCGTATTTTGGCCGGGATGCGTGAAACGATTGTCGGCGGGCCGTTAGGGTGAAATGCCCTGTGTCGCCCGGCGGCGCGGTGCTGGCACGGGCCCACAAGGGGCCCGTGCCATTCACCACTTACTTCATCACGCGGTCATCAACGTAGTTACGCTTATCTGGCGCGGGCGGGAAATACTGATACAGCCAGGTTTCACTAATGGCATCGCCCTGACAGCGCAGGAACATACGCATCTCCACCGGATCGGTGGAATCGTTGGTCGGATACCAGTCGAACAGAATGCGGTAGCCGTCGAACGGTTCAACGTACAGGATTTCCACCTGCTTCGCTTCGCCGTTAGAGAGTGTGATGACCGGCTCGATGCCCTTCGGCGCAGCCGCCTTCAGATCGCCCCCGACGAAATCAATCGCAAAACGACGCGCCCATTTTTCCGGATAGTGCTCGCCTGGAGCCCAACCTTCCGGGAAACCGCCCATTCCAGTCCGGGTGGCCATCACGCGGGCCAGCGGAGAGCGCACCGGCGGCTGCGCGGCCCAGTACAGGCGATACTTAAAGTCCAGCTCGTCGCCTGCCTTCACCGCTTTCTTTGGCTGCCAGAAGCAGACAATATTATCCAGCGTTTCACCGGTGGTCGGGATTTCCATCAACGACACCGCCCCTTCGCCCCACTGATTACGCGGCTCTACCCACAGGCTTGGACGCTTGTTGTACCAGCCCATCACGTCCTGATAGTGGCTGAAATCGCGATCGAGCTGGAGTAGACCAAAGCCACGCGGGTTCTTATCCTGGAAGGCATTGAACTGCAGCTTCTGCGGATTATTCAGCGGACGGCAGACCCACTCCCCGTTGCCGCGCCACATCGCCAGACGATCGGAATCGTGGATTTGCGGATGAATGGTGTCACACATGCGGCGTTCGTTATTGCCGCAGCTGAACATGCTGGTCATCGGCGCGATACCGAGCTGCTTGATATCTTTGCGCGCGAAGATGTGGTTTTCCACATCCATGATCACCTGGGTTTCCTGACAGTTCACGGTGAACTTGTAGGCTCCGGTCACGCTCGGGCTGTCGAGTAGCGCGTACACAGTAAACACCGTCGCACCCGGTTTTACGGTTTCGAACCAGAATGACGTAAAGTCCGGGAATTCTTCCGGCGTGTCGGTGAAGGTATCCACCGCCAGACCGCGAGCGGACAGGCCGTACTGATAGGTGCTGTCGACCGCGCGGAAGTAGCTTGCGCCAAGGAACGACACAATATCGCGACGCGCCAGTTCAGGGGCTTTAAAGGTGCGGAACCCGGCAAAACCGAGATCGGTCTGCCCTTCCAGCTGTTTGGTGTCCACGCCCGCGTCGTTATATTTGAACAGCTCCGGGCGGAAGTGAATTTCACGAGCCTGCTGAGAGGCAGAATCCAGCGAGAACATGCGCACCCGGCGACGGAAGCCCATCCCGACGTGGAAAAACTGAATATCCAGTTTACGATCGTCGATGTTGTTCCACAGCGACTGCGAGGCATCATACTGAATGCTGTTGTAGGCCTGCGGAGTCAGTTCTGCCAGGGTTTTCGGCAAGTCCTTCGGCGCGCCGCCCCACGGCTGGGTGGCTAAATCACGCGCCATGGATTGCAGTACGGAATAATCAAAACGGCGCGTTTGTCCGTCGGCAATCGACGAATCGTCAGCCAGCGCGGCTTTTGAAAACAGAGAGGCAACTCCGGTTGTAGCGCTTACCGCGGCTACAGCCATTGAAGATTTAATAAAGTGTCTGCGGTTCATGCCTGCGTCAGCGTCCTTCTGTGATTGTCGACTTCGCTAAGAAGTCGCCCACTCTAGACAAAAAACGCTGATAATCCAATTGTTCGGCGTGCAAAATCCGCGCAAACCGGGAAATAAATTTTTGCGATCGGAAGTGACTGAATCGGGCTGTAAAAAAGCGTAAACCGATACAAACAAAGAGCCCCGGCGAGCGACACCACTGCCGGGGCTATAATAAGACATGAATGGGTTATTTTACGCTGACGTCAATTCCTGGGAAATACGTCGCTGCCAGCTTGGTGATGGTGCCATCGGCACGCACTTTATCGATGGCGGCGTCGAGCTTTTTCTTCTGTTCCGCATCGCCTTTACGCAGGCCGAACCCAATCCCACTGCCGAGAATGGTGTCGTCGGCGACCGGTTTACCGATAAAGCCGAAGCCCTTGCCCTGCGGCTTGCTAAGGAATCCGGCCTGCCCGGCGGCAGACATCACCAGCGAGGCGTCGATACGACCATTGAGCAAATCGGCCCACGCCATATTCTGATCTT
The DNA here is from genome assembly GCF_033843265.1 of Scandinavium lactucae. Taxonomy (NCBI): domain Bacteria; kingdom Pseudomonadati; phylum Pseudomonadota; class Gammaproteobacteria; order Enterobacterales; family Enterobacteriaceae; genus Scandinavium; species Scandinavium lactucae. Next base: position 362,849 of record NZ_JAWXRD010000040.1, read on the forward strand.
TATACGACACCACGGTCACGCCGTGCTTTTCCCAATGCTCTTTGGCGTAGGTTTCCTGAATAGAACCCTGCAACACGCCGATGGTTTTACCCTGCAACCCTTCCGACGTGGCCTGCATCCCGCTGCCTTCTTTGCCCACTAACTGCGAAGGGATTCGATAGATTGGTTGGGTAAAATCGATGCTCTTGCGACGCTGTTCGGTGATGTTCATCGCCGAGTTAATGGCATCAAATTTCTTCGCTACCAGCCCCGGGATGAGCGAATCAAACGAACTTTCAACCCAACTGCATTTCAGCGCCGCCGCCTGACAGATGGCATTGCCCAAATCAATATCAAATCCTTGCAGCTCGCCTGCCGCGTTGCGGCTTTCAAACGGCGGATATTCTGCCTCCACGCCAAAACGCAGTTCGCCTGCGGCAAAGGAAGAGACAGAGCAAATCAGGCCCATGCCCAGAATCAATGCTTTCAGTTTCATCGCCAACGCCCCTTAACGTGGTTTAACCTGACACAGGGCCGCAGCGCCTGCCCGTAATGTCGCCTCATCTTTGGCAAAAGAGAGGCGGATCAGTTTGTTATCCGTGCCATCGGTGTAGAACGCCGACAGCGGAATGGTCGCCACACCGTGATCAATAATCAAGCGCTTTACTATCTCACTGTCGCTTTCGTCGCTGAAATGGCTGTATTCCGCCAGCAGGAAGAACGAGCCCTGGCTCGGCAGCAGACGGAACGGCGACTCCGCCAGCAGCGATTGCAGCAGATCGCGTTTGCGCTGATAAAACGCCGCCAGCGACAGCCACGTCTGCGGGTCAGTCATGTGCTCCGCAAAGGCATACTGCATGGGGGTATCAGCAGAGAACATCAAAAATTGATGCACTTTGCAGATCTCGTCCATCAGCTCCGCCGGGGCCACGCAGTAGCCCACCCGCCAGCCGGTGACATGATAGGTTTTGCCGAACGACGAAATAATCACGCTACGCTCGACCAGCTGGGGATGGGTCGCCATCCCGTGATGCGGCTGACCGTCGAACACCACGTGCTCATATACTTCGTCGGAAAGGATCACGATATCGGTGTTATGCGTCAGGGCCGCCAGCTGCTGTAAATCGTTGGCATCGAACACTTTCCCGCTCGGGTTATGCGGTGTGTTGATGATAATCATCCGTGTACGCGAGGTAATAGCGGCGCGGACTTCATCCCAGTTCACGGTGAAATCCGGCACCGTCAGCTTGATGGCGATCGGGGTAGCGCCTTGCAAACGCACTATCGGCGCATAGCTGTCGAACGACGGTTCAAAATAGATAACTTCATCGCCCGGATGCACCAGCCCGCTTATCGCAGAATAGAGCCCCTGGCTGGCGCTGGCGGTGATTAAAATTTCATTATCGGCGTCATACCGCGCCCCGTACAGATCGGCGATTTTATCCGCGATACGGTTTTTCAGGGCCTGCAACCCGGTCATCGGGGCATACTGATTGTGTCCCTCTTCCATCGCGCGGGTCACGCCCTGCACTAAGCGCGCGTCGCAGGCAAAGTTCGGCGCGCCCTGGGAAAGGTTAATGGCGTTATGCTGAGAAGATAGCTGGCCAATCACGGTAAAGATAGTCGTACCCACGTCGGGCAGCTTGGTGCGGGTTTTCACCGGTGAACGCAGAGTCATCGTCAATCCTTTCTCAGTAAATATGCATAACTATTCAACATAAAGCCATCCGCAGCGACAATCGAATTGTTGTCATACTAGCCATGAGGAAATTGCATAGCTGGAATCCCGTACTAGACTTGGTGCAGATAACAACAGGTATTCACTATGAAAAAAATAGCCATCATCGGCACCGGGCCTACCGGCATTTACACACTCTTCTCTATTCTTAAAAACCAGACGCCGGTCGCGCTGTCGCTTTACGAGCAGGGTGATGAGGCCGGAGTCGGCATGCCTTATGCCGATGAAGATAACTCGCGAATGATGCTGGCTAACATTGCCAGTATTGAAATTCCGCCGATCTTTTCCACCTATCTTGAATGGCTGGAAGACCAGCCCGAGACACATCTGGCACGATATGGCGTCGAAAAAGCATCCCTGCATAACCGGCAATTTCTGCCGCGCATTTTGCTCGGAGAGTTTTTCCGTGATCAGTTCTTGCGCCTCGTGGCACGCGCGAAACAGCACGGCTTTACCCTTGACGTGCATGAGTCCTCCGAAGTGACCGATCTTCAGGTCACCCCGCAAGGCGTGAGGCTATGGGTGAGTGGTGAACAAGCAGAAGAACAATTCGATTTGGCGGTACTCGCCACTGGCCACGTCTGGCCTGATGAAGAGCATTTCCCCCGCGCCTTCTTCCCAAGCCCGTGGTCTGGCCTGATTGAGGCCGATATTAAGGCCGGTAACGTCGGCATCATGGGTCTGTCATTGAGCGCAATTGACGCCGCGATGGCGGTCGTGGTGCAGCATGGGCACTTTACCGAAACCGATGACAACGTGCAGTTCACGCTCGATAAGAACAGTCAGGCGCTAAAAATCTCGCTATTGTCCCGCTCGGGCATTTTGCCGGAAGCAGACTTCTACTGCCCTATTCCGTACGAACCGCTACAGGTGGTGACGGACCCGGCGATCGAACGTGAAATTGCCGCCGGTAGCGCGGAATTGCTCGACCGCGTTTTTGCCCTCATCAAGCAGGAGCTTGAACTCGCTGATCCCGCCTGGAGTGAAAAAGTCGCCCTGCGAACGCTCACCGCGGACACCTTTTCCGCGGCCTGGTTTGCCGATCGTAAAAAGCATAACCCCTGGCACTGGGTGCAGGCGAATCTGCGTGAGGTAGAACGCAACAAGCGCGATAAACATACGGTAGGTTGGCGCTACACCATTCTGCGGCTGCATGAAGTGGTTGAGGAGATAGTGCCACATCTAACGGAACACGATCGCCAGCGCTTTACCTCCGGGTTGGGCCGGGTGTTTATCGACAACTACACCGCTATTCCGTCGGAATCAATTCGTCGATTAATGGCGCTACGCGAAGCGGGGATCCTCAGTCTGCACGCCCTTGGCAGCGATTACACCATGGACGTCCAGCCAGGCAAGACGGTTATCTCCAGTGAGCATGGCGATTTTGCCTTTGATACCTTTATTGATGCCAGAGGACAAAAAGCGCTCAAAATTAAGGACTTACCGTTCCCGAGATTTCGCCAACAGCTGGAGGCGCACGGCGAGGATTTCCCGGACATCGCCGACGATTACACTCTGCTTGAACCGCCGAGCGTGCGCGGGCGTGTCGCCTTTGCGGCCCTGCCTTACCTGATGCACGACAGGCCGTTTATCCAGGGGATTACCGTCTGCGCGGAAATAGGCGAAAACATCGCCAGTGCGGTGTCGCATCCGGCGGCACATTCCCGTCGGCGATTGCCGTTTATCGAGCTGTAGCGCTGTGTCATACTCGCCATGACCAAATTGCATAGCTGGAGCCAGCATGTCACGTAGGCCGTTGCCGCTAAACGCCATAGAAACCTTTCTGGTGACCGCCCGTCATCTCAATCTGACCCACGCCGCCAAAGAGCTGTGCCTGACGCAGGGCGCAGTGAGCCGCAAGATTGCGACCCTTGAGGCGTGGTTCGGTTTCCCGCTGTTTGAACGACTGGCGCGCGGCCTGCGTTTGTCCCCTCAGGGCAGCGCGTTGTACCCGGAGCTGATGACCTCGTTTAATCAGATGCTGATGGTGGCGGAACAGGCGCGCCAGCAGCAAACGGTAGTGCGCCTGAAAGCCCCGACCTGCGCGATGCGCTGGCTGGTGCCGCGCCTGGTTGAGATTGAGCAGCGCTTCCCGGAAATGCAGATTGCCCTGACCACCACCACCGAGCATACGGTCAATTTCAAAACCGAGCCGTTCGATGCCGCGATAGTGTTTGGCCCCCACATGAACGCTGGGGATCTGCTGTTTGAAGAGTCGCTAACCCCGGTGGTCAGCCATCGTCTGGCGGACAACACCCTGTTTGCCGGGATGACGTTTTTACATCCAACCCGCGATAAAACCGACTGGTCGCTGTGGCTGGCGCAACTGCCAGACCCGCTACCCGCCGCGATGCATAAGAATCAGCACTTCGATACCATGGATCTGGCGATCACCGCTGCGTTGCAAGGTTTTGGGGTGGCAATCGCCGATGAAACGCTGGTTGAAGAGGATTTGCTCAGCGGCCGCCTGGTGCGGCCTTACGCACTGAGCGTCAAAACCGGGGCCAGCTATCGGCTGGTGGTACGCGAAGTGTCGGCCAAAGCGATCGGCCTGACCCAGTTCCGTGATGGCCTGCTTAATCCAGCGTCACATGATGGCGCATTACGCGGCGAAACAGCGCCAGCCGGGCGCGCATAAACCGATTCTCCACTTTAAATCCACGCAGCTTGTTCAGGCCGATGCGCAGCAGCCGATCGCGCCCTTTGACGGAGGCGGGCCAGCGAACCGGGCCGGGCAACGTGTCATCATCTGCGCTCGCATGGCGGGCGAAATTCACCCAGTAGTCTGCCACCTGTGAGGAAAAGGCCAGGTCGTTTTCATTAACGTAATCTCGCGTCGGTTCCACCTGGCTTAGCGTATCGAAAACATACGGCACTTCGTTCCCGTGCCATGCCCCGTTTAAATAGGTCTGATGCTCGGCCTCTGCCACATAGTCAAACCAGTAGCGCCAGCACGGTTGCCCGATGCGCTGCTGCGCCTGCATCACCACATACCCGAGCGTGGTGAAGGCCATATCGCGACATACCTGACGCCCCAGTTCTGCATCGCCCTTCACGCCCGGATACAGCAGCTTAATCAGCCCTAACCCCAAACGACGCTCCTGGCGTAGCTTTTGAATTTGTCCGGCGAGGTCAACGCCAAATACCGCCATCACGCTGGCCTCATCGCTGTTGGAGCCAACCATCATCGGGAGCGGATGCTGTCGGGCAGTGAAAAACGTTTCCAGCATCGGGTGGGGTAACACGGCATCACCGCATACCGGAACCGGGCCGGGTTTAAGCGAGCCTTCCAATGGCCAGAACGCATCGGCAGGCAACGCGCGGAGCTGTTCTGCGGTAGGATTGCTCAAGCCAAAATGAGCAGCAAGGGCTTCGCCCTGCGCCAGGGCGGCATCCAGCGGCGTATCCGGCAAGGTATAACCACTCTGAATAATCGCTTTATGAAACAGCCCGTTGGCTTTTGGTGAGGCGAGTAATGACAGCACGCTGCGTGCGCCTGCCGATTCACCGAATAACGTGACGTTGTCACTATCACCGCCGAATGCGGCGATATTGTCCTGCACCCACTTCAGGGCTGCTATCTGATCCAGCAAGCCGAAATTGCACACACGCTCGCCCTCCTCGCCCGCCAGCGCCGGATGGGCAAAGCAGCCGAGATGTCCGAGGCGATAATTGACCGTCACCACGATAACCCCGCGTTTGGCAAGCTGCTGTCCGTCGTACGGCGGCAAGCTCCCCGCACCAATGGTAAACCCGCCCCCGTGCAGCCAGACCATTACCGGCAGCGGCTGTGTGCGCACGGCGGGTGCCCAAACGTTGAGATACAGACAGTCTTCGGAAAACCGGCCTGGATCGCCGCCACCTAACTCGCGGCAGTAGTCGATGTTTTGCCAGCTGGCCGCTGAAAAGGTCTGCGCCTCGCGCACGCCCGTCCACCGCGCAACGGGTTGAGGGGAACGCCAGCGCAACGCGCCGACGGGCGGTGCGGCAAAGGGAATGCCGCGCCAAATATGGATATCGTCTTCGGCCAGCCCCAGCAGGGAACCCTGCTGCGTCTGCACTAACGGCGTGGAGGGATTATGCATCGTTCGCTTCCTTCATCTGCATTTATCCCAGTGTAAACAGTCATCGCATGACCGAACAGAGGAACTATATTTGATCACTTAATCTACCTTCGCAGTTCGCGAAGGTGAAAAAGGAGTGAAAATGAAAGTCACCGTATTTTCAGTGGAAGAGTTAAGGCATCTCAATCCAGAGAGCACAGACGCCGTCTATGTTAGCGGGTATTACCATTCCGGCGATGGCGGTGGCGGATGGTACACCTGGCAAACTGGAACGCCCCGGGAGGATAATGGCGGTACGATTATCACGTCCCTGCATCATCACGCCGGGTACTGGCGACTGTCTCACGGCGGTACCGGTGATTTCAGAATGTTTGGTATTCTGGACGATACCGTCCCGGCCGATGACGCGCTTGAGGCACTGGTCAATGATCCGACGGTAACCGACATTCGTGCCTACAGTGATCTGTGGTTTCGTCGACGACATCGCTTTCAGCGTTCCGGCATCACCCTTGATTTCCAGTCCTTCCATCTGTCCACCCGTGATATTGAACCCGCCCCGGTAAACGATCCCTTCGCCGCGGTCCTCTTTTTCCAGGGCTCGCTGGATACCGAAATAAGTCAGATCACACTGACTGAACCGTTGCTGGAGCTAACGGATATCTTTCCGGTGGATGACAGCAACCACTTTAAGGTCGGCGAGTGGTATGCCGTGAAATCTGATATCTCCGGAGGAGCGGCGGCCCGCGAGCTCCAGAAACTGGTGCAGGTCACGGCGATAACGGACGAACATCATATCCAGGTCAGCTATACCAATGGCTGGACGCTTAACCCCGGGCGGGTCATCTCCTGGCAGCGGGTGGAACCCGTTCAGGATGTTACCGTCAGATCGCTACGGTTTACCGGGGCGGGCAGTGACCAGGTGACCGGCAGTCACCCGCTGGCGTTTGAGTACGCCGTGCGGGCGAATGTCTTCGGCATTCACTCCACGGGGGTCATTCTGGCCGGTAATTATGCGCCGCTGGAATACGCACTACATTACCGAACAGTGTTCCCTGCTCAATCCGCCGGACACCGCCTGGGGCGGCGCGGGTTATCTGACTCAGCAGATCTACTGCCTGTATGGCGATATCCGCGACTGCCACGTGTCCAACGCCAGACACCTGAATGATTTTACCGCCTCGGCCTACTGCCGGGTGGAGAACTGCCATGCCGATGGACAGAGCGCAGAGAAAGGCCCGTTTGTCACGCATGGGCAGTATGAGCATGACCTGACCTACGCCGGAAATTCAGGGCTGATGACGTTTGCCAACTCGGGTGTCACCTGGGGAAACAGCGCCCGGCGTATTCATGTGAGTAAACACGTGTGTCCGTGGTTTGTGGCTCGCGTCGGGGTTAGCGATCTGACGCTGGATGATGTGGTGGTGGTGACCAACAAGACCATTCCCGGCTCAGGGATGCTGTGGGTGAATGCCGATGGCCTAAGGATGACCGGATGTAGCAGTGACGGTATATTGCGCATCACGCAAAGCTCATCGCGATCGGTACGGGCAAATCTTATCCAGCAATGCAGCTTCACGTTACCCGACGATGGCAGCACGCTGGTCGACAACAGCGTTGTGTCTCCGGTGAGCTTTAGTGACACGATTTTTCGCGGGGTAAATGGGCATACGCTGGCGGGCAAGTCGCTGTCTTTCTCACGATGTGAATTTTACGGCGGCGTGAGCGCTACCCCGGCAACCTTTTCCTCGCCGTCGCTTTCCATCCATGCATCGCGCCTTTACACCTGCGAGGTTGTTGTAGGAAATCCGGCGAATAACAGCCGGACGGACATACTCAACTTACAGGCAGAGCATAGCCGACTCGATTTTGCTCCATTGAGCGGCACACTGATGTTTTGTCAGAACCAGTTGCTGGGCACCGAACTGCTGAACCTGCCCGCCGCAGGCGACCGGGTTATTCTGGCGCAAAACATCACCCTCATCTAAGAATGCGTTCTGAAGCGCCCGGCGGCGTGAAACGTGCCGGGCCTACTCTAAGACACCTTGTTATTTCAGGCCCGCTTACAGCAACCCGCAGCGCCGTTTACTGCGGTCTTCGGCAGCCTGATACAGCTCGAACTCATCCAGTACCGGGCAACCGAGCGCTTTCTCAAACGCGGCTTTGCTGGCATTGCCGTGGCTTCTGGCCTGGGTTTCATTCCCGAGATTGGACTGGAAAATACCCGCCGCGCTCACCGGAAGGAAATCCTCATAGGTGATCGGCTGGGCCACCAGCCATCCGCGCTCGATTAACGGCTGGGGATCATCCCCGGGGCGAAACGCCTGGCGGTGCGACTCACCCGCTGGGGTCAGACGGTAGCGGAAATAGGCCAGCGCCTGGCGGCGGAGGAACATTTCGCTGTCCGGGAAGGCTTTGAACATCTCCGACAGATGCTGCTGATGGCTGAGATTGTCCTTACCGGTGCCTGCTTCGGTCAGCAGCGCATCATACAGCGCGCGCCCTTTCGGCGTGAGCGCCACACCGCGCTGTTCGATTTCACCGAAACGCGCGGTATGCGTCCCGCGATGCTCTTCGGCAAACAGCACCGGCTCTTCCAGCGCTTTGAAACTGGTCTGGCGCAGCAAAATCGGCACCTCACGGCGCGGCGGACCTTCGATCAGGACTTTCGGCTCAATGCCATATTCCGGCATCAGCTGCTGAACGCGGTCGATGTCCAGCGTGCGCGGGGTGAGATGGTTGATGTGACAGCCGGGGAAACATACCACGTCGGCAATCAGGCGGTGTTCGTTATGCAGCGCGAGGTAGGTTTCCTGCTCGACCGTGGCGTGACTATGCCAGCGGAAGGTTTCCAGCGCTTCAGTGACAAACTCTTTTGCCTCGGCCGCCGTCAATGCGCCCTGCGCATCATAATGGTCAATCAACTCACGGCAGCGCGTGGTGAAGATATCGCGCTTCGCCAGAATCTCAGCGGCTTTATCACGCAGCTCGAGGTTGTCGATCAGCTCCAGACGTAGCAGGGAAGTAAACACCCGGAACGGGTTGCGCGCCAGGGCCGCGTCTTCCACCGGACGAAACGCGGTGGAATGCACAGGCACCCCCGCCTGCGAGAGATCGTAATAGCTGACCGGGTACATCCCCATAATCGCAAACATGCGGCGCAGCGTGGCCAGTTCATCTGCCGAACCGACACGGATCGCGCCATGACGCTCAACGTTGAGGCGCGCCAGTTCGTCGGCGTTGGCCAGTTGTTCATGCAGGTGCGGGTTATGTTCCAGCACTGCCAGGTTCACATCTGCCACCAGTTCCAGTAGCGTGCCGTACTGCGGAACTTCCTGCTGGTACATCGCTGACATAGCCTGCGAAAAGTTTTCCCGAATCTCATCAGCCGTGATGGTGTTCGCCATGATGTCATGTCTCCAGTGAATATTACCTGGAGTGTACATAAGCCATTTGCGGCCGGGAGGAAGAATTTCCGAATTGTGATCGCGGATAACCTCTGGCTTTAAGCCCTGTTTTGGTGCGGTTTATAACCTGTTGTTATGCAAAAAGCCGTATAAATTCACTTTAAATTAACAATATGATTACACACACTCCAGGTGGTGATATCACAACAATAAGCCGTCCTCTGACCCGGAGCGCCCTATGAACGAAAAATGGACACCACGTGAAGTGGTGCATCGCGATTACAACAATCACCCGCCCGCCTTTGCACCCGGTTATAAAACCAGCGTGCTGCGTTCACCGCGCAATGCGCTTATCTCATTGCAGAACTCACTGTCGGAGATAACCGGCCCGGTATTTAGCCGGGACGATCTCGGCCCGCAGGATAATGACCTGATCCTCAATTACGCCAAAGACGGCTTGCCGATTGGCGAACGCATTATCGTCCACGGTTATGTCCGCGACGGCTTCGGTCGTCCGATGAAAAACACCCTGGTGGAGGTGTGGCAGGCTAACGCAGGCGGTCGCTATCGGCATAAGAAAGACCAGTATCTGGCCCCGGTCGATCCGAATTTTGGCGGCTGTGGTCGGGTGCTGACCGATGAAAACGGCTATTACGTTTTCCGTACCATCAAACCCGGCCCTTACCCGTGGCGTAATCAGGCCAGCGACTGGCGACCGTCGCACATCCACTTCTCGCTGTCGGGAGAAGCCTTTGCCCAGCGTCTGATTACCCAGATGTATTTTGAAGGCGACCCGCTGATTAAACAGTGTCCGATCGTTAAAACCATTAATAACGACGACGCGATTCGCACCCTGATTGCCGAACTCGACACCCACGCGGCGGTACCGCTGGATTGCCTGGCCTACCGTTTCGACCTGGTGCTGCGCGGCAGTCGCGCCACGCTGTTTGAAAATCGCACCCAGGGAGCCGCCCGATGAAAGACTACTTAGCTGAAACTGCCTCACAAACTGCCGGGCCGTATGTTCATATTGGCCTGGCACCCGATGCCGCAGGCTTTCACATCTTCGAGAAAAATTTCGGCCCGGTGCTGACCAACAGTCACACCGAAGGTGAGCGCATCACCATTGAAGGCCGGGTGTTTGACGGCTCCGGCACCCCGGTGCGCGATGTCCTGCTCGAAATCTGGCAGGCCAACGCCGCGGGGCGCTATAACCACCCTGCCGATCAACAGCAGGAGAAAAGCCTCGATACCGATTTCCGTGGCTGGGGACGCAGCTGTTCCGATTTCGACTCCGGTGTCTGGCGGTTTGAAACCATCAAACCCGGTGCGGTCGTGGGCCGTGACGGGCGCGTGATGGCCCCGCACGTCAACCTGTGGATTGTCGCGCGCGGGATCAACATCGGCCTCAATACCCGGATGTACTTCTCTGATGAACAGGACGCTAATCAGCGCGATCCGGTGCTGAATCTGATTGAATGGGAAGTGCGGCGGAAAACCTTAATCGGCCAGCGCGAGCAGCGCGATAATGAGGTGGTGTACCGGTTTGACATTCATCTTCAGGGAGACGCTGAAACGGTATTCTTCGATCTCTAAACGCTTACCTTTCCCGGCGGCGCATGTCTTCGGGATTTTCAACTGCCACCATCCATAACCACATGTGACACAATCAACCAATATGTTAATGATATTTTGCTAGCAAGTTATCAAATTTAAACAAGTTGTCTTGTAACGCGCTGCGCTCTGTCTTTAACATCCGGTTATGGAAAAAAACGGTCTCTTCAGTCAGCGCATTCGCTTGCGCCATTTGCATACCTTCGTCGCCGTCGCTCAACAGGGAACGCTGGGGCGCGCGGCGGAAACGCTTAACCTCAGTCAGCCTGCGCTGTCGAAAACCCTCAATGAGCTTGAGCAGCTTACCGGCACCCGACTATTCAATCGCGGGCGTCTGGGCGCACAGCTCACGCTGGTCGGTGAACAGTTCCTGAGCCACGCGGTAAAAGTGCTCGACGCGCTGAATACCGCCGGGCAAGCGTTGAGCCGTAAAGAAGGCATCAGCAGCGATGTGGTGCGCATCGGTGCCCTGCCTACCGCCGCGCTGGGCATTCTTCCGGCGGTCATTGGTCAATTCCATCAGCAGCAAAAAGACATCACCTTGCAGGTCGCCACCATGAATAACACCATGCTGCTGGCGGGGCTGAAATCCGGAGAGATTGACTTAGGCATTGGCCGGATGTCCGATCCGGAGCTGATGAGCGGCCTGAACTACGAACTGCTGTTCCTCGAATCGCTGAAACTGGTGGTGCGCCCGAATCATCCGCTGTTGCAGGAGACGGTGACCCTGAGCAAAGTGATGGAGTGGCCGGTGGTGGTCTCGCCGAAAGGCACCATTCCGCGTCAAAATGCGGAAGCACTGTTGCTGAGTCAAGGGTGCAAAATTCCGGCAGGCTGTATAGAAACATTGTCGGCGTCGCTGTCGCGCCAGTTGACGGTCGATTTTGACTACGTGTGGTTTGTACCATCGGGCGCGGTAAAAGACGATTTACGTCATGGCACGCTGGTGGCACTGCCGGTGCCGACCCAGGGCGCGGGTGAACCGATTGGGATTTTAACCCGGGTGGATGCCCAGTTGTCGACCGGGGCGCAGACGCTGCTGAGCGCGATCCGTAAATCGATGCCGGGCCATTAAGTTTTCCGGCAATAAAACAGAGGCCGGGTAAGCGCAGCGCCCCCCGGCAAACACGGCTTATTTCTTACGCGGCATCATGCGCAGCAGCGTATTGTCTTTCCACAGATAATGGTGCATCAGCGCCGCCAGCGCGTGCAGACCAATCACGTAGTAGCCAATATTGGCCAGCAGCTCGTGGTATTCCTTCAGGTTATCTGCTAACTCGAAATTCGCCACCGATGCATACGGCATAATGATACCGAACGCCATCCACGGATTGCCCCGGTTGTACATCATCACCAGCCCCAGGACAGGCAGCACGATAAACAGCACAAAGATAATCAGATGCCCTAAATGCGCCATCCCGGTCATCCACGGCTTTGGCTTCGGAACGATAGGCGGTGCAGGCTGCTTAAGGCGCACCAGTAGGCGTGTAACCATCAGTATCAGAATCGAAATTCCGCCAGAGACGTGCACCATATTGAAGATGGGGCGGTACTCGCGCGGGAAGAAACCGCGCAGCTCCATTGCTGCGTACGTAATAACCACCAGCAGAAAAACCAGCCAGTGAATGCCAATTTGCAGGCTCGAGTATTTATCTCGCATCGTTGTAAATCCCGGGAAAAAACGTGAGGAAGTTAACATAGCGATCCAGGCTTAAAAATTCATTAACTTTTCTGTATAGATTTTCAAACCCTTAGCGGTGCCTGAAAATTGTTCAGTTGCCCAATCCGAGCGGCTGGTCTAAGCCTGGAGGAGTTTATTCGCTTAATGAGATAACCCTGACTGGAGAAAATCAATGAGTAAAATTGGTATTAATGGTTTCGGTCGCATTGGCCGTCTGGTCCTGCGCCGCCTGCTGGAAGTAAAAAGCGACCAGCAAGTGGTGGCGATTAACGACCTGACCTCGCCCAAGGTGCTGGCGTATCTGCTAAAACATGACTCGAACTACGGCCCTTTCCCGTGGAGCGTAGAAAGCACCGACGACGCGCTGATTGTCGACGGCAAAAAAATTGCCGTTTACGCCGAGAAAGACGCCAAAAACATTCCGTGGAAAACGGCGGGCGTAGAATTTGTGGTGGAATGTACCGGGTTCTACACCGCCACCGATAAAGCGCACGCGCACCTTGATGCAGGTGCTAAAAAAGTGCTGATTTCAGCTCCTGCCGGGGAGATGAAAACCATCGTCTACAACGTCAATGACGATACGCTGGACGGCAACGATACGATTATTTCCGTGGCATCCTGTACCACCAACTGCCTGGCCCCGATGGCGAAAGCGCTGCACGACGCGTTTGAAATCAAAGTCGGGACGATGACCACCATTCATGCCTATACGGGTACGCAGGCGCTGGTCGATGGCCCGCGCGGGAAAGATTTACGCGCCTCGCGCGCGGCGGCGGAAAACATCATTCCGCACACCACCGGGGCCGCAAAAGCGATCGGTCTGGTGATCCCGGCCCTGAGCGGGAAGCTAAAAGGTCACGCCCAGCGTGTGCCGGTCAAAACGGGTTCGGTAACGGAACTGGTGTCGATTCTGGGTAAAAAAGTGACCGCCGATGAGGTGAATGCCGCCATCAAAAAAGCCGCCGATGGCAACGAATCCTTTGGTTATACGGAGGAAGAAATCGTCTCCACCGATGTGATTGGCAGCCATTTTGGGTCGGTATTCGATGCCACCCAAACGGAAATAACGGAGGTGGGTGATTTGCAGTTGGTGAAAACGGTGTCGTGGTACGACAACGAATATGGCTTTGTCACTCAGTTAATTCGCGTGCTGGAAAAATTCGTCAAATTGTAACTCTCAAGGCGGAGGGCTGCCCCTCCGCCAGTCTCATTCAATCGTTCTGAACCGGCGTATAGCGCAGTACTCCCGCCACCCCGCCGCCGCCGTCAGAAGGATGATGAACACCGTTGGAGACCGTTACCTCGGTGAAGTCAAACGGCGACACGCCTTCGATACAGGCCACGTTGACACCGTACTGATTGGGATTAGAACGTCGCTGATGGAAGGTGTAGATCCCGCATATCGAGCAAAAATAGTGCGCGGCGGTCCGGGTGTTAAACCGGTACTCCGTCAGCTTATCGTTGCCCTCAATCACCTGAATACCCGTCAACGGGGCAGATACCACTACCGCGCCGCGCATCCGACAAAAAGAGCAGTTACAGCGTCGGAGGGTATTAAAACCCTCTGACAGTTCAACGGTAAATTTCACCGCCCCACAATGGCACTGAGCATTCACTTTTTCCGACACAGGCACACCTCTGAGCTTATCGATGGAATAAAAAGTCTTAGCACAGAACGTTTTTTGCCGCACGTTTCTCCCCGCCACAAAAAGTCAAAAAAAGGGGCCAATTGGCCCCTTTTGTCATGTGTCGTGTCTTACGACTGCAAATAGACGACCTGGGTTTGCAGATACTCTTCCAGACCGTGGCGGCCATCAGCCCCGCCGATCCCGGACTTGCGCCAGCCCGCGTGGAAGCCCTGCATTGCTTCAAAGTTCTCTCGGTTGATGTAGGTTTCACCGAATTTAAGTCCTTTGATGGCCTTCATCGCCTTGTTCAGATCCTGAGTATAGACCGAGGAGGTCAGGCCATATTCGCTGTCGTTGGCCATGTTTAGCGCCTCTTCCAGGCTATCAAAGGCCACCACCGGCAGCACTGGGCCAAAGGTTTCTTCGTGCATGATGGTCATATCCTGACGCACATCCAGCAGCAGCGTCGGCGGATAGAAATAACCTTTGCCCTCAACCGCTTTGCCTCCGAGCACCACTTTCGCGCCCTGCTCAACCGCTGTCGCCACTTTCTGCTTAACGCGTTCCAGGGCGGCGGCGTTGATCAACGGCCCCATCGCGATGTCGGTGCGCTGGGCCGGGTCGCCAAACTGTACCGCTTTCATCGCCTCACCCAGACGATTGACGAAGCTGTCATAGATGCCTTTCTGCACGTACACGCGCTCGGCGCAGTTACATACCTGTCCGGAGTTGATGACCCGCGAATCCACAATCGCTTTCACCGCCAGATCCAAATCCGCGTCGTCGAGCACGATAGCCGGGGCTTTGCCGCCCAGCTCAAGGCACACTTTAGTGATATTTTTGGCCGCCGCGGTCATGATTTTCTCACCCGCCCCGACGCTGCCGGTCATGCTGACCATGGCCACTTTCGGGTTCGCCGCCAGCTCCTGACCGACGGTTTCGCCCCGCCCCAGCACGAGGTTAAACACCCCTTTCGGCAGCCCGATTTCGTGTACGATTTGGGCGAAGGCCAGCGCGTTATTCGGCGTGAACTCACTCGGTTTAATAACAATGGTGTTACCGGTAATCAGCGCCGGGGCGAGCTTGCGGGCAATCAGGAAGAACGGGAAGTTCCACGGCAGAATACCCGTGGTCACGCCCAACGCCCGTTTAAAGACAAAAATGTTTTCCCCCGGACGGTCGCTTTGCAGTATTTCGCCTTCATAGCGACGCGCCCACTCTGACATGTAGTCGAGATAATCGGCGGTGAACGCCACTTCAACTTCCGCCAGTTGCTGAATTTTCCCGCCTTCCGCGACGATCAGGGCGCTTATCTCTTCCGCCCGCTCACGAATACCCGCCGCTATTTTTCGCAGCCAGCCTGCGCGTTGAATGGCCGGGAGTGCCTCCCATTCCGGTTGGGCGCGCTCAGCGGCATCAATCGCCAGCTGCGCTTCTTTGGCTGTGCCATCAGGAATACGGGAAATCAGTGCCTCGGTTGACGGGTTTACCACGTCAATCCAGGCCTCGCCCTGCCAGGACACAAACTGACCGTCGATATACATAGGATGTTGTACGGGTGCTGTCATGGGTTACTCCTGTGAACGTATCGTTTTTAACAAGTGAATATATTGTTAAATATCGAGACTTCCGGGTGTGAAACCCAACCCTATGAGCCTGAATTTGTGAGACATCTCATAAAAGTGATGCGCTGAACGCGATTCAGCGCCAGACAAGGGGAGTTAACGTTTGCCCGTTTGCGGCATTTTTATCGCAAACGGGCATCAACGGGGGAGATGATTATAAAAGAGAACGGCTGGCTAACGCCTCACGCAGCAGCGCATCTTCACGCAGAACCTGCCAGGCCGCCTGCACATCGACAGGCATATCAACATGGCCGATGAACCCTTTCCCGCGCGGCCCGTAACCGTGTTCGTCATCCTGAATGCGCGGCAATTCGCCCAACAGTAGCGAGAGATAACGCTCAACGGGCCAGACGGCATCTGCTTCCTCGCTGAACGTCAGGCCATTCCTGCCGTTACATAACACCGGCAGATAACCAGGATAACTGTGCCACTGCGGCGCATCCGGGTCGGCGTGCCAGACGTGAGCGAAAGTCGCCATGGTGCGGCGCTGCATGGTCGGGTCCTGCACCACAATCGCGTTTTGGCAGGTCATCCCTCGCGCTTTCATCAGCTCACGGGTGAAACGGGCATTCTCACCGCAGTTGGTGGATTTGTCTTCGACGACGATGCGCTCCCGCGGGATGTTCCAGAACTGATGCGCGATATCGGCAAGAATTGTCGCCTCGGCAAGCCCGGTAGTGCGCAATGTGTTGTAGCGCGGATGGCGGGCGACCGCCGAATAGAGGAAGGTGGTCGAGTGACCAATCCCGCCGCTGATTAGCAGCGTGCGGTTCTCTGCCGCCAGTCGACAGGCGGCGTCAATGGTCGGCATGACCGCGTTACCCGCCAGGACCACGATATCCGCCTCAACGTTCACCGGCGGCGTAGCAAAATCATTTTGCGCCAGCCATTCGCCTACGCGGTTGGCGGCGTGCAGCGTTGTTTCATTCAAATGTGGAAAGGTCGTTAGCATAAGGCTCCCTTCTTTCGATTGTGATACCACAGGGTAACGTCCGCGGCGGATGATGACAGTAGATCTCTCCGAAAGCGAGCGAGTGGCGCTATTACCCGTCTTTCACGCGGACTTTTTATTCAGAATGGTTTTGTTACACTATGCATATATTCACTTGAATAATGTTTTGTAACAGGATTACAATCATTAGCCCGCTAACGATTAACTTTCCAAATACAATTTCTGTAAGGTCTAAGGGATAAGATGCGCCTGCCGAAACGCGATCCTTACGCGCCACACGACTGGGCACCGCACGAAAAGCCCGCCCTTCTCGGCTCGCCTTCCACGCCGGAACACACCGCACCAAAGCGTATCGCTTACGGGATTGTGGGCCTGCTGGTGTGTCTGACGGGCGCACTGGGCAACGCCGTTGTTACCGCCAACCTGCAAAATTTGCAAGGCACCTTTGCCGCCTGGTCCACTGAAATCGCGTGGCTGCCCGCGGTATATGTCATGACGAACGTCTCGATCAACCTGCTGCTGGTTAAATTCCGCCAGCAGTACGGGCTGCGCGCTTTTACCGAAGGGTTTCTGGTGCTATATGTACTGGTGACCTTTTTCCATCTGTTTGTGAACGATCTCAGCAGCGCCCTGATGGTGCGCGCCGCCCACGGCATGGTGGCGGCGGCACTCAGCTCATTGGGGATTTACTACCAGATTCAGGCCTGGCCCGCGCGCCATCGCCTGAAAGGCCTGACGATTGGCATTACCGGATCGTCGTTGGCGATTCCCCTCGCCCGCCTGTTTTCCACCGAACTGTTACAGCTAGACGAATGGCGCGGCCTCTATTTCTTTGAACTCGGGCTGGCGTTGGTCTGCCTGGCCTGCGTTATCGCCCTAAAATTACCGCCAAGCGATCGTAAAAAGGTATTCGAGAAGAAAGACTTCGTGACCTTTTTCCTGCTGGCTCCCGGCATGGCACTGCTGTGTGCAGTGCTGTCCCTCGGGCGACTCGACTGGTGGTTTGAAGCGCCCTGGCTCGGCTGGTCTCTGGCGCTGGCGACGGTGCTTATTATCAGCGCTATCGTGTTTGAACATAACCGCAGCAACCCGCTGCTCAACACCCGCTGGCTGTCGAGCGGCAGCATTGTGCGTCTGGGGTTGATCATGCTGCTGATCCGCATCGTACTGGCGGAACAGAACACCGGCGTCATCGGCTGGCTGCAATATGTCGGGCTGCAAAACGAGCAGATGATCCCCCTGGCGTGGTCGATTTTTGCCGGGATTACCTGCGGTATTGTCGCCAGCTGTTTAACCCTCAAACCTCAGCGCCTGGCCTGGCCAATTGTCACCTCACTGGCGCTGATGGTGGTCGCCTCTTTGATGGACAGTCAGTCCAGCAGTCTGACCCGACCTGACCAGCTGATGGTCAGCCAGTTCTTACTCGGCTTCGCCAGCGCCTTTTTCATCGCCCCGTCGATGCTGGCGGGCATTGGCGGCGTGATCGCCGACCCGCGCAATCTGGTCAGTTTTTCAGTGCTGTTCGGCATGAGCCAGAATATCGGCGGCCTGCTCGGCTCCGCTATTCTCGGCACCTTCCAGACCTGGCGGGAAAAGTACCATTCGGCGATGCTTGCCGAACAGCTCACGACCCTCAATCCCCTGGTGACCGAGCGCATTCAGCAGTACAGCCAGTTGTTTCAAAGTCAGATTGGCGACAGCTCGCTGCTCGGCGTGCAAGCGCTGACGCAGTTACAAACCGTCGGCACGCTGCAGGCCAATATTCTGGCCTATAACGATACTTATTTGCTGACCGCCTGCATCGCAGGCATGACGCTGGTGTGGATCTGCTGGCGGCTGTTACGCCTGCGCATTACCGCCCATCTGGCATTAAAGAAAAATACAGGAACCCAATAATTATGGTCGAGGTACGGGAGTCGTTATGAGTCAGCAGGATGCCGCCAACGAGCAGGCCCGCACGCGCAATAACCTGCGCGTCGTTTCTATTTTTACCGCAGCGGCCATTGGTCTGGTGGGCGTGCTGGTCATTCTTTATGCCTGGCAACTCCCCCCCTTCACCCGCCACAGTCAGTTCACCGATAACGCCTACGTGCGCGGAATGACCACCTTTATCAGCCCGCAGGTTAACGGCTACATCACGGCGGTGAATGTGAAGGATTTTGACCAGGTGAAACCTGGCGAGGTGCTTATCCAGATAGACGATCGCATCTACCGTCAGCGCGTGCATCAGGCCGAGGCGCAGTTGGCGATGAAAGAAGCGGCGCTGAATAATAATTTGCAGCAGCGCAAAAGTGCCGAAGCAGTGATCGCCCGGAACGCGGCGGCGCTGGCGAACGCCAAAGCACAAAACCTGAAATCGCAGGCCGATTTGAAGCGGGTAAAAGAACTGACCTCTGACGGATCGCTATCGATTCGTGAGCGCGATGCGGCGCTGGCAAGCGCGGCGCAGGGCAATGCCGATATCGAACAGGCCACAGCAACGCTTGAGATGTCGCGCCAGGATTTGCAAACCACCATCGTCAATCGCGCATCGTTAGAAGCAGATGTCGCCAGCGCCAAAGCAGCGCTCGAACTGGCGCAGATTGACCTGCAAAACACCCGGGTTATTGCCCCCCGCGACGGCCAGCTCGGGCAAATCAGCGTCCGACTTGGGGCCTACGTCACCGCCGGGACGCACCTGACGACGCTGCTGCCGCCGCAGCATTGGGTGATTGCCAACATTAAAGAAACGCAGCTGGCCGAGTTAAAAGTCGGTCAGCCCGCGACCTTCACCGTGGATGCATTGAATAACGAGAAATTTAACGGCACGGTGCAAAGTATCTCTCCGGCGACCGGGGTCGAATTCAGCGCCATCTCGCCGGATAACGCCACCGGGAACTTCGTCAAAATTGCCCAGCGTATTCCGGTGCGCATTACCGTGAACGAAGGCCAAAAAAATGCCGAACGCCTGCGTCCGGGGATGTCGGTTCAGGTCACCATTGATACCCGCGAGGCGCAGAAATGAGGCGCTTATCGTTTGTTGCAGTAGCCCTGCTGCTGGCTGGCTGTCAGTCCGCGGATGTGCAAAAAGCGGAGTCGCATCTCGACATTCCAAGCCAGTGGCGACAAAACGTTGGCCCTGCCAGCCAGGCGGAAGGCGTGTGGTGGCGCAATTTCCATGACAGTCGGCTCAATCAGTATGTCGATCAATCCCTGCGCTATAACAGCGATGTGCTGATTGCCCGCGAACGGGTGAATGAGTATCAGGCCCGAGCCTATGCCAGCGAAGGCTCGCTGTTTCCCTCCCTGGACGTGGGGCTGAACGGCACCCGCGCCCGGGCGCAGTCGGCAGCCTCTGGTTTACCGGTCCACAGCACCCTGTATAAAGGCAGCCTGACGGCAAACTACGATGTCGATTTGTGGGGCGCAAACCGGTCTGCCTCGCGCGCAGCGGACGCCACACTGGCAGCGCAACAAGCCGCAGCGGCGGCGGCAGAACTGACCGTGGCCTCTAACGTCGCCGCCGGGTATGTGACCCTGCTGTCGCTCGACGAACAGTTGCGCGTCACCCAGGACACGCTGACATCACGCGAAGAAGCGTACCGGCTGGCAAAACGACAGTATGAAACGGGCTATACCTCACGCCTGGAACTGATGCAGGCCGATTCGGAACTGCGCGGCACCCGGGCGCAAATCCCGCAGTTACAGCATCAAATCGCCCAGCAGGAAAATGCGTTAAGCTTGCTGCTCGGGCAAAATCCGGCCAACGTGCCGCGCAATAGCTTCGACGCGCTCACGCCGCTGGCGGCACCTTCACAACTGCCCTCTTCATTGTTAAACCGTCGACCGGATATTGTGCAGGCGCAACGGGAACTGATCGCCGCCGATGAAACGCTGGCCTCTTCCCAGGCACAGCTGCTGCCGTCGATAAGCCTGACCGCCAGCGGCAGCTATCAGGATGATGGTCTGGCTGGTTTACTGGATAATCCGCTCCGGCTGTGGAGCGTCGGCGGCAGTATTCTCGCCCCGCTGCTCAACCGCCAGGCGCTGAATGCTCAGGTGGATGTGTCGATGTCACAGCGCAATCAGGCGCTATACGGCTATGAAAAAACGGTGCGTAGCGCCTTCGGTGAAGTGAATGACAGTCTTGATGCCATTACCCGTTATGGCGAACAGCTGGCGGCGTTGCGGGAACAGGAACAGGTGGCGGAAGATACGCTGCGCATCGCGCAAAACCGCTATCGCAACGGGTATTCGTCTTATCTTGACGTGCTGGATGCTCAACGCACGCTATTCTCTACCCAACTGAGCGTGGTTCAGGTGAAAAATAACCTGTTGCTGGCGCAAATATCCCTTTACCGGTCGCTGGGAGGCGGCTGGTCTTCTCTGTCAGGCTGACGCTCGCAATGAGGTTCAGAGATGCAAAAATCATGGTCTGCTGTTGATAATTATTTGATTAACCAACTTCTTCCGAACGATCCGTTGCTGGAAAAAGTGCTGGAAAATAACCAGCAGGCGGGCCTGCCCGCGATCGACGTGGCGGCAAATCAGGGCCAGCTTTTGGCTCTATTTGTACGTATGACGCGGGCGAAACGGGTGCTGGAGATTGGCACACTGGGCGGCTACAGCACCATCTGGATGGGGCGGGAACTGCCGGAAGGCGGAAAGCTGACCACCCTCGAATTTGATGCGCATCACGCAGAAGTGGCCCGGCAGAATCTCCAGCTCGCGGGGCTGGAAAATAAGGTCGAGGTTATCGAAGGCCCGGCCCTGGACTCGCTGGCGACGCTCGATCCGTCCGAAACCTTTGACCTGATTTTTATAGACGCCGATAAGCCGAATAATCCCTATTATCTGCAATGGGCGCTGCTGTATTCACACCCGGGCACGCTAATTGTGGGCGATAACGTGGTGCGAGAAGGTGAAGTCACGCGCCCGGAAAGTCAGGATAAAAGCGTTCAGGGCGTGCGGCGATTTATTGAAATGATGGGCAACGATCCGCGCTTAACCTGTACGGCGCTGCAAACAGTCGGATTAAAAGGCTGGGATGGGTTTACTTTGGCGTGGGTGAATGGCTGACTTTTCCCACTTTGCAGGCCCGGCAGGCTACGCGCTGCCGGGGATCTACACCAGACGTCCGGTGGCGCGTAGCTGACCGGGCATACCGGTTTTAGGCTGTCGTTATCTGCTCCATCGCTTGCAAAATACGCTTATCGGATATCGGATACGGCGTACCTAACTGCTGTGCGAAATAGCTGACCCGCAGTTCTTCAATCATCCAACGGATCTCCTGCACGTCATCATCGTCACGACGACCCGGCGGCAGCTTGTTGAGCCACTGCTGCCACGCCTGCTGGACGCTTTCGACCTTCAGCATCTGCACCCGATCGCGGTGCGGGTCGATAGCTAATTTTTCCAGCCGTTTCTCAATGGCATTGAGGTAACGCAGCGTGTCGGCCAGACGCTTAAAGCCATTCCCGGTGACGAAACCGCGATACACCAGACCCGCCATCTGTGCTTTCACATCGGACAGCCCCAGCGCCATCGTCATATCCACGCGCCCTTTCAGCCGCTTATTGATATTGAACACCGCAGTCAGGATTTGCTCGACCTGTTTGGCTATCTCCACCACCGTATCGTTCAGCTCGGCACGCACTTTTTCGTGCAGTTTCGCGAAGTTTTCTTCGGTCCACACCGGGCCGCCCGCTTCGTGGATAAGCTTGTCGATGCCACAGGAAATACAGTCGTCAATCAAATCGAGCACTTTGCCGTAGGGGTTAAAGTACAGGCCCAGCTTGGCTTTATTCGGCAGCTTTTCATGCAGATACTTAATCGGCGACGGCGTGTTGAGCAACAACAACCGACGCAGACCGCGCCACATGGCCTGCTGCTGTTCCAGCGGGTTATCAAATAATTTGATAGCCACGCTGTCACGCTCGTCCACCAGCGCGGGCCAGGCTTTCACCTTGTAGTTGCCGCGCTTCTGTTCATAGCTTTCTGCCAGGGTGCCGAAACTCCACAGATGCAAACCGCTCTGTTCGATACCATCGTCGGCCACCGCCGACAGCGTTTCCTGAACTTTGCCTTTTAACGCGTCTTTCAGTGCTGTCAGGTCACGGCCTTCCTGAAGTTTCTTGTTCTTGTCGTCCACCACACGGAAGGTCATTTTCAGGTGATCGGGCACCTGATCCCAGTGCCAGTCGTCGCGGTCGATGGTCACGCCACTCATCCGGCGTAACTCACGTTCCATCGCATCCAGCAGCGGCATCTCGAGCGGTGTCATGCGGCCCAGCAGCGCTTCGGCGTAGTTAGGCGCAGGCACAAAATTGCGGCGCACGGGTTTTGGCAACGACTTGATCAGCGCAATCAGCAGCTCGCGACGCAGGCCTGGAATTTGCCATTCGAAACCGGCCTCTTCCACCTGATTAAGCAACGGTAGCGGAATGTGTACCGTCACCCCGTCGGCATCCGCACCCGGTTCGAACTGGTAACTCAGGCGCAGTTTGAAATTGCCCTGATGCCAGAAGTTCGGATAGTCGAGTTTGCTGACGCTTTCGGCCCCTTCCTTGATCAGCATGCTTTTTTCAAAGTTGAGCAGATCCGGCGTGTCGCGGCTGGCTTTCTTCCACCAGTTATCGAAATGGCGGGCAGAAATCACCTCATGGCTGATGCGCTGGTCGTAAAACTCAAACAGCGAATCGTCATCCACCAGAATGTCGCGACGGCGCGTTTTGTGCTCAAGTTCTTCAATTTCAGTGCGTAGTTTGAGGTTTTCACGGAAAAAGGCGTGACGCGTTTGCCAGTCACCCTCTACCAGCGCGTGACGAATAAACAGCTCGCGGCACAGCGCCGGGTCAATCTGGCTGTAATTTACCTTGCGCGCGGCGACAATCGGCAAACCGTAGACGGTCACTTTCTCGGTAGCCATCACTGCGCCCTGCGAGCGTTCCCAGTGCGGCTCGCTGTAGGAGCGTTTAATCAGATGCTGGGCCACCGGCTCGACCCATTCCGGATCGATGCGTGCCGCGATGCGGCCCCACAGACGGCTGGTTTCCACCAGCTCGGCCACCATCGTCCATTTCGGCGGCTTTTTGAATAAGCCAGAGCCAGGGAAGATTGAGAAACGGGCGTTGCGTGCGCCGGTAAATTCCTGTTTATCCGCATCTTTCATCCCGATATGCGACAGCAACCCGGTCAGCAAGGCGACGTGAATTTCGCGGTATTCCGCCGGTTCGCTGTTCACCGGGATGCCCAGTTCTTTCACCACCTGACGCAGCTGGGTATAAATATCCTGCCACTCGCGCACGCGCAGATAGTTGAGATAGTCGGTGCGACACAGGCGACGGAACTGATTCGATGACAGCGCTTTTTGCTGCTCGCCGAGGTAATTCCACAGATTCACAAAAGCGAGGAAATCGGACTCTTTGTCGTGGAAACGGCGGTGTTTCTCGTCAGAGGCCTGCTGTTTGTCCATCGGACGTTCACGCGGATCCTGAATCGAGAGCGCCGAGGTGATAATCATCGCCTCACGCACGCAGCCGTGTTTCTGCGCTTCCAGCACCATACGCGCCAGACGTGGATCCACCGGCAGCTGCGAAAGCTGGCGACCCATTGGCGTCAGCTTATACACCGACTGCTGTTCATCCGTGGTGATAGCACCCAGCTCTTCGAGCAGACGCACCCCATCCTGAATATTGCGTTTATCCGGCGCTTCCACAAATGGGAAGGCACCAATGTCGCCCAGCCCTAACGCGGTCATTTGCAGGATAACGGACGCCAGGTTCGTACGCAGAATTTCTGGATCGGTAAACTCCGGACGCGACAGGAAATCGTCTTCCGAATAGAGACGAATACAGATCCCTTCAGACACGCGTCCGCAGCGGCCTTTACGCTGATTGGCCGATGCCTGAGACACCGGCTCAATCGGCAAACGCTGTACTTTAGTTCGATAGCTATAACGGCTGATGCGCGCAGTGCCTGGGTCAATAACGTATTTGATGCCCGGCACCGTGAGCGAGGTTTCCGCCACGTTGGTGGCCAACACGATGCGCCGTCCGCTGTGCGACTGGAACACGCGGTTTTGCTCGCTGTTCGATAAGCGGGCGTACAACGGCAGGATTTCGGTATGACGCAGGTCGCGCTTGCTTAATGCATCGGCGGTATCGCGAATTTCACGCTCGCCGCTAAGGAAAATCAGAATATCGCCCGGGCTTTCCTGACCCAACTCGTCGACCGCATCGAAAATCGCCTGTAGCTGGTCGCGCTCGGTGTCATCGGCGTCTTCCACAATCGGGCGATAGCGGACGTCAACCGGATAGGTTCGACCGGACACTTCGATAATCGGCGCGTTGTTGAAATGTTTTGAGAAACGTTCCGGATCGATGGTCGCCGAGGTGATGATGATTTTAAGATCGGGGCGCTTCGGCAGCAGTTCGCGGAAGTAACCGAGCAAAAAATCGATGTTCAGACTGCGCTCGTGCGCTTCATCAATAATGATCGTGTCGTATTGCATCAGCAGGCGGTCCTGCTGGATTTCCGCCAGCAGAATACCGTCGGTCATCAGCTTGACCATGGTGTTATCGCTGACGTGATCGCTGAAACGCACCTTATATCCGATGCAGCCGCCCGGCTCCGTTTGCAGCTCTTCGGCAATACGGTTGGCGACGGTACGCGCCGCCAGTCGACGCGGCTGGGTATGACCAATCAGCCCCTTCACACCGCGCCCCAGCTCCATACAGATTTTCGGCAGCTGTGTCGTTTTACCCGAGCCAGTTTCCCCCGCCACAATCACCACCTGATGGTCGCGAATGGCGTCAAAAATGTCCTGTTTTTTCTGGCTAACAGGCAGGTTTTCCGGGTAGGAAATGGCCGGACGAGACGCTTCGCGCAGCAGGACTTTACCCGCTGCCTGGGCTATCTCTTTTGCCATCTCCTGCATAATGGCCTGTTGTGATTCAGGATTTTTAACCTTCTTCACGCCATGCAAACGACGGGCAAAGCGCGTTTTGTCGCGCAGCATCAGGCCGTCGAGCTGCTGATGAAGCTGTGAAAAGGTCATTTTCTGTTGTTCTGTCATAGCGTTATCGGGCAGTGCACTGCCGGGCAAATGTCTCTGTTTTTATTGGTGTTAGAGTACCACATCGGGGCTTCGCTTTCCTTCATCAATAAATTTGAACGAAGGCTTCGATATATTGCGCTATCCCTGCGACAGGATTGTGAATAAAGTGTCAGCAAGCAACAGGGCACCGGCCCGTCAATCTCATATAAGGAAACACCCATGAGCAAAGTATTAGTTCTCAAATCCAGTATTCTGGCAGGGTACTCTCAGTCCGGTCAGTTGACCGACTATTTTGTTGATCAGTGGGCTGAAAAACACCCGGCAGATCAGATTACCGTTCGTGACCTGGCTGCACAGCCAATTCCGGTACTGGATGGTGAACTGGTTGGTGCGCTGCGTCCAAGTGATGCCCCGCTGACCCCACGTCAGCAGGAAGCGCTGGCCCTGTCCGACGAACTGATCGCTGAGCTGCAGGCCCACGACGTAATCGTGATCGCCGCGCCGATGTACAACTTCAACATCCCTACGCAGCTGAAAAACTATTTTGACCTGGTAGCCCGTGCTGGCGTGACCTTCCGTTACACTAAAAACGGCCCTGAAGGCCTGGTTACCGGTAAACGTGCTGTTGTCGTTTCCAGCCGTGGCGGCATCCATAAAGATACCCCAACCGACCTGCTGGCCCCGTACATGAAGCTGTTTCTGGGCTTCATCGGCATCACCGATGTGAACTTCGTGTTCGCTGAGGGCGTGGCTTACGGCCCAGAAGTGGCTGCTAAAGCGCAGTCCGACGCCAAAGCGGCAATCAACAGCCTGGTTGCTGCCTAAGTATTTTACCCTCTCACCACCCGGTGAGAGGGTTTTCCCGACCACATTTCCTCACCTCAGTTCTTACTTCATTCCTATAGCAGACGCTTCACGCACATGCTCTATACAAACTTTACTTGCGATAAAAGATAACGTTTTACGAGCGTGCTCGGGGAAACAACATATCGGGCTTTGACAGTGAAGAGAAGAACATACAATGGCGGCGGGTGCTTGAGGCTTTCTGGCTCAGGCATTGGACAGGTCGTTCGTGCCGGAGCTGGAAAGTTGGAGCCCCAGGAGATATTTCTATCAACCTGGGGGACTAACATCCCAAACCTTGCACGTTGGATGTTAGTCCCTTCTTAGCACGGAGGCAATAACATGCTGACAAAGTATGCCCTGGTGGCAATCGTGGTGCTGTGTTTCACAGTGCTGGGGTTCACGCTGATGGTTCGCGAAACGTTATGTGAGCTGAGCATCAAAGAGCGCGGTATGGAAATCAGAGCGGTTCTCGCTTACGAATCGAGGAAGTGACTGACTAACGCGGGGGGTCATCCCCCGCGTCTGACTGTAGGGCACGGAGCCGACAGCACCCGTCTTAGCCCTCTCTGATACCAGAGAGGGCTAACCTGAACTATTTCGCCGATTTTGGTCGCAGATTTTCGTCAAATTCCAGACGTTGCCGCCCTTCTTCCACTTCTCGCAGCGGTTCAACCTGATGCATCGTCAGTTTGCAGCGCTCCACCAGCACCTGATACTCCCGTGTGCCGCGTTTTTTCCATTCCCTTTCTTCGGGACTTAACGCACGAATCGCTTTCGCCGGGCTACCAATAATCAAATAGTCTGCGGGCATTTCCGCTCTCGCTTTTACAAAGGCCGCCGCGCCGATAATGCTGTTTTCACCAATCACCGCCCCATCCATGACGACGGCGTTCATCCCGACCAGCGCATTACGGCGGATAACACAGCCGTGCAAAATGGCGCTGTGCCCAATGTGGCCATCTTCTTCTACCACCGTGTCCTGTTCCGGGAAGCCATGCATCACGCAGTTGTCCTGAATATTGGCCCCGTCTTTGATTACGATGCGGCCAAAATCGCCACGCAGGCTGGCGTTAGGCCCGACATAAACACCTTTACCGAGAATAACATCGCCAATCAGGACCGCCGTCGGATGGACATAGCTCTCTTCCGGCACCACTGGCGTTAAGCCATCAATCTGATAAATCGGCATATACAGGCTCCTTATTGTAGTTTCAGACCACCGAAACGCTGATAAAACGGAGACGCAGGCTGCGGCAGCGGGCCGACCGACGTTTCGCCCTTTTCACTGACCCACGCCAACGCACCTGCGGCAACGCGCTGATAGATATTAATGCACAGCTGGCGCGCAGCCTGTCCGGCCCAGTGTGCGGGCAACAGTTCTTCCGGCAATAGCGGGTCTTTGAGGATAACCCGCCGATAAAGATGAATGGCCAGCAGCTGGACAGCAAAACAACGCTCGGGCGTTAACTCCTCCGGCGAGGCGTCTCTCAGCAGCGGCAGCAGCGGTCTGAAGGTATTAATGAAGTTTTCATACATCTGGTTTTGTTCGGTGAGCTGCCAGCACTCTTCCACCCGGGCGCGCAGGGCGCTGACCGATGTGGCTAACGGCGAACGCGCCTCGAAACAGATAACGTTCTCAGCCACCCCCGCTTCATGCAGCAGCACCTGCACATCGGCCAGTTTTTGGGAGGGGGACGCCATCAGGCTCGGCGCTAAGGTGCCGAAACCCTGCCAGATAAGCTGTTTTTTTACATCGGTCAGGGTGTTTTTATCCAGCCCTTCGGAAAGTAACAGCAGCCAGGTGCCGTCCCAGGCGGGCGGCTCAGCACGATAAATTTTGCTTTCTGCCCGCCGCGTCAGGCGCAACCCTTTATCACTCAGGCGGTAAAAGCTGCGCCGTCCGATACGCGACACGTCCAGCCAGCCCTCTTTGTTGAGTCGAAAAAGTGACGTCCGCACGAAGCGGTCACCGAAGCCAAGCCCTTCCAGCAATGCGGTCAGGCTGCCCAGCCAGATTTCGCCGCCACGATGGGAAAGTGCATCTCCGTACAGAGAGGAAATTAAAGACGTTCCGCTGATCGGCACGGCGGCTACCGCCTGCTGGATAAAGGCATCAAGTTTGCTCATCTGATTCATTCTTTTGTGATTTTTGTCCTTGGTGAATCATAGCATAGATTGTTTTACCCCCACCCCGACCTGAATGGTTGCCCGGCCTACAAAACCTCACGGCGTAGGCCCGGTAAGCTTGCGTCACCGGGCATCAACGGCTCAACCATTGGCCGCCAGTTTCCGCAGATCAAACACGCGACACGCTTTGCCTTCGGAGCGTGGAATACTGCCGCAGTTGACGATGGTCACGTCGGTAGAAATCCCAACCATCGATTTGATGCGGTGGCGCAACTGATGGCACACCTGGCAGCGCTGCTCATGCGACAGCATCAGGCTACTTTCTTTCAGCTCAACTTTGATCGACAGCGAGTCCAGATGCCCGCGACGGTTGACTTCCAGCTGATAGTGCGGTGACAGATGCTCGAACTTGACGATTTCTTCTTCAAGCTGTGACGGAAAGACATTCACACCGCGGATGATCAGCATGTCGTCGCTACGTCCGCTGATGCGATCCATCCGACGCATGGTGCGGGCAGTGCCCGGCAGAAGGCGGGTTAAATCGCGGGTGCGATAGCGAATCACCGGCAACGCTTCTTTAGTGAGCGTCGTGAACAGCAGTTCACCTTGCTGACCGTCGTCGAGCGGCGTACCGTCGTTCGGATTGACGATTTCCGGATAGAAATGGTCTTCCCAAATGGTCGGCCCATCGGCAGTTTCCAGACACTCCATCGCCACGCCCGGCCCCATCACTTCAGACAGGCCATAGATATCCAGCGCGGTAATGCCCAGACGTCGTTCAATTTCTTTGCGCATCGCCATGGTCCACGGCTCGGCACCAAATACGCCGACGCGCAGGCTACAGCCGCTGGCATCTCCGCCCAGTTGGCGTTCCATCTCTTCAATCAGATTCAGGCAGTACGACGGCGTGACCATGATCATGTCAGGTTTGAAATCACGGATCAGCTGCGCCTGTTTTTCGGTTTGACCGCCGGACATCGGAATTACCGTGGCCCCCAAACGCTCAGCGCCGTAGTGCGCCCCCAGGCCACCGGTGAACAGGCCGTAACCATACGCCACGTGAATTTTATCTTTCGCGCTACCGCCTGCGGCACGCAGCGAACGGGCGACGATATTGGCCCAGTTATCAATATCGGTTTGCGTGTAGCCCACCACCGTCGGTTTTCCGGTGGTGCCGGAGGAAGCATGAATGCGCACCACCTGCTCCATCGGCACCGCGAAGGTGTCGAACGGATAGTTATCGCGGAGATCCTGTTTGGTGGTGCACGGGAACTTGCGGATATCGTTCAGTTCCTTGAAATCGTCAGGGTGAACCCCCGCCGCGTCAAATTTGCGGCGGTACATCGGCACATTGTTGTAAGCATGATTCAGCGTCCACTTCAGACGTTCAGTCTGTAAAGCCTGCAGTTCGTCAACGGATGCGGTTTCAATCGGATCAAGTTTTGTTGTTGTCATTGTAGGGTACTCGCAGGTTAATCAGCTCACACGCGCTCCAGGATCATGGCAATGCCCTGACCCACACCGATACACATCGTGCACAGGGCGTAACGTCCCCCGCGACGGTGCAGTTCATTGCTG
The DNA here is from genome assembly GCF_033843265.1 of Scandinavium lactucae. Classification (NCBI taxonomy): domain Bacteria; kingdom Pseudomonadati; phylum Pseudomonadota; class Gammaproteobacteria; order Enterobacterales; family Enterobacteriaceae; genus Scandinavium; species Scandinavium lactucae. Next base: position 393,122 of record NZ_JAWXRD010000040.1, read on the forward strand.
GCAGCCAGCGCCAGTCGGGCACCACTCATGCCCAACGGATGGCCTAAGGCGATGGCCCCGCCGTTGGGGTTAACATGCGGGGCATCGTCCGGGAGCCCCATCTGTCTCAGGACACCGAGCGCCTGGGCGGCAAACGCCTCATTCAGCTCGATGACGTCCATATCGTTGATGCACAGACCCGCACGCTCTAATACTTTTCGGACGGCGGGCACCGGGCCAAGCCCCATCAGACGCGGCTCCACGCCAGCGGTCGCCATCGCCACAATCCGGGCGCGCGGTGTTAAGCCTTGTTGCGCAGCCCTCTCAGCGCTGGCGATAAACAGCGCGGCGGCCCCATCGTTGACCCCCGACGCGTTTCCGGCAGTGATCACCCCGTTGGCGCGAAACGGCGCTTTCAGGGCCGCAAGCTGTTCGAGGGTGGTGTCGGCACGCGGATGCTCATCCTGCGTCACTTCGGTCACCGTGCCCTTTTTGCCTTTCACGCGCACCGGCACGATTTCCTGCGCCAGAATGCCGTTCTGCTGGGCTGTCGCGGTACGCTGCTGGCTACGCCAGGCGAAGGCATCCTGATCGGCACGGCTTATTTTTAACAATTCAGCTACATTCTCCGCCGTTTCCGGCATGCTGTCAGTGCCAAAATGCTGCTGCATGAGCGGGTTCACAAAACGCCAACCGAGAGTAGTGTCAAACATCTCTGCCTGACGCTGGAACGGGCTGGTGGCCTTGCCCATCACAAACGGCGCACGCGACATCGATTCCACGCCCCCGGCAATCAGCAAATCGGCATCGCCCGCCTTGATGGCCCGCGCCGCAAAGCCAATCGCATCCAACCCGGAACCACATAAACGGTTGATGGTGGTCCCGGACACCGTCTGCGGTAACCCCGCCAGTAGCGACGACATATGCGCCACATTGCGGTTGTCTTCCCCGGCCTGGTTGGCACAGCCGAAAATCACGTCGTCGATGCGTTCGGCATCGAGCTGCGGATGTCGGTCCAGCAGCGCACGCAACGGCACTGCGCCGAAGTCGTCGGCACGGATGCCTGACAGTCCACCACCGTAGCGGCCAATCGGCGTTCTCACCCCGTCACAGATAAATGCGTCACGCATCAGGCTTCTCCTGTCACACTGCCGCCGATGCGGTGAGATTTCCCGCGAAACAGGGCAACGGTTTTTTGCTGTTGGTTAATGATTTCAATGTCATACACGCCGGTCAGTTTGCCCTGATGCTTCACTCGCGCGGTGGCGGTGAGTTTGTCCCCCGCAAAGCCCGGACGCAGAAAGTCGATGTTGCAGGCCGAGGCCACCGCCGCCAGCCCCTGACTGTTGCAGGCGTAAGCAAAGGCGGTATCCGCCAGCGAGAACAACTGTCCGCCGTGGCAGGTTTGATGCCCATTGAGCATGTGCGGTGTGACGGTCATGGTCAGCACCGCAACACCTTCGTCCATCTCGATAATGTCGATCCCCAGCGCCTGGGCGCAGGTGTCGCGCTGGTACATCACCCGGGCGTTATGCCAGGCGGCGTTATGACTCATAGCTACTCTCCAGAAGCGCGCGCTGGCGCAGCAGGGAACAGGGGCGATAACGTTCTTCGCCATAGTGACGTTGCAGGGTTTCCAGCAGGCCCAGCACGCGCTGCCAGCCGAGCTGTTCGCCCCACGCTAACGGTCCGCGTGGGTAATTCACGCCCAGACGCATGGCGGTGTTGATATCCTCTTCGCTGGCGACGCCTTTTTGCAGCGCGTCCAGGGCTTCGTTGACTAACATTGCCACGGTGCGCCATACCAGCAGTCCCGGATAATCGGCGACCAGCAGCACTTTTTTGCCCTGCTGCTGCAACCAGTAAATAGCTTTTTCAGTGGCTTCCAGGCGATTACCCGCAGCGATGGCAATCACCACCACCGCGCCTTCGCTGCGGTCCATCATCACCACCGGACGCTGTAGACGTGTTGCCGCGGCCTGGGCGGTTTCACCGTTAGTTTCCATCAGCAGCACATCATCAAGCGTGACAACGTCACGTTCTTTCTGCACGATGGACGCCTGACGGTGCGCAGGCACCACCGGGTAGAACGCCACTTCGGCGGCACCTGTAGGCCAGGGATAAACACCCTGCCCGGTTTTCTTACCCAAGCGCCCGGCCAGCACCAGCTCCTGCTGCATCAGCGACGGCAGAAAACGGCGCTCCTGCCAGAAGGCGTTGAATACGGAACACGTCACGGCAAAGTTAACGTCCTGACCAATCAGGTCAGTCAGCGCCAGCGGCCCCATCGGAAAGCCGCCCGCTTCACGCAGCGCAGTATCAATCGCTTCCGGGGCAGCCACCTGCTCCTCCAGCGCGCGCCAGGCTTCGGCATAAAAAGGCCGCGCCACGCGATTGACGATGAAGCCCGGCGTCGACTGGCAATGCACCGGCTGTTTACCCCAGGCCAGCACGCACTGGCTAAGCTGGGTGACCACTTCGTCAGAGGTCACAACGCCACTCACCACTTCTACCAGTTTCATCACCGGGGCGGGGTTGAAAAAATGCAGCCCGGCCACGCGCTCCGGATGCTTCACGCCTGCGGCAATCGCGGTGATGGAAATCGACGACGTGTTGCTGGTCAGCAGGGTTTGTGGCGGGCAGATCTCAGCCAGTTGGCTGAACAGCGCTTTTTTGATCTCCAAATTTTCGGCGGCGGCTTCAATCACCAGATCGGCTGCGGCCAGCGCGGCGAGGTCGGTCACCGCCACTATTCGCGCCAGCCCCTGCTCGCAGGCATCTGTACTGAGTTTGCCGCGTGCCACGCGGGCTTCAAGACGCTGACGTAGCGCATCCAGGGCGCGGGTCATCGCCTCGGCAGAAATATCGTGCAACAACACCTGCTGCCCGGCCATCGCGGCCACTTCGGCAATGCCTGCGCCCATGGTGCCGCTGCCTATTACCGCCACGGTTTGAATCGGTTGGCTCATGATTATTTCCCGCTGAACTGGGCTGGACGTTTAGAGAGAAAGGCGCTGACGCCTTCCCGGTAATCGGCGCTGCGCCCGGCCATGCGCTGATAATCACGCTCAAGCTCAAGCTGCGCATCCAGGCTGTTGCTCTCCGCGGCGTTAATTGCCTGCTTGATAAGCCCCAGACCGAACGTCGGTTGAGATGCCAGATGGCGAGCCAGCGTGCCTGCGGTATCGCTCAACTGGGCGTCGTCCACCACCTGCCAAATCATGCCCCACTGCTCGGCCTGTTCAGCACTCAGTTTGTCGCCGAGCATCGCCAGCGCCATTGCCCGGGCCCGACCCGCTACGCGCGGTAAAAACCAGGTGCCGCCACAGTCCGGGATCAGCCCCAGCTTACTGAAAGCCATCATGAAATTGGCCGATCGCGCGGCAATCACAATGTCACAGCCCAGCGCCAGCGTGGCTCCTGCGCCTGCCGCCACGCCGTTGACCGCACAGATAACCGGTTTCGGCAGTTTCGCCAGACGGCGCACCAGTGGATTCCAGAAGGTGTCGACCGAATAGCCGAGATCCGGCGCTGGACCGCTTGGGTCAACGTTCCGGTCGTTCAAATCCTGCCCGGCACAGAACCCGCGCCCGGCTCCGGTGAGCATCAGGCAGCGAATGGTGTCATCGCGTTCGGCTTGGGTCAGACATTCGGCCAGTTGCTGATGCATCACATCGTTAAAACTGTTCAGTCGGTCCGGGCGGTTCAACGTCAGGGTCATCACCCCGTGTTCCACGCGGCTGAGAATGAAGGCGTCCATCGTTAGCGTCCTGTAAATTCGGGTTGGCGTTTGTCGAGAAACGCGTTGATGCCTTCGCGGCGATCGTCAGTGGCGCTGAGCAGCGAGAAGAGCTGGCGTTCCTGAGCCAGACCGGCGCTGAGCGACACCTCCTGCGACTGGCGCAGGGCTTGCTTCGCCGCCTGTAACGCCAGCGGAGCGTGCTTCGCCATCGTCGCCGCTAAGCCGAGAGCGTACTCGACGGTCAGGCCGACAGGATGCACTTCGCTGACCAGCCCGGCCTGCTGCGCACGCTGGGCGTTAATGCTGCGTCCGGTGAGCACCATTTGCGTCGCCAGTGATTTGCCTACGCAGCGGATCAGGCGCTGAGTGCCGCCCGCGCCGGGTATCATGCCGAGGGTAATTTCCGGCAGGCCAAATGCAGCGTTATCGCCCGCTACCACCACATCACACAGCAACCCGAGTTCGCAGCCTGCGCCGAGCGCGTAGCCATTGACGGCGGCGATCAGCGGTTTGCTAAAGGCCTCGATTCGCGCCCAGATGCGGGGGCGAATGTCGTTCAACGTGGCGGCTAAATCCTTCTGGGCCATCTCCTGTAAATCGGCCCCGGCGGCAAACACCCGCTCGCTGCCGGTCACGACCACCGCTCCGACGCTGCTGTCCTGCTGCGCGGCATCGAGCGCATCGGCTAGCTGCGTCAACAGCCCATTGTTTAAGGCATTACGCGCCTGCGGACGATTGAGCGTCAGCAGCAGGACACGATCGTGACGGTTAATCAGCAGTTCGCTCATTTCATCCCCTTCGCATCAAAATCGACTATCACGTCGGCGGTTAGCGGCAGCGACTGACAGCTCAGGACATAGCCAGCCGCCAGTTCATCCGGCTCGAGGCTGTAGTTGGTCGCCATCGACACTTCCCCGCGCAGCACTTTGCATTTGCAGGTGGCACACACCCCGCCTTTGCAGGCATACGGCAGGTCCGCCCCCTGACGCAGCGCCGCGTCGAGAATGCTCTCATCGTCCGCCGAGAGCGTAATCGCCCGGTCACGCCCATCCTGACGCAGGGTGACCGTCTGCCCGTCGGCCTGCACGCTGGAGGCGTGGCGCACGGTACTGCCCGGGGTGTTAAAGCGCTCCAGATGAATGGCGTTTTTGTCCATTCCCAGTGACAGCAGCGCGGTTTCGGCTTCGTCCATCATCGCCGCCGGGCCGCAGATAAAGGCTTCGTCGAACTGGCTGAAATTGAGCAGCGACCGTGACAGCGCCTGTAATTTCTCCCCGTCGATCCGCCCGTGCAGCAGCGCGCTGTCCAGCGTTTCCTGACTGAAAATACTCAGCAGCTGTAGGCGCGTCGGATAGGTATCTTTCAGGTCGGCCAGCAGCGAGCGGAACATCATGCTCTGGCTGCTGCGGTTGCCGTAAATCACGGTAAATTCGCTGTTCGGTTCGGCCTGCAACGTACTTTCGACAATCGCCAGCATCGGGGTGATGCCGGAGCCTGCGGCGATCGCCAGATAGTGCCCGCACCTTTCGGGCTGCGGCTGATAGCCGAAATTGCCCTGCGGCACCATTACTTCCAGGCTCATGCCCGCTTTGATTTCGTCGCGGGCATAGCGCGAGAAACGGCCTCCGTCGATGGCTTTGACCGCCACGCTAATTTCGCCAGGCACCGCCCGGCGACAGATGGAGTAACAGCGACGGAGTTCTTCTCCCGCCAGACGCGCTTTCAGGGTCAGATGCTGACCAGGGCGAAAAGCGTAGGCGGTATGTAGCGTCTGCGGCACAGCGAACGTAATGGTCACCGCATCGCGGGTTTCGGGTTCGACTTTTGCCACCGTGAGCGAATGAAACGTGGTCATGGCAACCTCAGATACATTTAAAGTAATCAAAGGGTTCCCGGCAGCTGTCGCAGCGGTATAGCGCTTTGCAGGCCGTAGAACCAAATTCACTGATCATCGTGGTGTGGGTGCTGGCGCAACGGGGACAGGCCACATCGGTCGGCATTCCCGCCTGGCAGGCGTGGGCCTGTGGCGGGCTGATGCCATACTGTCGCAAGCGTTCGCGGGCGTCCGGCGTCATCCAGTCCGTGGTCCACGGCGGGTCGAGTTGCAGGACGATATGCACCGGGGTAAAGCCCTGCGCGGTCATCACCGTGCGGATCTCACCCAGCAGATGTTCCGTCGCCGGGCAGCCGGAATAGGTCGGTGTGAATCCCACTACCCAGCCCTCACCCTGCGGAGTGACGCTGCGTACCATTCCCAAATCGGTAATGGTTAACACCGGCACTTCCGGGTCTGGGATCTGACTTAACAGCGCCCAAATCTGATGCACTTCGGCGGGAGCGATACTGGCCAGACGTTGCATAGCGACCTCCGTTACCACTGCTGACCGGGATAGGCGCGCTGCAGATACTGCATTTCTGCCAGCATCGGCCCCAGATGTTCGGTATGCAGCCCCTGTTTCCCGCCGGTACGGTACGGCTGTTCCTGAGGAATATTCAGCTCGGCGGCAGTCAATACCGTGGAAATCTCTGCCAGCCACTCGGTTTTCAGTTCACAGGGATCAACGGCTATGCCCTGCGCAATCAGTTCGATATCCAGGGCATCCGCCTCGAACAGCTCGGCGGTAAAGCGCCACAGATTGTCGACTGCGGCCTGCATCCGCGCGGCGGATAACGCTGTGCCACCGCCCAGACGCTCGACCCAACCGCGGCTGAAACGCAGGTGATAACGGGCTTCTTTAATCGCTTTGGCAGCGATGGCCGCAATCTGCGCGTCTTGGCTGTTCATCAGACGACTGAACAGCGCCACGTGCCAGGCGTCAATAAACACCTGCCGCGCCAGGGTGTCGGCAAAATTACCGTTCGGCTGTTCGACCAGCAGTACATTGCGGAACTGGCGTTCATCGCGCCCGAAGGCCAGCGTGTCTTCATCGCCCTGGCCCTGAAGTTCAGCGGCATAGCTCAGGAAGTTGCGCGCCTGGCCCATTAAGTCGAGGCCGATGTTAGCCAGCGCCAGATCGATTTCCAGCTCCGGCGCATGGCCACACCAGGCGGAAAGTCGCTGTGCCAGCACCAGGCAGTTATCACCAAGGCGCAAAGCATAGGTCGCCACAGGAGAGTGATTATTCATGGCAACCTCACATGTGCTCAATGCCGTCTGGCAGGGAGTAAAACGTTGGATGGCGATAGATTTTGCTGTCCGCGGGATCGAAAAATTCACCGCGTTCTTCCGGTTGCGAAGCCACGATTTCGCTGGCTTTCACTACCCAGATTGAACAACCTTCGCTGCGACGGGTGTAAGCATCGCGGGCGTTTTCCAGCGCCATGCGCTCATCGGCGGCGTGCAGACTGCCGACGTGACGATGCGATAACCCCTGTTTGCTGCGAACGAACACTTCATATAACGGCCAGTAAACATTGCTCATCGTTGTTCTCCTTATGCCACCTTACGGGCCTGTTGTTTTTCAGCATGCGCCAGCGCGGCTTCCCGCACCCACGCGCCCTCTTCCCAGGCTTTACGCTTGGCGGCCAGACGTTCGTGGTTACAGATCCCGCGCCCGTTTATCACTTCGTTAAATTCGTGCCAGTCAATTTCGCCGAAACGGTACTGCCCGGTGGTTTCGTCGAGCGTCAGATCAGGATCGGGCACGGTCATGCCGAGCATTTCCACCTGCGGGACGGTGTTGTCGACGAAGCGCTGACGCAGTTCATCGTTACCGAAGCGTTTGATTTTCCACGCCAGACTCTGCGCGCTGTTCGGTGAGCTATCGTCGTTCGGGCCGAACATCATCAGCGCGGGCCACCAGAAACGGTTGATCGCGTCCTGCAACATCGCACGCTGCTCGTCGCTGCCGTTCGCCAGCGCCATACAGGCTTCAAATCCCTGGCGCTGATGAAAACTCTCTTCCTTACAGATTTTCACCATTGCCCGGGCATAGGGCCCGTAAGAGGTACGGCACAGCGCCACCTGGTTGACGATGGCGGCCCCGTCGACCAGCCAGCCGATCACCCCGATATCCGCCCAGTTCAGCGTCGGGTAGTTAAAGATGGAGGAATACTTCATGCGTCCGTCGAGCATCTTCTGGTAGATGTCTTCCCGGGCGCAGCCGAGCGTTTCGGCGGCGCTGTAGAGATACAGCCCGTGCCCCGCTTCGTCCTGCACTTTCGCCAGCAGGATCGCCTTACGGCGCAGCGTCGGCGCACGGGTTATCCAGTTGCCTTCGGGCAACATGCCGACAATCTCTGAGTGGGCGTGCTGCCCAATCTGGCGGATCAGGGTTTTGCGATACGCCTCGGGCATCCAGTCCTGCGGCTCGATGGCCGTCTCTTCGGCGATGCGCGCTTCAAAGCGTTGTTCTTCAGTCACATTGTCACCTTTATGATTCCGTTTTGATTCAAATACAGCATTAACATGAATCACGTTGTTTATGAGAAGTTACATAATGGTTAATCAAAACCCCAAGAATGGTTTGTGTATTCTGTGATGCCTGTCGCAGGTTAAATAAGATTATCCATTTTAAACAATGAATTGGCGTTCGCACCTTCTCCATCTGAGATCTCATTGTTAACAAATTATTAAATTCGGCATTGATTTTTATGATTCATAATCAAACTATGTATAACGAAATGACGTAACATTTACGGAGAGACACTATGCAGCAGTTAACCAGTTTCTTATCCGGCAGCTGGCAGTTTGGCCGGGGCCGGTCGCGAACTATCCATCATGCGATTAGCGGTGAAGCACTTTGGGAAGTCACCAGTGAGGGGCTGGATTTGGCCGAGGCCCGCCGCTACGCGATTGCACACGGCGGTGAAGCGCTGGGCAAAATGACTTTTGTCGAACGTGCCGCGATGCTGAAAGCGGTGGCGAAACATTTACTGGAACAGAAAGAGACCTTCTATGCTCTCTCTGCACAAACCGGGGCCACCCGCGCCGATAGCTGGGTCGATATCGAAGGCGGGATTGGCACCCTGTTTACCTACGCAGGCCTTGGCGCACGCGAACTGCCTGACGATGTGCTGTGGCCGGAGGATGAACTGATCCCGCTGTCGAAAAACGGCGGTTTTGCCGCCCGCCACGTGCTGACCGCCAAATCCGGCGTCGCGGTACACATTAATGCGTTCAACTTCCCGTGCTGGGGAATGCTCGAAAAACTGGCTCCCACCTGGCTTGCCGGAATGCCTGCGATCGTAAAACCGGCTACCGCCAGCGCTCAGGTGACGCAGGCGATGGTCAAAGCCATTGTCGACAGCGGCCTGGTGCCTGACGGCGCGATAAGCCTTCTCTGCGGCGGTGCGGGCGATCTGCTTGACCAGCTCGATTTCCAGGATGTGGTGACCTTTACCGGATCGGCCCAAACCGGGCAATCGCTGCGAGTTCACCCGAACATCGTCAAAAACTCGATTCCCTTTACCATGGAAGCGGACTCCCTGAACTGCTGTGTGCTTGGCGACGATGTCAGCCCGGAGCACCCGGAGTTCGCACTGTTTATCCGCGAAGTGGTGCGCGAGATGACCGCCAAAGCCGGGCAAAAATGTACCGCCATCCGCCGGATTATCGTGCCACAGGCGCAAATCCAGGCGGTGAGCGAGGCGCTGATTTTCCGTTTGCAGGGGGTTAAAGTTGGCGATCCGGCCCTGGAAGGCGTGAAAATGGGCGCGCTGGTCAATGCTGAACAGCGTGCCGATGTGCAGGAAAAAGTGAACGCGCTGGTCGCCGCGGGCTGCGAAGTGCGTCTCGGCGGCAAAGCCGATATGCAGGCCGCCGGGGCCTTCTTCCCGCCGACGCTGCTGTTCTGCCCGCAGCCAGACGAAAGCCCGGCGGTACATGCCATTGAAGCCTTCGGTCCGGTCGCCACCCTGATGCCGTATCAGAGTCGGGAGCACGCCATGCGCCTGGCCCGCGCCGGTCAGGGGAGCCTGGCGGGAACGCTGGTCACCGCCGATCCGAGCCTCGCACGTGAATTTATTCTGGGTGCCGCCCGGGCACACGGTCGTATTCAAATTCTCAACGAAGAGTCATCGAAAGAGTCGACCGGTCACGGTTCGCCGCTGCCGCAACTGCTTCACGGCGGCCCAGGTCGGGCGGGCGGTGGCGAAGAGCTGGGCGGCCTGCGGGCGGTTAAACATTACCTGCAACGCACCGCCATTCAGGGTAGCCCGACGATGCTCGCCAGCGTGAGCAAACAGTGGGTTCGCGGCGCACAGGTGCAGGAAGACCGCGTCCATCCATTCCGCAAATATTTTGAAGAACTCCAGCCAGGCGACAGCCTGTTAACCCCGCGCCGAACGATGACCGAAGCGGATATCGTCAATTTTGCCTGCCTGAGCGGCGATCATTTCTACGCCCATATGGACAAAATCGGCGCGGCGGAGTCGATGTTTGGCGAACGGGTGGTTCACGGTTATTTCGTGATTTCTGCCGCGGCGGGCCTGTTTGTCGACGCGGGCGTTGGCCCGGTCATCGCCAACTACGGCATGGAAAACCTGCGCTTTATCGAACCGGTGAAACCGGGCGATACGATTCAGGTGCGCCTGACCGTGAAGCGTAAAACCATTAAGCGCCAGAAGACCGCCGAGGATAAACCGACCGGGGTGGTGGAATGGGCGGTTGAGGTGTTTAACCAGCATCAACAGCCGGTGGCGCTGTACTCCATTCTGACGCTGGTCGCACGTCAGCACGGCGATTTTTAACCTTCCCCGCAGCCCGGCGGCGTGTCGCGTGCCGGGCCTGCAACCTCATTCCGTAATCTGGCAAATCTGACAAAACATCTGGCAGGAGCAGACAAACACCGTGCGTCTGCCCGCTGTTAGGGTGAGCATGTCGGAAATAAACACAACACCTAAAAATACAAACAACACAACAACATTCAGACGAGGTAACAATGGGAAGTCACTCTCCATTTTCCGCCCGTAAAACGGCGCTGGCCCTGGCAGTCGCGCTGATGTGCAGTTGGCAAATTCCCGTCTTCGCCCACGGCGGTGAAGCCCATATGGTGCCGATGGACGAAGCGTTGCAGGGTTTCGGGGCCGACGTGCAGTGGGATGACTACGCCCAGATGTTCACCATTGCCAAAGACGGGGCCTTCGTGAAGGTGAAACCGGGGGCTAAAACCGCCATCGTCAACGGTAAACCCCTGACCTTATCGGTGCCGGTGGTGATGAAGGATAATAAAGCCTGGATTTCGGACACCTTTATCAACGACGTGTTTCAGTCCGGGCTGGATCAGACTTTCCAGGTCGAAAAACGACCGCATCCGCTGAATGCCCTGACCGCCGATGAAATTAACGCCGCGGTAGCAATAGTCAAAGCCGCGCCGGATTTCAAACCTAATACCCGCTTTACGCAGATTTCGCTCGCGGAGCCCGAGAAGGCCAAAGTGTGGGATTTCGTGATAAGCGGCAAAGCCGTGGATGAAGATCGTCTCGCGAATGTGACGATGCTCGATGGCAAGCAGGTGATTGAAAGCCAGGTCGATTTAAAGAATAAAAAAGTGTTGCGCTGGCAGTCGATTAACGACGCCCACGGCATGGTACTGCTGGATGATTTTGCCACTGTGCAAAGCGTGATTAACGACAGCAAAGCGTTTGCCGAGGTCCTGAAAAAGCACGGTATCACTGATAGCACCAAGGTTATCACCACTCCGCTGACCGTCGGCTATTTCGATGGCAAAGACGGCCTGAAACAGGAAGACCGCCTGCTGAAAGTGGTGAGCTATCTGGACGTAGGTGACGGCAACTACTGGGCGCACCCGATTGAAAACCTGGTGGCGGTGGTTGATCTTGAGCAGAAGAAAATCATCAAAATTGAGGAAGGCCCGGTGATCCCCGTCCCGTTGACGCCACGCCCATACGACGGCCGAGATCGGGTGGCGAAACAGCTTAAACCGCTGGAGATCACCGAGCCAGAAGGAAAAAATTACACTATCACCGGGGACATGGTTCACTGGCAGAACTGGGATTTCCACCTGCGTCTTGATTCGCGCGTCGGGCCGATTCTGTCGACCGTGACGTTTAACGACAACGGCACCAAACGTAAAATCATGTATGAAGGTTCGCTTGGCGGGATGATTGTGCCCTACGGCGACCCGGATGTGGGCTGGTACTTTAAAGCCTATCTGGACTCCGGCGATTACGGCATGGGCACCCTCACCTCATCCATCGCCCGTGGCAAAGATGCGCCGTCCAACGCCGTGCTGCTGGATGAAACCATCGCCGACTACACCGGCAAACCGATGGGCATTCCGCGCGCCATCGCGGTGTTTGAACGCTATGCCGGGCCGGAATATAAGCATCAGGAAATGGGTAAGCCGAACGTCAGCACCGAGCGGCGCGAACTGGTTATCCGCTGGATAAGCACCGTCGGTAATTACGACTACATCTTTGACTGGGTGTTCCACGAAAACGGCACCATCGGCATTGATGCCGGGGCTACCGGCATTGAAGCGGTGAAAGGCGTGCAGGCCAAAACCATGCATGATCCTTCTGCCAAAGATGACACTCAATATGGCACCCTTATCGATCACAACATCGTCGGGACCACCCATCAGCATATTTACAACTTTCGTCTCGACCTGGACGTGGATGGCGAAAATAACCGTCTGGTGGCGATGGATCCTGACGTGAAGCCGAACACCGCCGGGGGGCCGCGGAGCAGCACTATGCAGTTGGATCAGTACAATATTGACAGCGAGCAGCAGGCCGCGCAGAAATTCGACCCGGGCACGATCCGCCTGCTGAGCAACACCCGCAAAGAAAACCGTATGGGCAACCCGGTTTCGTATCAGATTATCCCGTATGCAGGCGGCACCCATCCGGTGGCGACCGGGGCGAAATTCGCGCCTGACGAATGGATTTACCACCGACTGAGCTTTATGGATAAACAGATTTGGGTTACCCGCTACAAGCCGGATGAGCGCTATCCGGAAGGTAAATACCCAAACCGTTCGACGCACGATACGGGCTTAGGCCAGTACAGCAAAGACAACGAGTCACTTGATAACCACGATGACGTGGTGTGGATAACCACCGGCACTACCCACGTGGCCCGCGCTGAAGAGTGGCCAATAATGCCTACCGAATGGGTACATGCTTTACTCAAACCATGGAACTTCTTCAACGAAACGCCGACCCTTGGCGAACCGAAAAAGTAATCTTCAACAGCCAAAGGGGCCACGGCCCCTTTTTTGATCCTGGCCGGAGCAGGCACTGATAAGGGATGATATTGTTAGCAGTGATATACTTTAGCTGCGGACAGAATTGAGTAAGGGTCAGGTCATCTTGGTACATAAAATTCGGAAGGCCACCCTTCTGGCAATTGTCATTCTCACCACTGCCATCTTTTCCGGCCTGCTGTATCGGGAATACGACAGCCTGACGGAATACATGGAGTACATTGCAGAAAACGGCAAATCGGCCTTATTCCATGAAGAGCATATTAATCAGCGCATGGCCTTTGCGCTCTCAACCGCGTTTTCCGCCACCGTGTCACCGGTGGCGGGTGTCAACGATCTCGCCAGCGTGTGCCAAAAGAGTGAACAGGTAAACGATGTTTACGGCCTGAACCTGACCGGACATACGTTCCCGGCGCTGTCAGGCACGCTGCAAACCCGTGACCCTGACTGCACCCATTGGGCCCGCGATGTACCAGAACTGGCGGCACTCATTAACGACAAAGCCAGTCCTTCTCCGCGTTATAGTTTTTCAAATTACACGGGTTATGGCTTTGATAACCTGCGCTATTATATCGATCTTGATAAAAACTATGTGTATGTCAATCGGCTGATCGACAGCCGCCGTTTTCGCTTTCAAAACTGGCTGGAGCGTGACGGCGACGCCATTACTATCGATACCCACGCCATTTCGCTTAATATTGGCCGCCATGCACTGAACGATTTGCAGCAGGGGAATAATATTGTTTCCCATATTTATAAAGACACTTACACTCATAAGAATATTATCAGCACGCTTAACCCTGTCTATTCTGACGGAAAAATAAAAGGGGTGATTGTTACTGATTTTACGATTGACGATTTGGCGACATCATTTTATACCGCCGAACATCCTATTTTGTGGTCATTGTTGACGATATATGTAAAAGACAAACGCAGCGGAGAAATCATTCAATTCCACCAGCCGTCATGGTCATTGTTGCCCGTCATGCATTATCAGACACCAATGACTGTGTATTACACGCTGAATGTGAATCTGGATATTCGTTTTTTTCTGCTGAGTCAACTGTGGCTGATTGCACTGTATTTTGTTACAACCCTGCTGCTTTGCCAGTATGCAAATTATCAGCTTAAACGCCATGCGATGCTTGCCCGCGACAACGTCACCGATCCGTTGACCGGCCTGTTTAATCGCAAAATCCTCACCGCACAACTGGACGCTAAGCTGCGCGAGCTGTTAATGAAACGTATTAGCGTGACAACCATCGCCGTGGACTGCGATGGGCTGAAGCGCATTAACGATACACTCGGACATCATATGGGTGATGAAGCGATTAAATTACTCAGCACAGCCATCGCCAGCTCATTGCGTAAAAGTGATTACGCGATTCGTTCGGGTGGCGATGAATTTAATATTATCCTGATTGATGCCAACCAGAATAAAGCCAGTGAAGTCATACAACGTATTACCGATAAATTACAGCTGATTGATACTCGTCACCTGGTCGCCTTTTCCTGGGGCTGCTATCAAATGCAAAAACAGGACAATCTGGAAACCGCCTTTATCAATGCCGATAAATTGATGTACCAGCATAAAGCAGGTAAGTATTCCCCGCGCAACCCCTAGCGGCGAGCGAATTACGAGCACGCGCGCAGGTTCAACCTTGAGAACGGCAAAACGACACCAGCGGGAATAGTATTCCGTGAAATGACGCCAACCGTACCTTTTTAAGGTGTGCAAGGTGTGCAAGGTGTGCATAGTACGCGAAATGAGTGTGCTATGTACCTGCACAAGGAGAATGTGCTTGCCGCGAAGGTGCTGGCCGTCATTCAGTCTAACCCCGCCTTTTTTCACGAACTGGCTGCGTACTGATGCTATCACCCTCCCTGATGGGAGGGCTGAACTTATGGCTAGTAACGCACGCACACCGATTTGGTTTCACACCAGCCGTCGAGCCAGTCCGGGCCGAAATCGCGTCCGGTTCCCGACTGTTTCATGCCGCCGAACGGCAGATTCGGGTCGATGAGCGTATGGCTGTTCACCCATACCGTACCCGCCTGTAGCCTGTCGCTGTAGCTCAGCGCCTGCGACAGGTTTTGCGTCCAGATGCTGGCTGTCAGGCCGTATTCAGTTTCGTTCGCCAGGCGTAGCGCTTCATCGCCGTCTGCCACCCGCACCAGGTTCACCACCGGGCCAAATACCTCTTCACGGGTCAGACGCAGATGCGCATCAGGATTCACCACCAGGGTTGGACGCACGTAGTATCCCTCCCCGGCTGGCCCGGCATTGCCGACGATCAGCTCCGCGTTATTCTGTTCGGCTTCATGCAGGAAGGCGGCGACTTTATCGCAGTGTGCACGCGAGGCCAGGGCGTTGATCTGCGCGCTTTCGCTCATCCCCGGCCCGACGCTGAGCGATTTCACTGCCTGCTCAAAGCCGGTGATCAGGGTATCAAACAGCGGCGCTTCGATGTAAATCCGCGAGCTGGCGGCGCACACCTGCCCCTGATTAAGAAAACTCCCCATCATCAGGCCTTCAATGACCCACTGCGGATCTGCGTCTTTCAACACAATCGCTGGATTTTTACCGCCCAGCTCGAGCGTAACACGGGTGAGTCTGTCCGCCGCCGCACGCGCAATCTGTTTCCCGGTGGCCGTCGACCCGGTAAAGCTAACTTTGGCCACCTGTGGATGCGAGGTCAACGCTGCGCCGCATTCCGCCCCGCTGCCGGTCACCACATTAAATACCCCTTCCGGGACGCCCGCTTCGGTAGCCAGTTCCGCCACCCTCAGCAGCGTTAACGGCGTGGTTTCAGATGGCTTGATAACAATCGAGCAGCCTGCCGCCAGGGCGGGCATCACTTTCCACATGCCAATCATCAGCGGGAAGTTCCACGGCACAATGCCTGCCACTACCCCGACCGGCTCTTTACGCGTCCACGCCTGATAGCGTGCCCCCGCCGGAAGCGGAATCGACACATCCAGCGTTTGGCCGGTGATTTTGGTCGCCAGCCCTGCGGTGTAGCGCATCCAGTTCAGGGCACAGGCCACCTCAAACGCCCGAGAAATGTTGATCGATTTCCCCTGTTCCAGGGTTTCCAGCTGCGCCAGCTCTTCGCCATGTTTTTCGACCAAATCGGCAAAGCGCAGCAGGATTCGCTCGCGTTCAGCGGGCAACCGCCCGGCCCAGCGGCGGTCCACGAACGCCCGCCAGGCGGATGTCACCGCCACGTCCACGTCCGCACGGTTTGCATCCGCCGTGCTGGCGATGGCCTTGCCCGTCGCCGGATCCCAGACGGTCAGACGCTTGTCGCTTTGTGACGCCTGCTGTGCGCCGTCAATATAAAGCCCGTGCTGGCGCGCCAGAAATTGTTGCACGCTCTCAAGCAGCGCGACCTGTGAATCAGACATATCAGCTCCTTATTACCTTTTACGCTTTCATCCAGTGTAGAAGCCCGCCGCCTGTTCCGTTTTGGTCTCTCTGTCATTCGCTTTGTCGCCTGTGACAGCCCTCGCAAACAGTGACAATAGTCAGATTGTCACCTGTCGCGGGTGATAGTTCTTTCGTATAGTCACCAGCAGACGCTTGTTTACGCAACATAAATGCAACAATGTGATAGCACTTAGACGGCTGAGGCAGGATATGGCGCAGATGACCGGCAATGAGCAGTTCCAGCGATGGCTGGCCCAGGTAAATCAGGAGTGTGGCAGTTTTGCCGCGCGCCCCTTGGAGGGGGAATTCTTTGGGCATCTGGAAACAGGATATACCCGGGCGCTTAAACTCAGCACCGTCACCTCTGCCAACGTCAATCTCTACCGCACCAAAAATGAGATTAAGAACCATAACGACAGCTGGTTTTACACCGTCTTTCAGCTGGAAGGCTTGGCGACTATTGAGCAAAACAACCGCCAGACGGTTATCCAGCCAGGTGACATAACCCTGGTCGATGCGTCGCGTCCTTGCTCTCTCGTCTGGCAGCAACCCTCACGCCAGATTTCGCTCCTGTTGCCCAGAAGTTTGCTCGAGCAGCAGCTCCGCGTTGGCGAGGCGCATTGCGTGCAGCGCTTGAGCAAAAACCTGCCCATGGTGCAGATGAGCCACCGATTGTTGCAGGAAAGCATGAGTAATCATGAATTGTCTGGCAGCGAAAGCGAGGCGGCGCTGGAAGCCATTGTGTGCCTGTTGCGCCCGGTGTTGCAGCAGCAGGACGTGCAACCCTCGCGGCGTGACCGTCAGTTTGAGAAAGTGATACAGCTGATTGAAAGCCATCTCCAGTCAGAAATGCTGCGTCCGGAATGGCTGGCAAATGAAACGGGAATGTCGGTAAGAAGCTTGTACCGCATGTTTGCTGATAAAGGTCTGGTCGTGGCGCAATACATCAAAAATCGTCGGCTCGATCTCTGCGCCCGCGAACTGCGTAGTGCGGCTGATGACGAAAAGCTGGCGGGGATCGGCTTCAGCTGGGGCTTTACCGATCACAGCCATTTCTCGACCGCATTTCGCCAGCGGTTTGGCATCTCACCGGGGGAATACCGCAAACGTCACCGCTAATTATTTCTTCAGCCACTTCCCGTTCAGGCCCTTCACATACTCGCCCGGCAGCGCACGCGCCACCAGCTTCTGTCCGGCCATTTTCGCCACTTCATCGACCGGTAAATTATTGCTGTCTGCCAGCTGCTGATAGCTTTCGCTGCGGGCATTGTTGATTTTCTTCACCAATGCCAGCGTGTCTTTATCCTGGGTTATCGGTGCCAGATAACCGGTCAGAGTTTCCCCCACTCGCCCCTGACCACGGGCTTCATCCAGGGTTAGCGCCTGCGCGCTTTGACCGATCAACCCCAGGCTCAGAACGGCCATTAACACATATTTTTTCATCGCGGCGGCCTCAGAATAAATCGCTGCGCGATTTCAGAAGGTCTTCAACGTCTTTATCGACCTTGATGTGGATCTCATGTTCGATTTTGACATTCATATTGATGGTTATCGGCTCCTTCGGGGCCGCCACCTCAATGCGCGGCGTACAGCCACTGAGGGTTAAGGCGGCCAGTCCGCTCAGCATGGCGGTTGTTGCTTTCATTATTGCTCCTTACATTCCTTGCCTGCCTGGCAGCCCGGGCCGGGAAGGACCGCGTTTTGCTCAAGCCATGCCTGAAGATTGTCGCCAAAGCGCAAACTGCGCCAGAGATCGAACACGTTCTCTTGATGGGTATAGTTTAAATTGACGGTACTGCTTTTGCCGTCCACCCGCCCGGTGCCAGTCACGGTGGATTGCAGCGTAAGCAGGCCGAGATTATCGAGATTGATTTTGGTCCACGATCGGGAAATTTCCATGTACCGCAGCCAGTTAATGGCGGCCCCGGCGACCATATTGTCTTCCACCACCGCATCGGCGGTGTCTTTGTCCAGACGCAGCGTCATCGGTCCGGGATTCATCAACCAGCCGTCTTTGATTATCCATTTCTCGTTATCCAGCCACAGCGGTAGCGCCCCGCTCACCGGGCCGGACATTGTGAACTGCTTTGGATTCACCGCGCTAATCAGTTCGCTCGATGAGATGTTTTGTACCCGCAGCAGGGCGGGATCGTGCTGCGGCATCCGCAGTTGCAGCATCGACAGTTTCCCGCCGAGAATGTCCACATTGACGTCGCTGAGCAACAGTGGATTGCTTTCGCTCCACGGATAGCTGCCCTGCAAATCGGCGGTAAAGTTTTGTGCCGTCACCTGATTGACGATTTCGCCAATCCGTAGCGATACCGGGCCGCGTGTACCCAATTGCCACACGCCCTCACTAAAGCGAAACGGCAACGCAAAATCCACACCGTTGAGCTGATTATCCGGCATCCAGGCGCTGCCACCTTTCAGTACGCCGTGCCCACCGGCTTCAAAACCCTGTCCCGGTGCGGCGGAAAACGCCACCTGGGCGTACAGTGACCCGTCACGCAGGTTCATTTTCCAGTCAGGTGGTACCAGCGGCTGGAACACCGTCAGTGACTGTTTCGGCCACCAGGCTTGCCCGCGCAGACGTTCACCATCCCAGCGGCCGGTGACCCGCACCGGGCCGATAGCGTGAGCACGCAGATCGCCTTTAAACTGGAACCAGGTCGGATCCCGACCGTCAACGCTAAATTTGAGCGTTGACGGGGGTAACAGGCTTCCGCCGCTGAAATGCGTTTCACCCGCATCCAAAGACAGCGCCCCGGTCAACGACGGATGCGGTTCGTTGCGAACCCAGTGAATCGGTTGATCGAGCACCAACCGTGGCTGGTTCACGGTCATGGTGCCGTATTTTAGCTGGTCGAAGCCAGTCGACAGGCTATTCAGCACAATAGCGCTGTCGCGCCATTCCCCTTCGCCTTTAACATCCCAGCGCGCCTGCATCGGCGTGAAATGCCCGTCGCCCCAGTAGCGCCAACGCCAACTGCCGGTATCCGGCAGGAAGTTGTCGGCCTGTCCATCGAGGTGTAATGAAAAATCGCCCATCTCTTGCTCGTGCGCGCGTAAAATTGCCTGAAGTCGGCCATCTACGCCCTCTCGACTGAGATGCACTCCCGCCAGCGGCCAGCGAATTTCATCAATGTTTAGCGAGTCAATAATACGTCCGCGAGAGCGCAGCAGCGAACCGGGCTCAAAACCGAGTTTGGGGTCAGTCAGCGGGCCGCTGAGTTGCGCCGGAAGAATAGCGTACAGCACCAGACTGTCATATTTGGCTTCGCCGGTGAGCTGTAGCGGCATGGCGCTATTATCCATGCTGAGCCTGCCTGGCCCGATGGTTAGCACGGCGTTACCTTTCCCGGCCACGCCGTGTGTCAGCACATTCAGGCGGCCGCTGATCAGCATTTTATCCAACCCCTGTTGCCAGTTATCTACCTTCAGGCCCAGTCTGCCGCTCAGCGGAATGCCTTCCAGCCACGGCCAGTTCCAGCGTCCATCACTGATGGTCAGACGCTCACGGGTCAGTTCCCACGGCACATCAAGCAACGGTTCCGTATTTCCTCGTTCCATCATCAGCAGTTGGCCCTGATTCTCACGCCACTCGAGTTCGGCATCGACGAGGGTAGAAGGATTGGGGACCTGGAAGGTGGACACCACATGACCGTTGACCGGCAGGCCATCAGGCACCAGCGGCAGGGTGAACTCCCCCACCAGTTTAATCGGCGGCTTGTCGTCCTGCACTTGCGCCTCAAAGCGTTTGACGGTCAGCTTTTGTCCTTTCAGGTTGGCCTGTAAATCGACAGCATCGCCGTTGTAGCTCAGTTCCTGCATTGACGGCGTCAATGATACCGCCAGCTTGCCCTGCCATTTTTCCCACGGCGACAGACGCAACTGGTCGATAGTCAACCAGCTGTTAGGCAGCATCGATTGCCATTCGGCGAGGCTACGCGGCGCGCCCGGCGTCGGCGTGCTTTCAGGGAGTTTGCTCAGACAAACGGAATTGATATCGAGTGCGCCGATGTGTAACCGCCAGCGGCTCGGGTGCGACAGTTCGGCGTCGTTTACCTGCGCCAACTGGCAGTCGCCCACCAGATAGCGCAACGCGGGAATGTGCAACGCATTCCGGGTGATTCGAGGACTTTGATCGAGCGCGATTCGCGTACCCGCCGGGAGCCAGATCCCGGCCAAGGTCGGCACCCAATGCGTCAACGTCAACAACAGCGTGAGCGGCAGAAGAATCAGTAACAGCAGTAGCGCAATCGCGGCTTTCCAGGTACCCTTCATGGGCGGTTAACATCCTGATTTGTTGTAATTAAAAGCCGAAGTGGCGCGTATTGTGGCATGTTTAGCCCACCCGTTAAAGTCACCGTCAGGTTTAAGCATAGATGTTGAAGTTTGTCCCTTCCTGAAACAACTGCAATTCATGCTCTACACTCTCTGTATAACCTGATGATTAAACTAAAGTTTAAAATTTGTATGATTATTTGAAATATGCTACCGTGACGTTAATATCACTGGAGAAAAGTCTTATGAAAATCGCAGTTTACAGCACAAAGCAGTACGATAAAAAGTATCTGCAAGATGTTAATGATGCATTTGGCTTTGAACTTGAATTTTTCGACTTCCTTTTAAGCGAGAAAACCGCCAAAACAGCTAACGGCTGCGACGCGGTGTGTATTTTCGTTAACGATGACGGCAGTCGCCCGGTCCTGGAAGAGCTGAAAAAACAGGGTGTGAAGTACATCGCCCTGCGCTGCGCGGGCTTCAATAATGTCGATCTAGATGCCGCGAAAGAGTTCGGTTTGCGCGTGGTTCGCGTTCCGGCCTATTCGCCGGAAGCCGTCGCCGAGCATGCCATTGGCCTGATGATGTCATTGAACCGTCGTATTCACCGTGCCTATCAACGCACCCGTGACGCCAACTTCTCGCTGGAAGGTCTGTGCGGCTTCACTATGCACGGTAAAACAGCGGGCGTGGTCGGCACCGGGAAAATCGGGGTCGCCACACTGCGTATTTTGAAAGGCTTCGGCATGAAGCTGCTGGCGTTCGATCCGTATCCGAGCGCAGCCGCGCTGGATTTGGGCGTTGAATATGTCGATTTGCCCACCCTGTTCTCGCAGTCGGACGTTATCTCCCTGCACTGCCCCCTGACGCCAGAAAACTATCATCTGCTGAACCACAACGCGTTCGAACAGATGAAAGACGGCGTGATGGTGATCAACACCAGTCGCGGCGGCCTGATTGATTCGCAGGCGGCGATTGAAGCGTTGAAAAATCAGAAAATTGGCGCGCTGGGGATGGACGTGTATGAGAACGAACGCGATCTGTTCTTTGAAGATAAGTCGAACGACGTTATCCAGGATGACGTGTTCCGTCGCCTGTCAGCCTGCCACAACGTGCTGTTTACCGGTCATCAGGCGTTCCTGACCGCCGAAGCGCTGACCAGCATTTCAGAAACCACGCTGGAAAACCTGCGCCTGATCGATAACGGCGACGCTACGCCGAACGCACTGGTTTAACCATTCTTGCTCCCCGCCCTCGGGGAGCATTTTCAGATAAGCCCTGGTCACACGCCTCAGACTAGAGTGTCATTCTGATTCAGAATTATTTATTTGGTGAATATCTAATGAACAATAAGAAAGTGAGCGTAGCGCTGCTGGCTACAGGAATGATGCTGGCGGGCTGCGTGTCCACCAGCAAAGTGACGACCCAGCCGGAGCAGCTTCAGCACCATCGTTTTGTGCTGGAAAGTGTGAACGGTAACAATGTAACCAGTCAAAAGCCACTCGAACTGAGCTTTGGCGAAAAAATGCATATCTCCGGCAACATGTGTAATCAGTTTACCGGGGAAGGAAAGCTGTCTGACGGCGAGCTGAAAGTGAAAAATCTGGCCATGACCCGCATGATGTGTACCGATCCGCAGCTGAATCAGCTGGACAGTACCCTGAGCGCGATGCTGCACGATGGTGTGCAGGTTGACCTCACCGAAAACCAGTTAACGTTAGCCACGTCAAATGATTCGCTGGTGTATAAGCTCGCCGATCTGATGAACTAATAGTTACCGCAGGTTCCGGTGGCAAGCGACTGCTCGCTGCATCGCTTGCCATTGGGTAATGCGCACATCCCGATAGCGGAACCGTCAAGCTGACGGGCTACCGATAATGCCCCTCCAATCATCGCGCAATTCGCCTGCCCGGAACCTGACATTGCCGCACGCATTCCTGGCGTGACGTGTGCCGCCGTGGCCTGCTGTTCTGGTTCACTGCTGCATGCCGATAACAACAGTGCCGCGCACCCTACCCAAAAAGCTGCTCGCATTCTTTTCATTCCCCCGTCATATACATTCGCAAAACCTGTTCATAATAGGCAGCAAGCGGCCTGCCGTCGAGAGACGAGGCGCGCATTTCATCGTTCTGAAACATTTGCTGGCAATTTAATGGCGTTTAATTGATCTCTTCACGGGTCAAACAATCATCAAGGACACAAAAGCAAAAATGGCTTTTCCCGTGCTTTGCTAAAATAGAAGGATAACTACAGGACTCGTCGACGTATCACGGGTCCCTTTTCTTGCGCAATGTAAGGGTGTCACATGATTACAACCGACGGTAATGGCGCGTGCGCCTCGGTGGCGTTCCGCACCAGCGAAGTGATCGCCATCTACCCGATCACCCCCAGCTCAACGATGGCAGAACAAGCCGATGCCTGGGCGGGGAACGGACTGAAAAACGTCTGGGGTGATGTGCCTCGGGTGGTGGAAATGCAATCCGAGGCAGGAGCAATTGCTGCAGTGCATGGCGCGTTGCAGACCGGTGCCCTCTCCACCTCCTTTACCTCTTCCCAGGGATTGTTGTTGATGATCCCAACTCTGTACAAACTGGCCGGTCAATTGACGCCGTTTGTGCTGCACGTCGCCGCGCGAACCGTGGCCACACACGCGCTATCGATTTTTGGTGATCACTCCGACGTGATGGCGATTCGTCAAACCGGCTGTGCGATGCTCAGCGCCGCCAATGTGCAGGAAGCGCAGGATTTTGCGCTAATCTCGCATATCGCCACCCTCAAAAGCCGCGTGCCTTTCATTCATTTCTTTGATGGTTTCCGCACCTCGCATGAAATCAACAAAATCGTGCCGCTGGCGGATGACACTATTCTCAATCTGCTGCCTCAGGCAGAAATTGACGCGCACCGTGAACGCGCCCTGAACCCGGAGCATCCGGTTATCCGTGGCACCTCCGCCAATCCGGATACCTATTTCCAGTCGCGTGAAGCGACCAACCCGTGGTACGACGCGGTTTACGCCCACGTTGAGCAGGCAATGAACGATTTCGCCGCTGCGACCGGTCGCCAGTACAAACCGTTTGAGTATTACGGGCATCCGCAGGCCGAACGGGTCATCGTGTTGATGGGTTCCGGGATCGGCACCTGTGAAGAAGTGGTCGATGAACTGCTGACCCGTGGCGAGAAAGTCGGGGTGCTGAAAGTACGTCTGTATCGTCCGTTCTCCGCGGAGCATCTATTGGCAGCGATCCCGGACAGCGTAAAAACCCTCGCGGTCCTGGACCGTACCAAAGAACCAGGTGCACACGCCGAACCGCTGTATCTCGACGTG
This sequence comes from Scandinavium lactucae, assembly GCF_033843265.1. Taxonomy (NCBI): domain Bacteria; kingdom Pseudomonadati; phylum Pseudomonadota; class Gammaproteobacteria; order Enterobacterales; family Enterobacteriaceae; genus Scandinavium; species Scandinavium lactucae. The sequence goes on from NZ_JAWXRD010000040.1 coordinate 417,052, forward strand.
ATGACCGCCCTGGCGGAAGCCTTTAATCGCGGCGAGCGTGAAACCTTGCCTCGGGTGATCGGCGGCCGCTATGGCCTCTCATCGAAAGAGTTTGGTCCGGACTGCGTGCTGGCGGTGTTCAATGAGCTGAGCGCTGCCAAACCTAAACCGCGCTTCACCGTCGGCATTTACGACGATGTGACTAACCTTTCCCTGCCGCTGCCAGAAAACACCCTGCCGTCCACCGCCAAACTTGAAGCGCTGTTTTACGGGCTGGGCAGCGACGGCAGCGTGTCAGCCACCAAGAACAACATCAAAATTATCGGTAACTCGACGCCGTGGTACGCCCAGGGCTATTTCGTGTATGACTCGAAAAAAGCCGGTGGCCTGACGGTGTCGCATTTACGCGTGTCTGAGCAGCCTGTGCGCTCAGCATATCTGGTATCGCAGGCTGATTTTGTCGGCTGTCATCAGTTGCAGTTTATCGACAAATACCCGATGGCAGAGCGGCTGAAACCCGGCGGCATTTTCTTGCTCAATACGCCGTACAGCGCCGATGAGGTGTGGTCGCGTCTGCCGCAGGAAGTTCAGGCGGTACTCAATCAGAAACAGGCCCGATTTTACGTGGTCAACGCCGCCAAAATTGCCCGTGAATGCGGTCTGGCGGCACGCATCAATACCGTGATGCAGATGGCTTTCTTCCAGCTGACGCAAATTCTGCCCGGCGACAGTGCGCTGGTCGAACTACAGGGCGCGATCGCCAAAAGCTACAGCAGTAAAGGTCAAGAGCTGGTTGAGCGTAACTGGCAGGCGCTGGCAATGGCGCGCGAACTGTTGGCTGAAGTGACACTCCAGCCGGTTGATACGAATAGCCCGAATCGTCCGCCGGTGGTTTCCGATGCCGCGCCTGATTTTGTCAAAACCGTGACCGCCGCCATGCTGGCGGGACTGGGCGATGCACTTCCCGTTTCGGCCCTGCCGCCAGATGGCACCTGGCCGGTCGGCACCACCCGTTGGGAAAAACGCAATATCGCCGAAGAAATTCCTATCTGGAAAGAGGATCTCTGTACCCAGTGCAACCACTGCGTCGCGGCCTGCCCGCACTCGGCCATTCGCGCCAAAGTGGTTTCGCCTGAGGAGATGGAACACGCCCCTGCCAGCCTGCATTCGCTGGACGTGAAGTCCCGCGATATGCGCGGGCAGAAATACGTCCTTCAGGTGGCTCCGGAAGACTGCACCGGCTGTAATCTGTGCGTCGAAGTCTGCCCGGCGAAAGACCGTCAGGATCCTGAGATCAAGGCCATCAATATGATGTCGCGCCTTGAGCACGTCGAAGAAGAAAAAGTGAATTATGACTTCTTCCTCGACTTGCCGGAAATTGACAAAAACAAACTGGAACGCATCGATATTCGTACCTCACAGCTGATCACCCCACTGTTCGAATACTCGGGTGCCTGTTCCGGCTGCGGCGAAACGCCGTACATCAAGCTGCTGACCCAGCTGTATGGTGACCGAATGATGATTGCCAACGCCACCGGCTGCTCATCTATTTATGGCGGCAACCTGCCCTCCACCCCGTATACCACCGACATTAACGGTCGCGGCCCGGCGTGGGCGAATTCATTGTTCGAAGATAACGCTGAATTCGGCCTCGGATTCCGTTTGTCGGTCGATCAGCATCGGCAACGCGTAATGCGGCTGCTCGAGACCTTCGCCGATAAACTGCCCGCCGATCTGAACGAGGCTTTACATGCTGACGCTACGCCGGACGCGCGTCGGGAGCAGGTTGCAGCGTTACGTCAGCACCTACAGGGCGTGGACGAGGCTGTCGAACTGTTGACCGATGCCGATGCGCTGGTTGAGAAATCGATCTGGCTGATTGGCGGCGACGGCTGGGCCTACGACATTGGCTTTGGTGGCCTCGATCACGTGCTGAGCCTGACCGAAAACGTCAACATTCTGGTGCTTGATACCCAGTGTTATTCCAACACCGGCGGTCAGGCATCGAAAGCGACACCGCTCGGGGCTGTGACCAAGTTTGGTGAGCACGGCAAGCGTAAAGCGCGTAAGGATTTGGGTGTGAGCATGATGATGTACGGTCATGTCTACGTCGCACAAATATCGCTGGGCGCGCAGCTCAACCAGACGGTGAAAGCCATTCAGGAAGCGGAAGCGTATCCAGGCCCGTCGCTGATCATTGCCTACAGTCCGTGCGAGGAGCATGGCTATGACCTGGCCCTGAGTCACGATCAGATGCGCCAGCTCACCGCTACCGGCTTCTGGCCGCTGTATCGCTTTGATCCACGTCGGGTCGATGAAGGCAAACTCCCACTGGCACTGGATTCACGTCCGCCATCAGATGCCCTCGCCGACACGCTGATGAAAGAGCAACGTTTCCGTCGTCTGAATGCGCAGCAGCCTGAGGTTGCCGAGCAGCTGTGGAAAGATGCGGCGGCTGATTTGCAAAAACGCTACGACTTCCTGGCGCAGATGGCAGGTAAGGCGGAAAAATCAGCCAGCGATTAACCGTCACTCGTTTATTTATTTTTAAATAAAAAAAGCCCGAACAATTGTTCGGGCTTGTCATTTGAATATTGACAAATATAGAAATCATATAACGACACACAGCAACATAACTATTTGCGTGACAATATAGGCATATAACGCGCGCATCATATCCGGATTTATCTTGTGTGTATAATTCCCACCGCAAATGAATCACACCAACACATTCACCGAATCAATCAAGATTACAGTTGAATTATTTTATGCAGAATTTACTCATATAGTAACAATTGAATCTTACCTTCTTTAGATATCTCTCCATTAGCATGGCCCTACTTCCCTTAAGGAAGGCAGAGCATAAAAACAGCTTAAAGGATTATTAAAATGAAAAGAAAAGTACTGGCACTCGTTATCCCTGCATTATTAAGCGCAGGCGCTGTTCACGCGGCAGAAATCTATAACAAAGACGGCAACAAACTCGACCTGTACGGTAAAGTTGATGGTCTGCACTACTTCTCCGATAACAATGGTGCAAACGGCGATCAGTCTTACATCCGTTTAGGTTTCAAAGGTGAAACTCAAATTACCGACCAGCTGACCGGTTACGGCCAGTGGGAATACAACGTTCAGGCGAACAACACCGAGGGCTCTAGCGATCAGGCATGGACTCGTCTGGGCTTCGCCGGTCTGAAATTCGGCGACTACGGCTCATTCGACTACGGTCGTAACTACGGCGTTCTGTACGACGTAGAAGCATGGACCGACGTCCTGCCAGAGTTCGGTGGCGATTCTTATTCCAAAGCCGACAACTTCATGACTGGCCGTGCTAACGGTGTCGCAACCTACCGTAACAGCGACTTCTTCGGTTTGGTTGATGGCCTGAACTTTGCTGTTCAGTACCAGGGCAAGAACGAGAACCCAGGTTCTGGCGAAGGTACCAACAACAACAATGGCCGTAACCTGAAAAATGCGAACGGCGACGGTTGGGGTATCTCCACCACCTATGACTTCGGCGAAGGCTTCAGCGCAGCTGCTGCGTATGCGTCTTCTGACCGTACTAACGACCAGATCAACTACTCAACTGCCGGCGGCGATAAAGCTGACGCATGGACTGCTGGTCTGAAATATGACGCCAATAACATCTACCTGGCGACCATGTATTCTGAAACCCGCAACATGACGCCATATGGTGACCAGGATACTACCGTTGCGAACAAAACGCAGAACTTCGAAGTGACTGCTCAGTACCAGTTCGATTTCGGTCTGCGTCCGGAAGTGTCCTACCTCCAGTCTAAAGGTAAGAACCTGAACAACATCGACGGGACTTCCGCTGGCGATCAGGATCTGCTGAAATATGTTTCTGTTGGTGCGACCTACTACTTCAACAAAAACATGTCCACCTACGTTGATTACAAAATCAACCTGCTGGATGACAACACCTTCACCAACAATAACGGCATCAACACCGATGACGTTGTTGCTTTAGGTCTGGTTTACCAGTTCTAATTTCGGCACACTGTGTTGTAATATACACCCGCCCTCACCGGCGGGTTTTTTTATCCCTTATTTCAGCGATGACCGTAAATATCCCCACAAGTTCCTCAGGAATGTCTCATCTGTAAGAAACGGCTGATTTAAATGTAACAGCGCTCAAATGCGAGGCGGCTATTTCCACCGCACAAAATGAATAAAACGCCCTGCCGAGCGATTATTTTTTGCGCAACGTGGAGTATATTGCGCAAACCCGGAAGTCTATTTTTAATACTATCCGTTTTTCTTCCGGTTTTACTGCACTACAGTGGTTTTATCCCAACTGGAGATAAAATCATGAATAGTGTCCACACCTGGTTACGCAACCTCAAAAGTGCCTGGTTGAATGAACATTCCAATTGCCACGGCCTTGGCCCGCTTTACCTGACGCCTGCGCAACGTTACGCCCTGCTGAAAGAACTGATGATGCCGGTCAGTGAAAGCAAAAAACCGGGCAACTAAATCCGTTGCGACAGAAATCACGCTGGCATTCGGCGCTGTAATCCGTACCATACACGCCAGATTATCGATAGGGCAGCCGCAGATTATTGCTACAATCCATCATGAATCCAGATGTTCGTCAGTGCTCCTGACGCTGGCTGCCATTTACCTACGACCAGAGCCATCATTAAATGTCGCAAAATCAAGAAATTAGCAAAAAAGAAACTTATAACCTGAACAAACTTCAAAAACGTCTGCGTCGTAACGTGGGCGAAGCCATTGCCGACTACAACATGATTGAAGAAGGCGATCGCATTATGGTGTGTCTGTCAGGCGGCAAAGACAGCTACACGATGCTCGAAATTTTACGCAATTTACAGCAGAGCGCCCCGGTCAATTTCAGCCTGGTGGCGGTTAACCTCGATCAGAAACAGCCTGGTTTCCCGGAACACATTCTGCCAGCGTATCTCGAGAATCTCGGCGTTGAATACAAGATTGTCGAAGAGAACACCTACGGCATCGTTAAAGAGAAGATCCCCGAAGGTAAAACCACCTGCTCCCTCTGCTCTCGTCTGCGCCGTGGCATTTTGTATCGCACTGCTACCGAACTGGGCGCGACCAAAATCGCCCTCGGGCACCATCGCGACGACATTTTGCAAACCCTGTTCCTCAATATGTTCTACGGCGGAAAAATGAAAGGCATGCCGCCGAAGCTGATGAGCGACGACGGGAAGCACATTGTTATTCGCCCGCTGGCCTACTGCCGCGAGAAAGACATCGAGCGCTTCTCGCAGGCGAAAGCATTCCCGATTATTCCATGCAACCTGTGTGGCTCGCAGCCAAACCTGCAACGCCAGGTGATTGGCGATATGCTGCGCGACTGGGATAAACGTTATCCGGGCCGTATTGAAACCATGTTCAGTGCGATGCAGAATGTTGTGCCTTCTCACCTGTGCGATACCGAATTGTTCGACTTTAAAGGTCTGCAACACGGCGCAGAAGTCGTGAACGGCGGTGATTTGGCGTTTGACCGGGAAGAGATCCCTTTGCAGCCTGCGGGATGGCAGCCAGAAGAGGAAGAAAACGACGTCATGGCAAATCGCCTGGATATCGTCGAAATCAAATAAGTCTGCAGCTGAATAATGATGAAGCCCTCTTTCGAGGGCTTTTTTTATGTCCCCGCGTTACGCATAAGGCGGCGGGTCGATAATCGGATGCGGATCGGGATCAAGGGGGGGATCGGGGATCGGCTGTGGCCGGGGAATAGGGTCAGGCACCGGAACAGGATCGGTCGGAATCGGGTCGCTCAGTCGCCACGTCATGTTTGCCTCCAGGTCGTCGGGTGTACTCTTAAGGGTAGAAGCTGGACAGCCGGAGGCAAAAAAAAAGCCGACTTATCTAAGTCGGCGTCGTACGAATCAATTGTGCTATGCAGTAATTCAAAAAAGGAAGTAAGACAATATGGAGCGCAACGCCCATCGCTTGACGTTGCATTCACCTGCGAGAAAGATATTGCCCTGAATAGGTAGATTGTTTATTGACCTCGCTCAAATTTAGCGGCGTTTTTGGCCTGCCAGCAAGCATAAATCTGATTTTTTACAACCATTTACTGCGATGTAACCACCACGTAACACCCCCAATCAACACCACTAACCCAATACAGAACAGCGAGAAGCCAAACTGCCAGCCGCCACCGGGGATCCCGCCGAGGTTGACGCCGAACAACCCGGTCAGGAATGTACTGGGCAGAAACACCATCGCCATCAAAGACATGGTGTAAGTTCTGCGGGATAGCGATTCCTGCATCACTTGCGCAATCTCATCGGCCATGATGCCCGTTCGGGCGATACAGGCGTCAATCTCATCCAGCCCGCGACCGAGACGGTCGGCAATGTCCTGCATTCTGCGGCGATGATCGTCTGTCATCCACGGAAAACGCTCACTGGATAAGCGCGCATACACATCGCGCTGCGGAGACATATAACGGCGCATGACAATCAGCTGTTTGCGCAGCAGCGCCAGAAAACCGCGCGGGGGAATTTGCTGATCGAGCAGATTATCTTCAAGGTCGATAATTTTATCGTGCAGCTCTTCGATAAACTCGCTGGCGTGATCGGTCAGTGCATCACACACATCCACCAACCAGCCACCGCAATCCGTGGGGCCAGTGCCCTCTTCCAGATCTTTCACCACGTCGTCCAGCGCCAGCACTTTTCGCTGACGCGTTGAGATAATCAGGCGTTCATCCATGTACACACGCATGGCGACGAGCTGATCGGGCCGTTCATCGGTGCTACCGTTAATGCAGCGCAGCGTGATCAGCGTGCCTTCCCCGACCCGGGTCACGCGTGGGCGCAGACTGTCCCCTGCTAACGCATCGCGCACGCTGTTCGGCAGCAACGGCGTACTGGCCAGCCACTTTGCGCTTTCAGGCTGGGTATAGTTGAGATGTAACCAGCAGGGGTTGTCTTTATCGATAACCCTATCGTCATGCACCGGTATCACCCCGCCTTTACCGTCCAGCATCCAGGCAAATACGGCATCTGGTACGTTCACATCAGCTCCCCTAATGGCTTCCACAACGCCTCCATTAATCATTTGCTTATGCAATGAATTCTAGCCCCGTGAAACTAATACGCAAAACACTGCCTGGGCATCGCACTGAATTTATTCACGAAAGCAGAATTATCTGGCAGGAGGACTCGCAGCGCAATGTGCAAATCGTTAGCGGAGATGAAATGGCCGGGGCATAAATTAAAACGGGCCTGCATATGCAGACCCGCGGAATGACTTTCAGGTGATATTAAAATGAGTGCCAGTAGTTTTGGTCACCGCTGGCGGCGGCAACAGGGACTGGTTTTGAGGGTCCGGCAGGCGTGATTGCCGCCGGGGTTTCATTGCCAAGCCGGAAATTACGCGTCCGGGTCTGCAATTCCACCACCTGATGTTTTAATACATCCGACGAACCGGCCAGTTCTTCCACCACCGCAACGTTACTCTGGGTCACCTTTTCCAGTTCCGATAGCGCCAGGGTAATTTGTTCAATGCCTTTTTCCTGCTGCAACGTTGAGCAGGAAATTTGTTCCATCAGATTGCTCAGCAGGCCAGAACCAGACACTATCTCCTGCATGTTTTTCTCAGCCTCGGCTACAATGCTGGCCCCTTGGGTCACGTTATCGCTGGTGACGCTAATCAGGGTTTTGATACTTTTTGCTGCTTCCGCGCTGCGGTGCGCCAGATTACGAACTTCCCCTGCCACCACCGAGAAACCTTTCCCGTGATCGCCCGCCCGCGCCGCTTCCACCGCCGCGTTCAGCGCCAGGATATTAGTCTGGAATGCAATACCATCAATCATGCCGATGATTTCGGTCATTTGACGTGCGCAGTCGGTAATGGATTGCATATTAGTGGCCACATCCCCCATCAGTTCGCCGCCTCTGCGCGCACACAGTGTGGCATCGCCCGCACGGCCACTGGCAAGACGGGTATTTTCGGCATTGTTTTTGGTGCTGGCGGCAATCTCTTCCATGCTGGACGCCGTCTGCATCAGGGTGGCAGATTGTTGCTCGGTTTTCACCGATAACTCCGCGCTTCGGTTTGCCAGTTGCTCAGACAGCGTCATTGCGGTCTGCGACGACGTGCGAATTTCTGACACCAATGTCGAGATATTGCTCGATAAACTATTAATGCCCGGGATTAAACGCCCGGCACAGTTATTTCCAAATTCAGGGATATACACAGACAAATTCCCCGATGTCACCTCATCAATGCTTCTTTTCACTGCATTAATTGGCGTCACCAGATATTTGGTCATATAAAGCCATAATAATGATATTGCCACCAGCCAGCCGATATTAAACATCACCATTATCGCTACGCTGGCGGATAATAAAAGCGCTAAAACATCAATGATTAAGAAAGTTGCCAGTAAAAACATCAATATGAAGGTTCTGACACTAATATTTCTTAACATAATCAGACTCACAGAGATACTCGGAGGGGTTATATGTTTATAGCACCTGCCTTCGCTAATTCAATATGATTGCCGTGAGAAATTAATCTTCATGGTTAAAAATGGAGAGTTTGGCTTTAGCAAAGTATTTATCTATAAAAACCGTTTAATATAGGTGGAATACTCTAAAATAGACTGTATTCAGACCACAGGACGGGAGATTCTCACAGCGAAACCTTCACAAAGAGCACGAGATTTTATTGGCGCTACAGGTGAGTTGCAGTCACACTTAAATATCAGAGTATTTTTTGCACGCTGAGGTAACCGCTTTGAGAAAAAACGAGCGGTGTAAAATCAATCGAAGGAAATACCCCCTTTCTTCTGTTTTATTTCATGGCATCGCTTTGGAATTTGCTGTTACATTACTTTAACAACTTTGAAAATACGTGGATTGCATGATGCTGTACGTTTCGTGGGACCCGGTTCTGGTCGGCATTTCTTTTTTAGTTGCCTTTATTTCCTCATTTGTTGCGCTCGACAGTGCGGCGAAAATTGCCGCCTGCAATAAAAATGCCGCGCTTTTCTGGCGTTTCGCCGGAGGAGCCACCTTAGGTATTGGTATCTGGTCGATGCATTTTATTGGCATGCTGGCGATGAAAATGCCCATGATGATGCAATACGATTTTACCCTCACCACCATTTCACTGCTGGTAGCCATTGTTGCCGCCACGCTATCGATTAATATTGCCGTCAACGGCAATGTCTTATCACTGCTGCGCCTGTGCCTCGCCACCGCTATCCTCAGTAGCGGCGTGGTGACGATGCACTATGTCGGCATGGCGGCACTGATGATGGAAGACACTATTCGCTGGAGCTATGGGCTGGTGGTCCTGTCTGTCGTTATTGCGATCATTGCCTCCGGCGTAGGCCTGTGGCTGGCCTTCAGACTGCGGCTTAACAGCAAAGGCGTGCTGATAAATCGCATGATGGCCGCCGTAGCGATGGGTATTGCTATCGCCGCCATGCACTACACCGGCATGAGCGCGGCAGAATTTGAAGACAGCGGGCATTACATGAACGGCGGTGTGAGTGAACTCGGGCTATCCATCTGGGTCTCAGCGACGACGTTGGCAATCCTCGGGGTGATGCTGATTATTTCGATGATTGATTCGCAGCTGCGGACTCATCGCCTGACCGAAAACCTACAGCAGCTCAATCGGCAGCTGGAACAACAGGCACGATTTGATGGGCTGACAGGGCTGGCCAACCGCAGCCAGATTGATATGCGCCTCGAAGCCTGCCTGCAACAATCTCAGCTTACCCAAACGCCATTTGCGCTAATCTTCATGGATCTCGATCGTTTCAAGCTGGTGAACGATGCCTGGGGCCATCACGTCGGTGACCATCTGCTGGTTTCCGTCGCCAACCGTATCAGCGCCTGCCTGACACCGAAAATGACCCTCGCCCGACTGGGCGGCGATGAGTTTATTTTGCTGGTGCCGGACGCCGATCATGGCGACATCGAAGATTTAGCCACCCGCATGGTGGAGTGCATTCGTCGCCCATTTTATGAGGCCGGGCAAATGCTCCAGGTCTCGCTCAGCGCGGGCATCAGTCTGTTCCCGGAACACGGCAGAACGTTACAGGAACTAAAGCTTCGCGCCGATACAGCAATGTACAACATTAAGCAGCAAGGTCGTAACGGCTGGGCGATTTATCATCCTGAAATGGTTCATAAAGCTTGGGAAGGCGCAGAGTTTCTTCAGGATTTGACCCAGGCGCTGGAACGGGATCAGTTTGAGCTATGGTATCAGCCGAAGTATCACGCCAGGAGCAAGACCATTTTCGGGTTTGAAGCCCTGCTCCGTTGGCGTCATCCGGCGAAGGGCGTTTTGTTGCCCGAGGTCTTTCTTGCCACTCTGGAGAAAACGGGGCTGATGATTTCCGTCGGCTATTGGGTTATCGACCAGGCCTGTATGCAGCTGCGCCACTGGGGTGACCAGGGCCATACGGACTGGGGTCTGTCGATTAACCTTTCCGCTGCGCAATTTGAGCAGCACGACATTTACGACACCATTTGTGGCGCGCTGGCTCGCCACGCTGTACCGCCGTCGCGTCTGACCATTGAGCTGACGGAGAGTACCGCCCTGCGTAACCTCGATCGCAGCATCACTATCCTCAACGATTTTAATCGTATCGGCATCACCGTCTCTATCGACGATTTCGGCACCGGTTATTCGAACATGCTGACCCTGAAAAACTTGCCCGCCCGCGAACTGAAAATAGACAAAAGTTTTGTGCGTGATATCCGCGATAACAGTAAAAACGTCAAGATCGTGGCCACGATTATTGATATCGCCCATTCAATGAACATGAATGTGGTTGCGGAAGGGATTGAAACGCAGGACCAGCAGCAGCTGTTAACCAGTCTCGGCTGCGGCTACTTACAGGGTTTCCTGTTTGCCAAAGCGCTGCCCGCCAAGGAGATCCCGCAGCTTCTGGCGCAAATTGAGAGCAGTAAAAATAACAGCGTCACGACAGTGCTTGCCGCAGTACAAAAAAACCGCCTCACATAACGCAGGCGGTTTTATGCACAGGTGGCGTTAATGGTGCTTGTACTCACCAGAACTATGCTGAGGGCCAATGCGCCCCGCTTCCACCAGAATTTCCTCAATCAACTCCTCAAGGCACTCCTTCCCATGCTTATCGCAGACCAGATGTACTTGCCTGAATATCTCTTCTGCGTTCATACCATCGCAAAGCGCGGATTTAAGCATGATAGCGGCCCATCGTTTGGCTTCAGAATGCGTCAACATATCCCCTCCTGATACAGGATACTTCACTAAGCGTAGACGGCAGTCGCGCGTTTATCCACATCTCGAGAAGGGTTTTAGATTATTCCTTAAGCAGGTCCAAAAAATGATTCATCACCTCGTCGGGCGAGAGCTGTTCTTCTCGGATAATCAGGTGTAACGGTGTGGCCCGGCGTGCCCCGTGGCTCAGCGGTAAGGGCTTGAGAATGCCCTTCTCCAGCGGGGCCAGAATGTGCGCCTGCGGCAACCAGCCGTAGCCTACCCCGGAGGTCACCGCCTCAATAGCGGCATCTACGGTGGAAAACGTCCATGCATCGCCTGCGGGCAGCGACACATCCCGGCTGTCGGCAATCCTGACCAGCGGATACTGGTTCAGAATTTCCTCCGTCAACGATTCCGGGGTAGTAAACAGCGGATGATCGGCATGGGCGACGGCAATAAAATCAATGTTCATCAGCCATTCCCCGTGCCCATTCACATCCTGACGGCGGGTGACAATCATGATATCCGCCTCAGCAAACGCCTCCGCATCCGGCTGGGTACTCTCCAGCACCTCGGTGAGCTGCACCTGAATGCGTGGGTAGGTCTGCTGAAACTTACGCAGAATAGCGAACAGCCGCCCGCGCGGAAAAATACTGTCGACGACCAGACTCAAACGGCTACGCATGCCATCCTGCAAATCAGCGGCCCGCATTTCGACGTGTGAAAATGCGTTCAGTAACGGCCTGACGCGGCTCAGCAGCAGTTCACCCGCCGGGGTTAATACCGCCCGCCGCCCTTGTGGAATGAGCAACGTCACGCCGAGTCTCTCTTGCAACAGTGACAGGTTATAGCTGACCGAGGACTGGCTTCGGTGCAGTGCATCTGCCGCTTTGGCGAAGCTGCCCAAATCAATCACTTTCTCAAGGATTGCCCATTGTTCGAGAGTTGTCTTTTGCATGAATAATCTAATTATTGAATTAATTTCATCACAAAATAGCGTTATTCATCTAAATTTTAAAGAGCTAAGATAACTTCATCAAAACAAGGAGACACATTATGAGCACCTTCGACAAACATGATTTAAGCGGTTTTATCGGCAAACACCTGGTGTATACCTATGATAACGGCTGGAATTACGAGATTTACGTCAAAAACGGTACTACCCTCGATTACCGCATTCACAGCGGTCTGGTCGGCAATCGTTGGGTTAAAGATCAGCATGCATGGATTGTCCGCGTCGGTGAAAACACCTACAAAATCTCATGGACCGAACCGACCGGGACCGACGTCAGCCTGATTGTGAATCTCGGCGATAAACTGTTCCACGGCACTATCTTCTTCCCACGTTGGGTGATGAATAATCCAGAAAAAACGGTTTGTTTCCAGAACGATCATATTCCACTGATGGAATCCTATCGTGAGGCAGGCCCTGCCTATCCGACAGAAGTGATTGATGAGTTCGCCACCATCACTTTTGTCCGTGACTGTGGCCCGGATGACGACAGCGTCATCGCCTGCGCCGCCAGCGAATTACCGGCTGATTTTCCGCAGAATCTGCGTTAATAACAAACGTAAAGCAGTATTAGAAAGGCAGCTGGCGCGGAGAAAACCGCGCCAGCTGTTTTTACGATGGGGATTAATGCTTGATGATGTACATCGTGCGGCTATAGGCCACGTCTTCCGGGTTTTCGATAGGGTAACCCTTCAACCATGGCTTAATCAGCCGACCGTTGGTGTACTGATAAATCGGCGCAATCGGAGCCTGAGCAGCAATGATTTTTTCGGCTTCGTTATAGTCTGCATTACGGGCCTGTTCGGTAGATTCCAGCGTCGCCTGGTTGAGCACTTTATCATAAGCCGGATCGTTGAAGCGCGAGATGTTGCCGCTGTGCGCAGAGGTCAGCAGTGACAGGAAAGTCGACGGCTCGTTGTAATCTCCGACCCAGGAGGCGCGGATCACATCGAAATTACCGGTGTTTCGGCTGTCGATATAGGTTTTCCACTCCTGGTTCTGCAACTTCACATCCACGCCAAGATTTTTCTTCCACATTGACGCCACTGCAATCGCAATTTTCTGGTGGTTTTCTGAAGTGTTGTACAACAGGGTCAGCTTCAACGGACGGTTCGGGCCATAGCCTGCTGCCTGCAGCAGGGTCTTCGCCTGTGCATTAAGCTCTTCCTGACTCATCTTTTCTGCCGCTGACGGTTGTGGTTTGAAGCCCGCAGTCACGTCCGGGGTGAAACGCCAGGCCGGTTTCTCACCGGTGCCTAACACTTTTTCAGCCATGATGCGACGGTCAATCGTCATGCTCAGCGCCAGACGTACGCGGGAATCGGCGGTTGGCCCTTTCTGGGTGTTGAACGCATAGTAATAAGTGCCAAGCTGTGGCGGGGTATACACCTGGCCCGGAATGTCTTTCAGCAACTGCTGATACTGATTTTTTGGGAAAGATTCGGTGATATCAATGTCGCCCGCAAGATAACGTTTGGTGGCATTCGATTCCTGGTTGATTGGCACAAACGTCACCTGCTTGATGACCGTTTTCGCGTTATCCCAGTAATGGGCATTCGGCACCACCACCAGCTTTTCGTTGACCACACGCTCTTTCAGTACGTAGGCCCCGTTGCCTATCAGCTGACCAGGCCGTGTCCAGTTTGGCGAGCTGTCAACGTTGGCTTTTTGCACCGGATACAGCGAGAAGTTGGCGGTCAGGTTAACGAACCACGGCAGCGGTTTGTCGAGCTGAACGCGCAGGGTTTTGGCATCAATCGCCGTCACGCCGAGCTTATCTGTGGTCGCTTTACCATCAATAATATTTTGTGCGTTGGTAATACCTGCCAGCGCGGCAAACCAGGCAAATGGCGAGGTGGTTTTCGGGTCAACCAGACGCTGCCAGCTATAGACAAAATCCTGCGCGGTCACCGGCGAGCCGTCTGACCATTTCGCGTCATCACGCAGGGTAAAGGTCCAGGTACGGTTGTCATTGGTCTGCCATTTGGTCGCCACGCCAGGCACGATATTGCCTTTCGCGTCCTGATTGACCAGACCTTCGAACAGATCGCGGATCACCTGAATCTCGGGTAATCCCACTGCTTTCGCGGGATCCAGCGAGGCCGGTTCATCCTTGATGTGGCGAACCAGCGTCTGTTGTTGCGCCAGAACGGTTCCCTGCGGAACATCAGCCGCGAAAGAAAGAGAAGACACGCCACTCAGCGCCAGCGCAAAACAGATAGACGATACAGGAAACTTCATGGGATCCCCTTGATTCAAATGACCCAACCAACGTAGTCGGTAATTATTTGTTTCAGCAGGAAGAATTGCAAACGACTTGTGGCGAAATGTTGAAGGATATAGCGAAAAGGTTTCAGATACGGCCTAAAGGAAACTGTTTGATTATCGATAGTTTTTAAACAACACTGCCAGAAACAACACAATAAAGCAGGATCAAGCATGTCTTCCACCCGACCACGCCAACTGCGCGGCGCGTTTCCGCCGGGCACTCAACACTATGGCCGCTCCTTACTGGGTGCGCCGCTGATCTGGTTTCCCGCGCCAATAGCCGATCATAACAGCGGATTAATCATTGCGGGCACCCACGGCGATGAAAACTCATCGATCGTCACCCTCTCCTGTGCGCTGCGCACCCTCGCCTCCGACCTTCGCCGTCATCATGTGGTGCTGACGGTCAATCCGGACGGCTGCCAGTTAGGCCTGCGCGCTAACGCCAACGGCGTCGATCTCAATCGCAATTTCCCGGCGGCGAACTGGAAGGCCGGAGAAACGGTCTACCGTTGGAACAGCTCCGCCGAGAGCCGCGACGTGGTGCTGTTGACCGGCGAGAAACCGGGGTCAGAACCGGAAACCAATGCGCTGTGTCAGCTGATCCACAAAATTCATCCGGCCTGGGTGGTATCGTTCCACGACCCGTTGGCCTGTATTGAAGACCCGCAGCAAACCGCGCTCGGTAAATGGCTGGCGGACGCCTTCGAACTGCCGCTGGTGACCAGCGTCGGCTATGCCACGCCGGGCTCGTTTGGCAGCTGGTGTGCGGATATTGGTTTGCACTGTATCACCGCCGAGTTCCCGCCGATTTCCTCCGACGAGGCCAGCGAGAAATACCTGGCGGCGATGACCGCGCTCCTGCACTGGCATCCTGAATCTAAGGTGGCGTCTACGACGTCCAAATAGCGACAAAAAAACCCGCACGGCTCACGCAGTGCGGGTTTTTCTTCGCTGTGTTGGTGCTTTAGATGAGGCAAAAAACCGCTATTACTACAGCAACAACCACAACAATACCTACAGTATCAATCAGTTGCTTGATTAACACTTCTTGCGTTGCGACGCTATCGTCTTCCCAGTCAATCATCTTTTCTACACCTTCAAAGTCGTGACAGCCGTATGCTAAACGCGCAGCTCAAATGATGGATAATCGTTTTGTGCCTGATTTCGTTTAAAAATAAATGGTCACCCTCACAGGTATAGCGTACCGGCGTCAAAATGCAATGCGGGTTCGGCATCCACCGCCAGCCAGGTCGGACCATCCAGATCGGCAAAGCGCACCAGCGGCGTCAGCGGCAACACGGCGCTAATCGCGCGCGACGTACACAGCATACAGCCCAGCATCAGCCCGAACCCCTGCGCTTTCGCTTCCGCCGCCAGCGCCAGCGCCTCGGTTAAGCCCCCGGCTTTGTCGAGTTTGATGTTGACCATCTCGTAGAGACCGCTCAGTCGGGCGAGGCTTTCACGCGAGTGACAGCTTTCATCGGCGCAAATCGGCAGTGGATGGATAAAGTTCGCCAACGCCCCATCCTCAGCAGCCGGTAACGGCTGTTCGAGCATCGCCACGCTAAGGTCCGCCAATAGCTGACAGCGTGCCGCCAGCCCATCGCTGTGCCAGGCCTCATTGGCATCGACAATCAGCGTCGCCTCGGGCACCGCGGCACGAATGGCGAACATTCTTTCGCTGATCAGATGGTCGTCCAGTTTCACCTTCAGCAGGCGCGCGCCTTTATCCCACAGGGCTTTTGCGCTGTTCGCCATCTGGTCCGGGGTGCCAATCACCACGGTTTGCGCCGTCGTTACGCTCGAGGCCAATTCGCTGCCCACCAACTGCGCCAGTGAGCGACCCGTCTGACGCATTTGCAAATCCCACAGCGCGCAGTCCACCGCATTACGCGCAGCCCCAGCCGGAAGCCGTTGTTGCAGCGCCTCACGCGTCAGGCCTGACTCAAGCTGTTCGCCAATGCTGACAATCTCCGCCATCACCGAAGCAATGCTTTCGCCATAGCGGGGATACGGCGTGCATTCCCCCACGCCTTTGACGCCATTTTCTTCAATTTCGACCACCACCACTTTCGCCTCGCTGCGGCTCCCGCGCGAGATGACGAACGGCGTGTGCAGCGGCCAGGCTTCTTCGTACACTCTCAAACTTCTCATTCCCTGCACCTCGATTGATCAGCGCGATTTACCCGCACTAAAAGGATTTGCCGTGTTAACAGTGGATGTCATACACTAGCGGCGACGTTAACTATATGTAAACAGGAAGATAATCATGTCACAAACTGTGCATTTCCAGGGCAACCCCGTTTCCGTTCAGGGCTCCATTCCGCAGGCGGGCACCAAAGCACCAGCATTCACACTGGTTGCCAAGGATCTCTCCGACGTCGCACTCAGCCAGTTCGCTGGTAAACGTAAAGTGCTTAACATTTTCCCGAGCATTGATACCGGCGTGTGCGCCGCATCCGTGCGTAAATTCAACCAGTTGGCAACCGAACTGAACAACACCGTGGTGCTGTGCATTTCTGCTGACCTGCCGTTCGCCCAGTCTCGCTTCTGCGGTGCAGAAGGCCTGAGCAACGTGGTTACCCTGTCCACCCTGCGTGCGCCAGAATTCCTGCAGCAGTATGGAGTAGGTATCGCAGAAGGCGCGCTGAAAGGCCTGTCTGCTCGCGCTGTCATCGTTCTGGATGAAAATGACAACGTGGTACTGAGCGAACTGGTGAACGAAATCACCAACGAGCCAGATTACACGGCCGCGCTGAACGCGCTGAAAGCCTGATAAAAAAATGCCGCCTTCATCGCTGAAGGCGGCATCTCACTTACTCTTCGCTTTTCTTCTGACTTAATCCATATTCCCGCAGCTTATTCGCAATCGCCGTGTGCGAAACCCCCAGCCGTTTGGCGAGCTTACGCGTGCTCGGATAACTACGATAAAGTTGGGTCAGCACCGACCGTTCAAAGCGGCTGGTGATATCATCCAGCGAGCCTTCCATCGCATCTTCACCCACGGCCACCGTGGTGGTGTCGTAATCCGGCAACAGAATGTCCTGCGGACGCAGCTCATAACCGTCAAGCTGTGTCAGGGCGCGATAGACGGCGTTTTTCAGCTGACGCACGTTGCCGGGCCAGCCGTAACGGGTCAGGACAGTGTTCAGGTCCGCCGCCAGTTTAGGGCGGGCAATGCCCTGCTCATCGGCAAAACGGGCAACGAACAGCTCGGTCAGCGGCATGATGTCCTGCGGACGGTCGCGCAGCGGCGGCAGATTCAGGGTCAGCACGTTGAGACGATAGTAGAGATCTTCGCGGAACAGTCCTTTTTGCACCAGCTCAACCAGGTTCTTCTGGGTGGCGCAAATCACACGCACGTCAACATGGATCTCATGATCTTCCCCGACGCGACGGAAGGTGCCGTCATTCAGGAAGCGCAGCAGTTTGACCTGCATCCCCGGTGACATTTCACCAATTTCGTCCAGCAGCACCGAACCACCGTTCGCCTGCTCGAAGAAGCCTTTTTTGCCTTCCGGCGCGTGGCCGAACAACTCGCTTTCTACCGCATCTTCCGGGATCGACGCACAGTTCAGCGCCAGATACGGCTTCTGCGCGCGCGGGCTGGCAAGATGACAGGCGTTGGCCAGCAAATCTTTCCCGGTGCCCGTATCGCCGACAATCAGCAGCGGCGCACTCAGCAGCGCCAGTTTGCGCGCCTGTTCAACCACATGACGCATTTTCGGGCTGGCGGCGATTATCTGGCTGAACGCGCTGACATCCTGACTGGTCATGGTTTGCAGCTGGCGGCCCATGCGTAACGTTGAACGCAACATCACCACCGCGCCCATCAGCACGCGGGTCGCATTTTCGCCTTCGAGCGTGACGGGCGTGATTTCGAGCAGGAAATTTTGCCCGTTGATAACAACATGTTCGGCGTGGGACTCCACCGGAGAACCGTCCAGCCAGCGCTGGAAGTTAAAGCCGTTAATCAGCTGGGCGGCGTTGTGATTGCGCAGTTTATCCTGAGACTGACCGAACAACTGGCAGCTCGCCGGGTTGGCCAGCTCCACTTTGCTTTTGGTGTCCAGCGACAGCACCGGTTCTGGCATTGCTTCCAGCAGCGCACTCAGCGCCAGATGTTCACGTTCGGACGGCATCCACGGCACGGTGCGCACGTCGGTCACACCGGCGATACGGCGGATTTCCGCCATCAGCGTGCGGAAACTGTCAAATTCCAGTTCCGCAAAATTCAGGTAAATTCGGCCAATGGGGTCAATGTCGATCCCGCGCAGGTCAATGCCACGCAGCACCAGGAGATCGAGCAATTCACGGGTCAGACCAAGGCGGTCCTCACAAAAAACTTCAAGACGCATGGGAAGTATCACCCTCATAGCCAATAACGAATGGATGATAAGCCACTTCTCGGCCTGCGGGAAGATAGCTGTCAACAATTATTGACAGTATGGCGGAAAATCAGGCGGCTTGCCGTAAACTCGCTGGATTAACGCACAAAGCGACAAGGGAAATTGGGTACAGCCTTCCGTTAAGAAGGCCGTTTATTGATGGTCTCTTTCAGTTGCCCAATCAGCTCGCGGCGGAAATCGCCAAGCTTCGGTTTGTCGTTATCAATCCACGGCAGCGGGCGACACACTTCCATCGCTTTTATGCCCAGACGGGCGGTCAGCAATCCCGCACCAATCCCCTGCGCGGCACGGGCCGACAGACGCGCGGCTAAATCCTGCGACATCCAGTCCATTCCCACTTCGCGTACCAACTCGCTGGCCCCGGCGAAAGCGATATTCAGCAGCACCAGACGGAACAGGCGCAAGCGGCTGTAGTAGCCTAGTTCAATGCCGTACAGCGTGGCGATACGGTTGATTAAGCGCAGGTTGCGCCAGGCGATAAACGCCATGTCCACCAGCGCCAATGGGCTGACGGCAATCATTAAGGTCGATTCGGCAGCGGAACGGCTTATCTCACGCCGCGCCTGCGCGTCCAGCACCGGCTGAACCAGATGGGCGTATAGCGTGACCACTTCCCGGTCATTCTGGGTTTCATGAATAGCCGCATACCAGCGCTGGAGTGCCGGGTGGGACTGGTCGATACCGGCCTGCGCCGCGAGCTGTTCACAGAACGCCCGCCCTTTGCCGGTGCCGTGGCTGTGCAGGAGATCGCGTGCTTCATCGCGCTCCTCCGCCCGCTGGCGCAAGCGCCATAATCGCCGCCATTCCGTCGCCACTGATCCCACGCCCGCCCCGACGATCAACGCCCCGGCGGCACAACCGCCGAGCGCCACCCAGTCCTGGGTTTGCCAGGCGTGCATCGTCCACTGTACGCCCTGGGCCACCACGCTAACGCCAAAAATCGCCAGCCCGGCGGTCACCATCCGTCGCCACAGGCTGCGTTTCGGGCGCAGCGCCGCTTCAACGACGGCTTCAGCCTGCCCGTCGCCTTCCAGGCCGTCATCCACCACCGCCGGCGCAAAGCTCTCAGCCTGGCTCTGTTCAAAAGTTTGCGCGCCACGCAGATGTTCCATTTTGTCCGCTTCCAGCGGCCCGGCGAAATCGATACGCGGTTTTAACGGTTCGCTCATCGCAATTTATCTCCAATCAAAAACTCCAGCGCCGCATCCAGACGGATATGCGGCAGCGGTTTGTCGACGTCCATCGCCTGCGGGCGGAAGGCTTCAAACTGAAAGCCCTGCTTTTCCCAGAACGCCTGGCCCGGTAAACGCGCCGGAACCTCGCCGGGATAGACGGTCAGCGGTTCGCCATCGCTCAGACGGTTGCCGCGTAACGCAGGGATTTTCTCACCGTTAACGTCAATCAGCCCGCTTTGCGTCGCCTGCACCGACGCCAGCCCCAGACAGTCCATGCTGATGCCTTCAAAGGCCGCATTTTGCCATGCGTCCTGAATTAACTGCTGCAGCAGCGAAACCATATTGGCATGCTGATCGACGGTGACGTGATCGGCTTTGGTGGCGGCGAACAGCAGTTTGTCGATAACCGGCGAGAACAGGCGGCGAAACAGGGTCCGCTGCCCGTAATGGAAACTTTGCATCAGCTGGGTCAGCGCCAGGCGCATATCGTTGAACGCCTGCGGCCCGCTGTTCAACGGTTGCAGGCAGTCGACCAGCACAATTTGGCGGTCGAAGCGCAGGAAGTGATTTTTATAGAAGCCTTTAACCACATGTTCGCAGTAGTAGTCAAAACGCGCGCGTAACATGCCAGCGTTGGTGTGTTTGTCCGCCTGTGCCAGCCGAGCCTCGCCCACCGCATCGACATCCGGCCACGGGAAGAACTGGAGTGCAGGCGCACCCGCCATCTCACCCGGCAGCACGAAGCGCCCTGGTTGAATAAAGTGCAGCCCTTCCTGTTTGCAGAGGTGCAGGTATTCGGTCCACGCCTGACTGATTTCCGCCAGACGGTTTTCATCTGCCGGGGCCAGCGGATCAAGTCCCTCGCACAATTGACGCCAGCGCGTCGACCATTCGGCACGTTGCCCGGTCAGGAGTCCAGTCATCTGTCGCGACCAGCTCAGGTAGTCCTGCGCCAGCATCGGCAAATCCAGCAGCCATTCGCCCGGATAATCGACGATTTCCAGATACAGCGTGGAGGTGTCTTTGAAATGGCGCAGTAAGGAATCATTGGAGCGGAAACGCAGCGCCAGGCGGATTTCACTCACCCCGCGCGTCGGCGTCGGCCACGTCGGCGGCGTGCCGTACAGCTGCGCCAGGCCTTCATCGTAGGTAAAACGCGGGATGCCGTAATCACGCTGCGGCACCCGTTTGACACCGAGCAGGCGCTCTTCACGTACCGCGCTCAGCAGCGGCAAACGCGCACCTGCGTGCAGGTTCAGCAGTTGATTAACCATCGCGGTAATAAACGCTGTTTTCCCGCTGCGGCTAAGCCCGGTCACCGCCAGGCGCAGATGTCTGTCTACGCCGCGGTTGACCAGTGCATTGAATTCGCTTTTGAGTCGCTTCATCGCCATCCCGTTTTTCCGTATCTCACCTGTCCTTCAGGATACATGACATGAGGTCCGTTAAGAGAATTATCAACCGCACTTCGCTGTATTTCAGGCTTTTTCTCCAGTAAGATGCAGCAGATTGACTCTACGATGGAGCTCGACAGGTGTATGTCACCGACCATATATGATATTGCCAGGGTTGCTGGTGTTTCAAAATCTACCGTCTCGCGCGTACTGAATAATCAAACCAATATTTCGCCCGAGGCGCTGGAAAAAGTGCAGAAAGCGATTAAGGATCTTAATTATCAGCCGAATAAGCTTGCCCGGGCGTTAACGTCCTCCGGCTTTGATGCCATTATGGTCATTTCCACGCGTTCAACCAAAACCACGGCCGGTAATCCTTTCTTCGCTGAAGTGCTGCATGCCATTACATCTCGTGCCGAGGAAGAAGGTTTTGATGTGATATTACAGACCTCGCGCAGTACGGAAGATGACTTGCTTAAATGCGAGAGCAAAATACGGCAAAAGATGATCAAAGGGATCATTATGCTGAGCTCGCCAGCCGATGAATCCTTTTTCACGCGGATCGATGATTATCAAATTCCGGTGGTGGTGATTGGTAAAGTTGAAGGGGATTATCAAAACGTCTATTCCGTCGATACCGATAATTATCAGGACAGCATTTCCCTGACCAACGCCCTGATTTCTCGCGGGCATAATAATATCGCCTGCCTGCATGCCCCGCTGGATTATCACGTTTCCGTTGATCGCCTGGCGGGATATAAAGAGAGCCTCAACCAGCACCACATTCCAGTGCGCGAAGAGTGGGTAATCGACAGCGGTTATACCCATGAAACCGCGCTGGTGGCGGCGAAGAAACTGCTTGCCATGGAGCCGCGTCCGGATGCCGTTTTCGCTACCGACAGCATGAAGCTGGTGAGCCTGTATCGTGCGGCATATGAATCCGATATTCAGATCCCACAGCAGCTGGCGGTGGTCGGATACAGCAATGAAACGCTGTCGTTTATTTTATCTCCGGCACCGGGCGGAATTGATGTGCCGACCTACGAACTGGGGATCAAAAGCTGCGATCGGCTTTTCCAGTGTATATCCGGTAAACCCGGCCCACGGCGGGTGATTGTTTCCACCCGCGTGTCACTGACCGATTCCCTGGCATAAAAGCCGGAGGTTTGCCTCCGGCTTTATTGGCGTCAGAATGCGTAATTAATACCCACGCCAGCGTAATGGAAGCGGTCGTCGTCGCCCTCATCGTGGTGTTCCCACTCGTAGGCGTACTCAAGCGAAACGGAAATACCGTTATCGAAATCGTGGGCGTATTGTAAACCCAGACGGTTGAAGTCATGGCCTTCCCGGGTCGGATCGTCTTGCCAGTCCCAGTTTGTCCACCTGTCGAGACCGAGCCGGGTATACGGGGTTAGCGTGGTCGAACCGAATGAAACAGGCAGATAGATGCGTATTTCCTGGGTAGAAAACTCCCCGTTATCACGGCTCTTATCAAGATTAAAACCGCGCTCCAGATAATAATTGGTCTGGAGCGATACCGACTCCGACAGCTTCCAGGTAAACCCGGTTTCGGTTTCAACCCGGCTATCGGCGTAACCGGTTTGCTCGAGGTCATTCACAAACTGATAGGCCGCCAGCCAGCCGTTAAAATGCACGTCATCCGTCAGGCGTAAATTCCAGTCCGGCTGGAATTTATAACGCTGCATGTTAGCGGTTCCCGCCTCTTTATTATGTTCATCTTTAAAATGATAACCATAATTACGAATACCGCCGGTCAGGCCAAGCGTGAAATCGTCGCTATCCAGTACCTGATAACGAATTTCCAGTTCAGGCCGATTAAAATAGGTTCCCCGTGTGCCGGAACTGTAATCGACCGGACCTTCCTGGTACATTGCGAGCGATATCTTCCACGGCCCCGTAGAGGCATTAAACCACACTGACGGCTCGTATAAGCCGTCCATATCATCGGCTTGCCCTTCAATATTTTCGCTTTCATACATCGCGCCAATATTAAATTTCCAGCCGTCGTTATTTTCTGCATAAGCTGTGAGAGTACATGCACCCAATAGCAGTGCTGCACACCGAGGTAGTGTGTTCATAATTTTCACCCTAAGTTAAGAATGGGAGGAATGATTTCCTCCCTGGTTTGTTATTTTCTTTTATCCGTGAATAGCGAACTCACTTTCAATATCAAAGAAATGACTTTTCGCCATATCGAATGACAGCGCTATCGTATCGCCAGCAGAATAATCACAGGTAGACGGGGCGCGAACGACCAGCTCATGACCGCCGATGGTGATATACAACATAAATTCCGCTCCGGTTAATTCCGCCACGCTAATGCGCGCCGCGACCGGCAAGTTCGATTCGGGGCTGGTTAAGAGATCTTCCGGACGAATACCTAACACAATCGCTTTGCGCTGGTATCCCGCGGCGTTGAGCACTGCCATCTTGTCTGCCGGGATCGGCAACCTCAGGGTTTCGGTGACAAAATCGCTGCCGTCGATGGCCCCCCGAATAAAATTCATTGCCGGTGAGCCAATAAATCCAGCAACAAACATATTTGCCGGTTGGTTATAGACCTGCTTCGGCGCCCCCACCTGCTGGACGATCCCGTCTTTCATGATAACGATCCGCGTCGCCATGGTCATGGCTTCGGTTTGATCATGAGTTACGTAAATCATGGTGGTATTGAGCTTCTGATGCAGTTTGCAGATTTCAGCCCGCATCTGCACACGCAGCTTGGCATCGAGGTTAGACAGCGGCTCATCCATCAAAAACACCCCCGCCTCGCGCACAATTGCCCGCCCGAGTGCCACGCGCTGACGCTGACCGCCGGAGAGTGCGCCCGGTTTACGTGTCAGATACTCCCGTAACCCCAAAATCTGTGCCGCCCAACTGACGCGTTCTTCAATGACTTCCGGCGCAATCTTTTGCATCTTCAGGCCAAAGGCCATGTTGTCGTATACCGTCATGTGCGGATACAGCGCATAGTTCTGGAACACCATCGCGATATTGCGCGATTTCGCCGGAACGTCGTTCATCCGCAGGCCATCGATCATTAACTCGCCGTGGCTTATTGCTTCTAGTCCGGCAATCATTCTCAGGGTGGTAGATTTCCCACAGCCTGACGGCCCGACCAGCACGATGAACTCTTTGTCTTCAATCTCGAGATTGAAATCTTTCACCACGTGGACGTGGTTGTCATAAATTTTCTGAATATGTTGCAGTGATAGTTGAGCCATAGGTTTATTCCTTTGCAGGTGCAGAGGCCGAATGAAGGCGTTGCCAGTACGCATCCAACCGATGCCAGTTCAGTTCTCGTGTGGACGGTAATAACAGCCCCGCCCCCGTCAAATCGTCGCCAATCCCGACCGCTGCCATACCGCAGGCGTTAATTGCCTGGATTCCCGCCTGCGCATCCTCAATACCGATAGCGTGCTGCGCGGTCACACCCAATCCGCGGCAGGCCAGTAGGAAGATTTCCGGATCGGGTTTGGAATGCTTGATACGCGAGGCGTCGGCGCAGTAGTCAAACAGAGGGGTAATCCCGAGCGCATTCAAAATGATCGGCGCGTTAAGCGACACCGACGCCAGCCCGATACGTATTCCGCGAGCTCGAAGATCGTGCAGCAGGTCGGTGATACCCGGCAGAATCGACGCAGGCGTGAGCGACGAAAGAGTAGCCACATAACGATTGTTTTTCCGGGCACACAACGCCTCGCATTCGGCCTGCGAAAAGTGCGCCGCTTTGCCACCGTGTTGCAAAATGCGTTGCAACGACGCCATCCGACTGATGCCCTTGAGCTGTTCGTTGAACACCGGGTCGATAGTGATCCCGATTTCCTGCGCCACATCGCGCCAGGCGATGAAATGCAGATGCGCCGTGTCGGTCACCACCCCATCGAGATCGAATATGACGGCTTCCAGTTTCATTCTGCGCCCTCCCTGGTAGCGGTCCCAATTTCAGCGTTAAAAAAATCCGCTCTGGAATAACGCTGTTGTCCCTGCACAACGATCTCAGTTCCCCACAGCCACAATCGAACGTCTGCCGCACTGTGCAGAGTCACGGCCTCCGGGGTGATGTCCAGCGTCAGACTCACTCCGTGCCAGCAAATCGGTACGCACAGTCGCTGCCACTCCACTGGTAACGCCGGGGCCAGATGCAGTTCACCGTTACAGATGCTCAACCCGGCAAAACCTTCTACCGCGCCCAGCCAGATAGCGCCCGTGGCCGCGGCATGAATGCCATCGTCGCTGCTGTGCGGCTCGTCACCCAGATCAATCAACGTCCCGTCGCGCCATTGGCGATACCCGTCCGCCAACTGCCCACAGCGGGCGCTGACAATGCCGTGAATCGCTTTACTGAGCGAGGAGTCGTGGATCGTGCGCGGTTCGTAGTACGCCAGATTCGCCAGGCAGGCTGCGGTTGAAAAACGTTCCGGCAGCATGTAGTTGAGCATCACCACGTCAGCCTGCTTGAGGATCTGCATTTCGTTGACTTCAGCCCGCGAATAGTCGAGGAGGATCGTCTGTTTTCCGGCTTTCGCTTTGTATTTTGCGAGGTCGATAGTCGGCTTACCCATGAACGTATCGTCCTGCGCCAATACCCCCTGTGCATCAGGTTCAGGCAGCCACAAACGTTGTAGGAAATCGTCGGCTCTGGCGGCGAATCCGGGCTGGAGTTCGCCGAACTGCGGCACGAAATACAGCGCCTGCGCCACGTTGTGCCATGCCATATAGTTAGTAAAGGCGTTGTTGTTAACGTGCTCGGTGTATTCATCCGGGCCGATAACGTCGTGCAATTCCAGCCTTCCGTTGACCTCCACCGCGCGACTTATCCAGAACGTTGCGGTTTCCGTCAGCAGGCTGACGCCTTCGCTGCGCATGAACGCCTCGTCATGGGTGGCGTGCCAGTAGTTCACCACCGCCCAGGCGATATCCGCCACCAGATGATGTTCGGCCTGCGCGGAGGCGATTTTCTGCCGCAGTCCGGTGCGAATGTTAATGGCGGCAAATTCCGGTGTTTCTTCTTCACCGCTGCGCGCACTTTCCCACGGGAACAGCGCCCCATGCCAGCCGTTACGCCGGGCTTTTGCCCGTGCGCCGGGCAAATTCAGATAGCGGTAACGCAGCAACGATCGCGCGGTCGAGGGCGCGGTCAGCAGATGATAAGGCAGCAAAAAGACTTCGGTATCCCAGAACACATGCCCTTTATAGCCTTCGCCGGTCAGCCCCTTCGCCGCGATACTGGTGCGTTCGTCGTGCCGCGGGGTCATGGCGGCCAGGTGATAATGGGCAAAATCAAGCGCGACCTGATCGGCCTGGTTTATAGATTCAACCACCACCCGACGCGCCTGCCAGCCTTTGTGCCACTCCGCCCGCGAAGCATTGCGCAGTGCGTCGTAGCCCATCGCAGCGCTGGTCTGCAAGTCATTCAGACAACGGCGGCTAAAGCTTTCCAGCGATAAGATTTCGCGGCTACGCTGCACTATCCAGTTGATTTTCTCCAGCGTGACACTGTCACCCGCCTTCAGTTGCAGCGTGCTGTTTTGCATGAGGCGGCGGTTCTTGGCTGTAAAACAGATCTCCGCCTGCTGGCTCACCTGAATGCTGCTAGTGATCACCACTTCTGCATCGCCAGACTGTGTCGCCCATGCGCCCTGAAGCACCTGCTGACCGAAAACCCGCAGGGACAGCTCATCCAGATGCTGACGACCACTATTGGTCTGGGTACCATCAATGCCGGTGGAAAAAGCCAGGCTCACATCTTCGTCCAGCGCGGTGACGGTAAATTGCATCGCCAACAGCGGGAGCTGCGCCATTGAGCTAAAACGACGGCTGGTAATGCGCACCCGTGCACCCGACGCTGAACGCCAGATCAGTTCCCGGCGCAGTTCTCCGTCGCTGAAATCCAGTTCGCGCTGCCAGCTTTCGGTCTCCCCGCTCAACAGCGTAAACGGTGCGCCATTCACCTCAAGCTGGATCCCCACCACGTCCGGCAGATTAATCAGTTCATTGGTTTCACCCCGTCCGGCGCAGTGATACAACCCGGCAAGATACAGGCCGCGCACCTGCTGGGTGTAATCTTCTTCATGCGTCGCCCGCACGCCCATATAGCCGTTCGCGCAGGTCATTAACGAGGCGTATTTATTCAGGGTGTGCGGGCTGAAAGCCGGATCGTTCAGGGTAGTGATGTTCAGCATATCTTCACCCATTCGCCCTTCTCCGCTGATTCATACAGCGCCGCGACCAGCTGTTGAACAACAAAGCCCTGGTCTGCGTCAGCGATAGTGACCGCCTCGCCTAGCACGTGGCGCACAAACGCATCCATGCTACGAAAATGGCGATTATCGTCGGCCTGCTCACGCTGGATAATTGAATTGAGTTCGCCGTTCACGTCGTTGTAGACATGCGCCGGGAACAACGTGGCCCCGGCTTTATCTCCGCAAAAGGTCACATTCAAGCGTGACGTTTCGGCGATGTTCAGCACAAATGAAGTCTCGAGTCGTAGCAGGCTCCCGTTTTGAAACTCAATGGTGCCAAACAGCGCATCTTCTACGGTGTACTGGGTCGGGTCCCACTCACCAAACTGACCGCTGCTTTTCACCGTACCGAGCTTCTGGAAGCTGTGCGCCATCACGCGGCGCGCCGGCGGAAACCCCAGCACATACATCGCGGCATCCAGCATGTGAATGCCGATGTCGATCAATGGCCCGCCGCCCTGCATCGCTTTATTGGTAAACACGCCCCAGCCCGGGACGCCGCTGCGGCGTAAAGCGGTGGCGGTGGTGAGATAGACCTCGCCCAACACACCACTCTGCACCTGCTCACGCAACAGCTGGGCGTCAAGGGAGAAGCGATGGTGGAAATCATAGGCCAGCACTTTGCCCTGCTTATGGGCCAGGGCGCGCATCTGGTCGGCCTGCTGCGGGGTCATTGCTGGCGGCTTCTCGCACATCACGTGACAGCCGGCTTCCAGAGCGGCTAACACGTGCTCAAAATGAAAGCGGTTCGGCGAGCAGACGCTGACGATATCCGGCTGCGCTGCCTGCAACATCAGGCGTACGTCGTCATAGCAAGCCGTAATCTCGAACTTCGTCGCAAACGCCTGCGCCTGCTCCAGGCGGCTGTCACAGACAGCCACCATCTGGAGGTCATTTCGCGTGGCATAGTATGAAGCATGGACTTTGTCCGCCACCTGCCCCGCGCCGATGATGGCGACGCGTAACGGGGCGACAGCTGTAGCATTGTTCACGCGATACCTCTCAGCACTCACGCAGATAAACGAGGGAATCCTGGTACGCTTTCGCCGGATCGTCGGCGCGTACCCGGCATTCGTACACCACATAGCCCGGATATTGGTCTTCGCGCAGTTGATCAAACAACGCGGCGAAATTCAGGCTCCCGCTGCCTGGCTGATACCGGTGGTTATCCGCGATATGCACATGGCCGAGCAAATCACGATGGGCGTGTAGCGCCCCCGCAATATCATCCTCTTCGATGTTCATGTGATAGAAATCGCCGATGATCTGCGTATTTTTCAGCTGATTTTCGGTGATATAGCGACGGGCATCCGCCAGGGTGTTGATCATGTGATCCTGATAGCGATTCAGCGGTTCCAGCAGCACGGTAGTCCCGGTGCGAGCCGCGACGTCATCAAGGAAACGCAGTGAGTCGCTGACCGCCTTGCGATCGCCGTCGAGGCTGCGTGGCGAGGTCATCGGCGGCAGGCGGAACGTAAACATCCCCCATGCAGCAGGTACTACAATGCCTTTACCCCCAACGTCCGCCAGCGCTTCGAGAATGCGGGCGATTTGTTGTAACCCGTTGAGACGGCGCTCTTCGATAAAATCCCCAATCCAGCCGTCATAGCCGCCGCAGGCGGTGGTCACTGGCAGGCCGGTTTCTTTAATGGCTGCTTTCACCTCGTCCAGATTGTTCACTAACAAACGACCGTCGATTTCGTAGCCGTCAAAGCCCATCGCTTTGATGTAACGGAATTTCTCCAGAATATTTTCCGGGAAGAAAGCCTGATTCTGCGTTGCAATTTTCATTATTTGCTCTCCTTGCGCTTAAAAAGTGACGCCCATTTTGATGCTCAGTTCAGGCTGTTTATCGACAAACTTCATGTAACTTTCCGGGCTTTCGCTGAACGGCACCACCGGATCAATCAGGTCGTCGCAGTTCAGATAACCGTTCATCAGCAGTTGCCAGCAGGTTTCCTCGATACGCTTCCGACTCCAGCGCGGATAGTCCGGGTTCGGCTCGCTGCACGCACGGGAGAAGACGATTTTGGCATTGTTGAAATGCGCTTCCCGTCCGAGGTTGAAGCCCTCGGCAAACGGTTTGGCAAACGCGACGTATGAAATCGTGCCACCGTAAGCCAGGCCGCGCAGCGCGGATTGCAGCGCGTCCGCATAGCCGCTGGTTTCGATAATCACATCTGCGCCCTGCTTGCCGGTCAGCTTTTTGATTTCCAGGCCGACGTCGGTGCCGATCGGGTTCAGACAGGCATCGGCCCCGTGGCGACGGGCTATCTCGCAGCGATGAGCAATCGGATCGACACCCATCACGACGGATGCGCCCGCTTTCTTCGCCAGCTGTACTGCAATCTGACCAATCGCCCCCAGGCCAATCACTACCACAAAGTCGCCGACGCGTACGTTGGCATCGCGTACGCCGCTCATCGCGAACTGCGCCGGGTCATAGCAGACGGCGTTTTTCCACGACGCGCCCTCAGGCATTTTGCGCAGTTTGTAGTTATCAACTGCGTTAACAATGACGGTTTCAGCCAGCGGGCCGTAACAGCAGACGCTGTCGCCTTCGCGGTAGTCCGTGACATCTGCGCCACACTGGATGATGTCGCCCACCACCATGTTGCCGAGCTGGAATGTGCCAAACTCAATGCCTCGTGGCGCGTTTGCATCACGGGCGGTAAACAGCTGCCACTCTGCGTCGAACTGTTCGTCAATAAACGGGCTGGCCGCGCGGAAATCAACCACTTCGGTGCCGTGTTTCGGCGCGCCGTAACGCACACGAATTTTCACTTCATTTGCCGCCACCGGCGCGTCCTGATATTCCACCAGAGCCGCGACACGCGGGGCTGTTGCTACTAATTTTTTCATTACAGATTCCTTGTCAAACTGAAAGCCTCAGCCCTTAACGCCGCCGGCTGTCAAACCACTTTTAATAAAGCGCTCGGAAAGCGCATACATGATGATGACGGGCAGCGCGGTCACCAGCGATGCGGCCATCATGCGTCCCCAGATATAATCCGGCGTACTGAACAGCGTGTTCAGGCCTACCGGTAAGGTGAAGTTTTCTGCACTGGAGAGGAAAATCGACGCAAACAGATAGTCGTTCCACGCCACCATAAAGCAGTACACAAACACCGAAATCAGACCCGACATCGCCAACGGCACCGTGATACGGAAGATGATCTGCAGTCGGTTCAATCCGTCCATCATTGCCGCCTCCTCGATTTCATCCGGGATGGTGTCAAAGTAGCTTTTCAGCATGAAAATGGCGGTCGGCAGCGTTTGCGTCACCATGGTGACAATCAGCGCCAGTTCGGTGTCGTATATCCCCAACGCGGTGATGATTTTGAACAGCGGCACCACCAGTAATATGCCGGAGAACATGTAGACGGTATAAAAGCTGGCGTTGATGGTTTCCCGGCCGCGAAAGCGCAGTTTTGACAGCGCCCATGCCCCAAGCGTCCCGAGGAACAGCGAGATAGCCGATGAGACAATCGACACCACCAGGCTGTTACGGAAATAGCTGACGAACGGGAAAATCAGCGGATTAAAAATGTCGATGTAGTGCTCGAACGTCCACTGCTGCGGCAGCAGCGTCGGATGCAGCGAGATGGCCTCTTTGGCGCTTTTGAATGAGGTCATCAACATCACGAAGAATGGAAACAGCGTGAAGCCGAGGAACAGTGCCAGCCCGACGTAAAACAGCACGCTATTCCAGCGACGTTGTTTATTTGTTGCCATTTAAATTCACCCGTTTTCTGGTCAGCAGAATCACTGCGAAAATGATCACAAACAGCACCACGGAAATCGCCGCAGCCTTGCCCAAATCGTTGAAGGCAAACGCTGTTTTATACAGATAGACACCGAGAATATTGACCTTGGTGGTCAGCAGATAGACGTCGGCGAACATGTAGAACATCCAGATAGTGCGCAGCGTCACCACGGTCGCCAGCACTGGCATGATCGCCGGGAGCGTGACGATACGAAAACGCTGCCAGGCATTCGCGCCGTCCATCTCTGCGGCCTCGTACAGTGACTTATCAACGGTCTGCAAAATCGCGAGAAACGAGATAAAGGCGTAGGGGAAATAGCGCCAGATAGCGAACAACACCACCAGCACGAAGCTACTGCTCGGGTTGTCGAACCACAGCGGCGCTTGCTGATATAACCCGAGCAGGTCGACTCCGAGATAGTTCACAATCCCGTAGCCGTTGTTGAACATGTATTTCCAGGCGAACACCAGCGAGATAGACGGCGTCACGTAGGACAGCAACACCAGCGAACGCGCTGTTTTGCGCAAACGGAACTCGCGATTAAAGAATATGGCGACGCCCAGCCCTAACCCGGTGCTGCCCAGCACCACTAGCGCGGTGTACCAGAAGGTCATCCACAGCGAGTGCCAAAATTCCGGATCGCTCAAAATACGGGTGTAGTTATCCAGTCCAACAAACGTCGACTCAATGCGCGGGTTCAACGGCAGGCGCAGGAAACTGATTTCAATATTGGAAATCATCGGCCAGGCGACCAACCCGGCCAGCAGCAATAAGCTGGGGCCGAGTAACAGCATGGCGAACGGCAGGTCGGAACGGCCTGACATCAACTTCTTAATCATCCGATTTCCCGCCTGTATCATGGCTGTTGAAGAAGCGCATCGAGTCGTTTCTGACCGTCAGCCAGCAGCGGTTCAATCGGTTTCTTCCCTACCGTCGCCGCGTTCACCATGGCGCTGATGGTGCCAGAACCCGTCACATCGCCCATGCGGGTGAAGTTTTTATCGCCCACCGCGCCGAATACTTTCACGTTCGGGTACTCGGCGATCAGCTCGTACGGCAACTGGCCGAAGGCTTTAATCACCGCGTTATCTTTCCAGGTGGCGGTTTCAACCACACCTTTGGTCATCGGCAATGCCGCACCCGGCGACATCATCACCCAGTCGGCGGAGTTTTGTGGTTTCTCCATCCAGGCGACAAATTTCTCTGCGGCTTCCGTCTGTGCTTTCTCCTGCCCGGAGGTAATGGTCAGCGAGGTGACCATGCCGTATACCGCTGGTGTGGCCTGCGTTGGCACCATAAAGCCCAGGTTCTCAGGTTTGCCCTCTTTGTACACCGCCGGAAGAATGTAGGTGGAGTACATCGCCATCGGCGCAGAGCCGTTCATAAAGGCGTCTTTGATTTCCATCACGTCATTGGAGCCGGGCATGGTGGTCGTGGCTAAATCACGATAAAACGCCAGCGTGTCACGCATTTCCGGCGTATCCAACGAGATGCGCCCCTCGCTGTTAAACACGTTGGCGTTATTCGATAGCGCAAACTGCGAGAATGCCTGTTCGGTCATTACGCTCTCAGCGGTAGGCAACGCGATACCATACTTTTTCATCGCCGGATTGCTCAACGCCTTGCTGGCGGCTAACAATTCCTGCCAGTTTTGTGGCTCAGCAATCCCCGCCGCCGCCAGCACATCTTTGTGATACCAGACGCCCGAAAGCCACGCGCTGATTGGCGCGCCGGTCCACGCTTTTCCATCTTCAGTGCGCACGATACGCAATACGCCATCGTAGAAATTATCTTCCCCGGAATCGGCTATCGATTTGGCAATGGCGTTACGGTCAAGCAGTTGTTCTTTATCCAGCACTTTGGCGTAGTCATGACTGACTTCCATTACCGCAGGTAACGCCCCGGTCCGCGCCAGGGTGATGACTTTGGTGTTAAATGCATCCTCCTCAACCGGCACTGGTTTCACCACAATGCCTGGGTTCTCTTTTTCAAAGCGGGCAATCAGTTGAGTAATCACCGCCTGACGCTCTTGCTCGACTGAAGAATGCATAAATTCGATCGTCACGGTTTTATTATCATCCCGACAGCCTGAAATTAAGGCGCAGGAAACCAGTGCCGAGACCAGCACAGTTTTTGCCATTTTCATTTATTCTTCCTTTTATTTAGAATCTATCCACATAACCTGCCAAGGCGCGAGATCTAATTCGCTATCAGTTATATCGCAGCCGCTTATTAATTCCCGAGCAGGAGGATATTCCTGATGAATGCGCTGAGGCCGATCGCTGAAATTAAATAAACAGGTTATTCGCTGGTTATTTTCCGCGGTACGGGTAATTTGCAAGACGCTATCATTGAGCGCGCTAAATTCGGCTTTCGCATTCGGATGAAAAGCGTGATGTTCTCGACGCAAGGCAATCAGGTGAGTCAGACGACGATAGACGCGTTGACGCAGACTGCCGGTTTGCGACAGCGCCGTCTCGATTTCATCCAGGGTGTATTTCTGGCGATTGATTGCCCGGTTGTAGCCCGCCTTTTCGACGCCCTCGTAATCATTACGCGAGCCAAGAATGCTTTGGATGTATATCGCCGGTACGCCAGGAAAACTGAGTAACACTGCATGCGCCAGCACAAAACGGGCGAGTCTGTCGTCGTCACTGCTGGCTTTCGGGCTGAGCGCATCCATATAGGTGACGTTAATTTCGTAGGGACTGCGGCTGCCGTCCGGGTTATTTTTCCAGTTAACCAACGCGCCCTGCTGCTGCAACTTTTCAACCAGTTGCAGGATCTCCTCTTCGGGCAGAATGCCGCGCAGCGGATTGAGGCCAATGCCGTCATGAGAGGCAAGGAAGTTAAACCAGGTGGTCTCCGTCGACGGCAGCGCCAGACTCTGCGCCCAGCGACACAGCGTTTCTACATTCGCGCTGTGCATCGCATGCAGTACCAGCGGCGGGAGTGAGAACTGGTACACCATCTGTGCTTCGTCATGACCATCGCCGAAATAGGCAATGTTGTCTTTATGCGGGACGTTGGTTTCAGTAATGATCACCGTGCCCGGGGCAACCTCTTCAGCAATGGCGCGGAACAGCTTAATCAAATCATGGGTCTGTGGCAGGTGTATGCACGAGGTCCCCGGCACTTTCCACATAAAGCCCACGGCATCGAGACGCACATAATCCGCGCCCTGCTCCAGGTAATGCAGCAGCACGTTGACCATCGCGATCAGGACTTCTGGCGCGGCAAAGTTGAGGTCGATTTGATCTTCGCTGAAGGTGGTCCACAAATGACGCACCGACTCGTCGCTTAAGGTGAACGGCGTCAGCAAGGGCAAAGCACGTGGACGGGTCACCGCAGAAAGGTCGGTGTCAGGATCAACGGCGATAAAGAAGTTTTCGAACCCCGGCTCCTGGCGCAGATAGCGGGCAAACCATTCACTTTTCGCCGACATATGATTGCAGACAAAATCAAACATCAGCTTTGAGGAGCGCTTCAGGTCAGCAACGTCATGCCAGTCGCCCGACTCCGGTGCCACCTGATGATAATCCACTACCGAGAATCCGTCGTCAGAAGACCAGGGATAAAAGGGCAGAAGATGAACGTGGGAGAAACCCTCTTTTAGCCAGCGATTATAAAAACGGGTAAATACCGGCAGGCTTTTCTCACCCTCGAGACGAAATTGATCGGCATAGGTAATTAATACCACATCCTGTTGATCCCAGTTCATTTTACGCCGCTCACTAATACGTGATTTAGCTTTTTCAATATCGGAAAAAAGCCGCGTTAACTGGTGCGTTAAAAATGAATCGCCATAAACTTTGTCAATCAGATCTTTTATTTTCGGGTTCACGTTTATTTTCCATGGTAGCGGTCCCACGGATTGGAATCTACTCTCCGCAAAATGCGATGTCAACGCGACGGACAGGGGAAAAAACGCAAAATGCGGGTCTGCGGCGGCTCTAATTCATT
Organism: Scandinavium lactucae; assembly: GCF_033843265.1. Taxonomy (NCBI): domain Bacteria; kingdom Pseudomonadati; phylum Pseudomonadota; class Gammaproteobacteria; order Enterobacterales; family Enterobacteriaceae; genus Scandinavium; species Scandinavium lactucae. The sequence goes on from NZ_JAWXRD010000040.1 coordinate 452,511, forward strand.
AAATGTGAGCTGCCGCAAATAAATGGAGGGGGAGAATGCAAAGAACGCAGGAGCGTGCAGTCAGGGGGAGCGCCCTCCCCGCCGGTCAGGAGAAATACTTGCGTGACATCCGGCTGGCCAGGCGGGCCAGTACCGGTTCGAGCGCGACCGCCAGCAGCATTTTCAGTGGGCGACGGGCGACGGATTTGATAGCCCAACCGGCAACGCCCGCCGGGCCGTAACGCAGCGCGGTTAGCAATACCAGCTTACCGGCGATTTTCAGGCCGGGTTTCACTTTCTGCCCGGTGCGTTGCCATTTTGAGTTCATCAAATACCTCTCAGCGTTAAAGTTGGCGGAAACGGCTGCGCAGAGAAAAGGTGTCGGAGGTGACATAACGTTCCATCTCACGCAGACGCTGCTCACCGGCGGCGAGTTCGGCATCGACTGCGTTCAGCAGCTCGCCGCTGGACGGCGTTTTTTCGCCGTACATTTCGTTATCAGGGATCGGGTCGAGGGCGAAGGTCAAAATGATGTACGCCACCACCACGAAGAAAAACAGGCCAAAAATCATTGCCAGCACGGTAATCAGACGCACCAGTTTCACCGGAACGTCGAGCCAGTGCGCAATACCAGCGCATACGCCCTTGACCATGCCCTGCTGCGGAATACGCCACAGCTTCTTACTAAAATCCAATGCTGCCATTATCGTTCTCTCCAGTTCGGATGTTCCGCGTCGAGAATATCTTCCAGCGCCTGAAGGCGTTCACGCATCCGTTTCGCCTCGTCCGTCAGTTGCGCAAGCCGCTGCTGCTCGCTCGACGACAGCTCTGCGCCGGAGCGGTTACTGTAGTGCAGCCACAACCAGACCGGCAGGACAAACAACACAAACAGCGTCAGCGGTATGGCAAGAAAAAGCGCGCTCATAAGGTCTCCTTACAGATGATGAGCGGCGGTGCCAACAGCACCGCCTGAACGTTATTATTGATTATCCTGTTTCATTTTGGCGCGCAGTTCAGCGATTTGTGCGCTGATATCGTCATCCGCTTTCAGTTCAGCAAACTGCTGGTCCAGCGATTTCTGTTTACCGAAACCGTGGCTCTCCGCCTCGGCTTCCATCTGATCGATACGCCGCTCAAAAGATTCGAAACGCGCCATCGCTTCATCAATTTTTCCGCTGTCGAGTTGGCGACGCACATCACGGGACGAGTTCGCCGCCTGATGACGCAGGGTCAACGCCTGCTGACGAGCGCGGGTTTCGCTGAGTTTATTTTCCAGCTCGCCGATCTCTTTTTTCATCCGGGTCAGGGTTTCATCGACCAAAGTGACTTCGTGTTCCAGCGTACCGATCATCTCGGTCAGCTTCTGTTTTTCAATCAGCGCGGCACGCGCCAGATCTTCTTTCTCTTTACGCAGCGCCAGCTCGGCTTTGTCCTGCCATTCGGTCTGTTGCGCGTTAGCCTGTTCAATGCGACGGGTGAGCTGTTTCTTTTCGGCCAGCGCACGGGCAGAGGTAGAACGCACTTCCACCAGGGTGTCTTCCATTTCCTGAATCATCAGGCGGACCAGTTTTTGCGGATCTTCAGCCTTCTCCAGCAGTGTGTTGATGTTGGCGTTCACGATATCGGCAAAACGAGAAAAAATACCCATAATTCAAATCCTCATACGGTCAGTTCTGTTATCGGGCGTTGCCCTGCTAATGAGATAATACAAATGGCGTGCCAACTTTTTATCTTATTGATTTCACTCGTTCTGATTGAATTTTACTCGTCTGACGGCTACAGTAGGATGGCGAATTACACCAACTAGTGGCGAATTTCATCATGGCGGAATACAAGGACAATTTGCTCGGGGAAGCCAACAGCTTCATCGAGGTACTGGAACAAGTTTCACGACTCGCACCGCTCGATAAACCGGTGCTGGTGATCGGCGAACGCGGCACCGGCAAAGAGCTTATCGCCAACCGTCTGCACTTTCTCTCCTCGCGCTGGCAAGGGCCGTTTATCTCACTGAACTGCGCGGCGCTGAATGAAAACCTGCTCGATTCCGAACTGTTCGGTCACGAAGCGGGCGCATTTACCGGGGCGCAAAAGCGCCATCCGGGACGCTTCGAACGCGCGGACGGCGGGACGTTGTTTCTTGACGAGCTGGCCACCGCGCCGATGCTGGTACAGGAAAAACTGCTAAGAGTGATTGAATATGGCGAACTGGAACGCGTCGGTGGCAGCCAGCCGTTGCAGGTCAACGTGCGTCTGGTGTGCGCCACCAATGCCGATTTACCGCAAATGGTCAGTGACGGCACTTTCCGCGCCGACCTTCTCGACCGTCTGGCGTTTGACGTGGTGCAGCTCCCGCCCCTGCGTGAACGCCAGAGTGACATCATGTTGATGGCGGAACACTTCGCCATTCAGATGTGCCGCGAACTGAACCTGCCGCTGTTCCCGGGCTTTACCGACCACGCCCGCCACACCCTGCTCGGCTACGGCTGGCCGGGTAATATTCGTGAACTGAAAAATGTGGTGGAACGCTCGGTGTATCGGCATGCCAGTATCGACGAGCCACTGGATACGATCATCCTCGACCCGTTCCAGCGGCCGGTTGCTGTGCAGGAACAGGTCGAAAAAAGCGCCCTTGCGCTGCCGCTGGACTTACGTGAGTTCCAGCAACAGCAAGAAAAAGACCTGCTACAACAGGCGCTACAGCAGGCCAGATTTAATCAGAAAAAAGCGGCTGAACTGTTAGGTTTAACTTATCACCAACTGCGTGCGTTGTTGAAAAAGCATCAGCTCTGACGCTTATTTCTATCGTGATTTCATTATTGCCCTGGTTAAAAAGGAGCATTACCCCAGCTATGCTCAGCATAAAATGCTTTCTAGGGATTACATCTAGTATATTCAATCAAGACATTTGTACGTTGAATTAATTAAAGGGTTACATATAAAATACAAATAATATAATACAGTTTAAATTCTGGATTTAAAACAATATCGTATGTAATGTACTCCACAACAACTTATTTGGGGAGATTGACATGGCTAACATAATATATGCTACATTTTATGATGACGGTTATAAATTCGATGAAAGCGAATAGTCGATATATAGAATAAAGATATCAATTGAGCAAAGTTGAGAAGTTTTTATCTGTTGTTTACAAGCTAGGGTGGGGTAATCATGTAAAAAAAACATTTTCACCCTTAGCTTAATTAACTTTAAGGTGGTTGCCATTTTTATTTTTTTAACAATACTATTTCTAATTACCACTCCTATTATTATAAACATACTAATAACGAACATTGCAAACGTACCTTTTGTTAATCCATGTATGTATAACATTGCACTAACATTAATCAACCCCATAAAAGTCACCAGAAAAAAAGCACTACTTACAGCATCTGCAATCACGAGGATGTAATTTTCAAATGTTTCATCAACCGCAACTATAGCGCCCCTCCCATATACCTCACGTATAGCCTGGACATATGAGTTTTTCATCTCCAATAACTCTCTATGTGAAAAGCAATTGGTTAATATTAATTCTTTCGCTTTCATTTTAAATTCCATGTTAGTAACATCGCAACCTCGCTAGCTGAACGTCAAGATTGCCACCCGTGAATTCGACCTTAAGTATATCATCTTAAACCCCACCGTAGTTGAATATTATGACATGCACAATTTCTAGCTTTCCCTCTTCTATAAACTTAGATATCTCTGTATTTGTATGTACCGAGGGTTTTGACATTATCACTTAAGAACATTGCGCTCTACAAAAGTCGTTTCCCAATAGTCCAGCGCCTATACATAACTCAGGTCAATACATCAAGAGAATGCCTTTAGTAGAATCCAGTTCGGATTCAAGTAAGTTTTTGCAATACACAAAGGCATAAGAATGAAACCTATCTCTGCGACAATAATCGTCACTTTATTAACGGGATGTGCGTCATCAACGAATGACCTCATGTATAAGAATTGCAGAGAGGGGGGAGCGTCTGTTGAAGAATGCAACGCTCGCATATCTACATATGACTCATCATCTGAGACACATACAGATTGGGGGCGATATTGGCACAAAAGTAATAACAGGAGCCGCTGTGGCAGCTTTCGTAGTCGGTGAAGCCATAGCAGGTTCAAATGGAGCAGGTGCAACGCAGAATACTTACACAGGGAATTGCGAATACTCCTGTGATACCGCCGCTGACGGCTCATCCTGTGGAGCGCGATCTGCTGAAGCAAGATCCGGTGGTTACGAACCTTATTAGCCATCAAAACGAAACAAGTACTGGCACTTTGATGTCTGCGTCGCACTGCTAAAAAAGCATCAGCTCTGATCCCGCCATCGCCCAGCGGCGCTACGCTTGCGCGGGCCGACTTAAAAGCACTGCACTTGCCAGCATTGACCCGACGCACAACGCGCTGTTAAACAACAGTGCGTACTGGGCCGCACTTGCCATGCCGAAGGGTAAAAATATGGCATACAGTGATGCGGTGACCGCAATGCCCATCGCCCCACCCAGTGAGCTGCCCATTTTGTAGATGCCGGATGCCACGCCCACTTTCTCCTCTGGTGCGTTAACCACGGCGGTGTCGGTGGACGGCGTAGCGTAGCAGCCCAGCCCAAGTCCCAATAGGATATTGCTGAAGAATACGACCCCGATATAAATCTCTTTCTCAAGGAAGGTACAGGAGATCAGCGCCACGCCAATCCCGGCGATAATCGGCCCGGTCATCATTGGCAAACGCGCTCCGTAGCGCTGGAGCAGTTTTTCACCAACGCGAATCATCACCAGCACCGTCACCAGATATCCCATCGTCATCATCCCGGTTTGCAGGGCGGAGAGATGATGCCCCTGCTGGAGCCAGATACTGGTGATCATCAGCGTGCCGATACAGCCATTGAGCATGAAATTCGACAACACCGCCCCGCTGTAGGCGCGATTTTTGAACAATGCGAAATCAATCAGCGCCTCGTCACCTTTGCGTAATCCCGAGCGAACAAACCACGTCGTCGCCAGTACCGCGCCGCACAACATGGTGAGTGACAAACCGCTGATCCAGCCCCAGCTGTGCCCTTTGCTGATAAACAGATTGAGCATCACCAGCGCACTCACGAAGCTGAGCAAGCCGCTAAGATCCAGTTTTCGATTCTGGGCGCTTTCACTGCGGCTTTCCGGCGTACCGCGAATGAGCAGCAATGACACCAGCGCGGCCAGCATCGAGAAAACGAAAATCCAGCGCCAGCCCAGGCCGGTGGCGATCGCCCCACCGACGAAAGAGCACAGGCCGCTGCCGCCCCAGGAACCAATCACCCAGAAGCTGATCGCCCGCTGACGCGCCTTCCCTTCGTACCAGGTTTTGATCAGCGCCAGCGTCGCGGGCATGATGCATGCCGCCGACAGCCCCTGAATCACCCTGCCCGCCAGGAACAACACCGGGCCGTGCGACAACACCAGCAACGCGCTGCCGATAATGCTCAGCACCAGGCCAATCAGCGTCAGGCGCACGCGGCCAAACTTATCCGCCAGCCCGCCGCTCGCCACCACAAAACAACCGCTGAATAAAGCGCTGAGGCTAACCGCCAGGGTCAGCGTCTCTAGCGAAATATCAAGGCTATTTTTCATCGCCGGAACTACGTTGATAACCGACTGTGCAAACAGCCAAAAAGTTAAAACGCTAAGAACAATGCCCGCCAGCAGTCGGTCATTACCGGCAAACGGACGGGTTTCTGTCAGGGGAACGGTACTCATCGGGCGGCCCTCCTTCGTGGTGATTCATCAACGCAGATAGTGTTCGGTCAGCCCGCTCCACAATGCCGCGCCGGTGATGAGGATCTTGTCGTTGAAGTCGTAACCGGGGTTATGCACCATACAGCGATCCGGCTCGTCGCCCGCGCCGATCGTGAAATAACAGCCGTTCGGGTTCTTTTCGAGCATGAAGGCGAAATCTTCGCTGCCCATGAATGAACCGATGGTCACCACCTGATCCTGACCAAACAAATCGCACGCCACGCTGCGCACCATTTCGTTCGCCGCCGGGTCGTTTTTCAGTACCGGGCTACCATTGACGTGAGTGATGGATGCGGTGGCGTTAAAGCTTTCTGCCTGGGCAATGGCAATATCATGAATGCGTTGCAAAACCGTCTGGCGCACTTTTTCGCTGAGCGTGCGCACGGTGAGTTTCATCAGCACTTTTTCATTGATGATGTTTGGGGCGTGACCCGCCTGAATGCTGCCGACGGTGACGACCGCAGGCTCGAACGGAGTGATATTGCGCGAGACAATCGACTGCAACGCAATCGTGATATGACAGGCAACCAGCGTGGCATCCACGGTATGTTCCGGTACCGCGCCATGACCGCCGACGCCGTTGACCTCAATGTGCAGCGTATCGGACGAGGCCATCATCGCGCCATCGTGCAGGCCGATTTTGCCCAGTTTCTGTGAGGGCATATTGTGCAGGCCGAAGATGTGGTCGCAAGGGAATTGGTCGAACAGACCGTCTTCCACCATCACCCGGCCACCGTACAACAGTTCCTCGGCTGGCTGGAAAATCAGATTCAGCGTGCCGCTAAAATTGCGCGTGCGGGCCAGATATTCCGCGGCGTACAGCAGCGTGGTGGTATGGCCGTCATGTCCACAGCCGTGGAATTTACCGTCGGTTTTACTGGCCCACTCTTTGCCGCTGTTCTCCTGCATCGGTAAGGCATCCATATCGGCGCGGATCCCTAACCGCTTACTGCCATTCCCCACTTTCAGCGAGCCAACCACCCCGGTTCCCGCCAGCCCACGATGCACTTCATAACCCCATTTAGTCAGCAAACGCGCCACCTGCTCGCTGGTTTGATGTTCCTCAAAGCCAATTTCCGGGTGCTGATGAAAGTGACGACGTAGCTCGGTGAACTGCTCTTCAGTGCCCTGCAATGCTTCAACAATTGGATGTGTCATTTTTGTTATCCCTTTATTGCTTCACAGTGATAATGTCGAGTTTATGCCGCCGCTTTGACGGAAAAGTGCATTTTTTTGTTGTGAAGTGACGCATTCCTGAAGACTGTTTTTCATACAATTCAGTTATGACAAAAAACAGCAGGAGATTATTTGTCTTACTGTGAGGTGAATCATGGATCAAAGTGGCAGCGAGTTTGCAGTTACAGTCCTCGACGTGCGCCAGCTCAGCCAGGAGGAAAGCAACGCCCTGACGCTGCTGTGGCTGCTCGAAGGCAGCGCCGAGCTGGAAACGCAGGATCAACGCCAAACGTTGAGCGCCAATAGCTTGACCGTGATTAACCGCAACCAGCGCTTTCACCTGACCAGCACCTGCCCCAATGCTACCCTGCAGGTCACCCTTTCCGGTCCATGGCTGACGCGGTTGTACAACGACATTTTCAGCCACGAGTACCACATTCCCGATGAGTCCAGCGGCAGCTGGCCGCAGTGCGATGAACTCCGTCATCTGCTGCGCCAGCTATTGGTGGTGACGCTGATTAATCACCCGAGCCGCTACCGGCTGGAGGCCCAGCGTTGGCTCAGCGAGATCCTGCTCTTGCTGACCACCCGCTTTCAGCAACCGGCACGTATCAGCCAGCGTTCTGATAATCCCGGCTGGAGCAAGCGCATTACCCAGGTGGTGGAACGCATTGACGCAAGCTTTACCCGGCGTATCACGTTGGCGGAGATTGCCGAAGCCGAGTTTGTGTCAGAAGCGTGGCTTTCCCGGCTGTTTCGTAAGGAAGTCGGGGTGAGCTTTATGCAATACATCACCACCTTAAGGCTGGAAAAAGCCGCCGATGCGCTGCGCCTGAGCAATCGCCCTCTGCACCAGATTGCGCTCGAGCAGGGTTTTGCCAGCACCCGCATGATGAGCGACCTGTTTCGCCGCTATCACCAGATGACGCCGCGCGAGTTTCGCCGCCTGCGGCAAAACCCGTCTAGCGGAGCGCGTCCCCGCCAGGCCACAAGCGACTGCTTATTCCCGGTCGCCGTCGATAAACTTTTCAGCCTGCTGAATGAGCCTGAAACGCGCGGCTGGGAGCCATCGCCGTTGACGCTGCATCAGCAGCAGGAACGCATCGTCGACTTGCGCGAACTGACGCCGCGCACCACGCCGCTGCGCCATACCCGGGTGATGATTACCCTGCGCGAACTGGATGATTTGCTGCGGGAAGACGTGCGCCGGGAACTGGAAAGCCTCGACGCCCAGATTCCAGTACACGGAATCGACATCAGCGAACCGTTTCTCAGTAGCCGTTTATTTGCCAGTGGCTGGGATGACCCGCTGATGGCGGGCTACGCCTGCTGGTATAATCTGCATCAGATTTTCAGCTGGCTGGCAGAAAAGAGATGGACCGTACTGCTGCACACCGGCCTGACCACCCGCAGCGATTTGCTGCGCCAATTCCTGAAACAGTCGATCAATCATTTCCCGCCGCAGGTCACCGCAGGCTGGCAGTTCGTCTGGCACTGGTCGGCGCAGGCTAGCGATGAGACGCGGGAAAACGTGTGGCAAACACAGCGTGCTGCGCTGCGTGAGTTTCTGCCGAAAGCCAAATTTGGCCTGTGGCACCGCTTTGCCGTCAGCCCGTTGCCGCTGGCCAACGAGGCGATCTTTCAGTCACGCCTGCTGCGTGAGGCCGACTTCCTCGCCTGCCCGGCGGATGCTAATGAGCTGCTTAATCTGACGGAGTTAGATCCGGCACGTCTTGCCTCCACGGAGAACTATCCGGTGCAAAAGATCCGCCAAATCCAGAGCGCACTGCGTCAGCAGCAAATTTCCCTGCCGTTGTGGCTGCTCTCCTGGAACACGCTCACCGGCAACACCCGCGCCACCAACGGCTGGTTTTTCCGCGGCGCACTGCTGATGCACAATCTGTTGGGACTATCGGAACAGGTCTGGCTGGCGGGATTCTGGCTCAATTCGGGGTTGCAAGGGGAAGCCCGCGCCAATGACACGCTCGACACCTCAAGCCTGGCGCTACAGTACAATCACGGCCTGCCACGTCCGATTTATTGGGTGCTATGGCTGTGGCAACGCCTGCGCGGCGACGTTCTTGTGAACGACAAAAACCTGCTGCTGTTGCGCCACGAAGACCGCTATCAGTTACTGCTCCGCAACACCGTGGTGTTCAATCCGTGGCTTTCCAGCGAAGAGGCCTTTATTCAGCGTTTCCGCCAGCAGTACCGGGTCCAGCTGGGGGGTTTAAGCGGCGCATGGCGTATTAAATCGCATCTCTACGATCAGCATAACGGCGCACTGTATCCGCTGCTCGATGCCTTCACCGTCGCCAGCGGCCCCGACGAAGAAATCTGGCGTTGGGTGCGGCATAAAGCTCGCCCTACGCTTGCGGTGCGCGATGAACATCTGCACGACAGCTGGCAAATCACCGACTCGCTGGAAAGTAACGCGCTGGTGCTGTATGAATTGACTCCGATCCGTTGAAAGCGGGATGTGAGGATCAGGACAACAAAAAACCGCCCGTGAGCGGTTAATGCGAATTCACTGCAAGAACAACTACTTTTTACTTTTCTGCGGGCTTTTGACGTTGTCTTTCGGCGTGTTGTCTGGCTTTTTCGGTGCGTCTTTGCTGGCATGGGTCGCGTAATTTTTCATGGGTTACTCCAGTAGGTAAGCAGCGAAATGCTGTGTAACCAGTATAGAAGTGCTCACTAAATAAGCTATACGAAGCGGGAGCATCTCCTGCTCATGAATACCCCACTCGCAGGTTATTCCCCTTACCCCCACTGAACTGGCGACTTTTACAGCGGTTGGTCGCAGAGTTTTGTACCTGGCTGCCTCAAGTGCGATACACTTTGCAGATCGGTCTGAATTATGAAGAAATTATGCGCCTGAAATTATCATCCTTACTGGCAGTGATGGGGTTAATGTGCGGCAACGCGGTGGCGGCGACGCCGCCTGCGCTCGCGCCAAATGCCGACATACGCGACAGCGGTTTCGTCTACTGCGTCAGCGGCCAGGTGAATACCTTTAACCCGCAAAAAGCGGGCAGCGGCCTGATTGTCGATACACTCGCGGCACAGATTTATGATCGCCTGCTGGACGTCGATCCTTACACCTATCGGCTGGTGCCGGAACTGGCAGAGAGCTGGGAAGTGCTGGATAACGGGGCGACTTACCGCTTCCACCTACGCAGCGGCGTGCAGTTCCAGAAAACGGCGTGGTTCAAACCGACCCGGACCCTGAATGCTGACGACGTGGTGTTTACCTTTGCGCGCATTTTTAACCGCAATCATCCGTGGCATAACGTCAATGGTCCGAACTTCCCCTATTTCGATAGTCTGCAGTTTGCCGATAGCGTCGAAAGCGTGCGCAAGCTCGACAGCCGCACCGTTGAGTTTCGCCTTAAACGCCCTGACGCCTCATTCCTTTGGCATTTAGCCACGCATTATGCGTCAGTGATGTCCGCCGAATACGCGGCGAATCTGGCCAAAATTGACCGCCAGGAACTGATGGATCGCCAGCCGGTCGGCACCGGGCCATACCAGCTTGATGAGTACCGGGCCGGGCAGTACATCCGCCTGCAACGCCATCCGCTGTTTTGGCGCGGCGAGCCGATGATGCCGCAGGTGGTGGTGGATTTAGGCTCCGGCGGCACCGGGCGACTGTCTAAACTGTTGACCGGGGAGTGTGATGTGCTTGCCTGGCCCGCAGCCAGCCAGTTAACCATTCTGCGTGACGATCCGCGTTTACGCCTGACGCTGCGTCCAGGCATGAACATCGCCTATCTGGCGTTTAATACCGATAAACCGCCGATGAATAACCCGGCGGTGCGTCACGCCCTGGCGCTGGCAATCAATAACCAGCGTCTGATGCAATCCATTTATTACGGCACCGCTGAAACCGCCGCGTCAATTCTGCCGCGCGCGTCGTGGGCCTACGATAATGAAGCTAAAATTACCGAATACAATCCGGCGAAAGCGCGCGAACAGTTGAAAGCACTCGGTCTGGAAAATATGACCCTGCGGCTGTGGGTGCCGACCACTTCTCAGGCCTGGAACCCGAGCCCGCTGAAAACCGCCGAACTGATTCAGGCCGATATGGCGCAGGTCGGTGTGAAAGTGATCATCGTCCCGGTGGAAGGTCGTTTCCAGGAAGCACGGTTGATGGACATGAATCACGACCTGACCTTAACTGGCTGGGCGACGGACAGTAACGATCCGGACAGCTTCTTCCGCCCGCTGCTAAGCTGTGCGGCGATTGGATCGCAGACCAACTTTGCCCACTGGTGTAACCGTGAATTCGATGAGGTGCTGCAAAAAGCCCTGGCCTCACAGCAGCTGGCATCGCGCATTGACGCTTACGATGAAGCGCAGCAAATTCTGGCGCAAGAGCTGCCAGTACTGCCGCTGGCGTCGTCGCTGCGTTTACAGGCCTATCGGTACGATATCAAGGGGCTGGTCCTGAGCCCATTCGGCAATGCCTCCTTTGCCGGGGTGTCGCGTGAAAAAGAAGAAGAGGTGAAAAAACCATGATCATTTTTACCCTTCGCCGCCTGCTCCTGCTGCTGGTGACCCTGTTCCTGCTGACCTTTGTCAGCTTCAGTCTGAGCTATTTTACGCCACACGCCCCGTTACAAGGCGCGTCCCTTTGGAACGCCTGGCTGTTCTGGTTTGAAGGCTTCCTGCACTGGGATTTCGGCGTGTCGAGCATCAACGGTCAACTGATTTCCGATCAGCTGAAAGAGGTGTTCCCGGCAACCATGGAACTGTGCGTTCTGGCGTTTGGTTTTGCGCTGCTGGTGGGGATCCCGGTCGGGATGCTGGCAGGCATTATGCGCAACAAATGGCAAGATAATGTCATCAGCGCCCTCGCCCTGCTCGGCTTCTCGATTCCAGTGTTTTGGCTGGCGCTGCTCCTGACACTGTTCTTCTCGCTAACGCTTGGCTGGCTGCCGGTCTCGGGGCGCTTTGACCTGCTGTATGAAGTGAAAAACGTCACTGGCTTTGCGCTGATCGACGCCTGGCTGTCTGATTCGCCGTGGCGCGATGAGATGATCATGAGCGCCCTGCGCCATATGGTGTTGCCGGTGCTGACCCTGGCCGTCGCCCCCACCACCGAAGTGATCCGCCTGATGCGTCTCAGCACCATCGACGTGTACGACACCAACTATGTGAAAGCGGCAGCCACCCGTGGGGTGTCGCGTCTGACGATTTTACGTCGCCATGTGCTGCATAACGCCCTGCCGCCGGTAATCCCGCGTCTCGGCCTGCAGTTCTCCACCATGCTGACTCTGGCGATGATTACCGAGATGGTATTTAGCTGGCCGGGCCTCGGGCGCTGGATGATCAACGCCATTCGCCAGCAGGACTACGCGGCGATTTCCGCCGGGGTGATGGTGATTGGCGCGTTAGTGATAATTGTGAACGTGCTTTCTGACATTTTGGGTGCTATGGCTAACCCGCTGAAACATAAGGAATGGTATGCCTTACGATAGCGTCTATCTGGAAAAGCGCCCGCCCGGTGTGCTGCGCACCGTGTGGCGGAAATTCTATGGCGATACCACGGCCATGATTGGCCTGTATGGCTGCGCCGGGCTGGCGCTGCTGTGCATTTTCGGCGGCTGGTTTGCGCCCTATGGTCTCGATCAGCAATTCCTGGGTTATCAGCTACTGCCACCTTCGTGGTCTCGCTACGGCGAAGTGTCGTTCTTCCTCGGCACCGATGACCTCGGGCGTGACGTGTTGAGCCGTCTGCTTAGCGGCGCGGCTCCGACTGTCGGAGGGGCATTTGTTGTGACGCTGGGCGCTACGCTCTTTGGTCTGGTGCTTGGGGCGTTCGCCGGTTCTACCCGCGGCCTGCGTTCGGCGGTACTGAACCATATCCTCGACACCTTGTTGTCGATCCCGTCCCTGCTGCTGGCAATTATCGTGGTCGCCTTCTCCGGCCCGCACCTGCTGCACGCGATGTTCGCGGTCTGGCTGGCGCTGCTGCCACGCATGGTACGTTCGGTCTACAGCATGGTGCATGACGAACTGGAAAAAGATTACGTGGTCGCGGCGCGTCTCGATGGCGCAACCACCCTCAATATTTTGTGGTATGCGGTACTGCCGAATATCGCCGCCGGGCTGGTGACGGAAATCACCCGCGCGCTGTCGATGGCTATCCTGGATATCGCCGCCCTCGGTTTCCTCGACCTCGGCGCGCAGCTCCCTTCCCCGGAATGGGGCGCTATGCTCGGTGATGCGCTGGAACTTATTTATGTCGCGCCGTGGACCGTGATGCTGCCGGGTGCGGCGATCATGCTAAGCGTGCTGCTGGTTAACCTGCTGGGCGACGGGATCCGCCGTGCCATCAATGCGGGGGTGCAATAATGCCGTTACTTGATATCCGCAATTTGACCATCGAATTTCGTACCAGCGAAGGCTGGGTGAAAGCGGTCGACAGGGTCAGCATGACCCTCGCCGAAGGAGAAATCCGTGGTCTGGTCGGTGAATCCGGATCCGGTAAGAGCCTGATTGCGAAAGCGATTTGCGGCGTGACCAAAGACAATTGGCGCGTCACCGCAGACCGTATGCGCTTTGATGATATCGACCTGCTGCGCCTTTCCAACCGGGAACGACGTAAGCTGGTTGGTCACAACGTGTCGATGATTTTCCAGGAGCCGCAGTCGTGTCTCGATCCGTCCGAACGCGTGGGTCGTCAACTGATGCAGAACATCCCCGGCTGGACCTTCAAGGGCCGCTGGTGGCAGCGGGTGGGTTGGCGCAAACGCCGCGCAATCGAACTGCTGCACCGCGTGGGCATTAAAGATCATAAAGACGCAATGCGCAGCTTCCCGTATGAGCTGACCGACGGCGAGTGTCAGAAGGTGATGATTGCTATCGCGCTGGCGAACCAGCCCCGTTTGCTGATAGCCGATGAACCGACCAACGCCATGGAACCAACCACCCAGGCGCAGATTTTCCGCCTGTTGACGCGTCTGAATCAGAACAACAACACCACCATTTTGTTGATCAGCCATGACCTGCAAATGCTCAGTCAGTGGGCCGACAAAATAAACGTGATGTACTGTGGGCAGACGGTAGAAAGCGCCCCGAGCGAAGATCTGGTGAGTACTCCGCATCATCCTTATACCCAGGCGCTGATCCGCGCAATGCCGGATTTTGGCCGCTCGATGCCACATAAAAGCCGTCTGAACACCATGCCTGGGGCCATCCCGCTGCTGGAGTCGCTGCCGATTGGCTGCCGCCTCGGTCCGCGCTGTCCTTACGCCCAGCGTAAATGCATTGAAAGGCCGCGGCTGACCGGGCCGAAGAACCATTTGTTTGCCTGTCATTTCCCGCTGAACATGGAGAAAGAGTGAAATGGTCGAGACCCTGCTCGAAGTTCGCAATCTGAGTAAGACCTTTCGCTATCGTACCGGATTGTTCCATCGTCAGACGGTAGAGGCGGTGAAGCCGTTGAGTTTTACCCTGCGTGAACGTCAGACCCTGGCGATCATCGGTGAGAACGGCTCCGGTAAATCGACGCTGGCCAAAATGCTGGCGGGGATGATAGAACCGACGACCGGGGAACTGCTGATTGACGATCATCCGCTGGAATTCGGCGACTATTCGTTCCGTAGCCAGCGGATTCGAATGATTTTCCAGGATCCGTCGACTTCGCTTAATCCGCGTCAGCGTATCTCGCAAATCCTCGATTTCCCGCTGCGACTGAACACCGATTTGGATGCAGAGTCGCGGCGTAAGCAGATTATCGATACCCTGCGACTGGTCGGTTTGCTGCCGGATCACGTCAGCTATTATCCGCATATGCTGGCCCCGGGTCAGAAGCAGCGTCTGGGCCTCGCGCGCGCGCTGATCCTGCGCCCGAAGGTAATTGTCTGCGATGAAGCATTGGCTTCGCTGGATATGTCGATGCGTTCGCAGCTGATTAACCTGATGCTCGAATTGCAGGAAAAACAGGGCATTTCGTATATTTACGTGACCCAACATTTGGGGATGATGAAGCACATCAGCGATCAGGTGCTGGTGATGCATCAGGGCGAAGTCGTCGAACGCGGTAGCACCGCTGACGTGCTCTCTTCCCCGCTCCACGAGCTGACCCGACGCTTAATTGCCGGGCATTTTGGCGAAGCCTTGACCGCCGATGCGTGGCGCAAAGACCGCTAGAACCTGACCTAAGTGGTCGGATTAACGCTCTGCGCGACTCTATGCTAGAATCGCGACGTTTAACGACGGCCTGCCTATAATTGATGCAGCCGCTACAACAATGACATAAGGATTAAAAGCTATGGGTTTTCTTTCCGGTAAGCGCATTCTGGTAACTGGCGTTGCCAGCAAACTGTCCATCGCCTACGGTATCGCACAAGCTATGCACCGTGAAGGCGCTGAGCTGGCCTTCACCTACCAGAACGACAAGCTGAAAGGCCGTGTTGAAGAGTTTGCCGCGAACCTGGGTTCCAGCATTGTTCTGGAATGTGACGTTGCTCAGGACGAAAGCATCGATGCCCTGTTCACCGAACTGGGAAAAGTATGGCCGAAATTTGACGGCTTCGTACACTCCATCGGCTTCGCACCTGGCGATCAGCTGGACGGCGACTACGTTAACGCGGTAACCCGTGAAGGCTTCAAAATCGCACACGACATCAGCTCCTACAGCTTCGTGGCAATGGCAAAAGCCTGCCGTGAAATGCTGAACCCGGGTTCTGCGCTGCTGACCCTGTCCTATCTGGGCGCTGAGCGTGCGATTCCAAACTACAACGTAATGGGCCTGGCGAAAGCATCCCTGGAAGCTAACGTGCGCTACATGGCGAACGCAATGGGTCCAGAAGGCGTGCGTGTCAACGGTATCTCCGCAGGTCCAATCCGCACCCTGGCCGCGTCTGGAATCAAAGATTTCCGTAAAATGCTGGCTCACTGCGAAGCGGTAACCCCGATTCGTCGTACCGTGACTATCGAAGACGTCGGTAACAGCGCAGCGTTCCTGTGTTCTGACCTGTCTGCCGGTATCTCCGGTGAAGTCGTTCACGTTGACGGTGGTTTCAGCATCGCCGCAATGAACGAACTGGAACTGAAATAAGTTCTTTTTCCGCCCTGCACGCGCGGGGCGGAAATCCCGCCGTTATTCCACTCTGTTATTTGTTATCACGCTTCAATATTTTTACCTGCTCCCGCCTTACGTCAGGATAGCTATCCATAAACGATACGACGTCCTGAAGGAACTCCCATGGAGCAACGCCGCGCTCACGGCAAAAGCCATTGGTATCATGAAACGCAAGCGAGAAACCAGGCTGCCGATGTATTGCCGCTGGTTCCGGAAGCGGCCCACCATACAGACCGATTTTTACTGGATCTGACGCTGCCCCCGCACGTCGCTGCCGCAAGTCAGCCCTGGCTTGAGGTTTCCCGCCAGCTCGCTGAACAGCTTTTCCCTGATAACGTAAACGTCACGCGCCTGAATACCTTCAGTGCTTACGAACGCCTGAGCACCGCCCTCACCGTGGCGCAGGTTTTTGGCGTGCAGCGATTATGCAATCACTACGCGGCCCGTCTGGCCCCGCTGCCCGGCCCGGATTCGTCCCGCGAGAGCAATCATCGTTTAGCCCAAATCACGCAATACGCCCGTCAGTTGGCGAGTTCGCCGTCGGTTATCTGCGCCCAGTCGCGTCAGCAGCTGGATGCCGTGGGCCTGACCCCGCCAGACATTGTGCTGATCACCCAAATCGTCGGCTTCATCAGCTATCAGGCGCGGGTGATTGCCGCCGGACAAGCGCTGCAAGGGCTCCCGGTGAGGTGGATCCCCGGGATGCCGATGCAGGACGATGCACCATCCGCATTGTTCACCTCACCGTCCGGGGAATGGCAGCCCGGCCTGGACACAGTCGAAATCCGTCACGCCAGCGTGGAGCAGATGGACGCCCTCGCCCGATGTCTGGCTCAGCCAGCGTTAGAGAGTCTTGCTCCGCTGCTGGTGTGGGATGATGCGTTACTGGAGGGGCAACACGCGCTGCTGCACTCCTTGCCGGTCGACTCAATCCTCGCATCACTCGTGTCACTTCTCACCGCCCGCATCAATGGCAGCGTGAGCTGTTTTCAGCAAAACACTGCTGATGCCGACCTGAAAGCGGCGGCCCTGGAGGGCGAGCGCGCGTTACAGCGCTGGAGCACCGATAAGCCACTTCTCCCGGCATTGATTCAGGCCACGCAGCTAATGACCCGCGCCCCGGACCGCTTCAGCGCCGCGCAATTTACCCCCCTGACAGAGCAGGGTCTTTCGGGTGAACAGGCCTTTGCGCTGCTGGCATGGAGTGGCATCTGTGGGTGGCTCAATCGCCTGAAAATCGGCCTTGGCACGGTCTCTGCTGATGCGTAAAAGCCTTAAAGTTCGCTTGCTGCGACAGGCATATTCGCGTAAAACTGTCAGCCGCTCTTTAGGCCACGAAAATACATAATTATGCTTCAGGACAACCCGCTGCTTGCGCAGCTTAAACAGCAACTTCATTCCCAGACTCCTCGCGCTGAAGGGGTAGTCAAAGGCACCGAAAAAGGCTTTGGTTTTCTCGAAGTCGATGCCCAGAAAAGCTATTTCATCTCCCCTCCTCAGATGAAAAAAGTGATGCATGGCGATCGTATTATCGCCACCATCCATAGCGACAAAGGAAAAGAAAGCGCCGAACCAGAAGAACTGGTCGAGCCGTTTCTGACGCGTTTTGTTGGCCGTGTGCAGAAGAAGGACGATCGTCTGTCGATTGTGCCGGATCATCCTCTGCTCAGAGATGCCATCCAGTGCCGCCCTGTGCGCAGTCTGGAACACGATTTTAAAGAGGGTGACTGGGCCGTGGCAGAAATGCGCCGTCATCCGCTGAAAGGCGACCGCAGTTTCTACGCCGAACTCACCCACTTCATTACCTTCGGTGACGATCATTTCGTGCCGTGGTGGGTGACGCTGGCGCGCCATAATCTTGAGAAAGTCGCTCCGGACGGCGCGGCGACCGAGATGCTGGATGACGGTCTGGAACGTCGCGATCTAACCGCGCTGAACTTCGTCACCATCGACAGTGCCAGCACCGAAGATATGGACGATGCGCTGTTCGCCGAAGAAGCCGCAGACGGCAAACTGCATCTGACCGTTGCTATCGCCGATCCGACCGCGTGGATCAGCGAAGGCAGCAAGCTGGATAACGCCGCAAAAATCCGCGCGTTTACCAACTATCTGCCGGGCTTCAACATTCCGATGCTGCCACGTGAACTGTCTGACGATCTGTGCTCGCTGCGCCCCAATGAAGTGCGTCCAGTACTCGCCTGTCGCATGGTCATCGCTGCCGATGGCACCATCGAAGACAATATCGACTTCTTCGCTGCAACCATCGAATCGAAAGCCAAACTGGCCTACGACGATGTATCCAACTGGCTGGAAGGCAACGGCAACTGGCAGCCGCAGAATGACGCGATTGCTGATCAAATTAAGCTGCTGGAACGCATTTGCGGTCTGCGCGGAGAGTGGCGTCATAACCACGCCCTGGTGTTCAAAGATCGCCCTGACTACCGCTTCGTGCTGGGTGAGAAAGGCGAAGTGCTGAATATCGTCGCTGAGCCTCGCCGTATCGCCAACCGCATCGTTGAAGAGTCGATGATCGCCGCTAACATCTGTGCGGCCCGCGTGCTGCGCGATAAGCTCGGCTTCGGCATCTATAACGTGCATACCGGCTTTGATCCGGCGAAAACCGAACAGCTCTCCGAACTGATGAAGACCCACGATGTGCACGTCGATCCTCAGGAAGTGCTGACTCTGGAAGGCTTCTGCAAGCTGCGCCGCGAGCTCGATGCGATGCCAACCGGCTTCCTCGATAGCCGTATTCGTCGCTTCCAGTCCTTCGCGGAAATCAGCACCGAACCGGGCCCGCACTTCGGCCTGGGTCTTGACGCGTACGCCACCTGGACTTCGCCTATTCGTAAATACGGCGACATGGTGAACCATCGTCTGTTGAAAGCGATCATCAAAGGTGAAACCCCGCAACGTCCGCAGGATGATGCCACGATCCAGATGGCAGAACGCCGTCGTCTGAACCGCATGGCAGAACGCGACGTCGCCGACTGGTTGTATGCCCGCTTCCTGAGCGATAAAGCGGGCACCGATACCCGTTTCGCGGCAGAAATCATTGATATCACCCGGGGCGGTATGCGCGTGCGGCTGGTTGAAAATGGCGCGGTGGCGTTTATCCCGGCACCGTTCCTGCACGCCGTCCGTGATGAAATGGTCTGCAGCCAGGAGAACGGCACCGTGCAGATCAAAGGCGAAACCGTGTACAAAGTCACCGACGTGATTGACGTCACTATCGCCGAAGTGCGCATGGAAACCCGTAGCGTTATCGCGCGTCCGTTCCAGGCATAACACTTAAGGGCGGCTAATCCTTAGCTGGCCGCCCTTTTCTTCTCCCTACATGCGATATCCCCCACAATTTTTTTCCAGTTTCCCCCCACATTCCAGCAAAAGCGATCACAATAAAGTGGTGGATCACCGCTTAAAACAATAACCTGGCTGTGCTGGCTTTTATCAATGTTTGCGCTAATGGTGTTTGGGAGAAGACATGGCTGAGGAAACGGAGCAGAACCTACTTTATCGGTATCTGGGGACCACCAGTCCCTACTGGCGATTATCGGGTGACAGCAACGCGCTGCATCTGGCTGCCAGCGAGGAGACCGAAACAAGTCAGGTTGTGGCGCTAAGCGCAGAACAGGCAGACAGCATTCGCGAGATGACGGTGATCACCTCCAGCCTGACGCTAAGTCTGAGTCTTTACGGTAACACCGTGCCGGTGCATCTGGTGGGCCGCAAAATTAATAAGTCGCAATGGGCTGGCAGCGCCTCTGCCTGGGATGACACCGGATCCGTTGCCCGCGATTTAGTCCAGGGTCTTTCATTCGCCGAACAGGTGGTTTCCGAAGCCAATTCGGTAATCGTTATTCTCGACCGGCACGGCAATATTCAGCGCTTTAATCGTCTGAGCGAAGAATATACCGGGATGAAAGAGCAAGAGGTCATCGGGCAGAACGTTTTTAAGCTGTTCATGAGCCCGGCCGAAGCCGCCGCTTCCCGACGCAATATCAGCGGATTTTTTAAAAATGGCAGTTCGTATGAAGTCGAACGCTGGGTTAAAACCCGCAAAGGCCAGCGCCTGTTTTTGTTCCGTAATAAGTTCGTGCACAGCGGCAGCGGCAAAAATGAAATCTATTTAATCTGCTCCGGGACGGATATTACCGAGGAGCGCCGGGCGCAGGAACGCCTGCGGGTGCTGGCGAATACCGACACCATCACGGGTCTGCCCAATCGCAACGCCATCAACGACATGATCAGCGACGCGATTACCACCCGCGAGGATAATCAGGTCGGTATCGTGTACCTCGACCTTGATAACTTCAAAAAAGTGAACGATGCCTATGGGCATATGTTTGGCGATCAGCTGCTGCAATCGGTCGCCTTGTCGATTTTAAGCTGCCTGGAAGAAGGCCAGACCCTGGCGCGCCTCGGCGGCGATGAGTTCATCGTTTTGGCAACGCATACCTCCCAGGGTAGCCTGGAGGCGATGTCGTCCCGGATCCTGACCCGTTTGCGTGACCCGTTTCGTATTGGGCTGATTGAGGTCTACAGCGGCTGTTCCCTCGGTATTTCCCTCGCCCCCCAGCACGGCAACGATCGTGAAAGCCTGATCCGCAATGCTGACACCGCAATGTATACCGCTAAAGAAGGCGGTCGCGGCAAGTTCTGCGTGTTCTCGCCCGAGATGAACCAGCGGGTGTTTGAGTATCTGTGGCTCGACACCAACCTGCGTAAGGCCCTGGACAACAATCAGTTAGTTATCCATTACCAGCCGAAAATTACCTGGCGTGGCGAAG
Organism: Scandinavium lactucae; assembly: GCF_033843265.1. Lineage (NCBI taxonomy): Bacteria > Pseudomonadati > Pseudomonadota > Gammaproteobacteria > Enterobacterales > Enterobacteriaceae > Scandinavium > Scandinavium lactucae. Next base: position 473,331 of record NZ_JAWXRD010000040.1, read on the forward strand.
TGCGCAGCCTGGAAGCCCTGGTGCGTTGGGAATCGCCCGAACGTGGCCTGATCCCGCCGGGTGATTTTATCTCCTACGCCGAAGAATCCGGGCTGATTGTACCGCTCGGTCGCTGGGTGATGCTCGACGTGGTGCGTCAGGTGGCGTTGTGGCGCGACAAAGGGATTAACCTGCGTGTGGCGGTGAACGTCTCGGCCCGCCAGTTAGCGGATCAAACCATTTTCAGTGACCTCAAACAGGCGCTGCGGGATCTCAAGTTTGAGTATTGCCCTATCGATGTGGAGCTGACGGAAAGCTGTCTGATTGAGAATGAAGAGCTGGCGCACTCGGTGATTCAGCAGTTTAGTGCCCTCGGAGCCCAGGTGCATCTGGACGATTTCGGTACCGGCTACTCTTCCCTATCACAGCTGGCGCGTTTCCCGATTGATGCTATCAAGCTCGATCAGGTATTCGTCCGCGATGTGCATAAACAATCGGTCTCGCAATCGCTGGTCCGCGCGATTGTGGCGGTGGCGCAGGCGTTGAATTTACAGGTGATTGCCGAAGGGGTGGAGAGCGCAAAAGAAGACGCCTTTCTTACCAAGAATGGCGTCAACGAACGGCAGGGATTTTTATTTGCTAAGCCGATGCCCGCTGCCGTTTTCGAGCGCTGGCTTAAACGGCGTCAGACCCGCAAGCTGCGCTAACTGGCTTTACGCAGCGCAACCTGAGTATGCCGATTCTGTAGCATGACCAGACGTTCCATATAGGCAATGTCTTTCTCCTGGAGGCAGAACGCGGCCTCCACCCAATCCTCGGTGATGTCCATCAGCTCGCTTCTCGGCAGGGTTAACACCCGCTGACGCGCCCGTAGCATGGCACGCACGCCATTGAGCTTCGGCAGCAACGTGTCAATGAAAGTACGCGTTGCCACGTAACTGTCCCCCGGTTCAAACAACACATCCACCAGACCTCGCTGCTCGTGCCATTCCGCGGTATGCGCCTCGCCCCGGTAAATCAGCTGTTCGGCGAGCTTCATGCCCGATCGACGACTGACCAGCGAGTAGGCCCCCATGCCGGGGAAGAGATTAAACGCTATTTCCGGGAATCCCATTCTCGCATCGCGCTGAGCAAGGATGAAATGGTGCGCCAACGCCGCCTCAAAGCCGCCGCCCAGCGCACTGCCCTCAACCATCGCTATGCTGATAGCCCCGGTATCAAACGCTCTCGACGCCGCATGGACGCAATCGACGCAGGCGCGAGCGTAGGCGCGAAGCGCTTCCCGCCGCCCGTTGCGAATACATTCCACAAAAAAGCCCAGATCGCCGCCCGTGTTGTAGATCCCCGTGACCAGAGAGCCGGTGACCCAGAAATCAACGACAAACCCCTGCTGCTTTACCAGCCATGACAGGTTCATGATCTCTTCAATCAGCACATGGTTGAAGCACGGGCGCGGCTGGGCACGCAGCATCATCCAGACGGTGCGCCGCTCCTCCTCGTAGAAAGCAGAGAGTTGAGTGAATCGTTCAGTATCGGTGAACAGTTTACAGGTAGGCTGATTAATCACAGTCATAATCTAATCCTCATAGAAAAAAGCGCGTTGCGCGCCCCCTCAGACTAATCCAGCCCATTTGTCGCGGAAATGTAATGGTGGCAATTAATAATTTTATGTTATGTGTTTTTTCGGCAAACCATTTTCCGCTTCTCTTTTGCCGCCATTTTTTGCATCATTGATTTTTCTTACTTTTCTCTCAGGAAGGCCTATGTCAAACCTCGATGCGCGCCAGTTAGCTCAACGTGTTGATACCGTGCTGGATATTCTGGTAGCGGGTGACTATCACTCTGCGATTAACAATCTGGAAATTCTGAAGGCAGAGCTGTTGGCTCAGGCGTCCGGCGAGCAGGAACAGAATTCTGCTCAGCCGAAATCTCCCTGGGAAATTTAATAAAGCAGCGATCGTGATATGAACGCCCGACAACAATCTATTTTACAAATGGTGATCGACAAAGGCCGCATGAGCGTTGCCGATCTTGCCCTGATGACCGGTGTTTCAGAAGTGACCATTCGTCAGGATCTGAATCTGCTGGAAAAACAAAGTTATCTGCGCCGCACCCACGGTTTCGCCGTCCCGCTGGACAGCGAAGATGTCGAAACGCGCATGATGAACAATTTCTCGCTCAAGCGTGAACTTGCTGCCTATGCGGCCGGTCTGGTTAACCCTGGCGAGACGGTGTTTATCGAAAACGGTAGCAGCAACGCCCTTCTCGCGCGGGCGCTCGCGGAGCAGCCAGGCATAACCATCATTACCGTTAGCAGCTACATCGCCCATTTGCTGAAAGAGACGCCGGGGGAAGTCATTCTGCTGGGCGGCATCTATCAGAAGAAAAGCGAAAGTATGGTTGGGCCGTTAACCCGCCAGTACATCCAGCAGGTGCATTTCAGTAAAGCATTTATCGGTGTGGATGGATGGCAGAGCGACACCGGGTTTACCGGGCGCGATATGATGCGTGCTGATGTGGTGAGCGCGGTGCTGGACAAAGGCTGTGAAGCCATCGTCCTGAGTGACAGCTCGAAATTTGGCGCGGTTCATCCTTATCCGTTGGGCCTGACGAGCAAGTTTAATCGAGTCATCACCGATGACGGGCTGGCAGCCGAACAGCAGCAACAGCTGGAGCGTTCTGGCCTGACGGTAGACATCGTCAAACGTCCATAAACGTTACCCCCGCGTGCGGGGGGGATTTTTTTAACACCTTTTAACACGCGTTATTCTGTTTCACTCTTCAATATCCCGTCACATCTAGGACTGTTCTGACGCACCAATTAAGATTTTTTACCTGCCTGTTATCCCCCAACGACGTAAAATTAATGTTAGCGATATAACAGGAAGTGACTATCACTTGCGTGATTTAAGTAACCCCTGCGCAACCTGTTCCATGAATGCCGCACGGTTTTCCATTCCGGACTAAACTGAATGTAGGCACTTTCGTGGAGATATTATTCAGGAGAGAACTTTATGACTTCAATGAGCAAAAAAATGACTGCTGCCGTATTGGCTGCAACCTTGATCATGTCCCTTAGCGCATGTTCTAACTGGTCCAAACGCGACCGTAACACCGCTCTCGGGGCCGGTGCAGGTGCGATTGGCGGCGCAGTGCTGACGGATGGTAGTACCTTAGGTACTCTCGGCGGTGCAGCAGTCGGTGGTATTATTGGCCACCAGGTTGGTAAATAATTCCCTGACGGGGAATGATAAAAAAAATAATAGTCAGGTCTGACTTACGCACGATAAAAAAACAGGGCCACGCAATTGCGTGGCCCTTTTATTTAGGTCGATTATGCGACGGTTAACCACCGGCCAGTTTGACCTTCATACCTTTAGCTTCCAACAGCGATTTAATTAGGTCGCGTTTATCGCCCTGAATTTCAATCACGCCGTCTTTCACTGCCCCACCACATCCGCATTTTTTCTTCAGTTCGGCGGCAATTTTGGCCAGTTCGGTATCATCCAAATCAATGCCAGTCACCAGACACACACCCTTACCTTTACGGCCGCTGGTCTGGCGCTGAATACGCACAATGCCATCGCCTTTAGGGCGCTCGACGGCGGCTTTCGGCTCGTCAATGCGGCCACTATCAGTGGAGTACACCAGACGGCTGTTAGAATCGTTCATTAGGCCTCCTTCGTGAGAGACGCGTTAATTTGACGCAGGGTTTGTGCCGGATCGGCAGATTGAGTTACCGGCCGCCCGATAACCATATAATCAACGCCCGCCGCCTGCGCCTGTTCCGGGGTCATAATCCGCCGCTGATCGCCAGCATCACTTCCTGCCGGTCGAATGCCTGGTGTAACCAGTTTAAACGCCTGTCCGCGTTCCTGCTTGAAGCGCACCGCTTCCTGCGCGGAACAGACCACCCCGTCCAGACCGCAACGCTGGGTTAAAGCCGCCAGCTTCGCCGCGTGATCGGCCGGAGAAAGGGTAATCCCCAAATCCTGCAAATCACTGGCTTCCATGCTGGTCAGCACGGTGACCGCAATCAGCAGCGGCGCATCTTTGCCAAAGGGCAGCAGCGCTTCACGGGCCGCCGTCATCATCCGTGCCCCACCAGAGGCATGTACGTTGACCATCCACACGCCCAAATCGGCCGCAGCGGCGACCGCATGTGCCGTGGTGTTCGGAATGTCGTGGAATTTCAGATCGAGGAAGATATCGAACCCGCGCTGTTGCAGGTCACGAACCAACTGCGGCCCAAACAGGGTGAACATCTCTTTCCCGACTTTCAGACGGCAGTCGCGCGGGTCGATTCTGTCGACAAAGGCTAAGGCTTTATCACGATTATCATAATCAAGGGCAACGACTACGGGAGAGGAAGTAACAATACGGGATTCAGACGTCATGACCAGACCTTCTTGTTGTGGGCCGCAACCGGCGAAAAATCGGTAAACGGCGTGCATTCTACCTGTGAAGTGCTGAAATTGACAGGCTGGATTGGCCGGTTCCCGCCTGCCAGACTTAGGCGGGCACGATGCCACAGATGAGGTGTAAAAAGTCATAAGGATGTTGTAACTAATGCAGGCGTTTTTTAAAAATTACTGGCCGTCGAGGCCGCGGATAGGTTTGACCGTGGACCAGGCCCGGCAGGATGGACAGTGCCAATAGAGGGTGTACGCCGTGAAGCCGCATTTCTGGCAGCGATAGCGCGGTTTACTGCGGACCTGCTCACCTACCATGTCACGCAGCACCATCAGGCTGTCTTTCGCGCGCCCGGCTTCCGCTTCATTGAGGTGGTAGTCCATCAGTTTGTGGAACACGCGCATGGTCGGATGGCGTTGTAGCTGGCGCGTGACGTAGGTTTGCGCGGTATCAGCGCCTTCGCGCTGTTCCATAATTTGAGCCAGCATCAGCTCGGCAGTTGCTCCGGTGTTTTCTTCCACCGCACGTCTCAGGAAGTGTTCCCACTCCTCATCTTTACCGAGCTGCTGGTAGCAGGTTTGCAGCATTTCCAGGGTTTCACTGACCAGCTCGCGGTCCTGATCGATGACTTTTTGCAGCGATTCTACCGCTTTGGCATATTCGCCTTTGGCCATCAGCACCCGACCAATCATTATCGACACACGCGCGCTATTACGATCGGCGGCTGCGCCCTTTTTCAGGAACGTCATGGCTTTATCCATGTCGTCATTGCCCATCTGTTGCAGGGCCAGTTCGCACCAGAAATGGGCTATTTCAGGACGGTGTTTTTCTTTACCGAGTTTCACGAGACGTTCGGCCACCTCGATGGCTTTCTGCCAGTCGCTGGTCGCCTGATAAATCTGCAACAGCTGCTGGAGGGCACTCACGCGGAATTCGGTTTCATCCACCAGCTGGTTGAACATGTCTTCCGCACGGTCATACAAGCCCGCGGCCATGTAGTCACGGCCCAGCTGCTGCACGGCCAGCAGGCGCTGATCGTAGGTTAACGATGCGCTTTCCATTAAGGTCTGGTGAATGCGGATAGCGCGGTCAACTTCACCACGCGAGCGGAACAGGTTGCCGAGCGTCAGGTGCGCTTCGACGGTGCCGGTGTCCTCTTTAAGCATGTCGAGGAACAAGTCGACCGCTTTGTCCTGCTGATTGCTCAGCAGAAAGTTAACGCCCGCGACATAGTCACGGGAGAGGCGGTTCGCATCGTCCTGTTTGGACTGTTGTGCACTTCTGCGGCCCATATACCAGCCGTAAGCGGCAGCAACAGGCAAAAGCAGAAACAACAACTCCAGCATAGAAAGTTATTCCTTCACAGCCGGAACGACCGGCGCAGACGAAGCAGGGGTCGCCGGAGCAAGCTGTTGCTCGAGGCGTTTAATTTTGCGTTCAGCACGCATCAGCGAAACGCGGGTACGCAGCCAGAACATGCCGCAAATCAGCCAGCCGATGGCAAAGCCCGCAGCAAACAGTACCGCTAACAGGGTGGAGATCCGAAACTCCCCTTGCGCCAGCAAATAGTTGAAAGTGACCTGCTGATCGTTTTGTGCGCCGAGGGTGACGGAGATAACGAAAATCGCCAGCACCAGTAGGAAAATGAGTAAATATTTCACATTACTTCCCGTTATGTGGTTTATGTGAATAAATCATGTTCAGTCTTTCGCTTCCAGCCCTATAAAGTACCATCTTCGCCGCAACGGCGAAACTGGCAAGCGTGCTGCCCGCTAAGGATTTGTGGGTAGAAATGCCCTAAATCAACCTTCGTCACTCTTCAGACTCGCGGTTTCGGATTTCCCTTGCTTCTTCACCCGGTGGCGTCAATGGACCACAAAGCTTCTGGGCAAGCCAGGTGGCGACCGTGACTAACAACCAGGACATCAGGGTAGCGACCACCAGATCGCGCGGCCAGTGCATCCCCAGGAGCAGTCGACTGCCCATCACCGCCGTCGCCCAAACCAACAACACAACAAGGGTGACGGTGCGACGGCGCGGCCACAGCAGACCTACCCCCAGCAGCGCCCAACTTGCTGCAAACATGGTGTGGCCCGACGGAAACGCGAATCCAGTCTCTTTTTGCCAGTGTTGACGTAAAAATAGCGGTAAATCATTTCGGTCCGCCAGTTGGTGTTTCACCAAATGCGCGCGGTCCTTACGCTTTAAAGTGTAGAACTCCTCCACCGGCACCTGTTGCGTTTTTTCCAGCCAGATGACAAACGGTCTTGGCTCCTGCACGCGGTCTTTTACCCAGGATTTTGCCCCCTGGCCGATGAGGATGGCCCCGGCGAGGATCGCGAACAGGGTTAACGCTGCACGCAGGCGGAAGCGAAGGCACCACAAAAACCACGCGCAGAGAATGACATGCGTAATGATACCCCAGGGCTGGGTCACGGTTTCGGTTACCCAGTACAACACTTTCAGCCACCAGGCATTGTTCCCCGGCTGCCACGTCCAGCCGGAAATCCATACCGCAACCGGCATGATGAGTAACACCGCGGCTCCTGCCGTGGTTCGTCTGGCAATAGAAAGCATGGTCTCTCCTTTTTCCTTAAACATCACAATCATAACTGAAAAACGAAACTTCGTGAAAAGAGGTCGAATTGTGCGCTTAAGCAGCAGACAGCTGTCAGCCATTAGGTGAAGCCTGAGCGTTGTGGCAAAATAGCCGGAAACAGAAGGCACGAATATGCCGATATAATCTGGAGAATCACATGCAGCTTAAACGTGTGGCAGAAGCCAAACTGCCAACCCCCTGGGGCGACTTCCTGATGGTGGGCTTTGAAGAACTGGCAACCGGGCAGGATCACGTCGCCCTGGTGTTCGGCGATATATCCGGGAAAACGCCTGTCCTGGCGCGCGTGCATTCTGAATGTCTGACCGGTGATGCCCTGTTCAGCCTGCGCTGTGACTGTGGTTTCCAGTTGGAGGCAGCGCTGACACACATCGCCGAAGAGGGTCGCGGGATCCTGATGTATCACCGTCAGGAAGGTCGTAATATTGGCCTGCTGAATAAAATCCGCGCCTATGCGCTGCAAGATCAAGGATACGATACCGTCGAAGCGAACCATCAACTGGGTTTCGCGGCGGACGAGCGTGATTTCACTCTCTGTGCAGATATGTTCAAGCTGCTGGGCGTTGACGAAGTGCGTCTGCTGACCAACAACCCGAAAAAAGTCGAGATCCTCACCGAAGCCGGGATCAACATCGTTGAACGCGTGCCGCTGATTGTTGGCCGCAACCCGAAAAACGAACACTATCTTGATACCAAAGCCGCGAAGATGGGTCACCTGCTCGGCAACTAAATCCAGCGCGGTGCCTGCGGGTGCCGCACTGCATTGTGTCGAATCTCAATTTACGTTATTGTCAAACCATGAACAGCAATCGCATCTCCCTCACTTTGCGTTGGTGGCAGCCTTAATCAAGGCAGCCTGATATCCCCTACTCTTTTTTTACTCTCAGGCCGCCGGAAGGCGTCCACTCTGTCAGCAGAACCGTCTCCGGGGCCAAACACAGGAGCTTCTGATGACACACTCACCCTCTTCACAACACGTTATTTTGACCGGCGATCGTCCTACCGGGCAGCTGCATCTTGGCCATTACGCGGGATCTTTGCGCCAGCGCGTCGAACTACAGGCCTTGCACCCACAGTACATTCTGATCGCCGATTTACAGGGTCTGACCGATAATGGCTCGCAGCCGGAAAAAATCGCCCGTAACGTGCTGGAAGTGATGGCCGATTATCTGGCGGTGGGAATTGATCCACTGCGCACCACTATCTGTCTGCAATCGGCGCTACCCGCCCTGGCAGAGTTGACCATGCTGTACATGAACATCGTTACTGTCTCGCGGGTGAAACGTAACCCCACGGTAAAAAATGAGATCCAGCAGAAAGGCTTCTCCCGTTCTCTGCCTACCGGTTTCCTGGTCTATCCGATCAGTCAGGCGGCAGACATCACCGCGTTTGGTGCCGATCGGGTGCCGGTCGGCGACGACCAGTTGCCAATGATTGAGCAGACCAATGAGATTGTGCATAAGATGAACAGCCTGCTGGATGCGCCGGTGCTGCGCCATTGCACAGCGCTGCTAAGCGCCACCAGCCGCCTGCCGGGTATTGACGGCGCGGCCAAAATGTCGAAATCACTGGGCAATACGTTAACGCTTGCCGCCAGCGAAGAGGAGATTCATCGGGCGGTCAGCGCGATGTACACCGACCCGGGCCATCTGCGGATTAGCGACCCAGGTAAGATTGAAGGCAACGTCGTATTCACCTATCTCGATGCGTTCCATCCCGACCGCGATAAAGTCGCGGAAATGAAAGCGCACTATCAGCAAGGCGGCCTCGGCGACCGGCAGTGCAAGAACGAACTGGAGGAATGCCTGCAAACCCTGTTGGCCCCTGTACGTGAACGTCGTCAGAAGTATATCGCCGATAAAGAGATGCTGATGGGATTGCTGAAGCAAGGCAGTGAAAAGGCACATCAGCGCACGCAGGAAACGCTTGTGGCAGTTAAGCGCGGGTTGGGGTTACCGGTGATGTTCTGAGCGATGGTGTCAGGTGGCACTGCGTTTGCCAGACCTACAGTGGGATCCGTAGGCCTGGCAAGTGTGCGCCGCCGGGCGCTTTTACATTAACGAAGCATATTGCGAATCACATAATGTAGGATACCGTCGTTCTGGTAGTAAGTCAGTTCGGTGGCGGTATCAATCCGGCAACGACACTCAATCACTTCCTTTTTACCGTCGGCGCGCGTCAGGGTCACCGGCACGGTAGCCCCTGGTTTCAGACTTTGCAGATCGGCAATGTCTATCTGCTCTGCGCCCGTCAGCCCCAGCGTGTTGCGCGTTGTCCCCTGCGGGAACTCCAGCGGTAAAATGCCCATCCCGATCAGGTTCGAACGGTGAATACGCTCGAACGATTCGGAGATAACCACCCGGACACCCAGCAGACGTGGGCCTTTCGCTGCCCAGTCACGGCTCGATCCGGAACCGTACTCTTTCCCGGCGATCACCGCCAGCGGCGTGCCCTGTTCCTGATAACGCATGGCCGCATCGTAAATCGAAATGACTTCGGAACCCGGCAGATGGCGCGTCATGCCGCCTTCCACGCCCGGCACCATTTCATTGCGGATACGGATGTTGGCAAAAGTCCCGCGCATCATGACTTCATGGTTACCGCGTCTTGAACCGTAGGAGTTGAAATCGCGACGCTCAACGCCGTGGTTTTGCAGATAGCGCCCCGCCGGGCTGTCTGCTTTGATATTGCCCGCCGGAGAGATATGGTCGGTGGTAACGGAATCCCCCAGCATCGCCAAAATACGCGCCCCGCGAATATCTTGCACCGGATCCGGCTCTGCACCCATTTCGTCGAAGAACGGTGACAGACGGATGTAAGTGGAATCCTGCTGCCAACCGTAGGTATCCGATTTGTCGACCTGAATAGCTTTCCACTCCGGCGTGCCTTCAAAGACTTCGGCATACTCTTTGCGGAACATTTCGGTAGAGACTTCTTCTACCGCACGCGCAATCTCTTTCCCACTCGGCCAGATATCTTTCAGATACACCGGGTCGCCCTTTTGGTCGTGTCCCAGTGGATCAGTGAGCAGATTAATATTCATATTGCCCGCCAGCGCGTAGGCCACCACCAGCGGCGGCGAGGCCAGCCAGTTGGTTTTTACCAGCGGATGAATACGGCCTTCGAAGTTGCGGTTACCGGAGAGCACCGCCCCTACGGTCAAGTCACCTTTTTTAATCGCCGTTTCAATCGGGTCTGGCAGTGGACCCGAGTTACCGATACAGGTGGTACAGCCGTACCCCACCAGATTAAACCCCAGTTCATCGAGATACGGCGTCAGCTTAGCGTGTGCCAGATAATCCGACACCACTTTCGACCCCGGCGCTAATGAGGCTTTAACCCACGGTTGGCGAACCAGCCCCAGTTTAACGGCTTTTTTCGCCAGCAAACCGGCGGCCATCAATACGCTTGGGTTCGAGGTGTTGGTACAGGAGGTGATCGCCGCAATAACCACGGCCCCGTCGGGGAGCTGATACTGATGCCCGTTCAACGTATAGTCGACCGGATTACGGTCCTTTTGCGCGGTATTCAGTTCCAGTTCGGAACTCCGGGCGAAGGCTTTCGGCACATCGCCCAACGCCACGCGGTCCTGTGGACGTTTAGGCCCGGCCAGGCTGGCCTCTACCTCATCCATATCCAGTTCGAGGGTGCTGGTAAACACCGGTTCATCGCCAGTATTACGCCACATCCCCTGGGCTTTGGCGTAGGTTTCCACCAGTTCGAGTTGATCTTCACTGCGTCCACTGAGGCGCATGTATTCAAGGGTCACACCATCTATCGGGAAGAAGCCGCAGGTTGCGCCATATTCCGGTGCCATGTTGGCGATGGTTGCCCGATCTGCCAGCGGCAGCGTGTCCAGTCCGTCGCCGTAGAATTCGACAAATTTACCGACCACGCCATGCTTACGCAGCATCTGGGTGACGGTCAATACCAGGTCAGTGGCGGTGATCCCTTCGCGTAGTTTGCCGGTCAGTTTAAAACCGACGACATCCGGGATAAGCATTGAAACTGGCTGGCCGAGCATCGCCGCTTCCGCTTCAATCCCGCCGACACCCCAACCTAGCACGCCGAGGCCGTTGATCATGGTGGTATGGGAGTCGGTGCCGACTAAGGTATCCGGATAGGCAATCCACTCGCCATTTTGCAGTTCACTCCACACCGCTTTACCGAGATATTCCAGGTTGACCTGGTGGCAAATACCGGTGCCCGGCGGCACGACGCTAAAGCGACTGAACGCCTGTTGCCCCCACCGCAGGAACTCATAGCGTTCGTGGTTACGCTCCATTTCAAGGCGTACGTTTTCACCAAACGCGTCGTCATCACCAAAGTGATCGACGGTCACCGAGTGGTCAATCACCAGGTCCACGGGTGAGAGCGGATTGACCTTTGCGGTATCGCCACCGAGGCGTTTCACCGCCTCACGCATCGCCGCGAGATCAACCACGGCGGGCACACCGGTGAAATCCTGCATCAGGACGCGGGCAGGACGATAGGCAATTTCACGGTCAGCATGGGCATTTTTCAGCCACCCGGCCAGGGCGTGAATATCTTCTTCAGTAACGGAATCACCGTCCTGCCAACGCAGCAGATTTTCGAGCAGGACTTTGAGTGATTTAGGCAAACGGGTAAGATCGCCAAGGGTTTTGGCGGCCAGCGGCAGGCTATAATAGTGATACGTTTTGGCCTTGGCCTGTAGCGTGTCCTTACTGGCTTCTCGTAGGGTTGACGACATAGCTCCTCCTTTATGACAGGGATTGCGAGCCCTGAAACTCCTCAGGGTCTGTCTATAAAGATAACACAACCTCAACGTAACGCTTTGATAACAACCCGAATTGCTAAATGGACGATAAACGGGGCAGGTAAAAAAGGAAAACCCGACGTAAGCGTCGGGTTTGTCAGAGGATTATTTGATCAGCATCAAGACCAGTTGGCACCAGAAAAGGACTGAGAGTGAAAACGCCCCCATCCAGGCCCAGTATTTCGTGCTACGGTTCGTATTCATAATATAACACCAAATAGTTATTCATTTTTACAGCCTATTCAGGCAACGGAGTAATTGCTGTGGTGTATTTATTAACGAGTACAAAACGAAAAGTACCAACAACTCACAGAAACAATCAAAGGGATGAATTAACGTTTTTTATTATCAGCATCAGCAAAGGAATCAATAAAATCCTGCTGCTGCGTTGTCAGTTTCCAGGATGCGGGAACGGTCACCGTCGGCTTCTTGCGGCTCTGTGGTTTGTCATTTGACTGACATGTAGGCTTCACGGACACACTCTGACCAGAAACAACCATTTTTAACCCCAATATTTCCAGATGAGCACTGCAACCACTACCCAAAACAGCGCGGAGCCCAGGAATACCGCCAGCCAGGCTTTACGTTTCAGCTCAGCTTCCCTCTGCGGTTCTTCACGTCCTGAAGGCATTGCTAACCTCATACAATCGGCATCACTTATCAGTATTGCACCGAACAATCGGTACGATTAATCACCATTGAGATAAATCCTAATTAAAAAAGCGCCAAAAATCCAGCGATTTTACGAATCATGACCCGCTGAATCTCCAATCTTTGACGGCAAATAAATAATTGATGAGTAAAATTTGCGTAGCGGCAAAATAGTTTCTACTTTTGTCGGCATTTAACAGGATAGTAAGGCGAAAAAGAACATAGGGAGTGGCGAACAGAAAGGCAGTAAATGCAAATGAGGGAGATTTTAATTTACGTTAAGTGATCTATTTCACGATATCCCCCGACTGGGGGATATCACTATTAATGACCCAGGAAACTATTTCTCGGGCAATTTGATATCTTTAAACATCTCTTCGATATCTTCATTAGACCGCAACGCCACGGCGGTATCCACCACGTCACGGGTCAGATGCGGGGCAAAGCGCTGAATGAAATCATACATATAGCTGCGCAGGAAGGTGCTACGGCGGAACCCGATTTTGGTGGTACTGTGGCTGAAGATATCCCCTGCTTCGAGCTTGATCAGGTCCGGGTCGGAAACGGGGTCAACCGCCATGCTCGCAATCACGCCCACGCCTAAGCCCAGCCGGACGTAGGTTTTAATCACGTCGGCATCAGTGGCGGTGAATACGATCCGCGGCGTCAGCCCTGCACGGTTGAAGGCGGTATCCAGTTCGGAGCGGCCAGTAAAGCCAAAGGTGTACGTTACCAGTGGATACTGTGCCAGTTCTTCAATCGTGACTGATCCTTTCCCTGCCAGAGGGTGATCCGGCGTCACCACAATCGAGCGGTTCCAGTGGTAGCACGGCAGCATCACCAGGTCATCGTAAAGATGCAGCGCTTCGGTGGCGATAGCAAAATCCGCATTCCCTTTGGAGACCGCCTCTGCGATTTGCGTCGGCGAACCCTGATGCATATGCAATGAGACGCGCGGATAACGCTCGATAAACCCTTTGATAACGCCTGGCAGCGCGTACCGGGCCTGCGTGTGAGTGGTGGCAACGTATAGCGAACCTTTGTCAGGCCAGGTGTGCTCCCCTGCTACCGACTTAATCGCATCCACTTTGGATAGCACTTCCCGGGCAATACGGATAATTTCCTGTCCGGCGGGCGTAACCTGCGTCAGATGCTTTCCGCTGCGGGCGAAGATCTGAATACCCAACTCATCCTCGAGCATGCGAACCTGTTTACTGATGCCCGGCTGAGAGGTATATAACCCTTCAGCAGTCGAGGAGACATTGAGGTTATGGTTCACAACCTCAACGATATAACGGAGTTGCTGTAGTTTCATGACCGGTATCCGATAGGCGTATGGCACTGATGCCTAATACGATTTAATAATAAGAAATGGGTTAACTATAACCACTATATCATTTATACCGGATGTGTATAGATGGGAAGAAAAAATAATAACGCAGGTGATTTCCCCTAAACAAAAGGGCCGCAGAGCGGCCCTTGGGGGAAGGTTTAGTGGTGCTAAAAAACGTTATTTTTTCGCGACTTCTTGCCACTTACCGTCGATGAAGAAGGCAGACCAGCCGGTTGCTTTACCGTCTTTTTCCGAAGCCACATACTGCTGCTTGGTTTTACGGCTGAAACGCACCATGGTCTTGTTGCCCTGCGGGTCTTCCTGCGGAGCATCCGCCAGATAGCGCAGTTTTTCCGGCAGGCGATCGCGGAAGCGGTACAACTCTTCCACCAGCGGCGCGCGGGTCTCACGCGATTTCGGGAAGGTATTGGCAGCGAGGAACACGCCCGCCGCCCCGTCACGCAGAACGAAGTAGGCGTCTGATTTCTCGCAAGGCAGTTCTGGCAGCGGAACCGGATCTTCTTTCGGCGGAGCCACTTCACCGTTACGCAGGATCTTACGGGTATTTTTACAGTCGTCGTTGATGCACGCCATGTACTTACCAAAACGCCCCATTTTCAGGTGCATTTCAGAACCACACTTCTCACACTCAACGATCGGGCCGTCATAACCCTTGATACGGAACTCACCTTCTTCGATTTCGTAGCCGTCGCAGGTTGGGTTATTACCGCAGACATGCAGCTTGCGCTTCGGATCGATAAGGTAGCTGTCCATCGCGGTGCCGCATTTGGCACAACGGCGCTTAGCTCGCAGCGCGTTGGTTTCCGCATCATCGCCTTCGAGCACGTTCAGCACTTCGTTTTCCGGCACCAGGTTAATGGTGGTTTTACAACGCTCTTTCGGCGGTAACGCATAGCCGGAACAGCCCAGGAACACGCCGGTGCTGGCAGTACGAATGCCCATCTTACGACCACAGGTTGGGCAGTCGATGCTGGTAAGTATCATCGAGTTAGGCTGCATCCCGCCTTCTTCCGGATCCTTCTCAGCGGTTTCCAGCTGACGGGTAAAGTCGCCGAAGAAATCGTTCAGTACCTGTTTCCACTCGGCCTGATGGTTTGCGACCTGGTCGAGGCTGCTCTCCATCTGCGCGGTGAAGTCGTAGTTCATCAGCTCGCGGAAGTTGGCTTCGAGACGATCGGTGACGATTTCGCCCATTTTCTCGGCGTAGAAACGACGGTTTTCCGTACGAACATAGCCGCGATCCTGGATGGTCGAAATGATCGACGCATAGGTAGACGGGCGGCCAATGCCACGTTTTTCGAGTTCTTTAACCAAAGACGCTTCGCTGAAACGCGCTGGCGGCTTGGTAAAGTGTTGCGCCGGAAGCAGTTCAACCAGTGCCAGCTCTTCACCTTTTTTAACCGGTGGCAGGGTGCGGTCTTCATCGCCTTTGCGCAGCGCAGGCATGACTTTCGTCCAGCCGTCGAAACGCAGGGTACGGCCACGCGCTTTCAGTTTGAAATCACCCGCGCCAACGGTCAGCGTGGTGGAATCGTACTGCGCCGGTGTCATCTGACAGGCCACAAACTGACGCCAAATCAGCTGATACAGCTTCTGCGCGTCGGCTTCCATATCTTTCAGCGACTCCGCCAGCACCGCGACATCAGAAGGACGAATCGCTTCGTGCGCTTCCTGAGAGTTCTCTTTGCTGGTGTACTGATTGGCGTTTTCTGGCAGATATTTCTTGCCGAAGTTATCGCCAATATAGTCGCGAACCATGTTCACCGCGTCCTGGCTCAGGTTGGTAGAGTCAGTACGCATATAGGTGATGTAACCCGCTTCATACAGACGCTGGGCCATCATCATGGTTTTCTTCACGCCGTAACCGAGACGGGTACTTGCCGCCTGTTGCAGGGTGGAGGTAATGAACGGCGCGCCCGGCTTGCTGCTGGTTGGCTTATCTTCACGCTCAAGCACGGTGTAGCGTGCTTTTTCAAGCAGGCTAACGGCCGCCATGGTTTCGTCGCGGGTGACCGGACGGAACGGCTTGTCATTATGATGGCTGACTTCGAGCGGCAGAGCCTCGCCTGACGGCGTGGCGGTATTGGCGTCAATTTCCCAGAACTCTTCCGGGACGAACGCTTTAATTTCGCGTTCACGCTCAACTACCAGACGTACGGCAACCGACTGCACGCGTCCCGCAGACAGGCCACGGGCGATTTTTTTCCACAGCAGTGGAGAAACCATGTAACCCACCACGCGATCGACAAAGCGACGCGCCTGCTGAGCGTTAACACGGTCAATGTTCAGTTCGCCCGGCGTGTCAAACGCCTGACGAATTGCATTCTTGGTTATCTCGTTAAACACCACGCGGCTATAGCGCGAGTCATCACCACCTATCACTTCCCGCAGGTGCCATGCAATGGCTTCCCCTTCGCGGTCAAGGTCGGTTGCGAGATAGATGTGGTCAGCTTTTTCGGCTAACTGTTTGAGTTCAGCGACAACCTTTTCTTTGCCTGGCAGCACTTCATACTGGGCAGCCCAGTCGTGCCACGGATCCACGCCCATGCGGTTGACCAGCGCGCCGCGCTCATCTTTTTTCGGCTTTTTGGCCGGTTTGGCGGCGGTAGAGTCAGCGCTCTTTTTGCTTGCTGAGCCACTTGTCGGCAGATCGCGGATATGACCCACGCTGGATTTAACCACGTAGTCATTACCCAGATACTTATTGATCGTTTTGGCTTTTGCCGGGGACTCAACGATAACGAGAGCTTTACCCATATTCACCTTTACCTAATTTGATTCTTCCAGGAATACACACCCATCCCAAAAGGATGCGGCGCATATATCGCACTTGAATTCACCTTCCACTGGCGACGTGCCTAAATCTTGTGGCGGCGTCAATGGATATCAACCCCTTCTCTGGCCTGGCCCCAGAAGCCTGAGTCAGAGGATTGAGTTTGCTGGCCTTTTCCTGCCAGGTGGTATAGCACGAAGAATTTTCGGTCGAATGTCAAGCAAATCTGTTGCCAGATTGCGAAAGCGTCACACTGTACCTGATAAAATCCGTTACGCAACTTTATTAGCATGCAAAAGCAATTCCTGCCAGCAGACGGCCCTGCGCGATGTCCTTGTCTTTCACAGGGAAAATTTGCCCGTATGGCACTCGCGGCGTAGACTATTGGCAGTGTTTTAGAGGAGTCAGAGATGCAAGAACCATCCCAACCAATTGACAAGCAGTCCTTACTGGCAGAAGCCAACCGCCTTATTCGTGACCACGACGACACCATGAAAGGTATCGAGGCCACCGACGTCACACAGCGTAACGGCGTGCTGGTCTTCAGCGGCGAATTCTATCTCGATGAGCAAGGTTTACCGACGGCGAAAAGCACGGCGGTATTCAATATGTTCAAATACCTCGCTCACCAGCTGTCGGAAAAATACCACCTGGTAGATTAAAAAAATGCGAGGCTTCGGCCTCGCATTTCGTTTACATCATCGGTTTTTGCCCGCGCTGCCACCAGCGCATCAGCAGATGGTCAGCGCTTTCGGCGGCGCTACCGGTAAAACGGTCCATCAGTTTCTTGCGTTGCAGATAACGCACGTTTAACACCTCGTGACCCTCCATCAGCCCCAGCAGCAGATCGTCACTGGTGCCGATTTCATCGACCAGTCCTTTTTCCAGCGCCTGCTGTCCGTACCAGTGTTCGCCGGTCGCCACCTGGTCAATGTCCAGTTGCGGACGCATTTGATGCACAAAGTCCTTAAACAGATGATGCGTCTCGTTGAGGTCTTCGCGGAATTTCTGCCGTCCTTCTTCGGTATTCTCGCCGAGCAGCGTCAAGGTGCGCTTATATTGCCCCGCGGTATGCAGCTCGATGTCGATGTCCTTATTTTTCAGGAATCGGTGGAAGTTAGGGATTTGCGCCACTACGCCTATCGAACCGATAATCGCAAAGGGTGCGGAGACAATTCGGTTGCCAACGCAGGCCATCATGTAGCCGCCGCTGGCCGCGACTTTATCGACCGCGATGGTCAGCGGGATATTTTTATCGCGCAGGCGCTGGAGCTGTGACGCCGCCAGACCGTAGCCGTGTACCACGCCGCCAGGGCTTTCCAGCCGCAGCACCACCTGATCCTGCGGCTTAATCACCGCCAGCACCGCCGTCACTTCTTCACGCAGCGCAGTCACCTCATGGGCGTCCATGCTGCCTTTGAAATCCAGCACCCAGACTTTTGGTTTATCACCAGATGCCGTTACCCCCTTCTTCGCATTGGCTTTGGCATTTTTTGCCTCAAGCTTGTGCTTTTTCTTCTGCGCTTTGTGCCAGAGTTTTTGCTGTGGGCCATCCAACAGCGCCACGCTCATGTCATCCTGCATCTCTTTATATTGTTCACTGAGATTGGTGATCCGCAGCTCTCCGCGCTGCCGCTTACGTTGGGTAAGATTCACGATAAGCGTAGCAACCACCGCAATCGCGACCACAATCGTGGCGATTTTCGCCAAAAACAACCCATATTGAGAAAGTAGTTCCACGCTTCCACCTTGAAAAGAATCACTCGGATATCGCGCACAGTGTACAACAGCCCAAACGGTGCGTCTCCCGCCTGAATTGTACGCTGCGAGCACGCTTCCCGTTTTTTTCTCCATCAATGAAATGATTGCAAAATGTTAATTCTGAACAGGCTTTCCGCCTGGCTGATTGAAATACCTCGCCGTTTAGGGCATAAAGCCGAAAAGCGAACAAACAGAAGCAGAACAGTAACGTGGCGCAACGAAGTGCTACAGGAGACAGGCCGTGCATTATCAACCACAGCGTGATTTGCTACAAAACCGCATCATTCTGGTCACAGGGGCCAGCGATGGTATCGGACGCGAAGCCGCCCTGACCTACGCCCGCTATGGCGCGAGCGTCATCCTTGTCGGTCGCAACGAAGACAAACTGCGGGCCGTCGCCCAGCAGATCCAACAGGAAGGCGGCCTTGCGTCGCAGTGGTTTATTCTCGATTTACTCACCTGCACGCCAGAGGCATGTCAGCAGCTGGCGCAAAAAATCAGCATTCATTATCCGCGTCTCGATGGCGTGCTGCATAACGCCGGGCTGTTAGGGGATGTTGTGCCAATGGATCAGCAAAAAATTGATGTCTGGCAGGATGTGATGCAGGTGAACGTCAACGGGACGTTCATGCTCACTCAGGCACTTCTTCCTTTATTACTCAAGTCCGATTCCGGCTCACTGGTCTTCACCTCCTCCAGCGTAGGTCAGCAAGGGCGTGCCCACTGGGGTGCCTATGCGGTGTCTAAATTCGCCACCGAGGGCATGATGCAGGTACTGGCGGAAGAGTATCAGGGCCAGCTACGGGTGAACTGCATTAACCCAGGCGGCACCCGCACCGGGATGCGCGCCAACGCATTCCCGACGGAAGATCCGCAGAAACTGAAAACCCCTGCCGATATCATGCCGCTGTATCTGTGGCTGATGGGCGACGACAGCCGTCGCAAAACCGGGACCACCTTTGATGCCCAGCCGGGCCGTAAACCAGGAATTTCGCAATGAGTGACTCCCGTCATCAGGAACGCCAGCAGCGACTGAAAGAGAAA
Source organism: Scandinavium lactucae (assembly GCF_033843265.1). Classification (NCBI taxonomy): domain Bacteria; kingdom Pseudomonadati; phylum Pseudomonadota; class Gammaproteobacteria; order Enterobacterales; family Enterobacteriaceae; genus Scandinavium; species Scandinavium lactucae. The sequence continues at coordinate 492,721 of NZ_JAWXRD010000040.1, forward strand.
GTAGACGCCCGCGTGGCCGAGGCCCAGGAGGAGCGCGGCATTCTGCTGGTGCTCACCGGAAACGGTAAAGGAAAAACCACCGCAGCGTTTGGCACAGCCACGCGCGCCGTCGGTCACGGTAAGAAAGTCGGGGTCATCCAGTTTATCAAAGGCGAATGGCCGAACGGCGAGCGCAACCTGCTGGAGCCGCACGGCGTCGAATTTCAGGTGATGGCCACCGGATTTACATGGAATACGCAGGATAAAGAAGGTGATACCGCCGCCTGTCTGTCGGTCTGGCAACATGCGAAGCTCATGATGGCGGACGACACGCTGGATATGGTTATCCTCGACGAGTTGACCTATATGGTGGCTTACGACTATTTACCGCTCGAAGAGGTGCTCACCGCGCTGCGTACACGCCCGGCACACCAAACGGTGATCATCACCGGTCGCGGCTGTCATCGGGATATTCTGGAGATGGCGGATACGGTGAGCGAACTGCGCCCGGTGAAGCACGCCTTTGATGCGGGGATTAAAGCTCAGCTCGGTATCGACTATTAAAAAAGGCCCCTCGGGGCCTTTTTCGTATTACGAACCGCTGCCGTTGTTACGGCTGCTGGAGCGGCGTGCGCTGCCGCCGCCCTTCGGCTTGGCGGGTTTAGCGCCCACCTGAGTGTGGCGTTTCACCGCGCGGCGGATCTGGTTCGCCTTCATGCGGCGACGATCTTTTTCTACCGCCACTTTCGATTCGGTTTCCGGCTTCAGTTCCACCAGCTCGCGCAGATAGTTGGTCTGGGCCAGATCCAGTTCGGTGTAACCACCGCGTGGCAGGCCTTTCGGCAGAGGGATATCGCCGTAGCGAACACGAATCAGACGGCTCACCTGCACGCCAACCGCTTCCCACAGACGACGCACTTCGCGGTTACGCCCTTCGGTCAGGGTCACGTTGTACCACTGGTTGATACCTTCCCCACCGGTAAATTTGATGGTTTTGAACGCCGCCGGGCCATCTTCCAGCTGCACGCCACGCGACAGCTGACGGACTTTGTTGTCGTCGACTTCACCAAACACGCGCACGGCGTATTCACGCTCAACTTCACGGCTCGGGTGCATCAGGCGATTCGCCAGCTCCCCGTCGGTGGTAAACAGCAACAGACCGCAGGTATTCACGTCCAGACGGCCAACGGCAATCCAGCGCGCACCGCGCAGTTTAGGCAGACGGTCAAATACCGTCGGACGCCCTTCCGGGTCGCTACGGGTACACAATTCGCCTTCTGGTTTGTAATACGCCAGCACGCGGCAAATCTGTTCCACGGATTCTTTAACGGAAATCAGGTGTCCGTCGATACGAATTTTAAGCCCGGGGATAACTTCAACACGATCGCCCAGCGTGGCGACTTTGCCATCAACGCTGACGCGACCTGCCTGAATCATAGTTTCAATTTCACGGCGGGAGCCGTGGCCGGCACGGGCCAGCACTTTCTGTAATTTCTCGCTCATCGAGCATCCTTTAGGTGTCGCCTTCCCAGGCGTCTGGTATACATGCAAAATCAACTCGTTAGACAACTCTTAACGCATTGACAGAACTCATTCCCGGCTGCAATTGAACACTTTTCAACCAATGCAGCGCTACGTGACCGCACATCTTACATGAATTTTAGGGTAAATGATTCATCTCGTTAAGCTTCAACCTACCTTAAACGAGAGGAACTTTACCTGCTAAATATTCATGCTAATAATGTTTGTCTCGATTTATCCGGAGTTGCTCAATGAAAGACGCCGATGAAAGACCCCATTCTGACAGCTGGCTAACTCTTCAACACGATGCCGACACCGGGATAGAAAGCGTCTGCGCGCACTTTAAAGGCCATGCCTACGATCCGCATGACCATGACGAAGTGCTGATAGGCGTTACGCACCAGGGCTTACAGCGCTTTCACTGCCACCGGGCGCTGCACACCAGCACGCCGGGCCGGGCGATTTTGATTGAGCCAGGAGCGGTCCATGACGGACATGCTCCCGATGCACAGGGCTTTACCTATTCGATGCTGTACATCCCGCAGCGCTGGCTTGCCGGAATGATGGACGCGCGTGGGTTGGGCGATATTTCGGGCCTGCAATCGGCCTTTCGTCACACGCTGACCGACGATGACCGGCTGACCCATGCCATTGGGCAAAGCGTCTTTGCTATCCATCATCAGGAAGGCAAGCTCGCCCGGGATCAGAGCCTCGACCACCTGCTGTCGCTGCTATCCCGGCATATCCGCCCTGCACCGACGTCCACCCTGAGTGACTCTCAGCGTCAGATGTATCAGGTCCGGGATTATCTGCATGACCGGATGGGGAGCGACATTGGGCTGGACGAACTTGCCGCCTGGGCAGGACTCGATCGCTTTCGCCTCAGCCGTCAGTTCAAGAAGACGTTCGGCCTGAGCCCTCATGCCTGGCTGGTGCGCCTGCGCTTACGTACCGCGCGGATGCTACTGGCCAAAGGTCAGGATCCGGCGCAGGTTGCCCTGCTGGTTGGATTTTCTGACCAAAGCCATATGGGTCGCTGGTTCCAGCGCGCCTATCGCCTCTCTCCGGCGGCTTATCAGCGCCAGTGCACAAACGTTCTATATTAAAAAACGCCCCTCTCCGATGCTGTCCCTCTGCAACATGACTGGAGAACACCTGTGATTTTTGATACTAAAAATGCGCTGATCGTGCGCAATGATTTAGCCCCGTGGCAACGTCTTAACGTCGTCGCCTTCCTCGCCACGGGCATTACTTCCGGTGCACCTGAAATTTTAGGCCAGCCCTACGTCGATAGCCTCGGTCGCCAGTACGGCAAACTGGCCGGAGAGCCAATGCGAATATTTGAAGCTGACCTGGCGGCGCTGCAAAAAGCGCATGGCAAAGGGCTGGAGCGTGAATTGACGCTGACGCCTTATGTGGAAGCAATGTTTGCCACGGGCCACGATGCGGCTAATCGGGAGGTATTTCTGGCAGAAGATGCCAATAACCTGAACCTGGTGGGGCTGGCGATTCGCGGCCCTAAAAAGGCGGTCGATAAGGTGATTAAGGGGCTGAAACTGCATCCCTGAATAAAGAAGTGGGGAATGGCGAGAGCCGCCATTCCCAGCGATTTACAGGAACGGCTTCACATCACCAACGCCTTCGCGCAGCACCACCGGTGCATCTTCGGTGATATCAATCACCGTGGTCGGCTGCTGGCCGAGATAGCCACCGTGAATGATCAGGTCCACCTGCTTCTCCAGACGATCTTTGATCTCTTCCGGATCGGACTCGGTAAAGTCACTGCCCGGCAGCATCAATGAAGTTGACAGCATCGGCTCCCCAAGCGCTTCGAGCAGCATCTGCGCAATCGGGTTCGACGGCACGCGCATCCCGATGGTTTTACGCTTTTCCTGCAACAGACGGCGCGGCACTTCTTTAGTCCCTTTCAGGATAAACGTGTAGTTGCCGGGGGTGTTGTTCTTGATCAGACGAAACGCCACGTTATCAACATAGGCGTAGGTCGACAGCTCCGACAGGTCGCGGCACATCAGGGTAAAGTTATGCCCGTCTGGCAGATGGCGAATGCGGCAAATCCGCTCCATCGCGCCCTTGTCTTCAATTTTGCAGCCGAGTGCATAACCGGAATCAGTGGGATAGACGATAACGCCGCCCTTACGCACGATTTCTACCGCCTGATTAATCAGACGCTGCTGCGGGTTTTCCGGGTGAACATAAAAAAACTGACTCATACTTCCTCTCGTTTATCTTGGGGCTGTTCCCAGCTTTGCCACACGCCCTCCACCCCCGCAGGGAGCCACAGCTTACGTCCGAGTTCAATCCACGGACAGGGCTGATGAAAATCAGAGCCCTGGGACGCCAGTAGTCCGTACTGGTTCGCATAAGCGGCAAGCTGCGCACGCTCGTGGGGAGCCTGTTGGCACTGGGCGACTTCCATTGCATCGCCGCCACATTCACTGAAGAAGGCCAACAATCTTTTCAGCCACTTGGCAGACAGGTTGTAACGCCCCGGATGGGCGATCACCGCCTTACCGCCAGAATGATGAATCACATCAATAGCTTGATCTATTGTACACCACTGTGGCGGAACGTAACCGGTTTTACCGCGCGCGAGATACTTTTTAAAGACGTCGTTAAAGTTGCTCGCTCTGCCTGATTCCACCAGAAAACGGGCGAAGTGACCTCGGGTCACCGCCGCGCCATCAGCCAGTGCCAGTGCGCCTTCCCACGCCCCCGGGATCTGCGCTTTTTCCAGACGCTCGGCAATCAGCTTAGCGCGCTGCTGGCGACGCTCGGTTTGCGCGGCCAAAAATTCGGTCATTGCCGGATGGTCGATATCAATGTTCAGGCCAACGATATGAATATCGTGATTTTCCCAGACGGTGGAGATTTCCACCCCGGTAATCAGGTCGAGTGGCAATCCGGCCCGGGTGATTTCAGCCCGGGCGGCGGGGATCGCTGCGACAGTATCGTGATCGGTAATGGCTAACGTACCCACGCGCATTTCCAGCGCACGATGCACCAACTCTTCCGGCGTCAGACGGCCATCAGAGGCGGTGGTGTGGCTGTGCAGGTCGTAAATCACGGCGTAGGGATGGTCGCTCAAAATTGCTCCGGTATTCAGTTATCGCTATCAGATTTGGGTTTGACGGCACCCATCATAGCCGTTGTGCATCATTTTCTGAAATCAGGGGTTGACTTTACTCCCCTGGACTAGTTAACTAGTACGAAAGTTCACACAACGAGGTATCTGCGATGACACATTATTCCGTTACTCTGCATGGCTGGTGGCGTACAACCTGAATCCGGGCTGTAACTACGCGTCTGCACAAGACAAACAGATACCAGGCCCGCCATGCGCGGGCTTTTTTTTGAACACGACATACCAGACAACGAGAACGAAAATGCAAACACAGAAACCCGCGCTCGAATTGCTGACCAGTGACGCCATCTATCGGGAAAACCCGACGGCGCTGTTCCACCAGCTGTGCGGTGCCCGCCCGGCAACCCTGCTGCTGGAATCAGCGGATATCGACAGTAAAGATGATTTAAAAAGCCTGCTGTTGGTTGACAGCGCCTTACGCATTACCGCATTAGGTGACACCGTCACTATTCAGGCATTATCCGACAACGGCGCAGCCCTGCTGGATTTGCTCGACAGCACTCTGCCCGCAGGCATCGACAATCAGCGTCAGCCCAATGGCCGTGTTCTGCATTTCCCGGCGGTGAGCAATCTGCTCGATGAAGATGCCCGCCTCTGTTCCCTGTCGGTATTCGACGCCTTCCGTCTGTTACAGTCTCTGGTGTCCGTGCCGGTCGATGAGCGCGAAGCGATGTTCTTCGGCGGATTGTTCGCCTATGACCTGGTCGCGGGCTTCGAAGATTTACCGGCCCTCGAGAGCGACACCGCCTGCCCGGACTACTGCTTCTATCTGGCCGAAACGCTGTTAGTTATCGATCACCAGACTAAAACCACCCGGATTCAGGCCAGCCTGTTTACGCCGCTGGAAGCAGAAAAACAGCGTCTGACCCAGCGCGTGGCGCAGGTTCGCCAGCAGCTGAACGAGCCGCCAATGCCGCTGCCGGTGACCAAAATCGAGCAGATGCAGACCGAGATGAATCAGAGCGACGATGAGTACGGCGCGGTAGTGCGTAAAATGCAGCGCGCCATTCGTGCCGGAGAAATCTTCCAGGTGGTGCCATCCCGTCGCTTCTCGCTGCCCTGCCCGTCGCCGCTGGCGGCCTATGACGTGCTGAAGAAGAGCAACCCAAGTCCGTACATGTTCTTCATGCAGGATAACGATTTCAGCCTGTTCGGTGCCTCACCGGAAAGCTCGCTGAAATACGATGCCAGCAACCGCCAGATTGAAATTTACCCGATCGCCGGAACCCGCCCACGCGGTCGTCGTGCCGATGGTTCGCTGGACCGCGACCTCGACAGCCGCATTGAGCTGGAAATGCGCACCGACCATAAAGAGCTCTCCGAGCATTTGATGCTGGTCGATTTAGCGCGTAACGATCTGGCCCGCATTTGTACCCCCGGCAGCCGCTACGTGGCTGACCTGACGAAAGTTGACCGTTACTCATTCGTGATGCACCTGGTTTCCCGCGTGGTCGGCGAACTGCGTCAGGATCTGGACGTGCTGCACGCCTACCGCGCCTGCATGAACATGGGCACCCTGAGCGGTGCGCCGAAAGTCCGGGCCATGCAGCTGATTGCCGCCGCCGAGGGCAAACGCCGCGGCAGCTACGGCGGTGCGGTGGGCTATTTCACCGCCCACGGCGACCTTGATACCTGCATTGTTATTCGTTCTGCTTTTGTTGAAAACGGCATTGCTACCGTCCAGGCAGGTGCTGGGGTGGTGCTCGACTCCGTGCCGCAGTCCGAAGCCGATGAAACCCGAAATAAAGCTCGCGCGGTGCTGCGCGCCATTGCTCAGGCCCACCACGCTAAGGAGATTTTCTGATGGCTGACATTCTGCTGCTCGATAATATCGACTCCTTTACCTACAACCTGGCAGACCAGCTGCGCGCCAGCGGGCATAACGTGGTTATCTACCGCAACCACGTTCCAGCGCAAACTCTGATTGAGCGTCTGGCTACCATGGATAATCCGGTGCTGATGCTCTCTCCCGGCCCCGGCGCGCCGTCAGAAGCGGGCTGTATGCCAGAACTGCTGACCCGTCTGCGCGGCAAGCTGCCGATCATCGGCATCTGCCTCGGTCATCAGGCGATTGTGGAAGCCTACGGCGGCTACGTCGGTCAGGCGGGCGAAATCCTGCACGGGAAAGCGTCAAGCATTGAACACGACGGTCAGGCGATGTTTGCCGGACTGAGCAACCCGCTGCCGGTGGCACGCTATCACTCGCTGGTCGGGAGCAACGTTCCGGCCGGGCTGACTATCAACGCCAGCTTCAATGGAATGGTGATGGCGGTGCGTCACGATGCGGATCGCGTGGTGGGCTTCCAGTTCCACCCGGAATCGATTCTGACAAGCCAGGGCGCTCGCCTGCTGGAACAAACGCTGGAATGGGCGCAGAAGAAGCTGGAACCGGCCAATACCCTGCAACCGATTCTGGAAAAGTTGTATCAGGCACAAACCCTGAGCCAGTCGGAAAGCCACCAGCTATTTTCCGCTGTGGTGCGCGGGGAAGTGAAGCCGGAACAGCTGGCTGCCGCGCTGGTCAGCATGAAAGTGCGTGGCGAGCAGCCGCAGGAAATTGCCGGGGCCGCCACCGCCCTGCTGGAAAATGCCGCTCCGTTCCCCCGCCCTGACTATCCGTTTGCCGATATCGTCGGCACCGGTGGTGACGGCAGCAACAGCATTAACATTTCCACCGCCAGCGCCTTTGTGGCGGCGGCATGTGGGCTGAAAGTGGCGAAGCATGGCAACCGCAGCGTGTCGAGCAAATCCGGTTCCTCCGATTTACTGGCCGCATTTGGCATTAATCTGGAAATGAATGCCGATAAATCTCGCGAAGCGTTAGACGAACTCGGCGTGTGCTTCCTGTTCGCACCGAAATACCACACCGGTTTCCGCCACGCTATGCCGGTCCGTCAGCAGTTGAAAACCCGCACCCTGTTCAACGTCCTGGGTCCGTTGATCAACCCGGCGCATCCGCCGATTGCGCTGATTGGCGTCTACAGCCCGGAACTGGTGCTACCGATTGCAGAAACCCTGCGGGTGTTGGGCTACCAGCGTGCGGCAGTGGTTCACAGCGGTGGAATGGACGAGGTTTCGCTGCACGCACCGACGGTGGTCGCGGAGCTTAAAGACGGTGAGATCCAGAGCTATCAATTGACCGCCGACGACTTCGGATTGACTCCGTATCATCAGGAACAGCTGGCAGGCGGCACCCCGGAAGAAAACCGTGACATTCTTTCACGCTTGCTACAAGGTAAAGGTGAAGCCGCCCACGAGGCCGCTGTTTCCGCCAACGTCGCCATGCTGATGCGCCTCCACGGTCATGAAGATTTGAAAGCCAACGTGCAGCAGGTTCTTGACGTTCTGCACAGTGGTGCAGCTTACGATCGCGTGACCGCATTAGCGGCAAGAGGATAAGAAATGCAGACCGTTTTAGCCAAAATCGTTGCCGATAAGCGCATCTGGGTTGAAGCCCGTAAAGAGCAGCAACCGTTAGCCAGTTTCCAGAATGAGATTCAGCCCAGCACCCGTCATTTTTATGATGCGCTGCAAGGCGCGCGCACCGCGTTCATTCTGGAATGCAAAAAAGCGTCACCGTCTAAAGGCGTTATCCGCGATGATTTTGACCCGGCGCGTATTGCCGGTGTCTACAAACACTATGCGTCGGCGATTTCGGTTCTGACCGACGAAAAGTATTTCCAGGGTAGCTTTGATTTTCTGCCGATTGTCAGCCAAATCGCGCCGCAGCCGATTCTGTGCAAAGACTTCATCGTCGACCCGTATCAGCTTTATCTGGCGCGTCACTATCAGGCGGATGCCTGTCTGCTGATGCTGTCGGTGCTTGACGATGACGAATATCGCCAGCTTTCGGCGGTGGCGCACAGTCTGAGCATGGGTGTGCTGACCGAAGTGAGCAACGAGGAAGAACTGGAGCGCGCCATTGCGCTGGAAGCCAAAGTCGTTGGCATCAACAACCGCGATCTGCGTGACCTCTCCATTGACCTCAACCGCACCCGCGAACTGGCCCCACGCTTAGGCGCAGGTGTCACGGTGATCAGCGAGTCGGGGATCAACACCTACGGCCAGGTGCGTGAACTGAGCCACTTCGCCAACGGTTTCCTGATTGGTTCGGCCCTGATGTCGCACGATGATTTGAATGCCGCCGTTCGCCGGGTGCTGATGGGCGAAAACAAAGTCTGTGGGCTGACCCGGACCCAGGACGCGCAGGCCGCCTTTGAAGTCGGAGCCGTTTATGGCGGGCTAATTTTTGTGCCGTCCTCGCCGCGTTTCGTGACTGATGAGCAGGCGCAGGACGTTATCCACAGCGCCCCCTTGAGCTATGTCGGCGTGTTCCGTGATGCGCCGGTGAACGACGTGGCGGCAAAAGTTAAAAGCCTGGCGCTGGCGGCGGTGCAACTGCACGGCCGCGAAGATCAGGCCTACATCGACACCCTGCGCGCGGCACTGCCTGAGAAAGTACAAATCTGGAAGGCGCTGAGCGTCAACGATTCTCTGCCCGCCCGCAACCTGAACCACGTAGACAAATACGTGCTGGATAACGGCCAGGGCGGCAGCGGACAACGTTTCGACTGGTCACTGCTCAACGGTCAGGACTTAAGCAACGTCCTGCTGGCAGGCGGCCTGGCCCCTGATAACTGCGTAGAAGCGGCAAAAAGCGGCTGCGCGGGGCTCGATTTCAATTCCGGCGTAGAGTCTGAACCGGGTATCAAAGATGCCAACAAACTGGCCTCGGTTTTCCAGACGCTGCGCGCATATTAAGGACATGGACATGAACACATTACTGAACCCTTATTTTGGCGAATTTGGCGGCATGTACGTGCCGCAAATCCTGATGCCTGCCCTGCGCCAGCTGGAAGAAGCTTTCGTCAGCGCGCAGAAGGATCCTGAATTTCAGGCCCAGTTTACCGATCTGCTCAAAAACTACGCTGGCCGCCCGACGGCGCTGACCAAGTGTCAAAACCTGACCGCAGGCACCAAAACCACGCTGTACCTCAAGCGTGAAGATTTACTCCACGGCGGGGCGCACAAAACCAACCAGGTGCTTGGCCAGGCGCTGCTCGCCAAACGGATGGGCAAAACCGAAATCATCGCTGAAACCGGAGCCGGACAGCACGGGGTGGCCTCCGCGCTGGCGTGCGCCCTGCTCGGCCTGAAATGCCGTATCTATATGGGTGCCAAAGACATTGAGCGTCAGTCGCCGAACGTGTTCCGTATGCGTCTGATGGGGGCCGAAGTGATTGCGGTTCACAGCGGGTCCGCCACCCTGAAAGATGCCTGTAACGAGGCGCTGCGTGACTGGTCTGGCAGCTACGAAACCGCGCACTACATGCTCGGCACCGCGGCAGGCCCACACCCGTTCCCGACCATTGTGCGTGAATTCCAGCGCATGATCGGGGAAGAAACCAAAGTGCAAATCCAGCAACGTGAAGGACGTCTGCCGGATGCGGTGATTGCCTGCGTGGGCGGTGGTTCGAACGCCATTGGTATGTTTGCTGATTTCATCGACGACACCACCGTCGGCCTGATTGGCGTAGAGCCTGCCGGACACGGGATTGAAACCGGGGAGCACGGCGCACCGCTGAAACACGGTCGCGTAGGCATCTACTTCGGTATGAAATCGCCGATGATGCAGACCGATGAGGGCCAGATTGAAGAGTCGTATTCTATTTCCGCCGGGCTGGACTTCCCGTCCGTTGGGCCGCAGCACGCATTCCTGAACAGCATTGGCCGTGCGGAATATGTGTCGATTACCGACAATGAAGCGCTGGATGCATTCAAAGCGCTGAGCCGCCACGAAGGGATTATCCCGGCGCTGGAGTCCTCACACGCCCTGGCCCACGCGCTGAAAATGATGCGCGAAAACCCGGAAAAAGAGCAGCTGCTGGTGGTTAACCTCTCCGGTCGCGGCGACAAAGACATTTTCACCGTTCATGACATTCTGAAAGCGCGAGGGGAAATCTGATGGAACGCTATGACAACCTGTTTGCTGAACTGAAAAATCGCAAGGAAGGCGCGTTTGTTCCCTTCGTTACGCTGGGCGACCCCGGTCCGGAACAGTCGCTGAAGATTATCGACACTCTGATTGAAGCCGGTGCCGATGCGCTGGAATTGGGTATTCCGTTCTCCGACCCGCTGGCAGATGGCCCGACCATTCAGAACGCCACCCTGCGGGCGTTTGCGTCTGGCGTGACGCCGACCCAGTGCTTCGAAATGCTGGCGACGATTCGTCAAAAACACCCGACCATTCCGATTGGTCTGCTGATGTATGCCAACCTGGTCTTCAACCGTGGGATTGATGCGTTTTACGCAGAATGCGCGCGCGTCGGTGTCGATTCGGTGCTGGTCGCTGACGTGCCGGTGGAAGAATCTGCCGAGTTCCGTCAGGCGGCTATGCGCCATAACGTCGCGCCGATTTTCATCTGTCCGCCGAATGCCGATGACGAACTGCTGCGTCAGATTGCGTCCCACGGGCGCGGATATACCTATCTGCTGTCGCGGGCGGGTGTCACCGGAGCGGAAAACCGCGCCGCACTGCCGCTGCATCATCTGATTGAGAAACTTAACGAATACCATGCCGCTCCACCGTTGCAGGGCTTTGGCATTTCCGCCCCGGACCAGGTGAGCGCCGCCATTGGGGCCGGTGCGGCGGGGGCAATTTCTGGATCGGCGATCGTTAAAATTATCGAGAAGAATCTGGATGATCACCCGGCGATGCTGGCTGAGCTGAAAGCCTTCGTGCAGAACATGAAGGCTGCCACCCACGGGTAATGGGGATTCCCCAAAAAAGAAGGGGTTGAAGTTATTAATGAGAAGCATTATCTTTCTCATTACCGAATGGTTGAGCAAATCACTCAGGTATTCGGTACGACATTGCTCACATTGCTTCCAGTATTATTTGCCCGCCTGCGCGGGCTTTTTTTTATTTCTTGTTCAGCTCGTCATCCGGCCAGTATTTATAGCCGTTGATCATCGCCTGCGCCGCGAGGCCTTTTTCGGTCATCTCATATACGCTGACCTTTGACGGCAGCGATTGGGTGTCGGTTGCCACGCCGCTGGCAGATGCCCCGGTGCCTGCACCTTTATCGTCGTACTTCGCCGCCGCATTGGCATCTGCACCCACGACGTAGCCGTCAGTGATGAATTTGTTCAGCGACTTGGTGTCATGGAACACCATCACCGTGCTCAGCTGCTTAATGCCGACCCCGACGCCTGCCCCGCCCTGCGCCATTTTCATATAGGTATCTTTGCCGCTGTGCTGATCTTTCACCACGCCATAGCCGCTGCCGAATCCAAAGAAGAAAATTTTACTGCTGTTGCTGGCGAAGACTGCATAACCGGTCGAATGCTGAATGTCACTCCGCGCTTCCGGATGCAGCTTATAGAGCTGCGTTAAGGTATCGGTGCGCATTTGTTGAATGGTGGCGCGCTGTTGACTGGCGGTATCGCCTTTAGCGCTACATCCGGCAAGCACCAGGGCAGAAACAATGAAAAGGGATTTAAATTTCATAAGTTACATCTGTCTCTCTTTATTTTGAGAGCGCCATTTTAGTGACAACCTAAACAGATGCGAGAAATGAGCGGAATGCTGATGTAAGGAATTTATTTTTAAATTACAGATAATTGGAGCATTTTTGAACGGTGAGAGTGGCCGCCCGGCAGCCACTCTTAATACCATCAGAAGCGATAACCTGCGGAGAACATAAACACCCACGGGTCAAGACGCGTATTAATGGTGTGATTTTCGCCACCGGCCTTAAATTTGATATCGGTGTCGACATCCATATACCAGACCGAGGCGTTAATCAGCCAGTCACGGTTGATCAAGTAATCCACCCCAACCTGCCCCGCAGCCCCCCAGGAATCACTGGCGCTGAGGTCAGATAACCCCGCGTCTTTCCCGGTATCGTTGAAGTCGGCGTTAAAGAAGGTGGTGTAGTTGATCCCGGCCCCGATGTACGGACGCACTTTGCTGCTGGCATCAAGGAAGTACCACTGTGCCATCAGCGTCGGCGGTAACAGATTCACCGTGGCTATCGTTCCTGTTGGGCCAGTGCCCACTTTGCTGCGGAACGGTGACGCGGCCAACAACTCGATCCCGATGTTATCGGTGGCCATATAGGTGAAAGTTAAACCAAGCTGGGTATTGTTATCGACGGTAAAGCTGCCCAGCCCAAGTACGTTATCAGAGCCTTCGGTTGGACGGATGGTCGCCGACCCGGCACGGATAAAGAACTCGCCCGCTTCATGCGCCCAGGCTCCGCCAGAGAGACTGCTCAAAACCAGCGCTGCCACTGCTAACTTTTTCATTTCCACTCCTTCGTTATGGTTTTATAAGCGCGCTGAATATACCCACAAATAAGTAAAAACGATCCAACTCAGATCACATTCAATCTTGAGATTTAACATTCATTGATCTGGATTAATTTTTCGTTACCAAATCCGCAGAGATAAACCCCATCCACATCAATTTTCTTTCTTTTCTCTGTTACAAATAAAAGGGTAACGGCGGCGAAAAAAACGCCACAGGCCCCGGCGGCTTACCGCCTCTTTACAAAGATATGCTTTTCCATACAGGTGTTGATGCTGCCACTTTGGCGTCGGGTGGGTTACAATTGCCGGCTTATTACTACCAGTCAGACTCAAGGAGAGTGCATGTCTATCACGGCTAAGTCGGTTTACCGTGACACGGGTAATTTTTTTCGCAATCAGTTCGTTACGGTTCTGTTGATTGCGTTGTTGTGTGCGTTTATCACGGTGGTGCTTGGCCATGCGTTCTCACCGAGCGATGAACAGCTCGCCCAGTTGAGCCAGGGGGATAACCTGGCAGGCAGCGTGGGTCTGTTTGAACTGGTGCAAAACATGACCCCGGAACAGCAGCAAATTCTGTTGCGGGCGTCGGCGGCGTCAACATTTTCCGGGCTGATTGGCAACGCCATTCTCGCGGGCGGCGTACTGCTGATGATTCAGATGATTTCCGCCGGACAGCGTGTGAGCGCTCTGCGTGCGATCGGGGCCAGTGCGCCGGTGCTGCCGAAACTGCTGCTGCTGATTTTAATCACCACCTTTCTGGTACAGATGGGCGTGATGCTGGTTGTGGTCCCAGGCGTCTTGCTGGCTATTGTGCTCGCTTTCGCGCCTATCATGCTGGTGCAGGACAAAATGGGGATTTTCTCCTCAATGCGCAACAGTATGCGTCTGGCGTGGGGCAACATGCGTCTGGTCGCACCGGCGGTGATTGGCTGGCTGCTGGCGAAAACGCTGCTGCTAATGTTCGCGCCGAACTTCGCGGTACTCACGCCGAACGTCGGCGCGGTGGTGGTAAACTGCATCAGCAATTTGATTTCCGCTTTATTGCTGATCTATTTATTCCGCCTGTATATGCTTATTCGTAACTGATCCCCCAGGCCCGGCGATCCCGGGCCACTATTGAAATACGGAACCGATGTATGAAGCAGTTTTTGGATTTTTTACCGTTGGTGGTGTTCTTTGTTTTCTACAAACTGTATGACATCTTTACCGCTACCGCGGCCCTGATAATCGCCACCGCCATCGTCCTGGTTTACTGCTGGGTACGCTATCGCAAAGTCGAAAAAATGGCACTGATTACCTTTGTGCTGGTTGCGGTATTTGGCGGCATGACCCTGTTCTTCCATAACTCTGAGTTTATTAAATGGAAGGTGACGGTTATTTATGTCCTGTTTGCCGGGGCGCTGCTGTTCAGCCAGTGGGTTATGAAAAAGCCGCTGATCCAGCGGATGCTCGGCAAAGAGCTGACCCTGCCACAGTTCGTGTGGTCGCGACTGAATATTGCCTGGGCGCTGTTCTTTATCATTTGTGGCCTGGCGAACATCTATATCGCCTTCTGGCTGCCGGAAAACATCTGGATTAACTTTAAAGTGTTCGGCTTAACCGCCCTGACCCTGATTTTCACGCTGCTGAGCGGGGTGTACATCTACCGCCACATGCCGCAGGACGACAAGTAAATGACCGTGAGCAGTAACGTCCCGCAGGGCGATTTAGTTCTGCGTACCCTGGCGATGCCAGCGGATACCAACGCCAATGGCGATATCTTCGGCGGCTGGATCATGTCGCAGATGGACCTCGGTGGTGCCATCATGGCCAAAGAAATTGCGCAGGGCCGTGTGGTCACGGTGCGCGTTGATGGCATGACGTTTTTACGTCCCGTCGCGGTCGGTGATGTGGTGTGTTGCTATGCCCGCTGCACCAAACGCGGTACCACCTCAATCACGGTGAACATTGAAGTGTGGGTGAAGAAGGTCTCTTCTGAGCCAATCGGTCAGCGTTATAAAGCGACCGAAGCCCTGTTTATCTATGTGGCGGTGGATAGCGAAGGAAAGCCCCGGCCCTTCCCGCAGGCGTAAAAAAAGCCCGGTCAATACAACAGTTTGACCGGGCTTTTTTATTACAGAAAACCGAGCAGTTTAAAGAAGAAGTATCCCGCCACAATCACAATCACCGGCAGGACATACAGGGTGAAAATCTGCAAAAAGATGGTGTGGTGCGGAACCACAATTTTCGCATCGATTTGTACTTTGTTTAACCCTTCCGGCCCTTTGGCTTTCTCCAGAATCAGCTGATCCTCCACGCCTTCGCGTAGAAACTTGGCCTGACGACTCATTCGCGCCCCGGAGGCCTGCAACGCCAGCCCGATGAAAATCAGGGCAAAGATAATCCAAAAGCCGATATTCAGGCTGTGATGAAAATCGGGCTGCGGCGAGTTGTACCAGAAAAAGTTCAGGAACGGCGTATTGAAGCGGATCATCTCAATCATTACATGGGCGAAATCGAGCAGAACCGCATCGATCCCTGGCTGCTTCTCACTGTGCTCAAACATGAATTTGAACACCGAAATGAGGGTGGAGATAACGGCCGGGATAAAGATGACCCAGCCCAAAATGCGTTTCAGTACGGCGATGCGTCCTGCTTGTTGATACGTCATGGGTTCCCCTTGTTCAGACGCGCTTTCTGTTTCGCAGTAAGTCTACCTTTAGTTGCGCCTTTTCGCCTGCGCTTTAAAAGCGATATGGTGTACGATGAGGTCGAATCTCAGGTCTTTTTCCCTACAGGAGTTGCCTTATGACAGCCGAGCGTCAAATTGTTGCCGCTATCTTTGATATGGATGGTTTACTGATTGATTCCGAACCGTTGTGGGATCGTGCCGAACTGGATGTCATTGCCGGTCTGGGCGTAGACATTTCGCGCCGCAACGAGCTGCCGGACACGCTCGGTCTGCGCATTGATATGGTGGTAGAGCTGTGGTTTGCCCAGCAACCGTGGAACGGCCCAAGCCGCGACGAGGTCACCGCCCGTATCATCGGCCGCGCAATAACTCTGGTTGAAGAACAACGTCCGCTGCTGCCGGGTGTGCGCGAAGCGATTGCGCTGTGCAAATCTCAGGGGCTGAAAGTCGGTCTGGCCTCTGCTTCCCCGTTACTTATGCTGGAAAAAGTGCTGGATATGTTCGACCTGCGCGATCAGTTCGACGCCCTGGCCTCCGCCGAAAAACTGCAGTACAGCAAACCGCATCCGCAGGTGTATCTCGACTGTGCGGCGAAACTCGGCGTTAACCCGCTGGCCTGTGTGGCGCTGGAAGATTCCGTTAACGGCATGATTGCCAGCAAAGCGGCGCGGATGCGGTCGATTGTTGTCCCGGAGCATGCCAACTTCGCCGACCCGCGCTACGTCCTGGCTAACGTGAAGCTTTCTTCGCTGGAACAGCTCACCGCCGAACATTTGCGCGGTTAACCCGGCGCGCGGTTTGTTAATCTAAGAGAGTGACAAACAGTTACACCGTCACCTCTTCCGCCTACTGTATAAAAACCCTATACTGTATGAATTGACAGTTTGACGGGTATTATCATGACGGCGGAAGGACACCTGCTCTTTTCTATCGCCTGTGCGGTGTTTGCTAAAAATGCAGAACTGACCCCGGTTCTTGCACAGGGTGACTGGTGGCACATTGTTCCCGCTGCGGTGTTGACCTGCCTGCTGCCAGACATCGATCACCCCAAATCCTTCCTCGGGCAACGCTTAAGCTGGATAGCCAAGCCCGTGGCGAGGATGTTCGGCCATCGCGGTTTTACCCATAGTCTTCTGGCCGTTTTCGGCGGCCTGACCCTGTTCTACCTGAAAGTACCCGAGAGCTGGTTTATCCCCGCCGATGTGTTGCAGGGCATGGTGCTGGGCTATCTGAGCCATATCCTCGCCGACATGTTAACCCCTGCCGGGGTGCCGCTGCTGTGGCCGTGTCGCTGGCGCTTTCGATTACCTATTCTCGCCCCACGCAAAGGTAACCAACTGGAACGCGTATTATGCATGGCGTTGTTCGTGTATGCCGTGTGGATGCCGCAGTCGATACCGGATAACAGCGCGGTGCGTTGGTCCTCAAGCCTGATCAGCGCCCTGCAATTTCGCTTCGACCGCTTTATTAATCATCAAAGCGGACAGTAAACCAGCAGTATCAGCGCTTTTGTCATAAACCATTCCATTTGGATATAAGCGCCACTTCACACTTCTGATAATCTTGCGTCATTAAAAGCAGTATATTTCTAGACAGAATAAAGAGATCAGGAGAACGGGGATGAATTTTCCATTAATAGCGAACGTGCTGGTGTTCGCGATATTGCTGTTTGCTCTGGCGCAAACCCGCCATAAAAACTGGAGCCTGGCCAAGAAAGTGCTGGTCGGTCTGGCGATGGGCGTGGCGTTTGGTCTGGTACTGCAGCTGATTTACGGTGCAGACAGCACGGTCCTTAAAGAGTCTATCCAGTGGTTCAACGTCGTGGGCAATGGCTATGTTCAGCTGCTGCAAATGATCGTCATGCCGCTGGTGTTTGCCTCTATTCTCAGTGCGGTAGCGCGTCTGCACAATGCGTCGCAGCTGGGTAAAATCAGCTTCCTGACCATCGGCACCCTGCTGTTTACCACGCTGATTTCTGCGCTGGTCGGTGTGCTGGTTACCAACCTGTTCGGTCTTACCGCTGAAGGTCTGGTTCAGGGTACCGCCGAAACCGCGCGTCTGAATGCCATTCAGAGCACTTACGCCGGGAAAGTGGCTGACCTGAGCGTGCCGCAGCTGCTGCTCTCCTTCGTGCCGAAAAACCCGTTTGCTGACCTGACCGGCGCAAGCCCGACGTCAATTATCAGCATCGTCATTTTCGCGGCCTTCCTCGGGGTGGCAGCCCTGAAACTGCTGAAAGACGACGAGCCAAAAGGCAAACGCGTGCTGACCGCTATCGATACCCTGCAAAGCTGGGTAATGAAGCTGGTGCGTCTGGTCATGCAGCTGACACCTTACGGTGTGCTGGCGCTGATGACCAAAGTCGTGGCGGGTTCTAATCTGCAGGACATCATCAAACTTGGCGGTTTCGTGGTTGCCTCTTACCTGGGCCTGGCGATCATGTTCGTGGTTCACGGTCTGCTGTTGGGTGCCAACGGCATCAACCCGCTGAAATACTTCCGTAAAGTATGGCCGGTGCTGACCTTCGCGTTCACCAGCCGTTCCAGCGCCGCGTCGATTCCGCTGAATATTGAAGCGCAGACCCGTCGCCTGGGCGTACCTGAATCCATCGCCAGCTTCTCCGCTTCGTTTGGTGCCACCATTGGTCAGAACGGTTGTGCGGGTCTGTACCCGGCGATGCTGGCGGTGATGGTTGCCCCAACCGTTGGGATTAACCCCCTGGATCCGCTGTGGATTGCGACCCTGGTCGGTATCGTGACCGTGAGTTCCGCAGGCGTGGCGGGTGTGGGTGGCGGGGCAACCTTCGCGGCGCTGATCGTTCTGCCTGCGATGGGCCTGCCGGTGACCCTGGTTGCGTTGCTGATTTCCATTGAACCGCTGATCGACATGGGCCGTACCGCTCTGAACGTCAATGGCTCAATGACCGCCGGGACCCTGACCAGCCAGTGGCTGCGTCAGACCGACAAAGCGGTGATGGAAAGTGAAGATGAAGTAGAGTTGGCACATCGCTAAGCCTGCCCTCTGCGCCATACACCACAACGGTGAGCCATCTGGCTCACCGTTTTTTTTTGCTTACAGACCGCGATACAGGCGCTGTGGCCGGCCCACTTTACCGTAAACAATCTCCGCCAAAATCTGCTGCTGCCCGGCGGCGAACTCCAGATAGCGCCTTGCGGTGGTGCGGCTTAACTTCAGTTCCTGCGCCACGCTCTCTGCCGTATGCCGCGCCGCGCTATCGGCAAACAGGCCCAACACTTTCCCGAGTGTCAGCGCATCGATACCGGCGGGTAACTCCGCTTTGGGCTCCCCACGCGCGTAGGCATTGAACATCTGATCGATTTGGCGCTGGCTGGCACTGGCGCAGGTCTCCAGCATCAACCTCCGTTGCTGATAGCGCTCCAGAGTTTGCTCCAGCCGCTCGTAAGAAACCGGTTTAACCAGATAATCAAACACCCCGCCACGCACGGCCTCGGACACAGTGTCCATATCGCTTGCCGCGGTGGTAAAAACCACCCCACAGGGACTGTGCGCCTGGGTTAACTCATGCAACAGAGTGATACCTTTTCCGTCCGGCAAATAATTGTCGAGCAGGATAAGTGACGGCCTGAAACGCGCAATCATCAAGCGGGCCTGGGCTAGATTCCCGGCCAACCAGACTTGCCCACAGCCGTGGAAATGGCGGATAAATTCCGCGTGCATTTCAGCCAGCGGGGTTTCATCTTCAACTATCAAAATCGTGAGAGGCTGTAGCATCGGTCAATTTCACTTTCGGAATAAAAACGGAGAATAAAGCGCCACACGGGGCATTGTCTTCGAGGGTAATCACCCCGCCGCAACGCCCGACGTAGCTCGAAATCAGATACAGACCAATGCCGTGCTCACTGGCTTCATCGCGCTTAGTGCTCACGCCCTGGTCAAAAATAGCGTCACCCAGGCCGACCGGGACCCCGCAGCCGTGGTCGCCGACTTCAATAATCACCTCGGGCCCTTCGTCGCTCAGGTACAGCTCGATGATGTTATCACCCTGCGGATTGCGCAGGCTGGCCTCAAAGGCGTTATCCAGCAGGTTGCCAACTATGGCCGCAAATTCAGTGCTGTCCAGCCCGGCAGGAAGCTGTTGCAGCTGGCTGCCCTCCACTATTTTCAGGCTTAAGCCCAGCTCGCGGGCGCGTTGTACTTTGCCAAACAGCAGCCCGGCGACCTGGCGGTCATCAAAGGATGCGCGGAGGCTGTCGATCAGTTCCTGCTGCGCCTGAGACTCACCCTTCACCATCTCCAGCACCCGGTCGTACTCTTTCATTTGCAACAGCCCGCTGAGGGTCGACATCCAGTTCAGATGTTCGTGACGCAGGGCTCTGAGGCTTTCGACATACTGTTTAATCTGCGTCAGTTGCGCGTTCAGGGTGCTTATCTCGTCCTTGCTGCGAAAGCTGATGATCGCCCCAAGCATTTCATTCCCGGAACGGATCGCCCCCCGGTTAGCGATGACGCTCAGCCCGTTAAAAGTGCAGATCACATCCTGGCGCTTTTCGGCAATTTTATCGGTGAAAAAGCTGCAAGGCTGCACCACGTCGCAAATCGGTTGGCCCAGCCACTGCCGCCCCGGCGACGCCAGCCCGAGCATCCGTCGGGCATTGCGGTTTATGGCAGTGATATGCCCTTCGGGATCGACCGCAATCAGCCCCTCAAACACCGAACCGAACAGCGCCTCCTGCTGGCGGACTACCCGCGCAATCTGACGCGGCTCCATGCCCATCATCTGACGGCGGATGTGCGCGGCAAACAGCCATGACAGCAGCAGTAAAATAATCAGGATAAGCACGAACACACCTGCCATTGGCAGCAAAAAGTCGAGCCGCCAGCTGTCGATTTTGCTGACCAGATACCCCAGAGACACGACGCCGATAACCTGACCGTGCTCGTCAAAAACCGGCGTTTTGGCGCGCATCGCCATGCCAATCGAGCCTTTCCCGGTGATGAAGTAGCTTTCCCCTTTTTCCATTGCACCTGGCTTGGTCCACTGCATCGGGTAGCCAATTTTTGCGGGATTGGGGTGATAAAGCCGAATCGAATGACGGTCGCCAATCACCACGTAGTCAAAGTCAGACCCGTCGGCCAGCTTGTGGGCGATCGCCGCCAGCCGGGCGCTGTCGCGGTTTTTAACGCCCTCCACCACGCTGTCGTTGGAGGCGATAATTTTGGCCTGATTCATCGCCATATCGCGCACGTGACGAGTGAGATAGTCTTCAAAGCTAGCGGAGAGATATTGGCCAAGTGCGGCGACCAATACAGTGGAAATCAATAACAGCAGCAGGAAAATACGCAGCGGGAAAGCGAGGCGGCGGAAGAAAGCGAATCCTTTCGCCTGTTGAGGTAATAACGGAACTTCCATAGGTCGACATTTTCCCTGGCATAATCACCCTGCCAATGTAATGGTTTTGTTTTCATCGCGTCCAGTTATCACCGCCAAATTCGTTACCAATTGCACAAATAAAAATAATTAAGCAAATAAAAACCACGCAATTAACACTCATAAGTTTAATTAAGAAAATAAAAACTATTAACTCTATTTAAATCAGACAACCCTTTGTGAAACACGTCAAAAAAGCACGCATAAATAGGCCGTACACTCGCCGCGTGGTTCAGGGATAACAAAGACCCACCGCTACAATGTTATTAATTTGCAAAGAATTATCATCAGTTGCGTTGCCTTTCCGACGACGTGAATAACAGGAAGTTCTGAACAATGTTTTCTCAAACCGTATTTGCTCAGGTGAAGCGTGCTGAAAATAAAAAAATAGCCGCCATTACGCAATTTCTGCGCGAAAACGACCTGAGTATTGATACCACGGTAGATGTCTTTATTACGGTGAGCCGTGACGATCGGCTTATCGCCTGTGGCGGCATCGCCGGAAATATTATTAAGTGTGTCGCTATCAGTGAGTCCGCGCGCGGAGAAGGTCTGGCGCTGACCCTGGCCACTGAATTAATAAACCTCGCCTATGAAAGGCAATGTACACAGTTATTTATCTATACCAAAACTCAAAACGAAGCCCTGTTTAAACAGTGTGGTTTTTACACCCTGGCAAGCGTGCCGGGGGTGATGGTGTTGATGGAGAACAGCGCCACCCGTCTGCAACGCTATGCAAGTTATCTCACCCCCCTGCGCCAGGACGGCAGCAAAATCGGCTGCATTGTGATGAACGCCAATCCGTTTACCCGCGGGCATCGGTATCTGATTCAACAGGCCGCCGCTCAGTGCGACTGGCTGCATGTCTTTTTGGTCAAAGAAGATACCTCGCGCTTCCCCTACGAAGACCGGCTGGCGCTGGTTCGCGCCGGGACACAGGATATCCCCAGGGTAACCGTGCATCGTGGCTCGGAATACATGATTTCCCGCGCCACCTTCCCCTGCTACTTCATTAAAGAGCAGAGCGTGATTAATCACTGCTACACCGAAATAGACCTGCAAATCTTCCGCCAGCATCTGGCCCCGGCGTTGGGTATCACCCATCGTTTCGTCGGTACCGAACCCTTCTGCACCGTGACCGCAGGCTACAACCACGATATGCGCCAGATCCTGGCTGACACCTCAAGTTCAGCCCCGCCGGTCCAACTGGTGGAAATCGAGCGCCTACAGTGCCAGGGGAAAGCAATTTCCGCCTCCTGGGTGCGTCGGCTACTGGTGAAAAACGACCTGGCGACGATAGCGCTTTTGGTGCCCGACGCTACCCGGGCTTATTTGCAGCAAATGCTCACCCCGAGCACGCAACAGACATCCGCATTAGTAACAGGTGAAAAATGAAAATTACCCATGCAGCCGTCGCCGGCACTCTGGAGTCGGGCGACGTGATGGTGCGAATCGCACCGATTGATACCCCCGACATTGACCTGCAGCTCAACAGCAGCGTTGAGAAGCAGTTTGGCGACGCCATCCGTGCCACCCTTCTGGAGGTGCTCTCCCGCCATGAGATCCACGGCGTACAGCTGATTGTCGATGATAAAGGTGCGCTCGACTGCGTGCTACGCGCCCGCCTCGAAACGCTGCTGGTACGCGCCAGTGACGTGGCCGCCCTGCCGTGGGAGGAACGCTCATGATCTTATCCGTCGCCGAACAACGGAAAACCCGCCTCCGTCGCAGCATGTTGTTCGTGCCGGGCGCGAACGCCGCCATGGTCAGCAACGCCTTTATCTACCCTGCCGATGCGCTGATGTTCGATCTCGAAGATTCGGTCATCCTGCGTGAGAAAGATTCCGCCCGCCGTCTGGTGTATCACGCCCTACAGCATCCGCTGTATCAGGACCGGGAAACCATTGTCCGGGTTAACGCCCTCGATTCGGAGTATGGGCTTCAGGACCTTGAGGCGGTGGTGCGCGGCGGGGTGGACATTGTCCGCCTGCCAAAAACCGACACCGCCCAGGACGTTATCGACATCGAAACAGAAATCGCACGCATTGAAGCCGAGTGTGGCCGCGAGCCAGGCAGTACCGGCCTGCTGGCGGCGATCGAGTCGGCACAGGGCATCACCCAGGCGGTGGCGATTGCGCACGCCTCCCCGCGGTTAATCGGTATCGCCTTGGGCGCGGAAGACTACGTCCGCAACCTGCGCACCGAACGCTCACCCGACGGGGTCGAACTGCTGTTCGCCCGCTGTTCCCTGTTACAAGCCGCGCGTTCCGCCGGGATCCAGGCGTTCGATACCGTCTATTCCGATGCCAACAACGACGCTGGCTTCCTGCACGAAGCGGCGCACATCAAACAGCTCGGCTTCGACGGCAAATCGCTGATCAATCCGCGCCAGATTGAGCTGCTGCACAACCTCTACGCTCCGACGCAGAAAGAAGTAGATCACGCGCAACGGGTGGTCGAGGCCGCTGAAGCCTCGGCGCGTGAAGGCCGTGGCGTGGTGTCGTTGAACGGCAAAATGGTCGACAGCCCGGTGATTGAACGCGCACGACTGGTGCTCTCCCGCGCCGCCCTTTCCGGCATCCGTGAAGAATAAGGACCCAACATGACTCAGACTCTACAACAGGAACGCGTTGCCGCCTGGAACCGTCGCACTGAAAACCACGCCCCGGCGTTTAACCCTGTTTCCAAGCTCAACCTGCAAACGCAGAAGCCGCGCGACAAAAAGCTTTGCGCCAGCCTCGAAGAAGCCATCCGCCGCTCCGGGCTGCACGACGGGATGACCATTTCATTCCATCATGCGTTTCGCAACGGCGACCTGACGCTCAATCGGGTGATGGACGTTATCGCCCGAATGGGCTTCAAGAACCTGACTCTGGCCTCCAGTTCGCTGAGCGACTGTCATGCGCCCCTGGTGGAGCACATTCGTAATAACGTGGTCAGCCGGCTCTACACCTCCGGACTGCGCGGCCCGCTGGCGGAAGAAATCTCCCGTGGCCTGCTGGCAGAACCGGTGCAAATCCACTCCCACGGTGGGCGCGTGCATCTGGTGAAAAGCGGCGAACTGAATATTGACGTGGCGTTTCTCGGGGTGCCGGCATGCGATCCGTTCGGCAATGCTAACGGCTATAGCGGCAAGGCCTGCTGCGGCTCGCTGGGGTATGCCAAAGTCGATGCCGAACACGCCCGCCAGGTGGTGTTACTTACCGAGACGCTGCTGCCCTATCCGCACAGCCCCGCCAGCCTGGCACAGGATCAGGTCGACCTGATTGTGCAGATTGACCAGGTCGGCGATGCTGACAAAATCGGGGCCGACGCTACCCGCATGACCTCCAACCCGCGTGAACTGCTGATTGCCCGCAGCGCCGCTGATGTGGTGGTCAATTCCGGTTACTTTAAAGAAGGGTTTTCCCTGCAAACCGGCACCGGCGGCGCATCGCTGGCAGTGACCCGTTTCCTGGAAGACAAAATGCGCCATCGCAATATCCATGCCGCGTTTGCGCTGGGCGGCATTACCTCCACCATGGTCGACCTGCATGAAAAAGGCCTGATCCACAAGCTGCTGGATGTGCAGAGTTTTGACCGCGCGGCGGCAGGATCGCTGGCCCGTAATCCTAATCATATTGAGATAAGCGCCAATGAGTACGCCAACTGGGGCTCCAAGGGGGCGTCCGTCGACCGGCTTGATGTGGTGGTGCTCAGCGCCCTGGAAATCGATACCCGATTTAACGTCAATGTGCTGACCGGGTCCGACGGCGTGCTGCGCGGCGCATCCGGCGGTCACTGCGATACGGCGGTCGCCGCCGCGCTGTCGATAATCGTCGCCCCGCTGGTCCGTGGCCGCATTCCGACCCTGGTTGACCAGGTCACCACCTGCGTCACGCCGGGCTCCAGCGTCGATATTCTGGTCACCGACCATGGGATAGCCGTCAACCCGGCGCGCCCGGAACTGGCGGATCGCCTGAAAGAGGCCGGGCTGAACGTGGTGTCGGTGGCATGGTTACGCCAGCGTGCCGAAACGCTAACCGGCCAGCCTCGCGCCATCGAATTTACCGATCGGGTGATTGCCGTGGTGCGCTATCGCGACGGCTCGGTGATTGACGTGGTTCACCAGGTGAAGGAGTAAGTCGATGCCGCTGTATCTGACCTGTGCCAGCCACCGCATTATTACCCTGCCTGAACTGCTTGCCAGCCGCGATGCGCGTCAGGTGCGACAGCAGACGTGGCTGGCGCAGTACGGGCTGCCGCTGATTTCGTTCACCACCCTCGCCCCCGGCCCGGTAAAAGACAGCGAACTGACCCGACGGATTTTTAATCACGGTCTGCGTGCGCTACGGGAAAGGCTGGCGGTGTCAGCGTGGGAAATCAGACGTCAGTCCTGCCTCGGTCTGACGACCGGGGCGGAAGGGTTGCTGGCAGTCGAGGCCCCGGCCCCAGCGCTAAAGCAGGCCGCTATCGCGCTCGAGCAACAGCACCCGCTGGGACGTTTGTGGGATATCGACGTGCTCACGCCGCAGGGAGAAATACTCTCCCGCACGGCACTCACCCTTCCGGCCCGCCGCTGCCTGCTGTGTGATAACGACGCCCGAATTTGCGCCAGAGAACGCGCGCATCCGCTGGCCTCCCTGCTGTCCCGCATGGAGGTACTGCTGCATGAAGCCGATCATCTCCACGCCTGATCCGAGAGTGGTTGAGCAGGTCAGTTGGCTCGCCTGGCGTGCAATGGTCGCCGAAGTGAATCTGTCGCCTAAACCGGGCCTGGTCGACCGGGTTAACAGCGGCGCACACCGGGACATGGCGCTGACCGATTTTTACCACAGCGCCGACGCAATCCGCCCGTGGCTGCCGCGTTTTATCCGCTATGGCGCGAGCCTTGCCGGGTTATCAGCGCAAGAGGTTTTACCCGGCCTGCGCGCGATGGGGCTCGGCTGCGAGGCTGATATGTTCCGCGCCACCGCAGGCGTCAACACCCATAAGGGCAGCATTTTTTCGCTGGGATTACTCTGCGCCGCCGTGGGCCGCCTGCGCGAACGCCAGCAGTCTGTGACCCCGGAAGCGCTCTGTGCCACCGTGAGCGCATTTTGTCAGGGACTGACCGCCCGCGAGCTGCAACGTAACAACCCAAAACAAACCGCGGGCCAACGGCTGTATCAGCAGTTGGGCCTGACCGGGGCGCGGGGCGAGGCCGAGGCGGGTTATCCGTTGGTTATCAACCTCGCGCTGCCGCATTACCAGACCCTACGGGCAGAGGGCATCGATCCTGAACTGGCGCTGCTCGACACCCTGCTGTTGCTGATGGCCCACAACGGCGATACCAACGTGGCGTCCCGGGGCGGCGTGCAGGGCCTGAACTGGCTACAACGACAGGCCAAAACGCTGCTCGCTCAGGGTGGCATTCGCCGCCCAGCCGACCTGTTTCAGTTACATGCTTTCGACCAGCGTTGCATTGCCCGCAATCTCAGCCCGGGCGGCAGCGCTGACCTGCTGATCGTGACCCATTTTTTACATGAAGTTAGCGCTGCACCTTACCTCGGAAACCTATAAAAATCCTTGCAGGAGTTTCAGTTATGTCTGTGTCAAAAGGTAATATATGGAAGTTGATCGCCCCGCTGTTGGTGATGGCGGTAATGCTGATTATCCCGGTGCCGGACGGTATGCCGCCGCAGGCATGGCACTACTTTGCGGTGTTCGTGGCGATGATTGTCGGGATGATCCTCGAACCGATCCCCGCCACCGCCATTAGCTTTATTGCAGTCACCATTTGCGTCATCGGCAGCGACTATTTGCTGTTCGACGCCAAGGAACTGGCTGACCCCACCTTTAATGCAGGCAAACAGGCGCTGAAATGGGGGCTGGCAGGATTTTCCAGTACCACCGTCTGGCTGGTGTTTGGTGCCTTTATCTTCGCCCTCGGCTATGAAGTCACCGGACTCGGTCGGCGAATTGCGCTGTTTATGGTCAAGTTCATGGGCAAGCGGACGCTGACGCTGGGCTACGCCATTGTGATTATTGATATCCTGCTGGCTCCGTTTACGCCATCTAACACCGCGCGTACCGGCGGTACCGTATTCCCGGTTATCAAAAACCTGCCAGCGCTGTTCAAATCGTATCCTAACGATCCGTCGTCAAAACGTATCGGCGGGTATCTGATGTGGATGATGGTGATCAGTACCAGCCTGAGTTCCTCAATGTTCGTCACCGGCGCAGCACCCAACGTACTTGGCCTCGAGTTCGTGAACAAAATTGCGGGCATTCAGATAAGCTGGCTGCAGTGGTTCCTGAGCTTCCTGCCGGTGGGCATTATCCTGCTGATCGTCGCCCCGTGGCTGTCTTACGTGCTGTATAAACCTGAAATTACCCACAGCGAAGAAGTGTCTGGCTGGGCCAGCGATGCGCTGAAAGAGATGGGTAAACTGACGGGGAAGGAGAAAACCCTGATTGGCCTGGTGCTGTTAAGCCTCGGTCTGTGGGTGTTTGGCGGGGAGTATATTGACGCGACGGCGGTGGGCCTGCTGGCCGTGTCATTAATGCTGGCGCTGCACGTGGTGCCGTGGAAAGACATCACCAAATACAACAGCGCGTGGAACACCTTAGTCAATCTGGCGACGCTGGTGGTGATGGCCAGCGGCCTGACCCGCTCCGGCTTTATTGACTGGTTCGCCAACACCATGAGCACGCACCTGGAAGGCTTTTCAGCCAATACTACGGTTATCGTGCTGGTGCTGGTGTTCTACTTCGCCCACTACCTGTTTGCCAGCTTGTCGGCCCATACCGCCACCATGCTGCCGGTTATTCTTGCGGTAGGCAAAGGCATCCCGGGTGTGCCGATGGAGCATCTGTGTATCCTGCTGGTACTGTCCATCGGGATCATGGGCTGCCTGACGCCTTACGCCACCGGGCCAGGGGTGATCATCTACGGCTGCGGCTACGTGAAATCGAAAGATTACTGGCGTCTGGGGGCTATCTTCGGGGTGATTTATATCTCGCTGTTGCTGCTGGTCGGCTGGCCAATCCTGGCGCTGTGGAGCTAATCCCGCACGCCTGACCGCCTCCCTTCTCAGCGCAGAAGGGAGCGATTTTACTCTTCCACTTTACTCTTCCACTTCCCCTTCCTGACGCATTTGTGCCGCCCAGCGCTGGGCAGACTCTGGCCCGGTAAACGGCTGCGAACGCTGAAAGCGATCGCCCATCAGCACAAACGCCACGTATTTTCCCCGCAGCAGCCAGACATCGCGAAAGCCATCGACTTTCGAGGCATGATCGGGCGGGGCCGGTTCGACACGCGGCACATAGCTGATGACGGGACGATTGTTGTGTTGACGCAGCGGTTTCATAAGCGGAAAAGCACCAAAACGGAAAAAAAGTCATGAAACTCCTATGATAGCTGATTGCGACCGCTACCGTCGCGCGCTCTGTGCTATCTCAGTTGAATCGGCAACGCGCATTAGGCATTTGTCCCACTTTGGTCAGGTCCTACCATGGCATGTTCTATAGTTAAAGGGTTTTGACGCAAAAACGACCCTTTTATTACCCCTGACCACAGGAGACGAAAGCAATGTCGAAGCAGCAAGAACCTAAAAAGAATCATAACTCACCGGTCCATGATGAGGCCGAAGCGAAGCCAGGGCTGGGCTCACTTGCTCCCGCCGATAACTCTCACCTTGCCTCTCCTCATCCTACTGCCCCAGGCGAAGAACCTACGGCCCCCGGCAGTCTGAAAGCACCGAAAACCCACAGCGAGAAACTGGACGCGCTGCAATCGTTTCGTAAAGGTGGCGAAAATGCGCCGCTGACCACCAATCAGGGCACGCGTATCGCCGATGACCAGAACTCCCTGCGCGCAGGCAGCCGTGGCCCCACGCTGCTGGAAGACTTTATCCTGCGCGAAAAAATCACCCATTTCGACCACGAGCGTATTCCTGAACGTATCGTGCATGCCCGTGGCTCTGCCGCCCACGGCTATTTCCAGCCTTACTCCGATCTGAGCGATATCACCAAAGCCAGCTTTTTAACCCACCCGGATAAACCGACCCCGGTTTTCGTGCGTTTTTCCACGGTACAGGGCGGCGCGGGGTCGGCGGATACCGTGCGTGACATTCGCGGTTTCGCCACCAAATTTTATACCGATGAAGGCGTGTTCGATTTAGTCGGCAACAACACCCCGGTGTTTTTCCTCCAGGATGCGATGAAGTTCCCCGATTTCGTCCATGCGGTAAAACCGGAACCGCACTGGGCCATTCCGCAGGGCGGCAGCGCGCACGACACCTTCTGGGATTATGTTTCCCTGCAACCGGAAACGCTGCATAACGTGATGTGGGCGATGTCGGATCGCGGGCTGCCGCGCAGCTACCGCACGATGGAAGGCTTTGGTATTCATACCTTCCGCCTGATTAACGCCGAGGGTAAGGCCACGTTTGTCCGTTTCCACTGGAAGCCACTGGCGGGTAAAGCGTCAATGGTATGGGATGAATCGCAGA
This sequence comes from Scandinavium lactucae, assembly GCF_033843265.1. Lineage (NCBI taxonomy): Bacteria > Pseudomonadati > Pseudomonadota > Gammaproteobacteria > Enterobacterales > Enterobacteriaceae > Scandinavium > Scandinavium lactucae. The sequence goes on from NZ_JAWXRD010000040.1 coordinate 522,252, forward strand.
AGCTGACCGGGCGCGATCCCGATTTTCACCGCCGTGAGCTGTGGGAAGCCATCGAGGCGGGCGACTTCCCTGAGTATGAATTGGGCTTCCAGCTGATCCCGGAAGAGGATGAATTCAAGTTCGATTTCGACCTGCTCGACCCAACTAAGTTAATCCCGGAAGCCTTGGTGCCGGTGCAGCGCGTCGGTAAAATGGTGCTCAACCGCAACCCGGATAACTTCTTTGCCGAAAACGAACAGGTGGCGTTCCATCCGGGGCATATCGTGCCGGGGATCGATTTCAGTAACGACCCGCTGTTGCAGGGGCGGTTGTTCTCCTACACCGATACTCAAATCAGCCGCCTCGGTGGGCCGAACTTCCATGAGATCCCGATTAACCGTCCGACCTGCCCGTATCACAATTTCCAGCGCGACGGCATGCACCGGATGGATATTGACACCAACCCTGCCAACTATGAGCCGAATTCGATCAACGACAACTGGCCACGCGAAACGCCACCTGCACCAAAACACGGCGGATTCGAGTCCTATCAGGAGCGGGTGGATGGCGGCAAAATTCGCGAGCGTAGCCCGTCATTCGGCGAATATTACGCCCATCCACGCCTGTTCTGGCTGAGTCAGACCCCGGTGGAACAGCAGCATATTGTCGATGCGTTCAGCTTTGAACTCGGCAAGGTCGCCAGGGCGTATATTCGCGAGCGCGTGGTCGATCAGTTAACCTACATCGACATTCAGCTGGCACAGAGAGTGGGCGAAAACCTCGGTATCACCCTCAGCGATGAACAGGCTAAACGGCCAGCGCCAGGCGATGTGAACGGCCTGAAAAAAGATCCGACCCTGAGCCTGTACGCCATTCCTGACGGCGGGGTTAAAGGCCGGGTAGTCGGCGTGCTGCTGAACGATAAACCGGATGCGAAACAGCTGCTGACGCTGCTGCAAGGCCTGAAGGACAAAGGCGTCCACGCCAAATTGCTTTACAGCCGGATGGGGGAACTCACCGCTGATGACGGGTCGGTTCTGACCATCAGCGCCACCTTTGCCGGTGCGCCGTCGTTGACGGTGGATGCCGTGGCGGTGCCGGGCGGGGATATCGCCAGCCTCGAGAAGAGCGGCGATGCACGTTACTACCTGCTGGAAGCCTATAAGCATCTGAAACCCCTCCTGCTGGCGGGCGAGGCGCGTAAGCTGAAGGCGGTCATTAACGTTGGCGATAAAGGTGAGGAAGGCGTTGCTGAAAGTGACACTGTCACCAAAAAATCGGTAGACTATTTCCTGACGCTGCTGGCCGGGCACCGGGTGTGGTCCCGCGAGGCGAAGATCGCGACCATTCCGGCTTAATCCGTCGACAAAAAAATGCCGGGACATCTGCCCGGCCTAACCCCTAACACGGTGCCCAGGGAGAAATCCGGGCACCAACAAAGCACTCTTTGATCGGTTATAGGTCGCGGAACGTCCCGAGACGATATCCCCGCTCTGCCACCGCATACTTCAGCGACGGCGACGTCAGCACATCCAGTTCCTTCAGGCGTGGATAACAGTAGGCGCTGCCCATAATCGTATTATCGACAAACGCCGGGTGACACATCACTTCTAGCGAGGACTCCCCTGCCTGAGCGGAGGTTTCCAGGGTTTGCAGGAACAGTTCCTCGCTGATGGCCTCGCCGTAAAACTCTACCGCAAAACCGGCGCTGCTGCGCACCCCCAAATCATCCAGTCTGTGCAGCTTTTGCTGCTGGCGGTCGATTCGCATCGGCACCCCTTTCGCTTTGGCAAACGCCGCCACAATCGGGAAAATCTGCGGGATCATATGCACATGATGATGGCTGTCGATGTGCGTCGGTTCGCAGCCGAACAGGTCAATAAAGCGGTGATACTGGCAGTCAAGCTCGCGGGAAATTTCTTCCAGCGGCAGCGTATTTTCTTCCGCCATCTGCCAGATCCATTTCCCGAACTTACCTTCGCGGGTCAGACCTGGCATCGCCGACAGCGGCATCCCCAGCGTGAGGACAAAATGCATCCCAACCGCCAGCTCCGGCAAACAGCGGCTCATCTGCGCCGCGTGTTCGATAGCCGCACCGTTCACCAGCGCGGTTGTGGAGGTCACCAGACCGTTTTTGCAGGCATCGACAATGCCGTAGTTCTGACCTTTGCTCAGACCAAAATCATCGGCATTCACGATAAGCACACGTTCCATCTGCAACTCCTTTTACTGCTTGAGGGTTTTCACCGTTTCGGCAAAGTTAGGCAGCCATTTCTCATGGGCGAGGATCAGCTCGCGGGCCAGCACTTCTGCGTCTTTGTCGGAATGAATCAGTGGGCTGAGGTTCAGCGCCAACAGCACGTCATTGAACTCACCGCTCAGCGCAGCATGGCTGGCCGCCACTTCAAAGCCTTTGATGGTATGAATCAGTCCCAGCACTTTATCATCGAAATGCGTCAGGCGTGGGTGCGGCTTCGCGCCATCACGGCCCAGGATACAGGTCATTTCAACCGCCCAGTCCGCCGGGATGTTATCCACGTGACCATGATGCGGCACGTTGACGTAGTGCTCAGCCTGCTTGTCATTGTAGATAGCGTTGATCACTTCACAGGCAGCATCTGAATAATACGCCCCGCCGCGCTGCTCCAGCTCTTTTGGCTTGATGTTGAGGTCCGGATCTTTGTACAGCTCGAACAACTGCTTCTCAACTTTCTGCACCACCTGAGCTCGCGCCCCACCTTTGTAGTACTCGCCCATTTCAATCGCCAGCATCTCTTTCTGCTTGAAGTAGTACAGCAGATACGAGCATGGCAGCAGGTTCAGGGAGCGGATCAGGCCTTCGCTAAACGGCATGTCGAAGATGTTCTTCACCGTGTTGGCAGTCAGCTTGCCGGAGGCTACACCGTCCAGCAGTTCGGCAAAGCGCGACTCACCGTTGACGATCACATCGCGAATGAAGACCATGTGGTTCAGGCCGAACAGGTCAATCGACAGGTCGTCTTTTTCGCTGAGCTTCAACACATCGGTAATGAACATTTTCATACCGATGGGGATGTTGCACACGCCGATGAAACGTTTGAAGTTGGTGTGACGGTACACCGCTTCGGTCACCATCCCGGCCGGGTTGGTGAAGTTAATCACCCACGCATCCGGGCAGATTTCTTCCACATCTTTGATGATGTCAAAGATAACCGGAATGGTGCGCAAGCCTTTGAACAGGCCGCCTGCACCGTTGGTTTCCTGGCCGAGATAGCCGTGGCTCAGCGGAATACGTTCGTCTTTTTCACGCGCCTGTAGCTGGCCTACACGCAGCTGGGTGGTCACGAAGTCGGCATCTTTCAGCGCTTCACGGCGATTCAGGGTTTTATGCACCGTCATCGGCACGCCTGCTTTCTGTACCATGCGCTCGCACAGGGCGTGGATAATATCGAGTTTTTCCTGACCGCCCTCTACGTCTACCAGCCACAGTTCGCTGACCGGCAGTTCGTGATAACGCTTAATAAAGCCTTCCAGTAATTCCGGGGTATAGCTGCTGCCGCCGCCGATGGTAACGACTTTTAATTTCTGGCTCATAACTTTCTCCCTCGTGACCCGCGAACAACGTGTGAGTGATGCTCCACATTATACGCGGATAGCTAATCGAATTTGGCGCGTGCGGCGAACCGCACGATATTAATTAATCACGGTGAGCTGTTTGCGATAGTTGCTTGGTGTGAATGAAGTCAGCTTTTTGAAAGTCTTAATAAACAGACTTGGACTGCTGTAACCTGATTCATACGCAATATCGGTCACCGAATAATTGGTAATTTCCAGTTGTTTCATGGCGAAGTTAATGCGGATGTCATTAATTATCTGCATTGGCGTTTTGCTGTAAAAGCGTTGGGTTGCCCGGGTCAAATATTCCTGAGATTTGCCGGATAACGCCACCATATTTTCCAGTGCGCCTTCACCAAATTTATGTTTATCGTGCATCTCTTCGACGGTGGTTTTTAACCACTGCGGAATAACATCCTGCGTCTGCTCTTCACGGAAATGACGGAGGCGGTTAATCACATAGAAAGAGACGACTTCAATAAACTCATCAAATTCATTTTCGCGGAAATTGAGTGACGCAATCACCGACTCTATATAGCTGAGAAAGGTACTTTTAACCGAGTAGACCTGAGAGGCCACCAGACAGGTCGGCAGCAGCGGCTGATAGTGTTGCTCAAAAAAGCGCTTGCTGATGCCAACATTCAGGATTCGGGTCGCGCCAAACTCATAAAAGCTCTGGTGGTACGACCCCATCGGGATAAAGACAAAATCCCCGCGCTCCAGCATTACCCGTTTGCCATTGATCTCCTGGTAATAGCGCCCGGTCAGTACGAGGGTAAACTCGTAGTAGTCATGCTGATGTAACCCGCTGATGCTTTCCGTTTTGTTGTAGATGAAGACGTGAAAATTTTTCCCGTTAAACAGTTGTTGTTCAAGCGCGGTACTGATTTCCAGGGTCGTCATCTTTGGTTGCCTCATGGTGGTATCTGCCCGTTATTGTACCTTCTCGTGAAGCTCAATCAATTCGGCAACCAGTTCGCGGGCCAGCATTGAGGTCATAAGATGATCCTGAGCATGAACCAGCACCAGGCTGACCTTCATTTTGCCTTCGCCTTCATCGCTTTCGATGAGCTGCGTCTGCACGCGATGCGCTTCGCTCAGCGCCACGCGGGATTGTTCCATGGTGGCTTTGGCAGTGACGAAATCCCCCTGCTTCGCCTGTTTCAGTGCGGTGTACGCCAGGCTGCGCGCCTGTCCGGAGTTAATAATCAGCCCCATCACCACTTCTTCGAGGTCGTTTTCTGCAACCTCATCTGCCACGATATTTTCCAGATCGAACATACTCTTTCCCTCTTTACGTCTGGCGGTACGGGAGTCGCCTCCCGCACCGCGTTACATCAGAATTTCAGTGCGTTAGCGATATCTTCTTCGCTCTCTTCCTGCTCGATAACAGCCTGTGCTTTGTTGGAGACCGCCACGAATGGCAGGTAGACCAGCACCGAGACCCCGAGGTTGAACAGCGCGACACACAGCGCCGCCACGCTACCGTTACTGTTGAAGAATGCGCCCAGACCGGTCGGCATGGTCCACGGAGCCAGGTTGGTGACCGGTGGGATAATGCCCATCGAGTACGCCAGCAGGGTGATAGCGGCCAGAATCGGCTGGATAAGCACGAACGGGATGAACATCACCGGGTTCATGATGATCGGCAGACCAAACAGAATCGGTTCGTTAATCTGGAAGATGCCGGATGGCAGGGCCAATTTCGCAACCTGACGATGGTCAGCGCGGCGCGAACCGATAAAGATAGCGATAATCAGACCTAACGTTGCACCGGAACCGCCCAGCAGAATGTAGGAGTCCAGCATCGGCTTGGCCCAGAAGTGGAACTCTTTCCCGGCAGCGATCGCCGCGTCGACAGAGCCGTACTGCTGGTACAGCGCAATGTTTTCCAGCGCCCACGGGGTCATGATGCCGTTGTCCAGCGCGGTGAGAGCCAGTGAACCGTGTACCCCGAAGAACCACAGCAGTGAGTTAAAGATAACGTATGCCCAGCCCACTACGCTGCCCATTGACGCCAGCGGCTTGGAGATAGAGTCGAGGATAATCTGGTGGAAGTTGCTGCCATGATTCGCCAGCACCCAAGAGATAACGCCGAATACGGTCAGGATCAGGAAGCCGGGGATCAGCGCCGAGAAAGAGCGTGACACCGAGGTCGGCACGCTATCCGGCAGGGTAATCACCCAGTTACGACGAATGACGAAGGTGAACATTTCCGCCACGATCAGGCCAATCACCATGCCCGATATAATATTTTGCCCGCCGAGCCAGTTAGCCCCTACCGCGTAAGCTTCGCCGACGCTGTAAGGCGTGACTGTCATAAAGGCGGCAACGGATAATAAGCCCGCCGCCAGTGGGTCAACTTTGCGTTCTTCAGCCAGCGCCATACCAATGAAAAAAGGTGCCATCAGCGACATAATGCCCAACGTACCGTTGTACACGTTGCCGCCGATGGCTTTAAAACCATTCAGAGTCTCAATGGTGGAAGCGTCTAACCGAATGCCCATCGAATAGAAAAACGAGCCTTCGCCAAAACTCAGAAAAACGTTATTTATTAAAACAAACATGGCCCCTGCGAGGGTCAACGGCATCAGTTTAATAAAACCGTTTTTAATCGCATTAATATGCGGCTGCTTTCCTATTTTGACAGCAAAAGGAAGGAGTACCTTTTCAAGAGAGCTAATAACTTTACTCATAGAAAATACCCTTAAAGGCCGCAATCAAATATTGCGGCGATTGTGTGTGAAATTACTCTTTGACGGGAAAATTAAAATAAATCAAAAGTTACTGCGCTGCTGCTTTCTTAATTGCGGCAACAGCGGCTTTAAGCACACCTAAACCATCGATCTTGCCATACAACGTTGAATCAATAACTTCTACCGGCTTATTGGGCAGCAGACGCTGAATTTCCGGCAACATATACGCAATTTGTGGTCCGAGTAATATCACATCAGCCTGCTCCCCTTTTTCACCCGCGAGGGTTTCAGGAAAGGCTTCAATAACCACCGGCACTTCGTATTTCTCAGCCTGCGCGCGCATTTTGGTCACCAGCAGTGATGTGGACATGCCCGCAGAACAGAACAGATAGATATGTTTTTTTTCCATAATCGCTTCCTCAATGTGCATTTTCTGCCCACCGTCAGGAGTGTCTTCCTTTTCTCACCGGGGGCGTAATGGCGGTAACGAATTGTTACTTTGTGTTTATGGGGTTGAGTATACGGCATCAGAAAGCGGCAGGATAATTCGTGGCGAACCTAAATTGTCTCTCATTGACCTTGGCTTATGACTACCCTCACATTTTGGCCAAATAATTCGCGCAATTAAATAAGCAACTCAAGACAACAAAAAGCCCGGCCAACGGGCCGGGCTTACGTAGAACTCAGCAGAATGAGCGATTCTGTTACTGCTTGGTCTGCGGGTCGGTATCGTACTCAGCACAGGTCTGGTAACCGGAATTGATCACGTGACCGGTGTCATCCAGTGCGACGAAGTAGGTTTGCGCTTTACCATCCCGTTGACCCAGGATATAGGTCTGGCAAGTACCACGGGCGTGAACCATGGTAATTTCAGAAGAAGGTTTACCGGCAATCTGCGCCACCTGCTGGCGGCTCATGCCTTTCTTAACGTCTTTCACCACTGGCTGTGTGAACTGGTCAGTGGTACGGTCGTAGGCGGTACAACCCGCCAACATGGTCAGTACTGCTGCTGCACCTAAAATTCCCGCTACGTTCTTGTTCATATTCCGTCCTCTTTTTTTTTACTCTAAATAATTCATGTTGGGGGAAGGCGGCAAGCCCGTAAGTCCCCGGGTGCATAGAAAACTATGTGACTGGGGCACACGAGTGCAGCCAACGCACCAACAACTTGAAGTATGACGAGTTATCAGTGTGTTATAAGCCTGGAATAAAGTTCGCGATATTTCAACCCGATGGCACAAATGGTATAACTTTCAGATAATTCTAGTAATTATGTACTATGCGGTTAAATCGCCGGATTTTAGCGCAGTCAAAACTGTGATCCTTGTCGTTTTCCCGGCAAAGAGGTAGCTTTAAGCACAGACACGACAACCATTTTTGGGAGGGGTAAATGGCTCTTCAACAAGAGATTATCGCGGCACTGGGCGCTAAGCCACAGGTCAACAGCGAAGAAGAAATTCGCCGCAGTGTGGATTTTCTGAAGGCATATCTGCGCACCTATCCGTTCATTAAGTCTCTGGTGCTCGGCATCAGCGGCGGTCAGGATTCCACCCTGACCGGTAAACTGTGCCAGCTCGCCATTAGCGAACTGCGCGAAGAGACTGGTGACAGCAGCCTGACCTTTATCGCCGTACGCCTGCCGTTTGGCGTGCAGGCCGACGAGCAGGATTGCCAGGACGCGATTGCTTTTATCCAGCCCGACCGCGTGCTGACCGTCAACATCAAAGGCGCGGTGCTGGCGAGCGAGCAGGCGCTGCGTGAAGCCGGAATTGAGCTAAGCGATTTTGTGCGCGGCAACGAAAAAGCTCGCGAGCGCATGAAAGCCCAGTACAGCATTGCAGGCATGACCAAAGGTGTAGTGGTCGGGACCGATCATGCGGCCGAAGCGATTACCGGGTTCTTCACCAAATACGGCGATGGCGGCACCGACATCAACCCGATTTTCCGTCTCAACAAGCGCCAGGGCAAACAGCTGTTAGCCACCCTCGGATGCCCGGAGCATCTGTATCAGAAAGCGCCGACCGCCGATCTGGAAGACGACCGCCCTTCTCTGCCGGATGAAGCCGCGCTCGGCGTGTCCTATGACAACATCGACGATTATCTCGAAGGCAAGCCGGTGGATGCCGGAATTGCCAGCATCATCGAAGGCTGGTATCTGAAGACGGAGCACAAGCGCCGTCCGCCGATTACCGTTTTCGACGATTTCTGGAAACGCTAAGTCTGTGATTTTGCCGGGTAACCTCTGTTTACCCGGCCCCTTCTCCACCCGCCCGGTCGTTTTTTTGCTTTTTTCTTGCGCATTCCCGCTGCTATACTGTACGAATACACAGCATCAGGAGTGAGTGTGGCCCGGCGTCAATCCGCCCCGCGACTTGAATTTGAAGCGGCGGCAATCTACGAATATCCCGAACATCTGCGTCCCTCACTGGAAGCCCTGCCTTCGGTGCCCGGCGTGTATGTTTTCCACGGTGAGAGTGAAACGCTGCCGCTGTATATCGGCAAAAGCGTGAACCTGCGCAGCCGGGTGCTCTCGCACCTGCGCACCCCGAATGAGGCCGCGATGTTACGGCAGTCCCGGCGCATCAGTTGGACACGTACCGGCGGTGAAGTCGGAGCCCTGTTGCTCGAAGCCAAAATGATCAAAGAGCAACAGCCGCTGTTCAATAAACGCCTGCGCCGCAATCGCCAGCTCTGTTCTTTATTGCTGAGCGACACTCAGCCGCAGGTGGTGTATGCCAAAGAGATTGATTTTGCCCACCAGCCGGGGCTGTATGGCCTGTTTGCCAACCGCCGGGCGGCGCTCCAGGCGCTGCAAACCATCGCCGATGAGCATCAGCTATGCTACGGCCTGTTAGGGCTGGAATCTGTGACCCGCGGGCGGGGATGTTTCCGCTCGGCGCTGAAACGCTGTGCCGGGGCATGCTGCGGGAAGGAAAGCGCGGAGGCGCATCATCAGCGTTTGCTGACCGCACTCGCCAGGCTGCAACTGATTTGCTGGCCGTGGCAAGGGGCTATCGCCCTGAAAGAAAGCACCCATGAGCTGACTGAATACCACATCATTCACAACTGGCTATGGCTGGGGTCGGTCACTACGCTGAGCGCTGCCGATGACCTGCGCCGCCTGCCCGCCGGGTTCGATCACGACGGCTATAAAATCCTCTGCAAGCCGCTGCTAACCGGCCAGGCTGAGATCATCGACCTGGCGGACGGACGTTAACGGCCACGCCGGGTTCCAGCTGATGGCGCTGTAGAGAATTTTGCCTTCATCCTTCAGCAACCGAATAGTATGATGCTCATCCTGCCAGTACGCGCCCTGATCGGCGGTGAGCAGTTTATCGCCCAATTGCCATGCGCCGCTCAGCACCAGCACCATACCCCCGCCCGCGCCAAAGGTAGTAAAGGTTCTGTCTGCCACCCGCACTTTGGCCTGGCAGCGTTCGCGCCGGGTCATGATATTGAGATCCATCGACATCAGCCCCTCACCCAGCTCGGCCCGCACCGTTTGCTCCCCGGCAAAGCGAAACGGCTGAAACGGCTTCAGGGTATGGTGAAAGGCGTTCCCGCCGTGGAGCGTCACTTCGCACCCTTCCAGCAGGGTAATCACCCGGTCAACGCCGGGGAACGCGGAGAACTCGCCGTTGCCCGCAATCGAGGCGATGCTGGCGCGCCAGTGAAAATCGCGGGTGGCAGGTGGAAAACAGCACAGCTCGCGGGTTTCGCCTGCACCATTTTTCCACAGACTGACCGGCATCGTGCGGATATCAAAGTATTCCATCATCACTCCTGAAGAACGACCGAGGCTGCATCGGCGGCAGCCCTCGTTATTATCTTTTTTTCACCACTGAGGGATTATCGGCAGAAGGCGCGCAGAGCCTTAGCGGCTTTCCGCCGTTATTGACACACAGAGTCAGTAACAGACTGATATCCGGGGAAAAAGAGTCTACGGGTGTAGAAGAAGAATACCGGGAATGGCGCGACAGGCAAGAGGGCTGAAAAGAAAAACCGCCGGTCCTGCCCACTGCATTTATCAGCATGTGGGCAAGACCGGCGGTCTTTAAGTCAGGGGGCTGAATTACTCAGCAGATGACGGCATTGTACCTTCCGGTGCGTGACGTTCTGTCAGACGCTTCTCAAAATTGGCATTAAATTGCTTTTTCTGTTCCGGGGTCAGAATGTTGTAGATCTTGTTCTGGGTTTCCATACGGGAAACGGCCATATCTTTGTGCTGCGCTTCCATTTTGGTCACCATCTCTTCGGCTTTGGCTTTGTCGAAGGTGTCGCTCGCAATCAGGTTGTGCATCGCACGGCGTTCGTCAACGGACGGACGCTGCATTTTGCCGCGCTGCTCTTTCATGATGCTGCGGATCTGTTGTTTCTGCGCATCGGTCAGGTTCAGATCTTTGAACATCATGTCGTGATGCATACCCGGCTTGCCTTTATGGTGCATCATCGGTGCCGTTTCAGTGCTGGTCGCGGAGGTGGTGTCAGCGGCGTGAGCCAGGTTCGCCGCGCCCAGCGCCAGGGTAGAAGCAATAATCAGAGCAGAGGTCATCTTTTTCATAATTCGTTCCTTACTTTCAGTTATTTTCTACGGCGCATTGCCGTGTTGACGTGATTAACTTTACGGGCTTTAACGTCAATTAGTCAGAGCAAGCGTAAAACAGTGAAAGTATAAAAACGACTTTTCAGCCAATTATGGAGGAAATAAGGAAAAAGTGTGGAGAGTTGCAAGAGGAAATAAATAAATGACTGTTCTGGAACGGAATATGTAGAAGTCTAGCGTAAGTCTGATTAATTAAAAAGCATTATCCAGGAATAGTCCGCAATTTTTTGTAATGCCACGTTTAGCATAACTGATAAAAAAACAGCGGTGAAACATTTCACCGCCGCAATGGAAAAAATTATCCTTCCCGAACCAGCATCAACCCCGCCCGCAGGCCGGGGGCGACGTTCGGGTTGGGGAATAACACATATTCGGTCTGATGTTTGACCATCCAGCGCGTGTCACCCTCTTGCGCCAGCAACGTGCCTTCACTAAACGGGGTGAAGTTCAGCGTTTCAGGCGACATATGCAGCTGGAAGCTGTCGTCATGGCGGGTGATTTGCTGCGCCACACGATAGGTCACCGGCAGTGGCGCAGAGGCCACTTCCCCGCCGAGCAGCTGCCCAAGTGCGTGTTGCACCCTGGCAAACTGGTTTAAATCGTTATGACCAAACGGGAGGGCTTTACCCAGCTCCAGCGTGCAGGCATAGGTGCTAAAACGTTCGGTGCTGAAATGGGTAAAGGTGCCGCCGGGGCTTTGATGGTACACCAGCGCTTCCAGCCCGGCCGCGCCAAGCCAGTGCAGAAACGCCTCGTCCCACGGTTCCTTACGCAGCGGCAGCACGCCAAAACGGACGTGATGCGAGCCGCGAATGGCGGTGTGCATATCGAGATGCCAGCGCAAGGTATCGGTGGGCTGCCAGAACTGCGACAGGGCATGTTCCAGCCGCGCCGCACGGGCGGTTTCCAGCGACGGGACAAACTCATGCCAACGCCCACCGAACATCCGGTTCATGTCGCTGTGCAGGTAGCGCTTGTTGTCCACCAGCGCCGGAGGATTCCCGAGCACCACCAGCAGACGCCAGCTCAGCGTCAACGCCCCGCTAAACAGGCCTGTCATCAACCCGTCAAGGATCTCCACCGGGGCGGTTTCATTACCGTGAATTCCCGCCGACAGCACCAGCGCCTGGGTACACGGCGCAAACGGGGTCAGCTCCAGAATACCGCGATCGTGCCACTGCCAGTGAAATTGTGCCGTTTCGCCGCGCGTGTGCGCCGGGTTTTCACCCGACAGCGTCAGGGCCAGAAAGTCCTCCATCGTGCCTCCTTTACTGCTGGAACGGGTAAACCGAGCCGAGTCCCAAAATTTGCGTCAGCTGATCCAGGGCGTCACGCCCTTCGCGCAACAGCTGCGGATCCGCGAGGTCGGCCTGGGTCAGACGATCACGATAGTAGCGGTCTACCCAGGTATTGAGCGTATCGAACAGGGTGTCGCTCATTAACACCTTTGGATTCAACGCCTGGATCTCCGCCTCGGTCAGCACCACGCGCAGACGTAAACACGCCGGGCCGCCGCCGTTGGCCATACTTTCCCGCAGATCAAACACCTTCAGTTCATTGATAGGATTATCCTGCGCCAGCACATCTGTGAGATACGACCACACGCCCGCGTGTTCCTGCGACTCTTTCGGCAACACCAGCATCATGCTGCCGTCGGGCTTGCTCAGCAGTTGGCTATTAAACAGATAGGTCGCCACCGCATCGTTGACCGAGACACGCGCGGTCGGCACTTCCACCGGGGTAAAGCCCGGGACGCGTTCCCGCAGCTGGGCCAGCAGTTCAGGCTGATTCAGAAACGCCTGTTGATGGCAGAACAGCACCTGCCGGTTACTGACCGCGATCACATCATTGTGGAACACGCCCTGGTCGATCACCCCCGGGTTCTGCTGGGCGAAAATAACCTGCTGCGGATTGACCTGATTCAGTCGGGCCACCGCCTGGCTGGCCTCTAACGTCTGACGCGCCGGATAGCGCTGAGGCTGATGATGCCCGCCCTCTTCCCGGCCATAGACGAACATTTGCAGGCCCGGCTGAGGGTACTCACCGCCGAGACGGTTATGGTTCGCCGCCCCTTCGTCGCCAAACATCGCCACCTGCGGCAGCGCGCCGTGTACCGCAAACGCTTGTTCATTATTGAAAATCGCCCGCAGCACCGCCTCGGTGGTCGGTGCCTCGCTGGCGCGGTGGAATTTATTGTTAAGGTTGGCGACGGTGAGATGCACTTTGCCATCCAACGCATCAGCCGACGGGCAAACGGTGGCGGCATTCGCCACCCACATTGACGAGGCCGAACTCACCGCCGACAACAGCTGCGGTGCCTGGGTGGCGGCTTTCTCTACCACCTGTTCGTCGCTGCCGGTGAAGCCCAGCTGACGCAACAGCGGCACATTCGGGCGTTCCTGCGGGGGCAGAACGGCTTGCTTAAAGCCGAGATCGGCCAGCGCTTTCATCTTCAGCAGGCCCTGCTTAGCCGCCAGCTGCGGGTTGGAGACGCGAAAACGGTGTTTGGTCGAGGCCTCATTGCCGAACGACAGCCCGGCATAGTGATGCGTCAGCCCCGGCAGCCCGTCAAAGTTCACTTCCCAGGCTTTCATGATTTCACCTCAGACGAAAAATCGAGGCCCGGGTTGAGCGTGCCCGGCAGACTGAGCGCCGGAGACTCAAGGCTCGCCATCGGCCAGGCGCAATAATCTGCGGCATACCACGCCCCAGGACGATGGTTGCCCGATGCGCCCACGCCACCAAACGGGGCGGTACTCGCCGCGCCGGTCAAGGGTTTGTTCCAGTTGACGATCCCGGCGCGTGCTTCCAGCAGCAGCTGGTCGAATTTCTCGCGCTCGGCGGAAATCAGCCCGCACGACAGGCCATACCGGGTGTTATTGGCCAACGCAATCGCCTCATCAAAAGTGTCGTAACGCCAGACGCCCAACAGCGGGCCAAACACTTCTTCGTCGGCCACGTTCTGCACGTGGGTCATGTCGATAATGCCCGGCGTGACCAGCGAGGTGCCTGCTTCCAGCAAGCGCGGCTCGAGCAGCGTGACGCCGCCGTTAGCCACATGTTGCTCCCAGGCGGAGCGTACATTCTGCGCCGCCTGCTCGGAGATCAGGCCACCGATAAACGGCTGCGGTTCGGCGTTCCAGCTACCGGGTATAATGCGCCCGGTGACCTCCACCAGCCGTTTGAGGAACGCATCCCCGGCGGCTCCGCGCTTCACCAGCAGACGACGCGCACAGGTGCAGCGCTGTCCGGCGGTGATAAACGCCGACTGCACCGCGACGTGAACGGCGGCATCCTGATCCTGCGGCTCATCAACAATCAGCGGGTTATTGCCGCCCATTTCCAGGGCGAGGATTTTCTGTGGCTGTCCGGCCAGTTGGCGATGCAGGGTGAACCCGGTATTCGAACTGCCGGTAAACAGCAGCCCGTCGAGATCCGCCTGCCCGCTTAAGGCTTCTCCAACCGCGCGTCCGCCCTGGATCAGGTTAAGCACGCCAGCCGGTAAACCCGCCTGTTCCCACAGTTTGACCACCGCTTCGCCGCTCATCGGCGTGAGTTCGCTCGGCTTGAACACCACGGTATTTCCGGCCAGCAGCGCAGGCACAATATGCCCGTTCGGCAAGTGCCCCGGGAAGTTATACGGGCCAAACACCGCCAGCACGCCGTGCGGACGATGACGTAAGGTCGCCGCCCCGTCAGGCATCGGGGTTTCCTGCTCGCCGGTGCGGCTGTGATAGCCCTTCACCGAAATAGCAATTTTGTTGATCATCGCCCCGATTTCGGTGGCCGCTTCCCAGCGCGGTTTGCCGGTTTCGCGGGCGATCACCTCGGTCAGCGCTTCTTTATGGCTTTCCAGCAACCCGGCAAATTTTTCTGCAATCTGCTGGCGGGCGCTGAACGGCTGCTTTGCCCAGCCAGGGAACGCGGCACGGGCGGCTTTCACCGCGTCCGCCACCTGCTCTGCGTCGGCATCATTACCGCGCCACACCGTTTCGTGAGTGACCGGATTGTTTTTGCTGCGGGCCTCTGCTCGCCCGGTGACCCAGTCACCGCCTATCCATAAACTCATGCTTTTTTCTCCTCAGGGCAAAGACGAACCAGCCGCACGCGGTCACCCGCATGGCATTTCAGGGCATCGAGCTGTTGTGCGCTCAGTAACAGTTTGTCGGTGTGCGGATCGGCCTGAACCAGCATGGCGCGATACTGATGGTATTGTTCATTAGCCACCAGACAGGTCGGCAGTTCGCCCGGCGCAGGCTGGCCTTCGCCCACTTCCACCAGACGACTTTTACGAATGGCACGTACCCGGTCGATATCGCACTCCAGGGTCGGGCCGCCGTCGAAAATATCGACATAGTTGCGATAGCGGAACCCTTCTTTTTCCAGCACCGCCCGAGCAGGGGCGGTTTGCGGATGTACTTCGCCGATCACCGCCCGTGCTTCCGGGGAGAGGAAATCGGTATAAATCGGATGCTTAGGCATCAGCTCGGCGATAAACGCTTTTTGCCCGGTGCCGCACAGGTAATCCGCGCGGGCAAACGGCATCGAGAAGAAGCGCTGCCCAAGGCTTTCCCAGAACGGGGAATAGCCGTGCTCGTCAATCACTCCGCGCATTTCCGCCACCACTTTGTCGTTAAAGCGATCGCGGAAGGCAGCCATAAACAGGAAACGTGATTTCGACAACAGATAGCCGTTGCCCTCTTTGCGCCATTCCGGATCAAGGAACAGCGTACACAGCTCGCTGCTGCCGGTGTGGTCGTTACTCAGAAACAGCGTCGGCAGCGCGTTGTACACGTTCAGCTCTTTCGAGGCGTGGACCTGGGTGCCGACGCGGTAGTTGTACCAGGAGTCGTGCAGCCCGACGGCGACTTCAATCGCGCAAATCCCCGCCACGGTGCCGCTGGCGGTATCTTCCAGCACAAAAACGTAGCCCTGCTCGCCCTTTTCCAGGCTGCCGTTCCAGGTATTGATCGACCGTTCAATACGCGCCGAGAGCGTGTTCTCATCCGCTGGGAGTGAGGTGAGCCCCCCGCCGGTTTTCCCTGCGAGTGTCAGCAGGCCGGACAAATCCTCGCGTCCGACCGGGCGGATGACCATCATGATGACACCTCAGACACAAAGCGTTCGCAGGCTTTCTCGAAGCGATCCAGCCCGGTGTTGACCTCTTCTTCGCTGATCACCAGCGCAGGCGCGAAGCGCACCACGTTGGCCCCGGCAATCAGCACCATCAGGCCATTTTCGGCAGCCAGTTGGCTAATCTGTTTCGCTTTTCCGGCATACCCGGCTTTCAGCACGCAACCGATCAGCAGGCCCATGCCGCGCACCTCGTCGAACAAACCGAACCTGGCGTTGATGGCGGTCAGGCGTTCGGTGAACCACTGGTTGCGTTGTTTGACGCCATTCAGCACGTCATGAGTATTAATCATTGACAGCACCACGCCCGCCACCGCGCAGGCCAGCGGGTTCCCGCCGTAGGTGGTGCCGTGGGTGCCTACGGTCATCACGCTGGCAAATTCATCACGCGTTAGCAGGGCGCCAATCGGGAAACCGCCGCCCAGCGCTTTGGCGGTGGACAGCACGTCCGGGGTCACGCCGTAGTGCATATACGCATACAGCTCCCCGGTACGGCCTACCCCGGTCTGCACTTCGTCAAAAATCAGCAGCGCATTATGCTGGTCACACAGGTCACGCAATTCCTTCAGGAACGCCGGAGTCGCAGGTACCACCCCGCCTTCGCCCTGAATCGGCTCAACGATCACCGCGCAGGTATCGTCATTGATAAGCTGACGGGCAGAGTCGATATCGTTGTAGATAGCGTGCTGGATTTGCGGCGGCAGCGGCGCAAAATCCTGAGAATATGACGGCTGGCCCCCGGCGCTGACGGTAAACAGCGTCCGGCCATGGAAGGCGTTTTTGAACGCCACAATCCCGCTTTTATGTGCGCCGAACTTATCGTGGGCGTATTTACGCGCCAGTTTGAGTGCCGCTTCGTTGGCTTCCGCCCCGGAGTTACAGAAAAATATTTTGTCGGCAAAGGTGGCATCAATCAGCTGTTTCGCCAGCTTGAGCACCGGTTCGTTACTGTAGCCGTTGCCGGTATGCCAGAATTTCCCCGCCTGCTCGGTCAGCGCCGCGATCATCGCCGGGTGCGCATGACCCAGGGCGTTCACCGCAATGCCGCCTGCAAAATCAATGTACTCTTTGCCCTGCTGATCCCACAGGCGAGAACCTTCCCCACGTACCGGAATAAAAGGCGCCGGGGCGTAAACCGGCATCATCCAATCGTCAAAATTTCCACGCGTAACTGACTGAGTCATAGCAACCTCTTCTTCCGGTAAACATAACGTTATTGTGATGTTAATAAATATGAGTGTTTGTGCTGTAAATGTATATTGCACGCATCGTGCCAGCCAGCGACAAAACTGCATAAACGGAAGTGCTCAACTCAATATCAATAACTTACAACCGAACGCTATTCATACAAACTGCATACAAAGTGAATAAATTTGCATTTAACGCCATTAGCAACGCTAATATCAGCAACATTATGCATTAGTAAAACTTAATTCAGGATTTGTGATCGCCTGCGATATTTGTCGGCATTTTGTGCGCCAAAACGGAGCGGAATGCGCCAAAAAGGGGCGTCTGTTCCGACATTTGTCTGCATTGATACCCTGCACTACGCTCAATCAATCTGTGCTATTCGATAATTCAGGGTGAGGTCTAGCGTGAAGGCAGTGGATTCAGTATTGATTGGGGCGGGTCAAGCCGCGCCCTCTTTAGCGGTCTCATTGGCGGCGAACGGTCAGCAGGTGGTGCTTATCGAGGGCAATCTTTACGGCGGCACCTGCGTGAATGTGGGCTGTACGCCAACCAAAACGCTGCGCAAATCGGCGCGGGTCGCCCATCTGGCGCGACGCGCGGCGGAGTTTGGCGTAATGACCGGCCCGATCAGCGTCGATTTCCCGGCGGCTATCCAGCGGATGCGCGACAAGGTTGAGGCCTCGCGCCACGGACTGGTGCAGTGGTTAGAGGGCACGGAGAACCTGGAGCTGATCCACGGCTGGGGCCGCTTTGAAGGACGCGATGGCGAACGGTTTTTGATTAGCGTTAACGGCGAAATGTTGTCTGCGGCCCATGTCTATCTGAACACCGGCACCCGCGCCCTGACGCCTGACCTGCCCGGCCTCGACAGCGTGCCGCATCTGGATAACGCCAGTTTGTTAGCGCTCAATGAATGCCCGGAACATTTGCTGATAGTTGGGGCCAGCTATATCGGCCTGGAGCTGGGGCAAATCTACCGTCGTCTGGGGGCCAGGGTGTCGATCATCCATCGCGCGGGCCGGATTGCCGAGCGCGAAGACGACGACATCAGCGCGCAGATCGCCGAGTTTCTGCGGGCCGAAGGGATCGAGTTTATTCTTAATAGCAGCGTCACCCGCCTCGCCCCTCACGCCGACGGCGTCAGCGCCGAGTTAAGCGACGGCAGCACCCTCATCGGGAGCCATATTCTGTTTGCCACCGGACGGATACCGAACGTCGAACGGCTGAACCTTGCCGCCGTGGGCGTGGAAACCGACAAGCGCGGCTTTATCCGCACCGATGCCCATTTCAATACCAACGTGGCAGGCATTAAAGCGCTGGGCGACATCAACGGGCGCGGGGCGTTTACCCACACCAGCTATCACGACTATCAGATTGCGTGGGCGGAACTCGACGGCCAGCAGCCCGACGGGCAATGGCTCGATGCCGATCGGCGGGTGCTGAGCTACGCGATGTTTACCGATCCGCCGCTTGGCCGGGTCGGCATCACCCTCGCCCAGGCCCGGGAACGGGTTCAACAAGGCCAGTCGATTCTGGTGGCGGACATCCGCATGGCCGACGTCAGCCGGGCAAAAGAAGAGAGTGAAACCGACGGCATGCTGCGTCTGATTGTCGATGCGCAAAGCGAGCGCTTCCTCGGGGCGGCGATCCTCGGTATCGGCGGGGATGAAATCATCGCGGTTATCTCCAACTACATGGCTACCGGAGCCAGCTACCGGCTGATGATGCAGGCGCTGCCGGTGCACCCTACGGTGGCGGAGTTTTTTCCGACGGTGTTGATGAGGCTTAGGGCTGTGGGCTAGAGACAAGGCGGAGGCCGATTATTTCGGCCTCAGTGTGTGGGGCATTGTCTGAACCTGTTTCCCTGCACGAAACTAGCCTGCCCCATTTCCATCAAAATTTAGGCTCGGCAGGCTTTTTTTTCCTGTTGGTATAACGACCGGTTTGTGCCAATAGCGGACATTACGAACCCGGAATGTTAGCCTGCAATCTGAAACTCAGTGTAGGAGGTGTATTAATCGGATTGTACTTAAGGCTCGATACATATGATTGGCAGAATGTATCCATGCACTAAGGATGAGTCTTAACTCATACCCTTAGAGCGTTTAAAATCAACTTGAATGCAGGAAGAGCCTGCCTTCTACTTGGATAATAAAGATGGTAACCAGGAAATGTGGGTGACCAGTCCTCAAGTACAGGTATTAATTTTCCCTCTCTGATATATTTTTGCACCACATCCTCAGGAGCATACGCCAGCCCGTACCCTGCAAGCGCCGCCGATAACAGTTGAGGCGAAGTATTGAATATCATCTGGCCGGATACCTGAACTTTCAACTCCTGCCCGTCTTTCTCAAACTCCCAGGCGAACAGGCCTCCGTGTGTGGAAAGCCGCAAATTTGCGCAGTTGTGTGAAGTCAGATCTTGTGGCGTTTCTGGCTTAGGATGTCTGGAAAAGTAATCAGGAGAGCCAACAACGATCATGCGAAAATCAGGAGAGATACGCATGGCAATCATATCTTTGGCAATCTGATCCCCGACACGGACTCCCGCATCGAAACGACCGGTCACAATGTCGATCAATCCATAGTCTATGTTGATTTCAAGCGTGATATCCGGGTACTCCCTCAATAACGTTGAAAGCTTTGGCCAGAGTATAGTGGTTGCCGCATGGTCATGAGCGGTGATGCGTATCATGCCTCCTGGCTTCTCGCGCAGCTCTCCCAAAGAGGTAAGCTCGGTCTCAATCCCATCATAGTAGGGAGCAAGATTGGCAAGCAGTCGTTCTCCCGCCTCTGTTGGCACTGCCCCCCGGGTTGTCCGGGTCAGAAGACGTATCCCCAGCCTTTCCTCCAGACCTCGAATGCTATGACTGATTGCTGATTGTGAAACGCCCAGGTGCGCCGCGGCCCGCGTGAAGCTTTTTTCACGCGCTACCGTAATGAAAACAGCAAGATGATTGAAATCCGTATGATTCATCATTAGTTCCACTCATGTCAGTTATCTGATTATGCCACTTCAGTAATGACCAGTCATTCCTTAGAGTAGATGAACACCACCTAATCAAGCCGTGCTTGTGAGGTGTTCAATCCATAAACAGGAGACTCATTATGCAAAAGCGACAATTAGGTAACAGTGGCCTTGAAGTATCGGCAATTGGTCTGGGATGTATGGGACTGACCTTTGGCTACGGGCCTGCGACAGACAAAGCTGAAGCCATCAAACTTATCCGTGCAGCTTATGAGCGCGGCGTAACGCTGTTCGACACTGCAGAAGCGTATGGTCAGATCAATGAAGAAATGGTCGGGGAAGCTGTGGCACCGTTCCGTGACCAGATCGTTATCGCTACAAAATTCGGTTTCAAAGAGGGTAATGCAGCGGCGGGACTCGACAGTCGTCCTGAGCGTATTCGTACTGTCGTTGAACAGTCCCTTAAGCGGCTGAAAACGGATTACATCGATCTCTTTTACCAGCATCGTGTGGATCCAAACGTGCCAATGGAAGATGTCGCCGGAGCTGTACGCGACCTGATTCAAGAAGGAAAGGTGAAATATTTTGGGATGTGTGAGGCGGGCGTAAAAGCTATTCGTGACGCACATGCTGTTCAGCCGCTGTCCGCACTGCAGAGTGAATACTCTATGTTCACCCGTGAACCTGAAGACGTCATTATCCCGACGCTGGAAGAGCTGGGTATCGGCTTCATTCCTTTCAGCCCGCTGGGTAAAGGTTTTCTTACAGGAAAGATTGATGGTGCAACCACCTTTGCTGAAGGAGATGTCCGAAATAATCTGCCGCGTTTTGCTGACGAAGCCCGTCAGGCCAACCATAACCTTGTCGCCCTGATCGGTAAAGTTGCTGAGCGTAAACAAGCAACCCCGGCACAGATTGCTTTAGCCTGGTTGCTGGCTCAAAAACCATGGATTGCTCCGATCCCCGGCACCACAAAACTTCACCGTCTCGAAGAAAATGTAGGCGGGGCTGCAGTTGAACTCACGGCCGCAGACCTACAGGAAATTGCAGATGTGCTGGCAAAAGTTCCCGTCCAGGGCGAGCGTTATAACGCTGCAATGATGAAGTCCATTAACCGCTAAGCCTTGCTTCATTAACCGGCGACGCCATGTCGCCGGTATCCTCCCCCGTATTCATTCTCAGAGGACATCATCATGACGACCCAATCTCTTAAAGGCCGTATCGCACTGGTCACCGGCGGAACAACCGGCCTGGGTTTCGGTGCAGCGAAGCGACTGATTGAACACGGCGCAACAGTCTATATCACTGGCCGCCGACAGAACGTGCTGGACGAGGCAGTAACCAAACTGGGCAACTCCGCCAGAGCTATATGTGCGGATGTCTCAAGTAAAGAAGACATGCTGCGTGCGGCTGCCACCATTAAAGCCGAACAGGGGCATCTGGATATTTTGTTCGCTAATGCGGGTGGTGGCCACGCCACGCCACTCGAAGAACTGACCGAAGATCAGATCGACAGCGAACTGAGCATAAATGTTAAAGGTGTTGTACTCACTATGCAGAGCATGCTGGACGTGCTTCGTGACGGTTCCTCCGTAGTGCTGAATGCGTCGATTACTGCAGATATGGGGTTACCTGGATTTGCTGTTTATGCCGCGACCAAAGCGGCAGTGCGTTCACTGGCTCGCAGCTGGACCACGGATCTAAAAGGGCGAGATATCCGGGTCAATACCATAAGTCCCGGTGTAGTCCCGACCGAGGGTTACAGCAACGAACAGAAAATGAGTGACAACGATATTGCCTCATATGCTGAGCGAGTTTCCGCAGAAATACCGGCCGGGCGCGTGGGCACCGCGGCAGATATCGCGGATGCGTTGATTTTTCTGGTATCAGACTCGAGTACTTACATCCGTGGCATTGACCTGATAGTCGATGGCGGTATGACCCGTGTTTATGCCGGTAAGAACTGAGGAAATGACGATGCAGAAAATAAAATCGGAAGAACGCCACATCATCTGTGAACTGCGATGTGAACCTGAAAATCGTGAGCGCGTTAAAGAGCTGGTCCTGAAATTTGTTGAGCCTGCACGCCTTGAAGCCGGTTGCCTTTATTACGATTTTTATCAAAAAATCGATGAACCCGACACGTTTTATATTATTGACGGCTGGGTAAACCAGGATGCAGTAACCAGCCATGCGGAAAACCCGCATGTTGCAGAAGTTATGTCATACCTGCAACCGCTGCTGACATTCGGACCTTCTGTCAGTCTCATTACCCGTGTCAGTGACTGATAAGGGTAACCCCTCGCTTTCTTATTCATGGCATCACGTATGCTTCCTCTAAGCCACAACGCTAAAAAGGGACTCAAATGAATGGTATAAATCCTTATATTACGTTGAATAATGGTGTGAAAATGCCCGCTCTGGGATTGGGTGTTTATCAGGCCAAACCTGAAGAAACTACCGAGGCGGTGAAGAAGGCACTGGAAACCGGATATCGGCTTATCGATACCGCTGCGGCCTATTTTAATGAACGTGAAGTCGGCGCCGGGATCCGTCGGTCGGACGTAGACCGCGACGATATCTTTATTGAAACTAAATTGTGGATTTCCGACTATGGCTACGATTCTGCTCTTCGCGCCTTTGATGTCAGTCTGAATAAATTAGGCATTGAGCAACTGGACCTCTGGCTGCTTCATCAGCCTCTGGCATCAGAATTTGAAAAGACCATTCAGGCCTATAAGGCGGCTGAAAAGCTGCTGGCCGAGGGGCGCGTGCGTGCCATTGGTGTATCCAACCTCACGCCCACTGAACTCGACAGATTGATTACAGAGACCAGTGTTGTTCCTGCGGTGAATCAGATCCAGGTTCATCCATATTATTCACAGGCGGAATGGCGTGCGGCTAACGACCACTATGGCATTATCACACAATGCTGGTCACCACTGGGTGGGTCTTATACCTACAACAATGCGGAGAAAAATCCTTTCGAAGATAAGGTAATCACTGGCATTGCCAGAAAATATTCGAAGACGCCGGCACAGGTTATTCTTCGATGGCATCTGGATCACGGATATTCCGCCATTCCTAAATCTGTAAAACCCCACCGAATTGTCGAAAACTTCGACGTGTTTGATTTCAGGCTCACGGCTAATGAAATTAAAGCTATTGATGCGCTTGAAACAGGCGTTCGTGGCGGCCCGGATCCCGACTCACTGGATCTGGCAACCTATGGTTTCCAGATCCCTGACTGATGATTTTCCAGTGTAATGACAAAGGTGCGTAAATGCGCCTTTGTCATGGTAGTGGGTGAGCGCTAAACCGCTGCGATGCAGGCGACCATCACACATTAACTTAGCTGATTAAAGGCCGGAAAACTGCTCCGCCTCAAAGGGATCATTCTATGAAAGTTACAGAGCTGACGAGTCGCCAGCAGGCGATCGCTCCAATTTCTGCATTCACTGCGTTGGGCGATAATCATAAACTGAGAGCCGCACTGGAAGCAGGCCTACATGCTGGCCTGACTATTAACGACATAAAAGAAATACTGGTACAGCTTTATGCTTACCTTGGTTTTCCACGTGCGCTTAACGCACTTGGAACCTTTATGACCCTTGTGAATGAACGAAAAGAACAGGGTATAAATGATATTGCAGGTTCCGAAGCCAGCCCGCTGCCTGCTGGCCGATCCCTCCTTGAACTGGGCACATCTGTGCAGACATACCTGATAGGTGTGCCAGCCAAAGGGCCTGTATTCGATTTTGCTCCTGCTATTGATACGTACCTGAAAGAACATCTGTTTGGTGACATTTTTGGACGGGACAACCTCAGTTATGAAGATCGTGAGATTGCCACCCTTGGCGCACTTGCAGGCCTGGAAGGCGTTGAGCCGCAGCTAATGTCCCATTTCAACATTTCTTTAAACATTGGTTTGACTGAAACGCAATTATGGGGGGTGATCGTCGCCCTTGAAAATTCGGCCTGTCCGGTCGTCGCTCAACGTGCAACGTCAGCCCTTGAGAAGGTGCTGGCAGCCAGTAAGTAAAATCTATGCAGCTTCTCTCTGTAGCGCAAAAGCTGCGTAATGGCATGATTATTAAAAAACAGTGAGGCCGATTTGATGGCTTTCGCGACGTGATGTCGTAAGCCCTGACCTAAAGGAATATGGCAATAATCTGGAATGCGGGGCCCATGCCTTTAATGACTTAAAAATAAAGGCATGTCCTGACAAAGTCAGCAGGGCTTTCGATGCAATGTCCGCTTTTCGCTCACAGCGGACCTTCGCCTCTGTCAGTTCGTCCGTTCCGTGCCAGGAGTGGACGTTATAACAACAACGAAGAGTTAATCAACGCCGGGGCAGGTCAACTCTTGCAGCAGTTGACAGAGATCGCATGCAAAAATGGTCGTCCGATTTTCGGTTGTGAGGGTTTCGTCGGATGTTCTAGATTTATCTTCATTCTAAAAGGAGATAATCATGAATTTCATTGAGCTTCATAATCAAAACAAACCGCTACTCATCGCGAATGTCTGGGATGCTGGAAGTGCAATTGCAGCGCAGCAGGCGGGCTATCAGGCCCTTGGTACTTCCAGTGCAGCGATTGCCGCTACGTTAGGTTACGAAGATGGAGAAGCCATGTCTTTTGACGAATTGTTCTATTTCATCACTCGCATCAAATCCGTCAGTAACCTGCCATTAAGTGTTGATGTAGAATCAGGATTTGGTGGTACAGCTGAAGAGATGATGACTCATTTTAAACGCCTCGTACAACTTGGGGTGGTTGGCATAAACCTTGAGGACAGCAGAGTGGTTAACGGTATCAGGCAACTTGATGATGCCCCGGCATTTGCCAGTACATTAAAAGAAATTCGCAAGACGTTGAACGTAGAGAATTATCAATTATTTCTTAATATCCGTACTGATACATACCTGCTTAATCATGAGCAGGCTTTGCAGGAAACGTTGTTACGCGCCCGACTTTATGAAGCAGCGGGTGCAGACGGGCTTTTTGTCCCATGCCTCACGTCAGAAAAAGATATTGCAACCATTACCAAAGAGATAAATCTGCCTTTAAATGTTATGTGTATGCCCCATCTCCCCGCATTCGACAGATTAGAAAAACTCGGCGTGAAGCGCATTTCTATGGGTAATTTCGTTCATTCAGCCATTCAATCGAAGCTTAAAGATTTAATGCAAATTATCCATTCACAACAGACCTTTGCAGGAGTTTTTGTTGATGAAAGTTCTCGATAATGAACAGTGCGATGTCTGGTATCAGGCATTACTCGAGCGCGCTTCAGAGTATACGGGGGTGTTTTTTGTTGGTGTCAAAACAACAGGGGTATTTTGTATATCGGTATGTCGGGCACGAAAACCGAAACGTGAAAATGTCGAGTTTTATAAAGATTTTAAAGCTGCTCTGGATGCAGGTTTTCGCCCTTGCAAAGTGTGCCGACCCACTGAAAATGCACACAGTGCGCCGTTGTTAATCGAACAAGCGCTTGAACTCGTGCGCGCTAATCCTAAAACAAGAATTAACGATACAGAATTACGGAAACAGGGTATCAGCCCGGAGCGGGTACGGCGCTGGTTTCTACAAAATCACGGAATTACCTTCCATGCATTTCAAAGAATGCAACGGGTGAATATCGCGCTTCAGGAGCTAAAAGGTGGGCGAACTGCCACTGATGTTGCTTTGGATAACGGCTACGAATCATTGAGCGGTTTTGGTTATACCTATAAGCGGGTCACGGGTGTTGCTCCAACTCAACAGAGTCAGGTGATTATGATCCACCGTTTTACCACACCGCTCGGCCCCATGTTTGTCTGTGCCACTGAACGTGGCGTTTGCCTGCTGGAATTTACTGACCGTCGGATGCTGGAGACTGAGTTTCGCGATCTTCAACGTTTGCTTAAAGCGCGAATAATATCAGGGGGAAATAGTCATACGCGCCAGGCAGAAAAAGAGATTAGCGAGTATTTTTCTGGAACTCGCCAACAATTTGATCTTCTCCTCGATGCCCCAGGTAGTGATTTTCAACGTTCCGTCTGGCAAGAGCTACGTGCGGTTTCTTATGGTCAAACGTCGCACTACCAAGCGCTATCAGAGCAGATTGGAAATCCCAATGCGGTACGCGCGGTGGCCGCAGCAAATGGAGCAAACCGAATAGCCATCGTCATTCCATGCCACAGAATTATCGGCAAAGATGGTGCGATGACTGGCTACGGCGGTGGCATTGCGCGCAAAGAATGGCTTATTGAGCACGAACGAAAACAGCGTTAAAAGTGGTGCTGGCAGTCAACGGCTATAACGAAACAGTGTGGCGAAGCTCATTTTTCACTTAGCTAACTCTTACCTGATCTACAAGAAAACCAAGAATCTCCGGGTGATCCAACTTCTGTTGGGTCATAAGAAACTGGAAAGCGCAGCCCGTTATCTGGGCATTGAAGTCGATGATGCGTTAGAGATCTCTGAATCGATTGAAGTCTAAGGTTGTCAGGGCTGCAACAGCAGCCCTGTGCCAGGAGCGGACGTTCATGATTTTGAGATAAGCATAAAAGTGCATACGATTTCAGAAAGCATTAACTGCCTGATACAGATTACAGAGACAGGCCGGACTCACCAATAAAATCGACAAAGCAGCGTATTCTAGGTGAGAGATACCGGCTGGCCGGCCAGAGTGCCGAGAAAACCCCCTGCCTGGTACAGCTACCTGGCAATACCTCTTTCAGTTGCCCCGTGTTCAAAGATTCGCGAACGACAAAACCGGGTACATAGCAAATCCCCATACCTGACAGGCTCAGGCGAACAGAAGCCTCTATATTATTTACGGTCAGAACAGAGACTGTCTTCGAGTCAGCACCCGGGCACATACCGCGCAGTTCCCAGGGTTGGAGCAGCCCCGTTGAAGGAAAACGAAAAGAAATGCACCTGTGCATCGTTAAATCCGCTGGCGAGCCGGGTACACCATACTCATTCAAATAAGCAGGGCTGGCGCAGAGCACAAAACGAAAATCACCAACCTTTTTAGATTTCAGTCGGGAGTCCGTCAGTTCACCGCTTCGTATGGCTACATCAAATCCTTCATCAATAATGTTTACCAGCCGGTCGCTGAAATCGAGATCGAGTTCTACATGAGGATAACGGCGGGAAAAGTCCGGCAGAAGAGGAAGGATCAACCTGTAGCCAATGACAGGAAGTGAAACCCTGAGCTTCCCAGCAGGCTGCGCTAAGCTGCTCGTCAGTTCTGACTCCGCCTCATGTAATTGCTCAAGAATATGCTGGCACCGGATTAATAAAGCAGCCCCCTCTGCTGTCAGACTCACGTTTCTTGTGCTGCGGTTTAAGAGACGTACGCCCAGTTTGTGCTCAAGTCTGGCGACATTCTTCCCGACCGCTGAGGCAGAAATCCCAAGCAACCTTGCGGCCTGTACAAAACTCAGCGTCTCCGCTGTCCGAACAAACGAAGTAAGAGAGGTCAGACTGTCCATTGATTATAAACTTAATGTCCGTTAAGAAGGGATTTTCAGTGTATTTATTCACTCTAATGTCTGCAATAACATTGCTGAAGTTTGTTAACCCATCCGCTTGGCGGAAACATAAGGTCACCCAATGGCAACTTCAGCCAGAACTCCCAGTCCATATGCCATGAATTTGGCAGCCTTTTCTGTCTATCTGGCGGCTATATTGCTGCCGTTAAGCTTTACCGGTGGTGTAATCTCCACGCCGGCAATACAAAAGGCTCTTGGCGGCTCGCCTGCCGCGCTGTCATGGCTGACGAATGGATTCATGCTGACTTTCGGCAGTTTTTTGTTGTCAGCAGGTGTTGCTGCGGATGTTACTGGCAGAAAGCGCATTTTTACCGCAGGCTCAGCCCTGTTTTGCCTGAGCAGCGTTATGATCTGCCTGACACAGGATATCTTTATGGCTGGGTTATTCAGGTCACTGCAGGGCCTTGCGGCGGCCTTGATATTGGCCAGCGGCAGCGCTGCACTGGCCCGTCTCTATGAAGGTCCGGACAGGACACGGGCCTTCAGCATACTTGGCACTATGTTTGGCGTGGGCCTGGCGTTCGGCCCTGTGTTGATGGGTTTCATTACGGATGCTTTGGGTTGGAGATGGTTGTATGCCATGTTAGCTCTGCTTTCAGGCATTGTAATTTTGACCGGTGCTACGTTTCTGCCAGCATCAGAGGAGAGCGGACATCAGAAACCAGACGGCACAGGATTAATCATGTTTACTGCAGCCCTGATGTTATTTACATCAGCGGGGATGCTTATACCTGCCTTTGGGTTTTTATCGTTTCCCACACTCGCCCTTTTCATTTCCGCCATGCTGCTTTTCAGCAGGTTTGTAGTGCGTTGTCTGGGGGTTGAAAATCCTGTTCTGGATATCTCTCTGCTGCTGCGCCCGCGCTTTGCCGGCGTTCTGCTTCTGCCGATAGCAACATGCTATTGCTATGTTGTACTGCTGATTATTATTCCGCTGCATTTTATGGGCGGTGACGGGATGAGTGAGTCCCGGAGTGCTTTATATCTTATGGCGCTGACGGCTCCAATGCTGGTTTTCCCGTCCATTGCCGCACTGCTGACACGGTGGTTTTCTCCGGGAACCGTTTCAGCTGCGGGACTTATTATTGCATCAGTCGGGCTGCTTTTCCTCGGATACGCACTTCCGGGTAACAGCAGTAATTTTCTTGTGCTTTCACTAATTATGACGGGTATCGGCGCTGCGCTTCCATGGGGACTGATGGATGGTCTGGCACTTTCAGCTGTATCTGTGGAGAAAGCGGGCATGGCCGCAGGCCTCTTTAATACCGTTCGCGTTGCCGGAGAAGGGATCGCTCTGGCGATGGCGTCAGCATTTTTAACAGAAATGAATGATTTGAATCTGAAAAAAACCGTTCACGGGTATGCGCCAGAGGTCATTCACCAGGCTGCCGCATGGCTGGGTGGCGGCAGTACTGAGCAGGCCGCTACGATGTTACCCGGTATTTCACGATTATTGCTTCAGGACAGTTATGACACTGCATATACGTTTCTTTTTAGAGTTCTGGCTGCTGTCACGCTGATTTGCGCGCTAATGGTCTGGATCACGCTGGGTCGGCAGAGGCAAGGCTGTGCTGCAGGCAATACGCTAGCCAGAGATGAGTGAAAAATCCTGATCGAATAAGGTCGTAAGCGTTCATTTCATCACTTCCGCTTTTCGCTCACTGCGGACCTTTAGCTCAGTGAGCTTGTCCGCACTGTGCCAGGAGCAGACATTGTGACAGCCTGGAAGTCCTTATCTGAAAGAAAAGAAATAATGTCGACGGGATGGTTTACTTTACAATGCCATTTTTAAACAGCCTACAAAACAGGTGATCGCGTGCATACCAACATGATTGAATACCTTAATATTTTCATACAGGTTGTTGAGCAGGGTAGCTTCACAAAAGCCGCTGATGTACTGCAGATCCATCGCCCCACCGTGAGCAAAGCGATACAGCAGATAGAGCATGATCTGGGTGTAAAACTCATTCATCGCACAACCCGAAAGCTGAGCGTTACTGCTGAAGGGGATGAGTTCTATCATCATGCCAGGCATGTTCTGGCCGAAGTGAATGACATGATGGCCAGTTTTTCACCGACTCTTCCCCCGCGAGGACGCCTGAGAGTTGATGTACCCCTGGCGCTGGCGCATTCCATATTGATCCCTAATCTCAGGCACTTTCAAGCCCAATACCCGGATATTGAAGTTGTGCTGGTTTCATCGGATAAAAAAACGGATTTGATTACGGAAGGCGTAGATTGCCTTGTCCGCCTGGGCGCGCTTCAGGATTCAAGTTTTATATCCAGACGTCTTGGTAACCTCCGGATGGTTACCTGTGCAGCCCCGTCTTACCTGCAGCAGCATGAGCGGCCAGAAACACTTGCGGATCTGGATAAACATCGGGCAATTAATTTTTTTAGCGACCACAGTCGTGACGTTATGGATTGGAAGTTTATCGAAGACGGGAGCATTGTTTCGCTACGTCCTGCAGGCAGCCTGCTGGTTGATAATTCCGATATTCTGCTTTCCTGTGCTCTGGCTGGTCTGGGCATTATTCAGGCCACCTATGATGCCGTTGCTCCCCATATTGCTTCCGGCGCTCTTGAAGAGATTCTGTCGCAATACCCATCGGTGTCAAAGCCAGTGTCAGTGATGTATCCGGACAGGCGCTATCTTTCTCCAAAAGTGCGTGTCTTTATCGACTGGTTCAGTGATGTTCTGGCCACGCAGATCCGCTGAAGCAGGCGGATTATTAATGGATAATTAATACTGAAGTTCCCTCTCAGGTATTTCTGATGTGTTTGTAACAACGTAGATTGTTCACAAATGATTCGGGCATCCCTTCGGCATTATTCTGAAGGTGTGCCGTTAACTGATGAGAGCTGAATATGTCTAAAGTTATTACCTTTAACCGCACCGGTGGCCCGGAAGTGCTGGAAGTTGTTGATGTACATGTACCTGCCCCCGCAGCGGGGGAAGTGCAGATTCGCGTACATGCGATAGGTATCAACCGTGCAGAAATCATGTACCGCAACGGCCAGTATGTTATTGAGCCTGAATTTCCGGCACGTCTTGGTTATGAAGCGGCTGGCGTTGTGCAGGCCGTAGGTGAGAATGTTGATGAGTTTACCAGTGGAGATCTGGTCAGCGTAATCCCTTCATTTATGTTTAATGAATACGGTATGTACGGCGAGGTGGTCAATGCACCTGTGCACGCTGTTGTGAAGCATCCTGAAAACCTTTCTTTTGAGGAAGCCGCTGCAAGCTGGATGATGTATGTCACCGCCTACGGTGCACTGGTTGAATATGGCCATCTTCAGACTGGTCAGAATGTCGTGATCCGTGCCGCGTCAAGCAGCGTGGGTCTGGCTGCCATACAGATAGCTAACATGCTGGGTGCAAACCCAATTGCACTCACACGGACTTCTGAAAAAAGCGAAATGCTCCTGAAAGCCGGTGCAGCCGCCGTCATTGCTACTGCGGAGCAGGATATGGTTGCTGAAATCAATCGTGCAACAGATGGCGCGGGTGCCCACATTGTTTTTGATCCCGTCGGCGGCCCGGACGTGGCTAAACTGACTCAGGTTATGGCACCGCAGGGCATGTTCTTTCAGTATGGGGCGCTCGACAGCCGTGACATGCTTGTGCCTGTATTTGATATTCTCGGTAAGCATCTCACTCTGCGTGGATATGAGCTGTTTGAAATCACGACGGACTCTGAAAAAATGGCGCGCGCAAAATCCTTTATCATTGAGGGTTTACGAGCCGGCAAACTGAAACCGGTCATCGATAAAACGTTCCCGTTCGAAGAGATTGCAGACGCCCACCGCTATATGGAGGCCAACGGGCAAGTCGGCAAAATAGTCGTGATCGTTGAGTAATCCTTACCGCAGCATTTTATAAATGAGACTGGCGCAGCCTGGATATTTTCCAGGCTTTTTATTGTTCGTGGTTTCGATACTATGGCTGCGGCAGGCACTGGCTTCGATTTCCCCTACTTGAAAATTAAATGTCCGTTTCTCGTTCACAGCGGACCTTACCGCTATAGCTGATGAGTTAATGGATCAGACTATGCAGAGAAAAAGCAATGAGCAACATTCCGCCGACAATGTTGACGTATTTTTTGAGCATTAATGGGTTAGTTTTTTTTACTGAAAATATCAGTGTCTGACTGACTGAGAAAAGCCAAACACTCATAACCACTACATGTACTGATGCCAGCGTCAGGTAGTTGCAAACACCCCCCTTTAACCCTGCGAACTGTGAAACGACTGTCAGATAAAAAAGGATGGCTTTCGGATTCAAAACATTAGCAAGCCATGCCTCTTTTAATGTCACCAAATGCTTTGTATTAGTAAACCCGCCTGTATTTACCGTCATACCACTGCGGACGAGCATCGCTCCTAACCAAAGCAGATAGGCCGTGCCAACAACTTTAAGCACAGCAAACGTTGCTGGAGACGAGATGAGCACAGCTGTCAGACCAAGCCCTATTAAAACCGCATGGGTATATATGCCCAAAGCTGTTCCGGCGAGAGTTTTGAATAGGCCTTTGTGCCCACCTGCCAGAGCAATGTTCATAACGAGAGTGAAGCTTGCTCCGGGGGACAGTGCAACAGGCAGTAGTGCTGGCATAAAGCCAAAAATGTTCACATCCATAGGGTTTGGATAGTAATAGACACTCTCATAGATTGCCAGTTAAGGCGCTTCGTAAGGAAGTAATGTTCAGCGCAACGGAAACACATAATCGTCATAAATGATAGTTCCGCTCTTCGCTCACAGCGCGCCTTCCTCTTTGTGCCAGGAGCGGACGTTGCATGTCCACTGGAGCGCTATGGAAATATTGCAGTACAACTTTTCCCTATCGTCAAAAAATGGCACTAACTGAAAGATGTCAATCTACTTCCTCATGTATATCTACATCCCCCCATAGTCATTAATAAGGATGGATGAAGATGCTGAGAGGTAAAAGAGCTGTAATTACCGGTGGCGGCGCGGGATTTGGTCAGGCGCTGAGCGTATGGCTGGCGCGAGAAGGCGTCGAGGTGGATTTTTGCGCGAGGCGCGCTGATGATATTCAAAAAACTTGCAGTGTCATCACGGCTGAGGGCGGAATGGCGAAAGGGCATCTCTGTGATTTAACCCAGCCTGAATCCCTTTCTCAGTTTTCTGCACAGTTGTTAACTTCAGACAAGCCCATAGACATTTTAATCCTCAATGCTGCTCAGTGGCTTTCAGGAACGTTAGACGATCAACCAGACACAGAAATTATCAATACCGTCAGTTCAGGACTGACAGGTTCTATTCTACTGACTCAGGCATTGCTACCTGGGTTAAGACGTTCAGAAAGCGCGGATATCGTCTCAATTATATCTTCATGTGGGGTTCCTAATTTTACAGATTCAATTGCACACCCCGCTTTTTTTGCCAGTAAACACGGGCTTAGCGGGTTTACAACTAAACTCTCGGACCAGTTGTCCGAAGAAAATATACGCGTAACTGGGTTGTATCCCCCGGATTTCGAGCTGACAGGGTTAGATACTTTTGTCGATAGCCAGACCAAAATGGGGGAACGTCTGATGAATGGGCGTTCAGTCTGGGAAACAATTCGCTTTGTGCTGACTCAGCCGCGTAGTTGCCATATCAGGAGCATCTACTTTGAAGGCCCAACTCGCGAAAAACTGGGAGTCTGAAGCTGAATCTGGCGACGTTTAACAGTGTAGCCAACGTCCGTTCCTCGCTCATATCAGCCCCCAACCCTCCCCTCCAACCTCCGGAAACACACTTGTTCACCTCCCCCCATCGCAGTATTCTCGCCCGGCACCTGCAAAATCAGGTGCCTGGATTAGCCTCCTGATTTACACTTGTTGGCGACACATGGCGCTTCGCGCCTTTTTTGTGTCGTGCGCACGGCTGCACTCCAATGGTGGGCCGGGCGAGGGCGTCGAAAGACGCGCCGGTTCCCAACAAGGCCGGTAAGGCTAACCTCTCCTGGTCCGCCACCCGTGAGATTAGCCTCTCCGCTGGCGGTATTTATTTACCACTTGTTGGAGTACTACCTATGACGACTATCCTTTCCCCCGACTGCGATTTACTGACACTCCCCTTTAGCGCCTCATCAGATTTTCTCGATCTGGCCGAATGCTGTGACCGTTTTGCTGAAACCCTTGTTGAATGTGGCAGTGACGAAGGCGTTTATAAGCTGGCCCTGTTAGGCCGACTCGGCTCCTGTCTGGCTCTGCTGGCCCCGACGCTGAACGACCCTATTCCACCGCATCTGGTTGATCGTTTGACCGTGGATAAACTGCCTGAGCCAGAACCCTTTTTCGACCCGGATCACACTGCGCTGTGCGAGTATTGCCAGGCTCTGACGCAGCTGCTGTGCCAGCAGACTTTGCCCCCTGAAATGGAGGTCACGCTACGCGGTTTATTGTGCGAGCTGGTGTGGATGTTCGCGGCAGATATGAAAGCGCCGCGTTGGGAGCGTCAGTCAGCAGACCACTGATTGAATAACGTCGGGATTGTGCCAGCGCATCGGGTTGGCACAACCCTGTTCGTTTTTATCTGCCTGACCGACGTCTGAAATTCTGCTAACATCCGTGCATCATTCACCTTGCACAGTGGCAGCGACTATGAAATTTGTTTCATTTAATATCAACGGCCTGCGCGCCCGCCCACATCAACTGGAAGCCATCGTCGAAAAGCATCAGCCGGACGTGATTGGCTTACAGGAAACCAAAGTTCACGACGATATGTTCCCGCTTGAGGATGTCGCCAAGCTTGGTTACAACGTGTTTTACCACGGGCAGAAAGGCCACTACGGCGTGGCGCTGCTCACCAAAGAGACACCGATTGCCGTGCGTCGTGGCTTCCCGGGCGATGATGAAGAGGCCCAGCGCCGTATCATCATGGCGGAAATCCCGTCTCCTTTCGGCAACCTGACGGTCATCAACGGTTACTTCCCGCAGGGTGAAAGCCGCGACCATCCGACCAAATTCCCGGCGAAACAGAAGTTTTATCAGGATCTGCAAAACTATCTCACCCGCGAGCTGAAACCTGAGAACCCGGTGTTGATCATGGGTGACGTCAACATTAGCCCGACGGATCGGGATATCGGTATCGGCGAAGATAACCGTAAACGCTGGCTGCGCACTGGCAAATGTTCGTTCTTGCCGGAAGAGCGCGAGTGGATGGATCGCCTGATCGGCTGGGGCCTGGTGGATACCTTCCGCCACGCCAATCCGGAAACCCAGGACCAGTTCTCGTGGTTTGACTACCGCTCGAAAGGCTTTGATGACAACCGTGGCCTGCGCATTGACCTGCTGCTCGCCAGCCAGGGCCTGGCACCCCACTGCATCGAAACCGGGATCGACTACGACATCCGCAGCATGGAAAAACCGTCCGATCACGCCCCGGTCTGGGCGACGTTTAAGGGCTGAGTCAGCGAAGCCGTGATGACACGTAAAAGTGATTACACGTAAAATTGAACACATCTAAAATAGTGCTGCTGGCGTTGCTGGCAGCCTGTATGGTCGCGGGGTTCGCGTTCCTCCCCCGGGAGCTGCTCACCCTGAGCACTTTGCAACACGCCCATGCCGCCGCCGTTGACGGCTATGTCCGGCATCCTCTGCTCGCCAGCCTGCTCTATTTTCTGGTGTACGTCCTGATTACCGCACTTTCCATTCCCGGTGCCACCCTGTTAACGCTGCTCGGGGCCGCGGTGCTGCCCTTCTGGCTGGCGGCGCTGCTGGTGTCGTTCGCCTCGACTTTCGGCGCTCTGCTGGCGATGCTGGTCAGCCGGTATCTGCTGGCCGAGTGGGTCAGCCAGCGCTTTGCCCGCCAGATGGCGACCGTGAACGCGGGTATCGCCCGCGAAGGCGCGTTTTATCTGTTCGCCCTGCGCCTGACGCCGCTGCTGCCGTTTTTTGTGGTGAATCTGCTCGCAGGCATTACGCGCATCGGCATCCGGCGCTACTGGTGGGTGAGTCAACTCGGGATGTTGCCCGCCACCCTGATTTACCTCAATGCCGGGCGGCAGCTGAGTCAGCTACACTCCCTACAGGATATTCTCTCTCCGGGCATGCTGCTGGCACTCACCCTGATCGGCGTCCTGCCGCTGGTGTCACGCAGGCTGTTCGGCCGCTTTCTTCACCGTTAAAGGAGTACGTATGCGCCGTGTGCGTTATGGCATCTTATTGGCTGGATTACTGGCGAGCGCCCCGCTGCTGGCGAACACCTCGTGGCAAAAAACTGAAAGCGAAGCACGCGGGCAAACCGTGTGGTTCAACGCCTGGGGCGGCGATCCGGCGGTGAATCGCTATCTCGACTGGGTCAGCGGGGAGGTTAAACGCGACTACGGCGTCACCCTCAAAATGGTCCATCTGGCTGATGCTGCCGATGCGGTGCAACGTATCCAGACCGAAGCCCGCGCCGGACGCCGCCAGGGCGGTTCGGTCGATTTACTGTGGGTCAACGGCGAGAACTTCCGCACTCTGAAAGAGGCCGGGCTATTGCAAACCGGTTGGGCGCAGGCTCTGCCGAACTGGCGCTATGTCGACCAGCAAAAGCCGGTGCTGGAGGATTTTTCGATTCCGACCGACGGGGCGGAATCCCCGTGGGGCAGCGCGCAGTTAACCTTTATCGCCCGCCGGGATCAGTCCCCGCAGCCTCCTGCTTCGCCAGCGGAACTGCTGGCGTTTGCCACCGCCCATCCGGGGATGGTGACCTATCCGCGCCCGCCTGATTTCACCGCCACCGCCTTTCTGGAACAGCTGTTGCTGAACCTGACCTCGCACCCCGAAGCCTTAAAGCAGCCGCCGGATGCGCAGACCTTTGCCACCGTGACCGCACCGCTGTGGGCGTATCTCGACCAATTGCACCCGCAACTGTGGCGTAAAGGCAGCGATTTCCCGGCCTCTCCGGCACGGATGGACGCGATGCTGGCGAATGGCACGTTACGCCTGTCGCTAACCTTCAACCCGATGCACGCCAGCCAGAAAGTCGCCAGCGGCGAACTGCCAAAAGACAGCTACAACTTCGGCTTCCGCGAAGGCATGCTTGGCAACGTCCATTTTGTGACTATCCCGGCCAACGCCCGTTCGCTGGCCGGTGCGCAGGTGGTGGCGAATTTCCTGCTGTCGCCTGCCGCGCAGCGGCGCAAGGCTGACCCGGCGGTCTGGGGCGATCCGACGGTGCTCGACAGGACGAAATTACCTGAACCGTGGCCTGCCGCGTCCCAGCCACAAACCACCCCGCCGGTGCTGGCGGAACCGCACGCGGCCTGGGTTAACGCCCTGGAGCAGGAATGGCTGCGCCGTTACGGTACGCACTGACCGGCCTGCTGTGGGCGGCGATGGGGCTGATTTATCTCCCGCTGCTGCCCGCCGCCGTTCAGTTGCTCACCCCCGCGTTGACGGTTGCAAACTGGCAGGCGCTATTCGCTGACACGCAGCTACCACAGGCCGCGCTGGCGACGCTCATTTCCACACTGCTGGCGATGGCTGGCGCGCTGGGGATCACCTGCGCGGTGGTCGCGGCCCTGTGGCCTTCTCCCGCCTGGCAACGGCTGGCCGGGCGTCTGCCGCTGCTGCTGGCCGTGCCGCATGTCGCCTTTGCCACCGCGGCGTTGCTGCTGTTTGCCGAAGGCGGGTGGCTGTTTCTTCAGTTCCCACAATTGACGCCGTTTATCGACCGTTATGGGATTGGCCTCGGCCTGACGCTGGCGGTGAAAGAGAGCGTGTTTCTGCTGTGGGCGGTCTACGCCCTGCTCGGTGAGAAACGGCTGACGGAACAGAGCCTGACCTTACGCAGCCTGGGCTACGGGCGCTGGCAGTGTCTGGCATGGATTGTCCTGCCCCAACTGCTGCCGCAGTTGCGCATTGTGCTGCTGGCCACCGCCGCCTGGACGCTCTCGGCGGTCGATGTGGGGCTGATCCTCGGCCCCGGCAATCCGCCGACGCTGGCGGTGCTGGCCTGGCAGTGGCTGTCACAGGGCGATGCCTTGCAGCAGGCGATGGGATCGCTGGCCTGCCTTCTGCTGCTGGTGATGCTGGCGGGGCTGATGCTGGGGGCCTATCTTATCTGGCGCGGTTTTCGGGCATGGGTGCCGAACGTGGATGGCGTCCGACGCCCGGCCCCTGTCGCATTCCCGGGTCACGGGCTGGCCTGGCTGCTGCCGCTCAGCGGCGGGATCTGCGTCGGAACGCTATTTCTGCTGGCAGACCGCAGCCTGGCGAACACCGACAGCATCAACAACAGTCTGTGGCTGGCGCTCGGGTCATCGTTGTTGAGTGTCATGCTAGGCCTGCTGTGGCTCGAGTTCGGCCCACCGCGCTTTGGGGCATGGATCTGGCTACCGCTGGTGCTGCCCGCCCTGCCGCTCGCTGCCGGGCAATATCAGCTGGCGCTGCTAAGCTGGCAGGACGGGGAGTGGCGCACGGTGCTGTGGGGCCATCTGCTGTGGGTGGTGCCGTGGACGCTGTTTATTCTGCGCCCCGCCTGGCGACGACTCGACCCGCGTTTACTGACGGTTGCGCGCACGCTGGGCTGGGGACGCGGGCGCTGTTTCTGGCAGCTGAAATGTCCATTGCTGTTGCGCCCGATCCTGGCCGCGCTGGCGGTTGGGTTTTCGGTCAGTATCGCGCAATATTTGCCGACGCTGTGGCTCGGCAGCGGGCGCATCACCACCCTGACCACCGACGCGGTGGCGCTCAGCAGCGGGGGCAGTACGCCGATGCTCGCCACCCAGGCGCTGTGGCAACTGCTGCTGCCCGGCGTTTTTTTCCTGCTGGTCGCCCTGCTGCTTAGGGCAATCGGCCATTTTCGACAAGGACTCCGTTAATGCTAAAAGTGGATGCGCTGACACTCAAAATGCGGGGCCGGACGCTACTCAACGGCGTGGATTTTCAGGCTGAGAACGGCGAGATCCTGACGCTGATGGGCGCTTCCGGCAGCGGGAAATCGACGCTGCTGGCCTGGATGGCGGGCGCGCTGGACCAGACCTTTCAGGCCAGCGGCCAACTGTGGCTGAACGATCGACGCTGCGACACCCTGCCGACCGAACGGCGGCGAATCGGCATTCTGTTCCAGGACGCGCTGCTGTTTGACCACTTTAGCGTCGGGCAAAATCTGCTGCTGGCCCTGCCTCGCGCGGTGCCGCGGGCTCGACGTCGCCCGGAGGTTGAAGCCGCGCTGGCAGAGGCCGGGTTGAGTGGATTTTATGCGCGTGACCCGGCGACGCTCTCCGGCGGCCAACGGGCCCGGGTGGCGCTGTTACGCTCCCTGCTGGCTCACCCGGACGCGCTGTTGCTCGACGAACCGTTCAGCGGGCTGGATGCCACCCTGCGCGACAGTTTCCGTCGCTGGGTGTTCACCGAAGTGCAGCTGCGCAATATTCCGGTGATTCTGGTCACTCACGACGTGGCCGATATTCCGCCCGGTGGCCGCTGTCTGCGGCTTGAAAGCTGGAGCTAAGCTGCGCCAGCGCAAGGATTTTCCTAAATCGGGAGTTCAAAATGTCGTTTCAATTTTCCTCTGACGGGCAATTCGATGAAACGTGTTTCTCAACTGACCGCGCTGGCCCTGCTGATCGGGCTTTCCTCCTCGGCTATCTTCGCCGCTGATAGGCTTTCTCCTCTGACCTTTACCCAACTGCAACAGCAGAAAGGGGTCGCGATTGATACGCGTCTGAGCGCGTTCTACAACGGCTGGCCACAGACGCTGAACGGCAGCCAAGGCCATGAACCGGCGGCGCTAAACCTGTCCGCCAGCTGGCTTTCGGCAATGAACGAGGCGCAGCTTGCCGACTGGATCAAACAGCATCAGCTCCAGCCGTCCACGCCGGTCGCCTTATACGGCGCACAGAGCGATAACCAGGCGGTGGCCGAGCGCCTGAAAAAAGCCGGGCTAACCCAGATAAACCTGCTCGGCGATGCGCTCCAGCAGCCGGAACGCCTGCAAAAACTGCCGCACTTTGAGCAACTGGTGTATCCGCAGTGGCTGCATGATCTCCAGCAGGGTAAAGCCGTTACCGCCCCGCCGAAGGGCGACTGGAAAGTAATTGAAGCCGCCTGGGGCGCGCCGAAGTTCTATCTGCTGAGCCATATTCCGGGCGCGGGTTATATCGATACTAACGACGTCGAAAGCGAGCCGCTGTGGAATAAAGTCTCTGACGACAAGCTGAAAGCATTGCTGGCAAAACAGGGGATCCGCCACGACACTACCGTGATTTTATATGGCCGTGACGTGTACGCCGCCGCCCGCGTGGCGCAAATTCTGCTGTATGCCGGGGTGAAAGATGTGCGCTTGTTGGATGGCGGCTGGAAAACCTGGTCCGATGCCGGTTTGCCGGTCGAGCGTGGCACGCCGGACAAGGTGACCCCCGCGCCAGATTTCGGGGCGACGATCCCGGGCCAGCCGCAGCTGATGCTGAGCATTGACCAGGCACGAGGCCTGTTGCAGCGGAAAGATGCCTCGCTGGTGAGTATTCGTTCGTGGCCAGAGTTTATCGGCACCACCAGCGGCTACAGCTACATTAAGCCTAAAGGTGATATCGCCGGGGCGCGTTGGGGCCATGCGGGCAGCGATTCCACCCATATGGAAGATTTCCACAATCCGGATGGAACCATGCGCAGCGCCGATGATATCGCTGCGATGTGGGCTGAGTGGCACATCCTGCCCTCGCAGCAGGTGTCGTTCTACTGCGGCACCGGCTGGCGCGCCTCCGAAACCTTTATGTACGCCCGCGCGATGGGCTGGGAGAACATTTCGGTGTACGACGGCGGCTGGTATGAATGGAGCCAGGACGCGAAGAATCCGGTAAGCCACGGCAACCGTGGCCCGGACACCTCGCTTTAAGGCCGATCTGGCCCGGCAGCATCTTTGTTTGCCGGGCCTGAGAATTGACTCAGCGTCAGATACCCACTCCACACCCGCGTAAAGGTCGTCAGCCAGCACAGGCTGCCGAACAGCCACGCCATCCACGCAAAAGAGTGCGGCAACAGACAGCTCAACACGAACAGCGCGAAGGTTTCGGTGCCTTCGGTCAGGCCGCCGAGATAATAAAACGATTTATGCGCATAGCCGGGGTTATCAATCTGATGCTTCGCCGCCAGGGCAGCAAACGCCAGGAAGCTGCTGCCGGTGCCGATAAACGCGAACAACAGCCAGCCGCCCGCCAGGGCGTTAGCCTGCGGATCGGCCAGAATAAACCCGAACGGCACCAGCGCGTAAAACAGGAAATCGAGCGCGATATCCAGAAAGCCCCCGGCATCGGTCAGACCACGCCGCCGGGCCAGCGCCCCATCTAACCCGTCGAGCAGCCGGTTGAGCACAATCGCCACCAGCGCCGGGATATACCAGCCCAGCGCCAGAAACGGCAGCGCCAGCACGCCTATCGCAAACCCCACCAGGGTAATGCCGTCCGGCGAAATACCCGGTCGGTCGAGCATTTCGGCGAGGCGATTCAGCCCCGGTTTCAGGCGGGGATGCAGATGACGGTCAAGCATGAGATTTCCCCTGCGTGTCACATAACCCTTGCGAAGGGATATCCAGCGCGGCATTAAAACGCGCCGA
Organism: Scandinavium lactucae; assembly: GCF_033843265.1. Taxonomy (NCBI): domain Bacteria; kingdom Pseudomonadati; phylum Pseudomonadota; class Gammaproteobacteria; order Enterobacterales; family Enterobacteriaceae; genus Scandinavium; species Scandinavium lactucae. Next base: position 563,513 of record NZ_JAWXRD010000040.1, read on the forward strand.
AAGATTCTGAAACGCCACCAGGGCAGTCATTTCACAGATAGCGTCGTCCGCATAAAAGCGTTTGAGCGTCGCCTTTTGATCATCGCTAATCACCGGTGGCGTGGCGGTCATCCCGTCGGCATACGCCAGCGCGGCACGCTCTGCGTCGCTGAACAGCGTCGAATCTTGCCAGTGCGCCACCGCCTGCACTTTCTCCAGCGCATGGCAGCGCTGCGCCAGCCGCAGGGTGTTGGCATCAATACAGAACGCGCAGTGGCATTGCTGCGAAACGCGGGTCATTAGCAGGGCGCGCAGTTCCGGCGACAAGCGTGCTTTTTTACGCTCCAGCCAACCGACAAACAGTGCCACCAGCCAGAACAGGCGCGGCATTCGCCCCCACCAGCGCGTCGGATGCAGCACATCGCCGTAATGTTTCTTCTGCATCATCACGATGGGGGTCAGTGACGACGGGATGTGGTCCAGCGGTGGTACCCACGGTTGATGTTTTTTCACCCGGAAACTCCTGTAAACCTTAAACATTTCAGATAGTATGACACGCTCTTGAAAGGAACCTTGACCTCTATGCTGAAAACAATTGATGTGGTGGCGGCGATTATTGAACAAGATGGGCTGATTTTGCTGGCTCAGCGCCCGTTACATGCCGACCAGCCCGGGCTGTGGGAATTTCCCGGCGGCAAAGTGGAAGCCGGTGAAACGCAGCCCGAGGCGCTGAAGCGTGAACTGCGCGAGGAGTTAGGCATCGACGCCTTACCCGCGGCGTATGTGGCGAGCCATCAACGGGAAGTCTCCGGACGGCTGATTCATCTCCATGCCTGGCATGTGCCGGACTTTCACGGCGAGCTGACCGCGCACGAGCACAGCCAGCTGGTGTGGGTCAACCCGGAAGCCGCGTTCAGTTGGGACCTGGCCCCCGCCGATATTCCGCTGCTGGAAGCCTTTATGACCTTACGCGCCGCCAGACCAGCGGATTCGTACTGATGGTTTTCTCATCGCGCTGGCACTGCAACAGAATGCCGTCAGCTTTCACCACCGCCCCTTCGCTGTAATTCTGGTCCTGATAAATGCAGCACTGGGAACAGGGCTGCGCTCGCTGGCCGCCGCTGCTGAACACTTCCGCTGGCACATTGACCTCGACGTCCGGCCCAAAGCGCTGCGCCGCCTGCCCGCCAGATGCGGCCAGCAGCAATAATCCTGTCATTAACACGCGTTTCATCGTCATTCCTTTTTTAAAAACTCTTCTAATAACTATATCGACACTGACGCCGTTTTCTTAAATTTTCATGGTCATCGCGTTTGGTTATGACAGACCGCTGATTATAAGTTTTCCCTCACGACGACGATTTTTTCTTGCCTGCCACGGCCTCAGCGGAGATAGTCGAAAGAAAGCGAACCGCAAAAAATAAACACACCAACATCATACCGTTATCACTATAAGAGGAACTTATCGTAATGGAATCTCTGGAAACGTTTCTGACCCGCGTGCAGCAGCGCGATCCCAACCAACCGGAATTTGCGCAGGCGGTGCGCGAGGTGATGTCCACCCTGTGGCCCTTCCTCGATGACAATCCACGCTATCGCCAGATGGCGCTGCTCGAGCGGCTGGTTGAACCCGAACGCGTGATTCAGTTCCGCGTCACCTGGGTCGATGACCGCAACCAGGTGCAGGTCAATCGCGCGTGGCGGGTGCAATTCAACTCGGCGATTGGGCCCTTCAAAGGTGGAATGCGTTTTCATCCGTCGGTGAATCTGTCGATCCTTAAGTTCCTCGGCTTTGAACAAACCTTCAAAAATGCCCTCACCACCCTGCCAATGGGCGGCGGCAAAGGCGGCAGTGATTTCGATCCGAAAGGCAAAAGCGAAGGCGAAGTGATGCGTTTCTGCCAGGCACTGATGAGCGAACTGTATCGCCATCTCGGGGCCGATACCGACGTGCCCGCCGGTGATATCGGCGTTGGTGCGCGTGAAGTCGGCTTTATGGCCGGGATGATGAAAAAGCTCTCCAATAACACCGCCTGCGTGTTTACCGGCAAAGGGCTGTCGTTCGGTGGAAGCCTGATCCGTCCGGAAGCCACCGGCTACGGACTGATTTACTTCACCGACGCGATGCTCAAGCGCCACGGTCTGGGCTTCGAAGGGATGCGCGTGGCGGTCTCTGGCTCCGGCAACGTGGCGCAGTATGCGATTGAGAAAGCGATGGCGCTGGGTGCGCGGGTGATTACCGCCTCGGATTCCAGCGGCACCGTGGTGGACGAAGCCGGGTTTACGCCTGAGAAATTAGCCCGTCTGGAAGCGATTAAAGCCAGCCGTGATGGCCGGGTCGCCGATTACGCCCGCGAATTTGGCCTGCAATACCTTGAAGGCCAGCAGCCGTGGGCGGTGCCGGTGGATATCGCCCTGCCGTGCGCAACGCAAAACGAACTGGACGTCGAGGCAGCACGGACGCTGATCGGCAACGGCGTGAAGGCCGTTGCCGAAGGGGCCAATATGCCGACCACCATCGCCGCCACCGATCTGTTCCTTGAGGCGGGCGTACTGTTTGCCCCAGGCAAGGCCGCAAATGCGGGCGGCGTGGCCACCTCCGGGCTGGAAATGGCGCAGAACGCCGCACGGATGGGCTGGAAAGCGGAGAAAGTCGATGCCCGTCTGCATCACATCATGCTTGATATTCATCAGGCGTGCGTGGAGTACGGTGGGGAAGATAAACATACCCATTACGTACGCGGGGCAAATATCGCCGGGTTCGTCAAAGTCGCTGACGCGATGCTGGCGCAGGGTGTGATTTAAGGTTTTAGCGTGTTGATTGCCCGGCGGCGCTGACGCATGCGCGGGCCTACGGGGGTTGTCAGGCCGACAAAACCTGTAGACCTGACAAACGCAGTGCCGTCGGGCAAAGTTATGACGCTTCGGTTTTCTTTTTCCGCGCCTTGCTGAAGGTTTTCTTCTTCTGTTGTTCGCCACCCGGTGCGACCAGCCCCCGGAACTGCTTCACCGGGGTGCTTCGCGCCTGCTGAATGAGATCGAACAGCGTGCCAACCAGCGGCTGCATGAAGTCCTGATAGCGGCACTGCTTCTCGCTGATTTGGGTTAGCACTGACTCCCAGTGCGCGGTCATATCCGGTCGCCCGGCCATTTCCGGCAGGGAGTGGATCAGCGCCCGTCCCGCTTCGGACGAGTGAATATAGCGCCCTTTCTTGGTCAGGAACCCGCGCTTGAACAGCAGTTCGATAATCCCCGCGCGCGTGGCTTCGGTGCCTAACCCATCCGTCGCACGGAGGATTTTCTTCAGATCTTTGTCCTGCACGAAACGCGCGATACCGGTCATCGCCGACAGCAGCGTGGCATCGGTGAAATGTCGCGGCGGCTGGGTTTGGCGTTCAACCACTTCGCCTTTTTCGCACAGCAGTTGATCCTCTTTCGCCACCACCGGCAGCGGCGTGCCGTCGTTCTCTTCGTCGCGCTCTTTGTTGCCCAGCAGCGTACGCCAGCCCGCTTCCGCGAGGAACCGCGCTTTGGCAACGAACTTGCCGTTGGCAATATCCAAGTCAATCTGACACTTGCGGAACACCGCATCCGGGCAGAACTGCATCAGATATTGACGGGCAACCAGCTCGTACACCTTGGCTTCATTGTCGGTCATGTTGACCGAGGAACTGCGCGCGGTCGGGATGATGGCGTGGTGCGCATCGACCTTTTTATCATCCCAGCAGCGGTTACGAATGTCCGGGTCAACCACCGGCTGCGGCAGCAGGCCAGAGGCATGAACGCTAATCGCATTCAGCACCGCATGACGACCAGCAAAATGCTCTTCTGGTAGATAGCGGCTATCGGAACGCGGATAGGTAATCAGCTTGTGGGTTTCGTACAGCTTCTGGCAGATATCGAGCACGTTCTGCGCGCTAAACCCGAAGCGTTTGGCGGCCTCAATCTGCAATGCGGATAGCGAAAACGGCAGCGGAGCCGGTTCGGAATCCCGTTTATCGTTATAGGCCGTGACCACCGCCGGTTGTCCGGCAATCCGCGCCACGACGTGATCGGCCAGCGGCCTGTGCAACAACCGCCCTTCTTCGTCCTGATAAGGTTCGCAGGCCTCGCTCGGCTGCCAGGTCGCGGTAAAACGTTCATCCGCAGGGGTGACGATATGCGCCTTCACATCGAAGAAATCTTTGGCGACAAAGTTTTCAATTTCTTCATCACGACGCACCACCAGCCCAAGCACCGGGGTTTGCACCCGGCCAACGGAGAGCACGCCCTGATAGCCCGCGTTTCGCCCCAGTAAGGTGTAGGCGCGGGTCATGTTGATGCCGTACAGCCAGTCGGCACGGGCACGGGCCAACGCCGATACGCACAGCGGGATAAACTCATTGTTAGAGCGCAGGCGAGAAATCGCCCGCTCGACCGCCGACGGATTCAGATCGTTAATCAGACAGCGCTGAACCTCCCGGCGTTTTTCCGCGGGCATGTCGAGGTAATCCAGCACCTCATCCACCAACAGTTGGCCTTCCCTGTCCGGGTCACCGGCGTGGATCACTTCGGTGGCCTCTTTCAACAGGCGCTTGATCGCGTTTAACTGTTTGGTCACCGAGGGTCGCGGTTGCAGCTTCCATTTTTCTGGCACAATCGGCAGATCCATCAGGTTCCAGCGCGCATAGCGGCTGTCGTAGACATCCGGCTGCGCCTGTTCCAGTAAGTGGCCGATACACCAGGTCACCACCTGACCGTTACCACATTCAATGTAGCCATCGCCGCGACGGTGCGGCTTGGGCAGCACATCGGCGATGGCACGGGCCAGGCTCGGTTTTTCCGCGATAAACAAGCGCATGCGGTTAGCGAATCTCAATCATCGGACGCCCGCCCCGGGCGGTAACCAGTTCACCAATCGCCGTCAGGGTGATGCCATACTCCGCCGCCGTGGCTTTGGTTTCGTTTTCCGCTTCCGGTAACACCGCCAGCAGCAGACCGCCAGAGGTTTGCGGGTCGCACAGCAGGTTGCGCCACGCTTCCGGCATGTCACCCATCAGATGACCATAGCTGGCAAAGTTACGGCTCGTACCGCCCGGCACCGCGCCCTGAGCAATGTACTCTTCCACGCCCGGCAGTTTTGGCACGTCGGCAAACCGGATTTGCGCCTGCACGCCCGCGCCCTGGCACATTTCGCTCAGATGCCCGAGCAGGCCAAAACCGGTCACGTCGGTCATGGCTTTGATGCCGTCGATATTGGCAAACGCCGCGCCCGCGATATTCATCTGACACATCACTTCCGTCGCCAGCCCCTGATGTTCTGGCTTCAGCAGCGATTTTTTCTCCGCGGTGGTCAGTACGCCAATGCCCAGCGGCTTGGTGAGATACAGCTTGCAGCCCGCCTGGGCGGTGCTGTTTTTCTTTACGCGCTCGGTCGGCACTACGCCGGTGACCGCCAGGCCAAAGATCGGTTCCGGGGCATCAATTGAATGCCCGCCCGCCAGCGCAATACCCGCCTGTTGGCAGGCAAACCGCCCGCCCTCAATCACTTCCCGGGCAATTTCCGGTGCGAGGGTGTTGATCGGCCAGCCGAGAATAGCGATCGCCATGATCGGCTTCCCGCCCATCGCGAAGATGTCGCTGATGGCGTTGGTCGCCGCGATGCGCCCGAAATCAAACGGGTTATCAACGATCGGCATGAAGAAATCGGTGGTGCTGATGACCGACGTGCCGTTACCCAAATCGTATACGGCCGCATCATCGCGGGTTTCGTTGCCGACAAGCAGGTTCGGGTCGACAAACTTCGCCTGCTCGCTGTGGAGAATGGTCTCCAGCACTTTGGGGGAAATTTTACAACCGCAACCGGCTCCGTGGCTGTATTGCGTCAAACGAATGGCTTGCTCGCTCATGGACATCTCCTGTCATTGCAATCCTGCTATGTTAGCGCCCAAACACGGTGCTGGTAAGTCAGACAGTCTGATTTCGCGCACTGTTGCTCACTATCCGCGCAATTACGGGGTTGGGCGTACATCCGGCGTGAAATTTAATTCATTCACAAGATTTATGTATCTGCCGTTTTGCGAGCTAACGCAACTTTTTCAGCCTTGATTTATGACAGAAATGTGACAGCCAGACCTTTGGACGATTCACATAAAAAAGGAACCACAATGAAAAAGAGTATTCTTGCGTTTTGCGTTGCCAGCCTGTTTTCCGTTAATGCCTTTGCGCTGGTACCTTCAGGGAATGATGCCACCACTAAACCTGACCTCTATTTCCTGAAAAATGCCCAGGCCATCGACAGCCTGGCTCTGTTGCCGCCTCCACCGGAAGTGGGCAGCATTGCCTTCCTGAACGATCAGGCGATGTATGAGCAGGGTCGTCTGTTGCGCAGCACCGAGCGCGGCAAGCAGGCGGCGGAAGATGCCAACCTGAGCAGCGGCGGCGTGGCGAACGCCTTCTCCGGCGCGTTTGGCTCGCCGATCACCGCCAAAGACAGCCCGGAACTGCACAAGCTGCTGACCAATATGATTGAGGATGCCGGAGACCTGGCGACCCGTTCGGCGAAGCAGAAATACATGCGCGTGCGTCCGTTCGCCTTCTATGGCGTGCCGACCTGTAATACCAAAGAGCAGGATGAACTGGCGAAAAACGGGTCTTATCCGTCGGGCCATACGTCTATCGGCTGGGCAACCGCGCTGGTGCTGGCGGAAGTGAACCCGGCGCGTCAGAACGAGATCCTTAAACGCGGCTATGACCTGGGCCAAAGCCGGGTTATTTGTGGTTATCACTGGCAGAGCGATGTCGATGCGGCGCGTATTGTCGGCTCGGCGGTGGTCGCCACACTGCATACTAACCCGGCCTTCCAGCAGCAGTTGCAGAAAGCCAAAGACGAGTTTGCTAAAACGCAGAAGTAAAACAGAGACTGCCCGGCATGCCGGGCAGTTTAGGATGACTTAAAAACGCACCACGAAGGGCGTGGTATCCGGTACTGAGACCGTCGTCGAGGCTTTCAGCTGTGGCGTACCCAGATAGAGGAAGCCGACGATCTTATCCTGTTCGCGGCACTGTAAGCCGTCGCGCACTACCGGGCTGTCGGTCAACGCCCCACTACGCCAGATGCCGTTAAAGCCCTGCGCCACCGCCGCCATCTGCATCGCCATCACCGCACAACCGGCGGACATTTCCTGCTCCCACACCGGCACCTTGTGCCCGGTCTCACATTTCGCCACCACTGCGATAATCAGCGGTGCGCGGAATGGCGCATTACGCGCTTTATCAATCGCTTTTTCATCCTGCCCGGCAGCAATAGCCCCTTTTTCCAGCAGCAGGCTGAAACGGTCGCGCCCTTCGCCTTCAATCACAAAGAACTGCCACGGCTGTAGGGTGCCGTGATCGGGCGCACGCAGGCCCGCACGCAAAATATTTTCCAGCTGTTCGCCTTCCGGTGCCGGTTCGGCCAGACGGGAAGCGCTACGGCGATTAACGAGTAGTTCGAGTGCATCCATTGAGAGATCTCCTGACATAGGGTTTTCATAAAATTAACATGAGAGCAGATTTTGTTACAGCGGCGGAGGCGATTCCTGCTGACAACCGGCGACGGTGTCTTTAGGATAGCCACACGTCGCGCCTTTGCGGGCGGACCTCTATTCATTCAGGCAGGGAGAAAACATGCGAACCCTTTGGCGATTCATTGCCGGATTCTTTAAATGGACGTGGCGCTTACTGAACTTCATCCGTGAGCTGGTGTTGAACGTGTTCTTTATTCTGTTGGTGCTGGTGTGCGTGGGCATCTGGATGCAGCTGAGTAGCAGCAGCACGGAAAGCTCGGGCCGCGGCGCATTGCTGATGGACCTGACCGGGGTGGTGGTTGATAAGCCCTCGACCAGCAGTAAAGTGGGTGCCATTGGCCGCCAACTGTTAGGCGCAAGCTCTGACCGTTTGCAGGAAAACTCGCTGTTCGATGTGGTGCAAACCCTTCGCCAGGCGAAAGACGACCGGAATATCACCGGGATCGTTCTTGATTTGAAAAACTTTGCCGGGGCGGATCAACCGTCGATGCAGTACATCGGGAAAGCGCTGCGCGAATTCCGCGACAGCGGCAAGCCGGTTTACGCCATTGGCGACGGTTACACCCAGGGTCAGTACTATCTGGCCAGCTTCGCCAACAAGATTTACCTCTCGCCGCAGGGCGAAGTGGATCTGCATGGCTTTGCCACCAACGGACTGTACTACAAATCCCTGCTCGATAAGCTGAAAGTGACGACCCACGTGTTCCGCGTCGGCACCTATAAGTCTGCTGTGGAACCGTTCATCCGGGACGATATGTCTCCTGCCGCACGTGAAGCGGACAGCCGCTGGATTGGCGAACTGTGGCAGAACTATCTGAACACCGTGGCTGCCAACCGCCAGACAACCCCGGAACAGATTTTCCCGGGTGCGCAAGGAGTGCTCGACGGTTTGCGTAAAGTCGATGGCGATACTGCGAAGTATGCCCTGGATAACAAACTGGTCGACGTGCTGGCCTCCAGCACCGAAATTGAAAAAGTACTGACCAAGCAGTTTGGCTGGAGCAAAGCGGATAACGATTATCGTGCCGTGAGCTACTACGACTACTCACTGAAAACGCCTTCTGATAAAGGGGCCAGCGTGGCGGTTATCTTCGCCGACGGGGCAATCATTGATGGGCCGGAAACGCCGGGCAACGTCGGCGGCGACACCACCGCGTCACAGATCCGCGATGCGCGTCTTGATCCGAAAGTGAAAGCTATCGTGCTGCGCGTCAACAGTCCGGGCGGCAGCGTCAGCGCCTCTGAGGTGATCCGCTCTGAACTGGCGGCGGCGCGTGCGGCCGGGAAACCGGTAGTGGTGTCGATGGGCGGCATGGCGGCCTCCGGCGGGTACTGGATTTCCACCCCGGCGGATTACATCGTGGCGAACGCCAGCACCCTCACCGGCTCGATTGGCATCTTTGGGGTTATCAATACCGTGCAGGACAGCCTGGGCTCTATCGGGGTGCATACCGATGGCGTCGCGACCTCTCCGCTGGCAGATATTTCGATGACCAAAGCCCTGCCGCAGGAAGTCAAGGAGATGATGCAACTGAGCATTGAGAACGGCTATAAGCGCTTTATCACCCTGGTGGCGCAGTCACGTCACAGCACGCCGGAACAGGTAGATAAAATTGCTCAGGGCCACGTGTGGACCGGTCAGGACGCGAAAGCCAACGGCCTGGTCGATAGCCTCGGTGATTTTGATGATGCCGTCGCCAAAGCCGCCGAACTGGCGAAGCTCAAGCAGTGGCACATCGATTATTACCAGGAAGAGCCGACGCTGTTCAACTCGGTGGTCGACAGCCTGACCGGTTCGGTTCGGGCTGCGCTGCCGGAAGCGTTGCAGGCCTATCTGCCTGCCCCGCTGGTTACCGCGGCAACAGCGGTGAAAGCCGAAGGCGATAAGCTCGCGGCCTTCAATGACCCGCAGAACCGTTATGCGTTCTGCCTGACCTGCGCTAACATACGCTAATACACATCCCCTCCACTGGAGGGGATTTTTTCATTCTGAATCCGTTACTTATCATGCAAAAGAAATCAATCTACGTCGCCTACACCGGCGGGACCATTGGGATGCAGCGCTCTGAACAGGGTTACATTCCGGTGTCCGGCCATCTGCAACGCCAGCTGGCGCTGATGCCTGAATTCCATCGCCCGGAAATGCCGGATTTCACCATCCACGAATATGCCCCACTGATGGATTCTTCTGATATGACGCCGGAAGACTGGCAGCATATCGCCGAAGATATCCAGGCACATTATGATGAGTATGACGGCTTCGTTATCCTGCACGGCACGGATACCATGGCGTTCACCGCCTCAGCACTGTCTTTCATGCTGGAAAATCTCGGCAAACCGGTCATTGTGACAGGGTCACAAATCCCGCTGGCGGAGTTACGTTCCGACGGACAAATCAATCTGCTGAATTCGTTGTACGTGGCGGCAAACTACCCGATTAACGAAGTAACGCTGTTCTTCAACAATCGCCTGTATCGCGGGAATCGCACCACTAAAGCCCATGCCGACGGTTTTGACGCCTTCGCCTCGCCGAACCTGCAACCCCTGCTGGAAGCCGGGATCCACATTCGTCGGCTAGGTACGCCCCCTGCGCCGCACGGCATGGGCGAGCTTATCGTCCACCGCATTACCCCGCAGCCAATTGGGGTGGTCACCATTTACCCTGGCATTTCTGCCGATGTGGTGCGTAACTTCTTACGCCAGCCAGTCAAAGCGCTGATCCTGCGCTCTTACGGCGTGGGTAACGCCCCGCAAAACGGTGATTTCCTCAAGGAACTGGCAGAAGCCAGCCACCGCGGCATCGTGGTGGTCAACCTGACGCAGTGCATGTCCGGCAAAGTGAATATGGGCGGCTATGCCACTGGTAACGCCCTCGCCCATGCAGGCGTGGTGAGCGGGTTTGATATGACCGTGGAAGCGACGCTGACCAAGCTACACTATCTGTTAACGCAGGGTCTGGATGTCGATGCGGTGCGCACCGCGATGCAGCAGAACCTGCGTGGTGAACTGACGCCTGACGAGTAAGGAACCATCATGAACCGACGCGCGTTGTTACTGGTCGATTTGCAGAACGATTTTTGTGCCGGGGGTGCCCTGGCGGTGCCGGAAGGCGACAGCACGGTGGATGTGGCAAATGCGATGATCCACTGGTGTCTGGTACGCGGGGACGCGATTGTGGCCAGCCAGGACTGGCATCCGGCCAATCACGGCAGCTTTGCCAGCCAGCATGACCTTGAGCCGTATACGCAAGGTACGCTCGATGGCCTGCCGCAGACCTTTTGGCCCGATCACTGCGTGCAGAATAGCGAAGGGGCTGCGCTGCACCCGATGCTGAACACGCAGTTTATCGACGTGGTGTTTCCGAAAGGGGAAGCCGTCAACATCGACAGCTACAGCGCCTTTTTCGATAACGGGCATCGGCAGAAAACCGGACTCGACGCGTGGCTGAAAGGTGAGAAGGTCACCGAGCTTATCGTGCTCGGGTTAGCCACCGATTACTGCGTGAAGTTTACGGTGCTCGATGCGTTAGCGCTGGGTTACGAAGTGAACGTGATTACCGACGGCTGTCGTGGGGTCAATCTCACGCCACAGGACAGCGTTCAGGCGTTTATGGAAATGGCCGCCGAAGGCGCGACGCTCTACACCTTCGCAGACTGGCAAGAAACCCAGGCCTGACGCCCTGCCCGGCATCCCGCCGGGCAATTCCTCTCAAATACAATAATTTGAAGCTTTCTCGCAGTTTTAGCGAAGCGGCAATGCTACTCTTTTCTGGCTGTTTTTTCGCCACGCCGTTGTGTGGCGTGCGTACTTTTTTATCAGTCAAAGAGGAAACTGTATGAAACTTATGCCTGTTCTGGCAGCCTTACCCCTGCTCTGCGCCCCCTACGTTTTTGCTGCGGATATGATGTCCGTCGGCTATTTCAACGGTGGTGGCGATGTGACCGCGGGCCCTGGCGGGGATATCGACACGCTGGATGTGCGCCAGATTACCCACCTGAACTACTCGTTCGGCCTGATTTACAACGATGAAGCAGGTGAAACCAACGAGGCGTTAAAAGATGCCACTAAACTGCATCAGATTTGGCTCTCGCCGAAGGTGATTGCCGACCTGCAAAAAATCCCTGAACTGCGTAAACAAAACCCACAGCTGAAAGTGCTGCTGTCGGTCGGTGGTTGGGGAGCACGAGGATTCTCCGGGGCAGCTGACAGCCGGGAGAGCCGCGCGGTATTTATCCACTCCGTGAATGACATCGTCAATACCTACGCTCTGGATGGCATCGACCTCGACTGGGAATATCCGGTCAACGGTGCCTGGGGGCTGGTCGATAAGCAGCCGCAGGATAAAGACAACTTCACCGCGTTGCTGAAAGAGCTGCGGGAAGCCCTGCCGAAAGAGAAATTAGTTACCGTCGCGCTGGGCGCGAATGCGGAAAGTCCGAAAAGCTGGGTCGACGTGAAGGCCATCGCGCCGTATCTGAACTACATCAACCTGATGACCTACGATATGGCCTACGGCACGCAGTACTTCAACTCCAACCTGTATGACTCCCGCCACTGGCCGACGGTAGCTGCCGCTGACAAATACAGCGTGGATTTTGTGGTCAACAACTATCTCGCTGCAGGACTGAAACCTGAGCAGATGAATCTGGGGATTGGCTTCTACGGCCGCGTGCCAAAACGCAGCGTTGAGCCGGGTATCGACTGGGCGAAACCCGATGCGGCGAAAAATCCGGTGACGCAACCCTACTTTGGCGCGCCGGAAGTCGAGTTGTTCAAATCGCTGGGCTACGACCTGACCAAAGATACTTATGTGAAGTACAACGACATCGTCGCCAGACTGATTAACGATCCGCAGAAACGCTTTACCGAGCACTGGGACGACGAGGCGAAGGTGCCGTGGCTGTCGGTGAAATCAGCGAAAGGCAAACCGCTGTTTGCGCTGTCGTATGAAAATCCACGGTCGGTTGACCTGAAGGCGCAGTACATCAAAGAGAAAGGTCTGGGCGGGGCGATGTTCTGGGAGTATGGCGCAGACTCGCATAACCAGCTGGCGAAGCAGCTCGCAACGTCGCTGGGGATCAAACACTAACGAGATACCCACCGGGCTGACGACAACCAGCCCGGTAGTCCCGGGAAGCGAAGCGCTACCGGGCAACAAACCACTCACTGCATTTTCAGCGTCGCAATGGGCTTCGGCGCGAGGCCAAAATCCTCTTTCAGCTGCTGTTTACTTTTCATCACCATCTGCCCTTGGGTGTCGATGGTCATGTGCTGCGCATCGGTGTTGTAACGCGCCTGCCACAGCATCACCAGTTGCAGACTGTTCTCTTTTTGCTCTGGGGTTAGCGCTACGCCATCCGGCCATTTTCCCAGCTCTACGGCGGTGGCCAGACGCTGATAAACGTCCTCTGTCATACCGTCGATAATTTGCTCAATTTCCACGTTCAGGCCCGCTCCTCAGGAATAATTTGCTGAATCGTTTCTTCAACCTTTAGTTTGGTCACCATTTTGCTCATCGGTGAAGCTCAGTGACGCCGAGTTCACACAATAACGCTCTCCGGTCGGCTGCGGACCATCCGGGAACACATGGCCGAGATGTGCGTCACAGTTCCCGCAACGAATTTCGGTGCGCTGCATCCCGTGAGAGTAATCATTCAGGTATTTGATCGCGGCGTCGTTCACCGGCTCATAAAAGCTCGGCCAGCCGCAGCCTGAATCATACTTGCTTTCGGCAGTAAACAGCGGCGCATCGCACACCAGACAATGGTAGACGCCGTCACGCTTGTTGTGCAGCAGGCGGCCGGTGAACGGCGGTTCAGTACCGTGATTCTGGGTCACGTAAAATTGCATTTCGCTCAAAGAGCCTTTCAGCTCTTCCGGGGAAGGTTTATTGGCCATATGCTCACTTCTCGCTGTAAAAGGGACCACTTCTGCGACGATTCTAACAAAACATTAACAATGAAGTGCGAACTTTTGTTCTAAACTTATTCGTTGCGAAAGGGCAGCCAGGTAATTGTGACCCACATCACATTATTATCTCTTATGGCCTTTAAAATTCCCGCCGCAGGCCGCATATGGAAATGAGCCCAATGGATGAGTGAGGCAGTCAGTCGCGCAAAGGTTGTGCATAGGATTGATTTGTCGCAATGATTGACACGATTCCGCTTGACGCTGCGTAAGGTTTTTGTAATTTTACAGGCAACCTTTTATTCACTAACAAATAGCTGGTGGAATATATGACTATCAAAGTAGGTATCAACGGTTTTGGCCGTATCGGTCGCATTGTTTTCCGTGCTGCTCAGGAACGTTCTGACATCGAGATCGTTGCAATCAACGATCTGTTAGACGCTGACTACATGGCATACATGCTGAAGTATGACTCCACTCACGGTCGTTTTAACGGCACCGTAGAAGTGAAAGACGGTCATCTGATCGTTAACGGTAAAAAAATCCGTGTTACCGCTGAGCGTGACCCGGCTAACCTGAAGTGGAACGAAGCAGGCGTTGACGTTGTTGCTGAAGCAACTGGTCTGTTCCTGACCGACGAAACCGCGCGTAAGCACATCACCGCTGGCGCGAAGAAAGTTGTTCTGACTGGCCCATCTAAAGATGACACCCCAATGTTTGTTAAAGGCGCTAACTTTGACAAATACCAGGGTCAGGACATCGTTTCTAACGCATCTTGCACCACCAACTGCCTGGCACCGCTGGCAAAAGTTATCAACGACAACTTCGGCATCATCGAAGGTCTGATGACGACTGTTCACGCGACCACCGCAACTCAGAAAACCGTTGATGGCCCGTCTCACAAAGACTGGCGCGGCGGCCGCGGCGCAGCACAGAACATCATCCCATCCTCTACCGGTGCTGCTAAAGCAGTAGGTAAAGTACTGCCAGAACTGAATGGCAAACTGACTGGTATGGCGTTCCGCGTTCCGACTCCAAACGTATCCGTTGTTGACCTGACCGTTCGTCTGGAAAAAGCAGCGTCTTACGAAGAAATCAAGAAAGCAATCAAAGCGGCTTCTGAAGGCGCAATGAAAGGCGTTCTGGGTTACACCGAAGACGACGTTGTTTCTACCGACTTCAACGGCGAAGTTTGCACTTCCGTGTTCGATGCTAAAGCTGGTATCGCACTGAACGACAACTTCGTGAAACTGGTTTCCTGGTACGACAACGAAACTGGCTACTCCAACAAAGTTCTGGACCTGATTGCTCACATCTCCAAATAAGTTGAGATGAGAATCTGATTCAAAACGGATCTAAAAAGGCGACCTCGGTCGCCTTTTTTATTGCTTTACGTTTACGGCTAACCTTTAGGATTGCACCATGATTAACAAAATTTTTGCTCTCCCGGTAGTTGAACAACTTACCCCTGTACTTTCTCGCCGCCAGCTTGATGACCTGGAACTGGTTGTGGTCGATCACCCACAGGCCAAAGCCTCTTTTGCTCTTCAGGGCGCACATTTGCTCTCCTGGAAACCGGCCGGAGAAGCCGAGGTCCTGTGGCTGAGCAACAACACTCCGTTCAAAAACGGCGTCGCGCTGCGCGGCGGCGTGCCGATTTGCTGGCCTTGGTTTGGCCCGGCGGCACAGCAGGGTCTACCTGCTCACGGCTTCGCGCGTAATCTGCCGTGGACGCTAAAAGCACATAACGAAGACGACAACGGCGTGGTGCTGACGTTTGAACTGCAAAGCAATGAAGAAACGCTGAAACTGTGGCCGCATGACTTCACGCTGTACGCCCGTTTCAAAGTGGGGAAAACCTGCGAGATTGAGCTGGAAGCCCATGGCGACTTTGAAACCACTTCCGCCCTGCACAGCTACTTCAACGTCGGCGACATTAGCGCGGTGAAAGTGAGTGACGTTGGCGATCGTTACATCGATAAAGTCAAAAATGCGGAAGAAGGTGTGTTGTCCGATGGCGTACAGACTTTCCCTGACCGTACTGACCGCGTGTACCTGAATGCAGAAGCCTGCAGCGTGATCCACGACGGTGCACTGGGTCGTAACATCGACGTGATTCACGGCCATCACAGCAACGTGGTGGGCTGGAATCCAGGCCCGGCACTGTCCGTCAGCATGGGCGACATGCCGGATGACGGTTATAAGACCTTCGTTTGCGTCGAAACCGCGTGTGTGACCCAACCGCAGAAAGCGTCGGAAGAAAAACCTTCCCGTCTGTCTCAGTCGATTCGCGTCGCAAAACGCTAATCGCTGCCGACACCAACACGCTGCACCAACACAATGCAAAACAGGGCGTTTCCGCCCTGTTTTATTGCATCTTAGGCACTGAAAAAGTGCGCTATCAGAAGCTGTAGGTTATACCGGTGGACAACAGCCCGGTCCAGTTTTTATCGACCATCGGGCTGTCGGTCACTTCGTCCGACAGGCGGGTATAGCGCCCTACCCCATACACGCTCCAGTCTGCATTCAGCTTATAGTTCACAGAAAGCTCGACATACGGGTTCCAGCCGTCGTTAGGATCGTAGCTGCGCAGGCCACTTTTCTTCGACTCGTTTTTGGAAACACCATAGTAGTAATCGTTCTGGTTCTCGCTGTTCCACTGTAAACCGATCCCCGGGGTGACGGTCAGGTTACCGGCGTTATAACGGTACAGCCACGCCATATCCCAAGCGATGCCGTTGCTCTTATCAAGCGTGTCACCGGCAAGCGTGGTGCGCAGGAAGCCGTATTGGGTGAAGTGCATATAGGACAGGCCGGCCATCATCGTCGACTGGCGACGATCGAGCTTACGCAGCTGATTGTTGTCGCTGTCACCTGGCTTAAAGTACAGCGGCGACCAGTAGGCGGTGATGGAGAGCTTATCGGCAGTATCGTTCCACAGGTAGTACCCTGCGCCGATGCCATGGAACCAGAAGTTATCACTTTCAAAATCAATGGCCGGGAACGGGTACACATCACTGCTGTACTGTTTGTACGGATGCCCAACGACCCCCACGCCTGCGCCGAGCGTCAATTTATTGTCGGCAGCCTGCACAACGGTCGATGCTGTTGCGAAGAGCAGACCCGTTGTTAATAGTTTGATTAATTTCACGTTGCATATCCCTTTCAAATTACAAGCGGCTGAAGTTTACCCGCCCGGTCCGCTGACCTCAAATTCTTTACTTCTGCTTACGAAATTTAATCGCTCAAATTGCCACTTTCGGATGACACGCCGCTTGCAGTCCGATGACAGTCCGGTGAATGCATTAAATATCTTCCACTTTAAGTGGCGGTATTTTTTGATGAGTTATTGATATGTCATTGAAATTGACTTTTACCAACATGCAAGTTTTCCAAATGCCATCTACGCTTAAATTCAGAAGGTGTAATCGCGGGGCACGTTATGTTTTCAGACCCGTCAACCTGGCATAAGGGTTGCTGGAGATTGGACAAGCGCGGTTCAGTTTACCTCTTCCGGGAGCCTCTATTACTCATACGAACGGCTCTTATCCTGTGCTAAAAAACGAAAGGACGGCATGCCATGAATATATTCGATCACTATCGCCAGCGTTATGAAGCTGCCAAGGACGAAGAGTTCACACTGCAGGAATTTCTTGCAACCTGTAAGCAAGATCGCAGTGCCTATGCCAATGCGGCAGAGCGTCTGTTAATGGCCATTGGTGAGCCAGTAATGGTGGATACTGCCCATGAGCCACGGCTGTCCCGTCTATTTTCGAATCGGGTGGTTGCACGCTACCCGGCGTTTGAGGAGTTTTACGGCATGGAAGATGCTATCGAACAGATAGTGTCGTACCTGAAACATGCCGCCCAGGGACTGGAAGAGAAGAAACAGATCCTCTATTTACTTGGCCCAGTGGGTGGCGGTAAATCATCGCTGGCAGAACGTCTGAAAGCGTTGATGCAACGCGTGCCGATTTATGTGCTGAGCGCCAACGGCGAGCGCAGTCCGGTCAACGATCACCCGCTGTGCCTGTTCAATCCGCAGGAAGATGCGCAGCTTCTGGAAAAAGAGTACGGCATCCCGAACCGCTACCTCGGCACCATCATGTCGCCATGGGCGGCAAAACGGTTGAATGAGTTCGGCGGTGATATCACCAAGTTCCGGGTGGTGAAAGTGTGGCCGTCGATTCTGGCGCAGATTGCGATTGCGAAAACAGAACCGGGCGATGAGAACAACCAGGATATCTCGGCGCTGGTCGGTAAAGTGGATATTCGTAAACTGGAAAACCACGCGCAGAACGATCCAGATGCGTACGGTTACTCCGGGGCGCTGTGCCGCGCGAACCAGGGTCTGATGGAATTCGTCGAGATGTTTAAAGCACCGATTAAAGTGCTGCATCCGCTGCTGACCGCCACCCAGGAAGGTAACTACAACGGTACTGAGGGGATCTCCGCCCTGCCGTTCAACGGGATTATTCTCGCGCACTCCAATGAATCGGAGTGGGTGACCTTCCGTAATAACAAGAACAATGAGGCGTTCCTTGACCGTGTGTACATCGTCAAAGTGCCTTATTGCCTGCGGATCTCCGAAGAGATCAAAATTTACGAAAAACTGCTTAACCACAGTGAACTGACCCATGCACCCTGTGCGCCGGGCACGCTCGAAACCCTGGCGCGATTCTCTATTCTGTCGCGTCTGAAAGAGCCAGAAAACTCGAGCATCTACTCGAAAATGCGCGTGTATGACGGGGAAAGCCTGAAAGACACCGATCCGAAAGCGAAATCCTATCAGGAGTATCGCGACTATTCGGGCGTGGATGAAGGGATGAACGGTCTGTCGACGCGCTTTGCATTCAAGATTCTCTCGCGGGTGTTCAACTTTGACCACGTAGAGGTGGCGGCCAACCCGGTCCATCTGTTCTACGTCCTGGAGCAGCAGATTGAACGCGAGCAATTCCCGCAGGAGCAGTCGGAACGCTATCTCGAGTTCCTCAAAGGCTACCTGATCCCGAAATATGCCGAGTTCATCGGTAAAGAGATCCAGACCGCCTATCTTGAATCCTATTCTGAATATGGACAGAACATTTTCGACCGTTATGTCACCTACGCAGACTTCTGGATCCAGGACCAGGAATACCGCGACCCGGATACCGGTCAGTTGTTCGACCGCGAATCGCTGAATGCGGAACTGGAAAAAATTGAGAAGCCCGCCGGGATAAGCAACCCGAAAGACTTCCGTAACGAAATCGTCAACTTCGTGCTGCGCGCCAGAGCAAACTACAGCGGACGGAACCCGAACTGGACCAGCTACGAGAAACTGCGCACGGTCATTGAGAAGAAAATGTTCTCGAATACCGAGGAGCTGTTGCCGGTGATTTCGTTTAATGCCAAAACGTCAACCGACGAGCAGAAAAAACACGATGATTTTGTCGATCGTATGATGGAGAAAGGCTATACCCGCAAACAGGTTCGCCTGCTGTGCGAATGGTATCTGCGCGTACGTAAATCGTCGTAATGTAGAAAGTCGCCCGGCGGCGCATCGCCTGCCGGGCCTACGCAGCAGAAGGTTGGCAAATGCAGTACGGGAGGGAATATGACCTGGTTCATAGACCGACGCCTGAACGGTAAGAATAAAAGTGCGGTGAACCGCCAGCGCTTTTTGCGCCGCTATAAGGCGCAGATAAAACAGTCGATCTCCGAAGCGATTAACAAGCGATCGGTGACCGATATCGACAGCGGTGAGTCGGTTTCTATTCCGACAGACGATATCAGCGAACCGATGTTCCATCAGGGACGCGGCGGCCTGCGCCATCGCGTTCATCCTGGTAACGATCACTTCGTGCAAAACGACCGTATCGAACGCCCTCAGGGTGGCGGCGGCGGCGGGGGGAGCGGTCAGGGACAGGCGAGTCCGGACGGCGAAGGCCAGGACGAATTCGTGTTTCAGATTTCCAAAGATGAATACCTGGATCTGCTGTTTGAAGATTTGGCCCTGCCCAATCTGAAGAAAAATCAGCACCGCCAACTGACGGAGTACAAAACGCATCGTGCCGGATACACCGCCAACGGCGTGCCGGCCAACATTAGCGTGGTGCGTTCTTTGCAGAACTCACTGGCGCGGCGCACGGCGATGACCGCCGGGAAACGTCGCGAATTACGGGAACTGGAAGCCAGTCTCGACACCGTCGCCAAAAGCGAGCCGGTGCAACTGCTGGAAGAGGAACGTCTGCGCAAGGAGATAGCCGAACTGCGGGCGAAAATCGAACGCGTACCGTTTATCGACACTTTTGACCTGCGTTATAAGAACTACGAGAAACGCCCGGAACCCTCCAGCCAGGCAGTCATGTTCTGTCTGATGGATGTCTCAGGCTCGATGGATCAGGCGACCAAGGACATGGCGAAACGTTTTTACATCCTGCTGTATCTGTTCCTCAGCCGGACCTATAAAAACGTCGATGTGGTGTATATCCGCCATCACACCCAGGCGAAAGAAGTGGACGAGCATGAGTTCTTTTATTCACAGGAAACCGGCGGAACCATTGTCTCCAGCGCCCTGAAGCTGATGGATGAAGTGGTGAAAGAACGTTACGACCCCGCGCAGTGGAATATTTATGCCGCGCAGGCGTCGGATGGTGACAACTGGGCCGATGACTCACCGCTGTGTCATGAAATTCTGGCGAAGAAAATTCTGCCGGTGGTGCGCTACTACAGCTATATCGAAATCACCCGCCGGGCGCATCAAACCCTGTGGCGTGAATACGAACATCTGCAGGCGATGTTTGAGAATTTTGCCATGCAGCATATCCGCGATCAGGAAGATATTTATCCGGTCTTCCGGGAACTGTTCCACAAACAAGGCACCACCACCAGCTAACCTCATCAGCCAGATAGCATTTATCTGGCTGATTTTCTTCTGTCTCCCCGATCCCTGCCCCGCGCTTGCCCCATCGCATCTGAGCGATTATTCTGACCGTTCGGTTCTTTTGATGGAGTCACTATGTCTGATTTAACGTCGTCTGAAATAGCCTCCCGCGACGTTCACCAGCATTTGCTGGCCGTGCTGAATACTCAGCAGGCGCGTTTTCGGGTGATGGAGCATGAAGCCATCGGCAAGTGCGAAGCGGTGTCTGAGGTGCGCGGTACGGCGCTCGGACAAGGTGCTAAGGCGCTGGTGTGCAAGGTGAAAGGAAACGGCGTCAAACAGCACGTGCTGGCGATCCTGGCCGCCGATCAGCAGGCCGATTTATCCCGCCTGGCGTTGCATCTCGGCGGTCTGAAAGCCTCGCTGGCAAGCCCGGCAGAAGTGGATGCCCTCACCGCCTGTGTGTTTGGCGCGATCCCACCGTTCAGCTTTCACCCGGCCCTGAAGCTGGTCGCCGATCCGCTGCTATTTGAGCGTTTTGATGAAATCGCCTTTAACGCGGGATTACTGGAAAAATCGATTGTGATGGATACTCAGGATTACCTGCGGATTGCCCAGCCAGAACTGGTTGATTTTCGACGCGCGCAAGACACTGAATAATACCAGGCGCTAGGGGTGTCTTTCCAGAAACAGGACGGACGCCACCAGAATCCCCCCCACTGATAAAAATGAAAGCAGGATAGTCAGCGTTTCGACGAACAGTTGATCGTGCATCATTACCCTCCCATTCTGATTTTCTCTTTTTACACCCTATTAATGACACTGGCATGACAGCCTGTTTTTTCTCCTGCGCAATAATAAAAGCGTAATTTGTTACCGGTATCACGAAAAGGATTTTCCATAAGTCTGATGCCAGATCTCGTAATTGTTAACTTTGCCCTGCTGGTTAACCATCAATGTCAGAACATCCTCAAATAAACCTTACACTGGCAAGGTGAATACAATGACTGACAAGGTAACCCGCAAAGAAAAAATCAGTTATGGGTTGGGCGATATGGCCAGCCATATAGGGCTGGATAACGTCATTATCTTTCTGACTTTTTATTATACCGATGTGGTTGGGCTACCTGCTGCCTTCGTCGGCACCATGTTTCTGTTGGCGCGAACCGCGGACGCCATTATCGATCCGGCGATGGGCTATCTTGCCGACAGAACGAAATCGCGTTGGGGAAAATTCCGGCCATGGATGCTGTGGCTTGCTCTCCCTTTCGGTGCCAGCTGTCTGCTCACCTACGCGGTGCCAGAATCGCTGGATTTGCACGGTAAAATGATTTTCGCCACCCTGAGCTACACCTTCATGATGCTGATGTATACGGCGATTAATATTCCCTACTGCTCAATGGGGGCCGTTATTACCCCGGATAACGACACGCGTATTTCTCTGCAATCGTATCGCTTTTTCCTGGCGACACTCGGCGGGGCGTTATCCACATTCTTTATGATGCCTTTGGCGGAATATTTAGGCGGCGCAGATAAATTACTCGGCTATCGCTGGGCAATGGGAATTATGGCCTCGGTGGCAGTGGTTATGTTCTGGGTCTGTTTCGCGAATACCCGTGAGCGGATTAACGCTCCGGCTACACATAATAATTACCTCGCTGAATTACGTGATTTATTGCGCAACGATCAATGGCGCGTGGTGGCCGTCCTGGTATTAACCAACATTGGTTTTGGGGTTATTCGTCTCGGGGCGATGATGTATTTCGTCACCTATTATCTGGGCAGCGCCAGCTATTTTATGTGGATGCTCGGGGCGCATATTCTGGGTAAAGCCGCGGGTAGCGCGCTGGCGAAACGACTCACCCATAATTACAGCAAAGTGCAAATGTTTGGCTATTGCGCCGTGCTGGCCGGGGTGATGAGCATTGCACTGTTCTTCGCGCCGAAATCGGTGTTCATCCTGGTGCCGCTCACGTTTGTGATTTCAACCCTGTACCAGGCCACGACCACCCTGATGTGGGTGATGATGGCAGATGTCGCCGACTACGCCGAATGGAAGCAAGGCAAACGCATGGACGGCGTTATCTTCTCGACCTTCCTCGCAGTGCTCAAATTGGGGATGGCGATCAGCGGGGCGATCGTCGGCTGGACCCTGGGCTTGAGCGGCTATGTGCCGAATGCCGCCGCCCAAACCTCTACCGCGATGTACTGCATTATCGCCCTGTTTACCGTCGTTCCCGGACTGTTGTCTCTGGGCGCATTCGCCACCCTGCGCTGGTACAAACTCGATGACAGCACCATGAAATCCATCAATCTCGCCAGACACAGTATTTCGTAAAAGGACAGTTAAGCCATGAGTGAACTCATTTCGCATTCCAGTAGCATTGAGTGGCGCTTCGAACGCCAAATCCTGCGCATTGAGCCGTGGGGTAAAAACAGCCTGCGCGTCAGAGCGACCTGCGCACCCGAATTCAGTGAAAGCCTTCATGCGCTGCTACCCGCTGAATCTTGCGCTGCGGCGGTAACATCCAGCGCCGAAAGCCTGACCCTGCGCAATGGCAATATTACCGCGGTGCTTAATCTGAAAGGACAGCTGGCCTTTTATAATCAGCGCGGCGAACTGCTGCTGGAAGAAATGTGGCGACAGCGCTCAACCGTGGGCATTGGGGCCAGTGAAAAAAGTCAGGATAAATATGTCAGTGCCTTAAAACTCGACGGTCGCGAATTTAAGCCGCTGACGGGCGGAAAGTATCAGCTCACCGTGCGCTTTGAATCGCGCCCCGAGGAGCGGCTTTATGGCATGGGACAGTATCAACAGCCGTGGCTGGATCTGAAAGGCTGTACTCTTGAGCTGGCCCAGCGTAACTCCCAGGCCAGCGTGCCTTTCATGCAGTCGAGCCTTGGCTACGGCCTGCTGTGGAATAATCCGGCGATTGGTGAAGTGAGCTTTGCCAAAAACCAAACCGAGTGGCGGGCACGCGTCACCGGGGAGATGGACTACTGGATAACCGCCGCCGACAGCATCGTCGACATCACTCGCCAGTATGCCAACGCGACGGGGACTCCGCCGCCCGCCCCCGCCTTTATCAGCGGTTTATGGCAGTGTAAATTGCGCTATCGCACCCAGCAGGAAGTGTTGGATGTCGCTCGCGAATACCGTCGCCGCCAACTGCCGCTTTCCGTGATGGTGATTGATTTCTTCCATTGGCCGAATCAGGGTACATGGTGTTTCGACCCGATTGATTGGCCCGATCCTAAAGCGATGGTCGACGAACTCAGCGCCATGGGGATTGAACTGATGGTGTCAGTCTGGCCCACGGTTGAAGCGCGTAGCCCTTTATATCCGCAGATGAAGGCCAAAGGCTGGCTGGTCAGCAGCGAGCGCGGTGTGCAGGTGAATCTTGATTTTATGGGGAATACCACCTTCTTCGACGCCACACACCCGCAGGCGCGCCAGTTTGTCTGGGAGACGGTGAAGAAAAATTATTATGATTTGGGGATTAAGCTGTTCTGGCTCGATGAAGCCGAGCCTGAGTATCGGGCCTATGATTTTGATAACTATCGCTACCACGCCGGGCCGGTGCTGGAAGTGGGCAACCGTTATCCACGCGACTTTGCTCAGGGGTTTTACGATGGCCTACAGGCCAACGGCGAGCGCGATATCGTCAACCTAGTACGCTGCTCCTGGGCGGGAAGTCAGCGCTACGGCGTGCTGGCCTGGTCCGGGGACGTACACTCCTCATTCCATGCTTTCCGCAATCAGATTGCCGCCGGACTGAACATGGGTCTGGCCGGTATTCCGTGGTGGACCACCGACATTGGCGGTTTCCAGGGCGGAAACGTCAACGATCCCGCCTTCCATGAACTGTTGATCCGCTGGTTCCAGTGGGCGGTATTCTGTCCGGTCCTACGGATGCATGGCTATCGTGAGCCGCAGATCCAACCGCCTGAACGCTATCGCGACGGCATTCCGCAGTGTAACAGCGGCTCGCCCAATGAGCTGTGGAGCTACGGTGAGGCTAATTTCGACATCATGCAGCACTGGCTTAGCGTGCGGGAAAAGCTGCGGCCATACATTGATGCGCTTTATGACAACGCGCATCAGCATGGGGATCCGCTGATGCGTCCGCTGTTCTGGCATTATCCGCAACAGCAGCAGAGCTGGGAGACGGAAGATCAGTATCTGTTTGGCGAGGATTTACTGGTCGCCCCGGTGATGCACGCCGGGCAACGCCAGCGTGAAGTCTGGCTACCCGCGGGCACCCAGTGGATCGCTCTGAACGGGGAGCGTTATCAGGGGGGCGAGCGCATCACTGTCGACGCAGCGCTGGAAACCATTCCGGTCTTCATCCGTGCAGGCAGCGAGTTGGTTAACATCCTCGTGAACTGACTATAGCCCCCGAAAAACAAGACTTTTTTTTACAAAAGCCTGTTTACTCACGTATTTATGCGTAAAGTAAGCAGGCTTACTTTTTTTGGCAAGGATTCCTGCATGTTTGACTCTACCCTGATGATTCTCCTCGGGCTGGCGGCGCTGGGTTTTATCAGCCATAACACCACCGTCGCGGTCTCGATTCTGGTGCTGATTATCGTGCGCGTCACCCCGCTCAGTACCTTCTTTCCCTGGATTGAAAAACAGGGTCTCAGCATTGGTATTATCGTGCTGACCATTGGTGTGATGGCCCCGATAGCCAGTGGCACCCTGCCGGCCTCGACGCTGCTGCATTCGTTCTTTAACTGGAAATCGCTGGTCGCTATCGCGGTGGGGGTGTTTGTCTCATGGCTCGGTGGCCGGGGCGTACAGCTGATGGGGACCCAACCGCAGATGGTCGCGGGCCTGTTAGTCGGAACGGTTCTTGGTGTGGCGCTGTTTCGCGGCGTGCCGGTGGGACCGCTGATCGCCGCCGGGATCGTGTCGCTGTTTATTGGCAAGGGTTAGTCAGACAGCCCGTTCAGATAACGCCCTGGGGTTTGCCCTAATCCTTTGCGAAACATAGTGATAAAGGCGGTGGTGGAATCGTAGCCCAGCGCATGGGCGGTCTGCTGGACGGTCTGCCCACGAATAAGCCCCTGTAGCGCCAGGATCAGCTGAAGCTGATGCCGCCAGCGGCGAAAGCTGAGTCCGGTCTCTTTCACCACCAGTCGGGCCAGATTGCGCTCGCTCATCGCGAAGTGGCGGGCCCACTGCCCCAACGTTTGCCAGACCGCCGGTTCGGCGGCCATCGTCTCCACCATCGTGCGAATTTTCGGATGCGTTGACACCGGCAGTTGCAGCTGTTGCTGTGGCTGCTGCGGTAACTCATCAAATAATACCTGAATCAGCCGCTGCATCGCCGGGGTCTGTTTCTCGCCCTGATTGCGCGTGGCCATCGTCAGAATAAGTTCCCGCACCAGGGGCGAAATCTTCAGCGTGCAGCAGTGGTCCGGCATCGCCGCCACCCCAGGCTCAATAAACAGAAAACAGAGTCTGGCCCCCGGTGTGGCACGGTTACTGTGCGGCAGTTGGCCTGGGATCCACACCGCATACTGCGGCGGCACCATCCACATCGCGTTTTCCACTTCGCAGGTTATCGCCCCGTGCAGGGCCAGAATCAGCTGGCCTTTACGGTGCTGATGCACGGGAATGAATTGTTCATCTTCGACCACCTGAATGCGGAACGCTTCCGCGGCGTCGTGCTGGCTGTCGGGCTCATACCCTTCCAGCCCTAATCCTGACAGCATTGTTTTGTCCGATTTGAGCGATTATTTGTCATTTTAGCTTGATTTAAAGCTGGGGGAAAACCGCTATTGTAAGCGCTCCTGAGAATGACCGAGAACACCATGAGTACAGTTGCTATGACCTCCCGTCGACAGACCCTGCTGTTGATTGCCGGGATATTACTGATCGCCACCTCACTGCGGGTGATTTTTACCGGTGCCGCCCCACTGCTGGACAGCATTCGCGCCGACTTTGGCTTGTCCACCGCCCAGACCGGAATGCTGACCACCCTGCCGCTGCTGGCGTTTGGCTTGATCTCCCCAATGGCGGCGGGCATTGCGCGCCGTTTTGGCATGGAGCGCAGCCTGCTGGCCGCGCTGCTGTTGATGTGTATCGGGATTGGCCTCCGTTCCCTGCCCTCTCCGGCGATGTTGTTCGTCGGGACCGCGATTATCGGCAGCGGCATTGCGCTGGGTAACGTCCTGCTGCCGGGGCTGATTAAACGTGATTTTTCCGGCCATGTGGCGCGCATGACCGGGGCATATTCTCTGACCATGGGCGTTGCCGCCGCGCTGGGTTCCGCCTTAGTGGTGCCGATTGCTATAAGCGGTGCAGGATGGCATGGGGCGCTGTTAGCGCTGATGGTGTTCCCGCTGCTCGGTCTGATCGTTTGGCTGCCGCAGCTGAGCAACCATACGCCTGGCACCGTCACCGGGGCGCGCAGTCTGCACAACAAGGGCATCTGGCGTTCGGCGCTGGCCTGGCAGGTGACCCTGTTCCTGGGTATCAACTCTTTGGTGTATTACGTGGTCATCGGTTGGCTGCCCGCCATTCTGATTAGCCACGGCTACAGCGAAGCGCAGGCGGGTTCGTTGCACGGCTTATTACAGCTGGCGACCGCCGTGCCGGGGCTGCTCATTCCGCTGGTGCTGCATAAGCTGAAAGACCAGCGCGGTATTGCCGTCGGGGTGGCTCTGATGTGTGCCGTCAGCGCCGCAGGCTTCTGGCTGTTGCCGCAACAGGCCACATTGTGGACGCTGATTTTCGGCTTTGGCTGCGGGGCGACGATGATTTTGGGACTGACGTTTATCGGTCTACGTGCAGGTTCAGCGCATCAGGCTGCGGCCCTGTCCGGGATGGCACAATCCGTGGGTTATCTGCTGGCCGCCTGTGGTCCACCGCTGATGGGTAAAATTCATGACGCCAGCGGCGACTGGCATATTCCATTGATTGCGGTGGCGATTCTTTCGCTGATGATGGCCGTATTCGGTGGGCTTGCCGGACGTGACCGGGAGATCGGTGGGTAGTGGAATAATGCCCGGTCGCGCTGAGTTTACCGGGCCTACACCGCGAGCGTAGGCCCGAAAAAAAGACATTTTTTTAGTTGGCAGCCGCGCGTAAAAACGCATGAACCAATGGCGCAGGACGGCCCTCCAGGGCATTGCGTTCGTGCTGGAACAGCGTGCCGACAAAGAACGGATGGGTGATGAGTTCTACCGCCCGAATCTCGCCCTCATCATCCCAGCCGGTCACGCGCAGAGCACCAGATTCAAGCTCAGCCGCAAACTCCGGTGAAATACCGTAGTTACAGTGATACCCCTCTTCAATGCTCAACCGACCGTAGGCTTTGGCTGTCAGCGTATTGGCCCGCAGCTCAATGGCATCGGTTTTTTCCACCAGCGAACAGGCCAGCGGCGCAATCACCATCCGGCCTTCGGTGTCGGTTTCGGCGTGCGCGGCATCGCTCCAGCCCAGCACGTTACGGGCATATTCGATTATCGCATGCTGGAAACCACCGCAGGTGCCGAGGAACGGGATGCTGTTTTCACGCGCGTAGCGGATGGCGATCAACGCCCCTTCAGCATTTTTGTACGGGCTGGCCGGCACCAGCCAGATAGCGTCATAACCCACCAGGTCGTCGCCACTGCGGATATCGGCGGTTGCAAGCCAGTCGTAGTCGGCGGTAAGTTCCTGAACGGCAGCAGCATCGTCAATCGCCAGCGGGATCGCCTGATGGGCAATCACGTCGGCATTAAAGTCGCCAACGAGGGCAATTCGGAGTGTCGTTTTGTTCGAAGGGTGTTCCATGAGGGGATTCCTTATGCGGTGCAGTTTACGGGCTACATAAGGAACACCAGACTACCGGGATTTTGCATGCAGAACAATCCCTAGAATGAGCAAGTGGCGATCGTTTCATCTGATGAGGGAAAGTATTACTCTTGAAGCAGACAGCCAATGGAGTTGAGATGAAAACAAAAATCCTGGTCAGCGCATGCCTGATGGGCCATCCGGTACGTTACAACGCCAGCGCCAAGACGCAGCTCGGAGAACTGCTGCAGCGTCTGCGGGAAGAAAACCGACTGGTGATCCACTGCCCGGAACTCGCCGCCGGGTTGCCCACCCCACGCCCCTCAGCAGAAATAATTGCCGCTCAGGGAGAACAGGTGCTCGCAGGTCAGGCGCAAATTTTTGAACGCACCGGAGCCGATGTTACCGGTCATTATCAGCTTGCAGCCTGGCTGGCGTTGAAAGCAGCGCAGGAATCAGGTTGCCGGGCCGCGCTGTTGACCGATGGCAGTCCTACCTGCGGCAGTACAGAAATTTATGACGGAAGCTTTAGTGGCCGAAAAATTGCCGGTAACGGCGTTGCCGCAGCGCTTCTGCGCCAGCACGGTATCGCCGTGTTTTCACATCAACAGATCCCGGCGCTGTTGACCTGGATTGCAGAGCAAGAGCAATAAACCGCGTGGGGTGATTTACTCAATCACCTTTTCAAGCTCATCAGCGGGCAGCATGTCCGGATTAAGCGGCATCAGATGTTCCGGGCGTACGAACGCAAATCCGGCCTGACCGTCTACCGACTGAATATTCCCGGTCACCAGCCACAGCGGGCGCTGCGCTTCACGCGGTAACTCTGTCACCACGCCGTTCACGGGATTGAGAATACGTTCCCCGGGCTGACACAGCGCAAAAAGTGAAACCGATTTGCCGATGTTGGCACGACCTGTAGGGGTTCGGGCCGCGATGATCATCGCCAGAGTGCCCGGTTTAAGCTGAAACATGCTGCTCTCACACTGTCCAGTTTTAAGATTTATCTTAACTCTGATTGTATCCTGGAGAGCAGCGCGCTGTCACGACTGAGAATGATCGCGACGGTACAGCGTCCACTCGTCAATCACTTCGCCGTTCGGCAATTTGCAGTCGGTACGCACGCCCTGAGGGCTCTGCACGGGTAATTCCGTCCCGCCCTTTTGCTGGCAGTAGACCGCCGCAGGATTGGCCATCCCCATGTTTGGTGGCGGTGGCGCATCGTGTTGTTTGGCCGCAGTGCATCCCGCCAGTACCAACGGGAGTAATAATCCGACGTATTTCATTGATATTCCATCCTTTAATTGGGCTAAAATGCCTTATTCTTCACTATTTCTTCATTTTAATTGCACTTTTGCAACTTAAATTAGGAGCGTTCTCGAACTTACCCGAGAACATATCATTCCATAATCAATGAGTTTTGCCCCGCCTCCCCCGGCGGGGCTTTTTTGCAACAAAATCCCGCTTTTCTCGCCCATTTGATGTATAAAATTTGATGTATTCATGTTTTACTATTGTTAGATAGTCGATATTTTCAGCATAGCGTGCAGTTGTAGCCGTTATTGCACGGGAGCTTCCAGGTCATGTCAGATATTATTCTTGCCCGCGTCTCACAAACCCTTGCCACCGAACAAACGCTCGAAAGCCTGGTGCGCCAGCTGCTCGAAATGCTGGAACTGGTTACGCATATGGAATCGACGTATCTGACTAAAATCGACAACGCCACTCGCCTCCAGCACATTGTTTATGCCCGCAACAGCAGCCAGATGCAGATCCCCGAAGGGTTTTCCGTGCCGTGGGATGACACGCTGTGCAAACGCGCCGTCGAAGAGCAGCACTATTTCAGCAATGACGTGGCTACCCGCTGGCAGGAATGCCAGGCCGCTCAGTCTCTCGGCATTAATACCTTCTTCACCACACCGGTACACCTTGCCGATGGTTCACTGTATGGCACCCTTTGCGCCGCCAGCCGCGATACGCACAGTTACAGCCTCAACAGCGAACACGTGTTGCATCTGTTTGCGAGCCTGATTGCGCGTTATATCGAGAAAGAGTCTTTAGTGATGCAGCTGCGCGAGGCTAATGCGGCCTTGGTCGCGCATTCCTATACCGATGCGCTGACGGGCCTGGCCAATCGACGGGCGGTGTATGAACTTCTTGATGCGCTGTTTGAACGCGTGCGCCGCAATCAAACCCGGGTCCTGGTGGCATTTATCGATCTCGACGATTTTAAAGAGATTAACGATATTCATGGGCATCAGGCGGGAGATGATTTCTTGATTCAGGTCGGCCATCGGCTGACGTCAGTGATGAGCGATACCGATATCGTCGGTCGCCTCGGCGGAGATGAGTTCCTGGTGGCCTGTGAAATCAGTTCCAGCGGCCAGAAACAGCCTTTTATTGAGCTGCTGCGTCGTCAAATTTGTGGTCACTATCAGCTTTGCAACCACAGTATTCACTACCCAGGTGCCAGCATTGGTGCCATCGACGTGTGCCCACAAGAGATGGACGCTGAGAGCGCTATTCAGGCCGCCGATGCCGCGATGTATATCGATAAAAAATATCGTCAGCGCGTCGGGGTGGCGACCTGACGCGCTAACGCTTTACTTATCGCGGCCTGGCTCCAGCAAAATAAAACCTAACGGGATTGAGCACAGTAAGGTGAAGACGGTACTGTAAACCACTACCATCGCACCCTGCATGATAAACATTGACGTTGACCATGCGTCGTACGGTAAATCGTATTCCTGCACTACCCCACCAAACGTAGCCTGCCCGACCAGCATCAAGGCAACCGCAAAGATAACTATCACCGCCAGAATAAAGCGTTTACCGTTTTTTGTTTTCAATTGTTCCAGCTGCATTACAGACTTCTCTGATGGGATTTCCGGCGCATTTTTAACATTAAAATAACCTGACGGATATCTGTTTTTACGCCGATTTTGTATCTGTTCTTTTCTTGCACAAAAAATACGCCGGGCTGCCCTTCCGTGGCGCTCTTTGCGTATTTCGCGACGAATTACAGGCATAAAAAAACCGCCCAGAGGGGCGGTTATTTGGAGAAGCAGATTTACAGATACTTTTTCGCTGCTTTGAGAATATCTTCTGCAGCACGTTCTCTGTCTGCGGCAACCTGACGTCGCCTTTCCAAAAATAGATTTTAACTGTTAACGACGGTGCGATTACTTTCTGATTTCAGCAGAAACAGAGGCAGGTCGATGCCAGGTGAATACATTATCGAACGTCGTCATTGCCGATTTACAAAATATGCATTTTGCGCCAAACGGATTTTTCTCAGTCACATCGAACGATGAAGTCCGATATTGTGAACCGTGGCAACATGGGCAACGGAAGTGGATTGAATCAGTAATAATCAAGCCCTCAGCGTGGTACCACGTTGACAGCGGAAGGACCTTTAGGACCTGCTTCAACGGAGAATTCAACTTCTTGATTTTCATACAGAGTACGGAAATCATTGCTCTGGATAGCCGAGAAATGTACGAAGACATCTTTGCTACCGTCTTTAGGGGTGATAAAGCCGAAACCTTTTTCAGCGTTAAACCACTTTACTAAACCAGTCATTTGATTAGACATATCATTTTACCTTTTATTTTTATTTCGCCCGCAGGCCATTTTGGTCTGAATAAACTGTTAATGCTAAGAAACGATGCTGGAAGCTGAGAAAACTGAAGAAGAGACATCAAGGAGAGAAAATGATGAGAACGACTTAAGAGAACTGTTTCAGATAACGTGTATGTTCAAACCGATGAGCCATTAACGCATGATTAACTTTTTAACGCAAGGGGTATCTCAGAAAGATTTGTCAGCGCCCGGAAAAATCCGCAATGTTAAAAATAAAAAAATGAATGAGGGCTTTTCCGGGGCTATTGAGGTATTGTTTTGCGCCAACATAAAAGGAATACACATGGCTGAACGTAAAAATCGTCAACTTCGCCCTTCCCAACCCGCAGAGTGTTCTTGCCCGAAATGTGCAAAACAATCCATGCACAGTCCATCCAGAATCAAAAAAAATAGCCCTTTGCTTTGCCCCTATTGCGGGACGCTCTTTTCCGCATCGCAGCTTTCTGCCAGGTAATATCAACGCCAGCGGCCAGAACCTCGAGTTCAATGAAGTCGCGAGCGAAAAAAAACGGGAACCCTTACGGTTCCCGTTTTTGTTGTGTCCTGCCCGCTATCATTACAGCGATTTATCGACGGTGGTGTCCGAGCCCCTGGTCAGGATCCGCACCTTATCGCCTGGGTTAAAGACGAGGCTACCGTCGTAATTTTGCACCACATCGATGGTCGCGCCGGAATTGGTTTTGATCAGTAAATCGACTTTATGCGGTGCCTGCTGAGTGCTCTGATGATAGCGAGAAGCACCCGCCCCGGCGGCAGCTCCCGCAACGGTCATCGCCGTTTTGCCTTTCCCGTTACCAAACTGGTGGCCAATTACGCCGCCTAACGCCCCTGCCGCCACGGTGCGCAGAGGATGATATTGCCCATTGGTCTCGGCCATTACCTGGCTCCGCTGAACCACGCCATACTCCACTAAGGTCTTGGTGCCTGCAAAACTGGACTGACTGGCAAGAAACAGAAAACTGATTGCGATGAATGCATTTTTTTTCATGTGGTTAACTTATTGTCGTTACGAAAGTACTCAAGATTCTGCCATCCCCGGTTTATTTCCTCTAAGACATTAATGCTACCGGACGCCCGCAGACTCGTTATCAGAACATACCCGTGCTCATCCTCTGCAGGCCCCGCTTGACACTGAGTATTCATACAGTATAAAACTGCACGCCTAATCCGTACAAAGGAAGCAGTCATGTTCGTCGAACTCATCTATGACAAACGCAATGTGGAAGGTTTACCCGCAGCAAGAGAGAAAATCCTCAATGAACTCACCCGCCGCGTTCATCACATTTTCCCGGAAGCCGAGGTGCGAGTGAAGCCGATGATGACCCTGCCCGCGATCAACACCGATGCCACTAAACACGAAAAAGAACAGATCAGTCGTGCTGTGCAGGAAATGTTCGAGGAAGCCGACATGTGGATGGTCGATGAATAACCTCGATTACTCAGTTCACCATTAACCTCAGACCTAAGTTTTCCGGATACGGGGCAAAGTAATTTTGCGTTTGCAGATAACGGTCCGGGTATTCAGCCAGATAATGTTTTAGCAAGGTCAGCGGAGCCAGGATCGGCAATTGTCCTTCACGGTAGCCGAGGATCACCTCGCGCAGTTCGCCGCGCTGACGCGTATTCAGCTGTTCGCGGAAATAGCCCTGAATGTGCATCAGCACGTTGGTGTGATTTTTGCGCGAGGCCGGTTTTTTCAGGATCGTCATCAGTTTTTCACGGTACACCACGAAGAATGCGTCCAGGTCTTGCCACTCGTGCAGCGAGGCGACGAAGGGGCCAATCTCACGGTAGCCCGGCTGATGATGCGCCAGTAGTTGAAGTTTATAGCGGCTATGGAAATCCAGCAGCGCATGGCGGCTAAGACCGTTGGCGCGCAGGGTATTGAGTTCATGAAGGGCAAACACCCGCTCGACAAAGTTTTCCCGCAGCACCGGATCGTGCAAGCGACCATCTTCTTCCACCGGGAGCCACGGATATTTCTCCAGTAGCGCCCGGGTAAAGACCCCCACGCCTTCTTTGCGGCCACGATTGCCTTTTTCATCGTACAACCGCACGCGCTCCATCCCGCAGCTCGGGGATTTGGCGCAGACGATAAAGCCCGCCAGTTCACCCAGGCGTGGCAGATAATCGTCAGTGAATTTCGTCATTTTCTCCGTCACGTCGTCGTGTGGGGCATGGCTAAAGCGCATACGGATATCCCCGGCTGTAGTTTGTACCAGTCGCAGAGCCGGACGAGGAACAGGCAGGCCCATCGCCATCTCCGGACAGATGGGCTTAAAGGTGACCCATTGCGCCAGGCCATCCATCACAAAGCCCATTCGTTTATGGCCGCCGTCAAATCGTACCGCCGAACCGGTTAAACATCCGCTAATTCCAATCACGGGTTGAGTGTTCATGGCGTTATCCTCTCTCTACTGCGCTTTGCGGGTGAAGAACAGCGTGACGGTTGCAACGGTCACGCCGAATTTCTTCATCTCGGTTTTATTAAAAAGATGGGTGCCGTCTTGCAGATACATCCAGTCATCGAAGTGCAGCAGCCAGGTGCTGCCTTTTGCGGTCACATTCATGCTGTATCGCCAGTTAAAGGCGTTACCCGCCGCCTGCCCGGTGGCAACACCGTCGATATCGCCTGCGGTGCCTTCGTAGCTGTCGGCCCCAATGCGGCGGATGTGCCACACCCGTTGCTGCTTCTCGCCATCGTCATAGACAAAGTGTTCATTGAGCGTCAGGGTGTCGCCTTTAACATCACCGGTAATCTCGACATGGAAACGACGCAGCTGTTTGCCGCTGCGGTCCTGCACCATGCCCCACGCTTCGGTGTTGCCCTGGAAATAACGGAAGATATCCAGCGGCGGCTGTTGAGGGCGGTATTCGCTGACGTCAGTGCTACAGCCTGCCAGCATCATTATCAGCGCCAGACCCAGTGTCAGGATGCGTATCATTTGTCACCTCCGATCAACTGCTGACGCAGTTCAGGATATTGGGTGCGGGGATCGAGCCAAATCGCCAGGAAGCGTTGGCTGAAGCCTGCTGACTGGCGCGCCCCCAAAGGAGTAAAGGTTTTTTGCGCCGCCGATGCGCGATACCAGAACTGGCCTTGTTGACCGGTAAGGACAAAGGCCAGCTGCGCCCCCGGTGTCACGTCGGGCCAGAGGGATTGCAGCATGTTCAGCCAGGCGTCACTCTGCGGTTCCTGTTTAAGAATGCCCAGCGCCTGCCACTGCTCGCGGGTGGCATCGACCAGTTCCTCCCGGTCGATATCACGCTGGTAAGTAATGATCAGCGCCTGATCCTGCGTAGGGCCGTCATAGTGCCCAGCGGGCGTTCGCAGCTGAGACGTGTAGACGGTAAACGGCCCCCACGTCAGCGTCGCATCGCCCACTTTGCGCCAGCGTAACCAGTCGGCGGCATGGCTGTTCTGAGGGATAACCACCAGCCACAGCAGCATCAGTAGCGCGATTCTCATTGTCGTTTCCCCATCAAAATATGGAAAAATAGCATCAGTACCAGCCAGCCCGGCACCATCCAACTGACGACAATAAAGGTCGGTTGCAAAAAAACGATTGCCCCCAGACGTTCACCCAACACATACGCCACCGGGCCACCGCAGGTTGCCAGCAGCGCGAGGATCCACCCCGGCAGCGTGGAGGTGCGGCTGAGCGCGGTCCAGACGGTGGCAAACATTAGCCACAGCGCCACCATCCACAGCGGTAACAAGGAGCCGCCGGTAAAATCGATAAGCTTTGTCTGCGCCCAGAAGGCATCCAGCGCACAGCCTGCGACTGCCAACAGCAGGGCATAAACTCGGTGTGCAGGCGACAGCATGAGGTACGCCAGGATCGCAACACCGAGCCACAGAAACAGGCCACGCTCACGAAACAGCACCACCAGCGCCCAATAAAAATCGAACGCCACCGCCAGCAAAAAAACCTGCACATAGTGTTTCATACCCGCTCCGCCGTAAGCTGCACCACGCTTATGGTCCGGGCATTGAACCCAGCTTCACAATAGCCAAAGTAGTACAGCCACATGCGACGGAAGCGGTCATCAAAGCCCAGTTGTTCAATCTCCTGCCAGGCCTGAACAAAACGTTGCCGCCAGTGTGCCAGGGTGCGGGCATAATCGGGCCCCATATCGAACAGATTACGTACCACAAAGTCGGTATGGCGGGTCATCAGCTCGCTCATCGCGGTGATGCTCGGTAAAAAGCCACCGGGAAAGATATAACGCTGGATAAAATCGACGCTTTTGCTGTAGTCCCGGTAGCGTTGATCCTGAATGGTAATCGCCTGAATCGCCATCCTGCCTCCGGGACGCAGCCGGGCCTGGCAGGTGCGGAAGAACCTCGGCAGGTAGCGTTGCCCCACCGCTTCAATCATCTCGACCGACACCAGCTTGTCGAAGACGCCAGTCAGATCGCGGTAGTCGCACAGCAGCACCTGCACCTTATCCTGTAACCCTGCGCGGGCAATCCGCGCTGTGGCCCAGGTGTACTGCTCCTGCGACAGCGTGGTGGTGGTGACACGACAGCCGTAGTGGCGGGCGGCATATTCCGCCATCGCACCCCATCCGGTGCCGATTTCCAGCAGATGATCGTCCGCCGTCAGTGCCAATTGCTCACACAGACGCGCCATCTTTGCCTGCTGAGCCTGGTTTAGCGCCTGCTCGTCGGCGGTAAACAACGCACTGGAGTACAGCAGGTCTTCATCAAGGAAGTGCGAGTAAAACGCGTTCCCGAGGTCATAATGCGCAGCGATATTTTCCCGCGCCTGGTCACGAGAGTTACGCCGGGTCCAGTGCCGGAGTCGCTCGACGGGTTTGCCCAGCAGGCGGAAGCCGCTTTCCAGCCGCCCCAGCACCCGGCCATTCAACGCCAGGATCTGCAACAGCGCAGTGAGTTGATGAGTTTCCCACTGGCCGTCTACCCAGGCGTCTGCCGCAGCAAGACTCCCGCCGGTCAGCACTCGCCAGTAAACACCCGGCGTCAGGATCTGCACGTCGGCACGCAGGCTTGCGGACGCATCGCCAAAATGCGTTGCCTGCGTTCCTTCATAAACGGTGAGCGAGCCGTGCCGGATCCCGCGCAGCAGGCGGAACAACAACCAGCGTGCGACACGGACGTTGCGCGGGATATCGCGCTCAAGCGCAAAGACGGGATCGGTCATGAGCGGTCACTCCTGCTAACGGGGTGGTTATGGATCGGCACGCGTTTGAGCCACAGCCGTAGCGCCTGCCAGTAGATAGCAAACAGGGTTTTCAACGTCATCAGCGGCAGACAACGCAACAGCGATGACAGATTCTTGCGCGTCAGGGGCTCGCGGTGCAGCAACAGCGTGGCATCAAACACTTTCGCCGCCTGATGGTTTTCGATATGCATATGCAGCGTTTTGCCGGGCGGGTTGAATCGCCAGTGATACACCATGTCCATTGGGTTAAAAGGCGAAACGTGAAACGCTTTTTCCATCGGCCCTGGGGTCTGGCCATCGATGGCATAGTAATGGCGTTCGTTCCATGGAGTGTTGCGTACCTCGGCCAGCACCCAGCGCAGGGTGTTGGCCTGGTCATAACAGTAATAAAAGTTGACCGGATTGAAGTGGAAGCCGAAATACCGCAGCTGGGTCAGGAGCATCACCTGCCCCACCGGACGCTCGCCGGTCAGCGAGTGCAGCCGGTCGAGGACGTTCGCTTTCAGCGGCGTGCCCAGCGGATAATCCGCATCGTGGAAGGCGGCAGCGGCAAAGCGGTTGCGGCGGATGCCCACGGACGGCAGCATATCCAGCTCATCCAGGTCGAGCCCGGCCATAAACAGGCTGTAGCGAAACTGATGGGGTGTCGGCTGGAGGCGACGATGGCGTAGCACGCCCTGATACAGGCAGCTGTTCATCTTATTTGCCCTCTCCGGCGGCAATCCCATGCACCAAATCCAGTGCGCTGCGCACCCCATCCTCATGAAAACCGTTGTACCAGTAGGCACCGCAAAACCAGCTCCGCTGATGGCCGTTTATTTCTTGCCGACGGGCCTGCGCGCGCCAGCTTTTGGGGTTAAAGAGCGGATGTTGATACACGAAGCGCTTCCAGACGTAGCGCGCGTCGACCGGGGTATCCGGGTTCAACGTGACGCAGAACAACGGGCTCCCCTCGGGTAACCCTTGCAAAATATTCATGTTGTAGGTGACGCAGGCGCTGGCCTGATCCTGGTCGCTCAGACGATAGTTCCAGCTCGCCCAGGCGCGCTGGCGCACCGGCAGCCAGCGCGGGTCGCTGTGTAACACCACTTCGTTGCGCTGCCAGCCAATGTCCCCGAGCACTTCCGTTTCGGCTTGCGTGGGGTCGGCCAGCATGGCTAATGCCTGCGCGGAGTGGCAGGCAAAAATAACCTGGTCGAAGGTATGGCTTGCGTTTTCAAGCTCGATTTTCACCCCACCGTCGAAGCGAATCACCTGCTGCACCGGGGCGTTGAGATGCAGGCTGAGACGATCGCCCAGCTTCGCCAGCATCGCGCGGATATATTCCCGCGAACCACCGGGCACAACGTACCACTGCGGGCGATGAGTGATATCCAACAGACCGTGATGCTCAAAGAAGCGCAAAAACAGCGGCAGCGGAAAACGGCGCATCTCCTGGAGCGACGATGACCAGATAGCGGCCCCCATCGGCAGAATATAATGACGTGCGAAAAAGGGGCTAAAGCGGTGCTGCTCGAGGAAGGTTTGCAGCGTGTCGTTAGCATCGGCGTCGTTCAGGGCCTGTTTTGCCAGGCGGTTGAAGCGCCCGACCTCTTTCAGTAGCCCCCAGAATGACGGATTCACCAGATTGCGACGCTGCGCGAACAGCGAGGTCAGGGTATGACCGTTATACTCCAGGCCACTTTGCGGATTATGCACCGAGAAACTCATCTGCGTTTTTTGCCCGCTAATGCCCAGCTCGCTCAGCAGCCCCATGAAACGCGGATAGGTGCGGTCGTTGTAAACGATAAACCCGGTATCAATGGCATAAGTGCCCTGAGGGGTTATGACATCCACCGTGGCGGTATGTCCGCCTGCGGTAGATTCGGCTTCGAATAAGGTGACCTGATGATGCCCTGCCAGCCGCCAGGCGCAGGTCAGCCCGGCGATGCCGCTGCCGATAATGGCGATTTTCATGAGCGCACCATCCGGCGCAGTAATGCACGCTGTATAAATGCCGGAAGCCCGGCCAGCAGGCGCAGGATAAGACTGAACCCTGTCGGAAAGGCGATATGGTTTTTCCCTTTCGCCAGCCCGCGTCGGATAGCGGCCACAGCCTGTTCAACGCCCACCTGACCCGGCATCGCAAAATCATTTTTACGGGTCAGCGGGGTATCGACAAAGCCCGGCGACACCACCGTGACGGCAATCCCTTTCGCTTCCCAGTCCAGACGCAGACTTTCGGCAAACCAGGTCAATGCGGCTTTCGATGCGCCATACGCTTCCGCCCGCGGAAAGTGCAGCCAGTGCGCCATCGAACTGACCAGCACTACGCGGTTGCCCGATACCAGCTGCGGCCCAAGCACCGCCAGGCAGTTCACCGGCCCGAGGAAATTTGTGGTCATCACCCGCTCCACCAGCGCGGCGTCGACCACGCCATTCTCAAGATATTCGCAGGTGCCGGCACAGAGGATGACCAGGCTGGGGGAACAGTCTGCCAGCGCCTGGCGACAGGCTTCCCTGTCTGTCATATCGAACAGGCGAATCGAGATATTGGGGCTGTATTGATGCAGGGCTTCAAGCCGGGCCGGGTCTCGCCCACAGGCAATGACGTGGTAGCCGTCATTAGCCCAGGATTTGGCGAGCCCGGCTCCAATGCCAGAGCTTGCGCCGGTGATGAGGACAGTCATCATGAGCGCACTCTCCTTTTGACACTGCGAACCGCCCACCCCAACAGCGGCAGATGTTCGTAAATCATCTCGCCCGCATCGTAGTAATCGCGCTGGAGGACGACCCGGTCGTTAGCGACATCCACTATTGAGCATCCTGGCAGGGCCAGCGTTTCACCGCCGGCAATCCGTGGATGCGACCAGTTCATCGTCCAGGTCAGGGCAAAACGATGTCCGTCGCAAACCGGGGCATCAATCACAAAGCGGCAGTGCTCGACGTTGGTCAACAGATGGGTGAAGTAACGTTGAATGGCAAACAATCCGCGATGCTCACCAAAGGGATCGATAAGCGCGGCCTGAGCGTCGTAAAGCCCCGCCAGCGCCGAGGGCGGTTGGTTATCCAGCTCGGCGTAGTAATCAATAAATCGATTGATAACGGATGGCATTGCACTCATGACTCTCACCCTAAACCTGAACAACGTGAAGTTATCGTATAATTAAACTTATACAATAATGATATTTTGTCCAAGTTTTGGCTGTGCTATTTTTATTAGCGCAATACTTTCAGTGAGATGGCAATGACTCTAGAGGGAGATAATCTCGAGGGAAGTGACCTGCTGCTGCCAAAGGTCAACCTGCCTTTGACGCGCAGCAGTCGGTTTGCCGGTACTGACCAGCAGCCATTTGCGTTGCGGGAAGATCTCCGGCGCAAGGGTAGCGGGCGGGATCGGCAGCACATCGATGCGATGCCCCTGACCGGTGCGTTTGAGCGCTTCGAGCCAGATCTCGCAAGGGTCAGTCAGGTGCCAGCCGGTAATCAGGTAATTATCGCCAGGCGCTTTTTTGTCACCTTCGAGGCAAAACGAGGTGTAGGAGATGATGATCCCGTCGAGGATTTCGCGCAGGGTCATCATCGCCGGAATGGTGGCTGAAACCTGGCTGCGCAGCGGACGTAACACTTCGGTGACCAGTTCCGGGCGCGGATATTCGCGGCCTGAGTCGTAAATCAGTTGGCGCAGGGATTCAATTTTTCCCTCTTTCAGCCGTTGCAGCATGCTCTCCTGCAAGGTGAGCCAGTTATTGGTTCGACCCGCCCCTGGACGTGCCAGCAGCGGTTTCACCTGGCTGACGGGAACCCCTTTCCTCACCCAGTCGAGGATTTTGAGCGCCTGTTGAACGTCGTCGTCGCTGTACAGGCGATGACCGCCATCGGTACGCAGCGGTTTCAGCAGACCGTAACGTCGCTGCCAGGCACGGAGCGTGGTCGCGTTAATCCCGCAAAGCCGGGCAAATTCACCGATGGAGTAAGACATGTCAGGCACCTGATAACAAAGAATACTCTCAATATACTACGAATAATGGCGGCTTGAATGAAGAGTGGAATGTTTGCACTACACTTTACTTCCAACTGCCCTGATGAAAGGAGTTCTCATGAAGCTATGGCCTGTTGTGACCGGGGTCGCTATTGCGCTGACCCTGGTTGCCTGTAAATCCCCTACCCCTCCTAAAGGCGTTCAGCCAATAACCGACTTTGATGCGAGCCGCTATCTTGGCAAATGGTACGAAGTTGCGCGCCTGGAAAACCGCTTCGAGCGCGGGCTGGAACAGGTGACCGCCACCTACGGCAAGCGCAGTGATGGCAGCATCAGCGTGCTCAATCGCGGTTACGACCCGGAGAAAAAAGCGTGGAAGGAGAGCGAAGGGAAAGCATTGTTTACCGGCGCACCAAGCACCGCCGCGCTGAAGGTCTCGTTCTTTGGCCCCTTCTACGGTGGCTATAACGTGATCAAGCTCGACGATAATTATCAGTACGCGCTGGTGAGTGGCCCTAATCGCGACTATCTGTGGCTCCTGTCCCGGACACCGACCCTGCCGGATGCAGTAAAACAGGATTATCTGGACACCGCGCGCCGCCTGGGCTTCCAGGTTGATAAGCTCGTGTGGGTGAAGCAATAATCTGACGGTCAGGTTAGGCGATTTTTGTGTTCATAAAATAAACCTCGCCCTTAATTTATTAAGGGGGTAATCTCGCAAAAAAAACAGGGGGCCATTATGAAAAACTTGATACTCGGCGTGATTGCCAAAATTTCCAAAATGGATGCTGAAGCCAAGCAGCTGGCGGCTAAAGTAGAGGCACAGTCTCTTCTGATAGGCGCATTATTACTGACCGTGGGTAAAAATGGCGGTATGAACGAAATGCTGGAAAACGTGAGGAAAGCAATCAACGCGGCTTTAGATGCAGCAGATACACCTTTGAAGAGTGATGCGGAATTATTATTGAATGAATTCAATGAGCTGCTAATGTTAACTCAGTTACTTGAAACATCTGATTCAGAAATTGATCTTGAGGCATTGAAATCAATGCCTGGAGAAACGACTACAGACTGATCCCATCCTGCATGGCTGGGGTTCATACCCCAGCTTTTCTGTTCCACACCAGGTCGTGATCGATTTTAAATTATACAGTTGGCGGGATTTTGTAAACAGGCATTATATTATGACCGCTAAGGGGATATTTTTTCTGATTCCTAAGGGACAACCAACCAAGCAATAAGCAGGTTCCACCTGTGAATAATAGAAATATTGCAAGCCCAACAGCATACATTACCTGCAATAAAATGCTCTCGTTACCTGGCATACTACGCGAACCTTTCGTAATGGTGCCGACTACCGGAATCGAACTGGTGACCTACTGATTACAAGTCAGTTGCTCTACCTACTGAGCTAAGTCGGCATTATTATCAATCCATAAAACAGTAAAAAAATCCCGGACAGGCCCGGGAAAAGCAACGATAAAGAAACTTTTAATAAGCATCATCCTTTTGCTTGAAGAGAAGAATAATCGAATGACGTCAATTTGACAATGCAGTTTTGCTGTCCACTAAAAGACCGAACTCAGACACCCTAATTTAAAATTGAGTTATACACTTCACTGAGTAAATTTATTTTTGTACAAACTGGCCACCACCGAATATATGAGAAAGGTTGCTCTCAATATTATTTTTCTATCCCGTTAAAGCTATTGCGTCATGTTGTAATATTGCAGTTGATGTGCTTGCGATGTGAGCTAAATAAAAAGGGTGGTATGAATGAAATGCCTGGATAAACGGCAACAGACTGAACCCCATTCCATATAGCGGGGATTGATGCTCCAGCTAACCACGCTTTGCAATTCACAGCAGATAAAAAGCTCTGTAATGGATAAAGCATAACGTAATTCAACGCTTCACGTTAGATGAACCTGGGTCTAAAACCCCAATAAGACTTCAACATATTGCGTAGATGCTCGCCTGAAACCGTCAATGTGGACCGACCGATATGCGATAAGAGGATAAATGCATTCTCCGCTTCTGACTTCACCACCCGCCACCAGTTACCCAAGTAAAAAAAACAACTCATAAAACTCGCCTGCGATCTAAATAACGCTCATCCATAATTTATTTTTGGATTTTTATATGTTGCTGTCTACAAGTATCCTCTCAAAAAGGAGGGGTTTTCACTCAGACCGCATTTCACCATTACCCGCCCTTAACGACGGAGAGGTTTGCGCATTGCTGAAAAAAAAACGGGAACCATCAGGCTCCCGTTTTTGTGTAACCGCTAAAAGCGAATTACATATTTGCGATGATCGCGTCACCAAACTCTGAACATTTCAGCAGCTTAGCGCCTTCCATCAGACGTTCGAAGTCATAGGTCACGGTCTTGGCAGCGATTGCGCCTTCCATGCCTTTAACAATCAGGTCTGCGGCTTCGAACCATTCCATGTGACGGAGCAGTATTTTTCAAGATGTCTATTAACCTAATGAATTTGTTATGTAAAACTGTAATATCACACCAGATAGGCCATTTTTTGCTTACGCCGTAACTGTCTGATTTTGCATTATCATTTTTGAGTTTTGATAACCCTTTTTCAATAAGGACAAGCCTCTTCTGTTGTGGCACGGTTGATGAAGAACGTCACTCGTCCAAGCACTTCTACCTCTTCCTGAGCAGTTCCCTCTATTGCCTCGCCATTATCCGTAATGAGTGCCTTCCTCATTAGTGTTGCAAACTGCGTGTGTCCATCGCACAGAATCAACAACACATCCCCTGCCGTCTTTTTCGTGACAGGTTCAATGACGGCGAACCCAACATCAGTTTCAAGCACCCTGCTCTCCTGCCCTATGTTGCAGAGAACGACTGGAGAGAGCTGGCGCTCAATATCATCGATCGCTGGTGAAGGAAAGCCCATTAGTGAACCCTCCCCATATTGCGCAAGATCGAGTAACGGTTCTCGCTACCATCGGTAGTTTAATCCGCGAAATCGGGCTGGTACCGCTCAATCCAGGCATTTGCATCTGCCTGACTAAAGTGTCAGTTGATTTCACGCAAT
Source organism: Scandinavium lactucae (assembly GCF_033843265.1). Classification (NCBI taxonomy): domain Bacteria; kingdom Pseudomonadati; phylum Pseudomonadota; class Gammaproteobacteria; order Enterobacterales; family Enterobacteriaceae; genus Scandinavium; species Scandinavium lactucae. The sequence goes on from NZ_JAWXRD010000040.1 coordinate 607,445, forward strand.
TTCGCGATGAATAAATTTGTATGTAGAAATCGGTATCCTTTCGGATTTAGTTGTATTACCGCTACAAAAGCGGCATGGATGTCTGCTGTGCGTCGCATAATTCCCCCTTAAAAATAACTGTATGCATAAACAGCAATCGAGACGTGAGAATATTTCACGGGCACATTAGGAAACTTTTAGAAAGCCAATGATAGTTAAGGTGCTTTGAGTCTCCGTCATATTGATCGCTTTCAGCGATCGATAGGCCGCAATTGATCTACAAAACCAATTTGAGTTAAGCCAATTACCCATGCTCTTATTGCGTCAATTTTTAAGAGAATGAAATCAACATGAAAAACAAGAAAGTCAGTCTTGTGGCCACGTACAGCGCCGCCAACAGGGATGCCGCAAAGTCATTAATGTCCAACCCTGCTGCAATGGGGCTTTATGAGGTCATTCTCGTTAACGAGGGCAACACAGAAGACATCACTGACCCTGCCGCAACATCCATCCGCGTTACCAACTTCAAACACCATTCAGAGCCTTTTGTCATGGCCATTGGGGCGCACCATGCCACAGGTGATGTTGTTGTCTTGTGTCGCAAGCCTGAAAGCATCACAGCCGGTTTGTGCAAGCAATTACACAAAGCCCGAAAGCGTTACAGCCCCGGTGAAGGACTTCACGTTTTTATGCGTACAGATTTCCCCTGGCCTTATGACATCGACACCGGGTTTGAAAAAGGACAGGCAGGGCGCTTTTTAAATCTGTCATGGGAAGTCATAAGCCATGTGGAAGGGTAACCCGCACGCTGAATTTATCTTTGCCATCATCATTGTTGTTTGCACGTTCGGCGCGTTGTTGCTGTTGGCATTGGATAGCTGGCGCGTGTTGCGCCGCTATATGAAGAGCAGAAAAAATAAGGGGCAATGATGCCCCTTTTACTTTATGCGGGCAATGCTGGCCATTCAGGCGCATCAACGCCAACATCAACCCTGTTAAGCGCCACGCGGTATGTTTTCCACGCCTTCAGTAAGGCGATCTCTTCTTTGGTGGCAATCCCTAATTCAACCGCATCAGCAAGGGGCGCGACAGATTGCGCGGCCAGTTGTAACAGTCCCAGCTTTCTGGCTTCGGCTAGCGCCACGTGATCAACTGGCGCAGGGACGATTTTCTCCCCGTCATACATCCATTCGCCGTCAATGTTGAAACCTTTCGGTACGGATTTTTTAGCTACTTCAGCCACGGTCATATTCACAGGCCACAACGCAGAAACGTCATAATCTGCCGTTCTGATAATGCCATCAGCGGTAAACGCAATTTTGAGTTTCACCGCCGAGAATTTTTCCTGGCTTGCATACCAGTCATTACCATCTTCATCTTTCAGATAAAGGATATTTTCAGCCTCTTTTACTTCAGGCTCGTAAAATGAAAGTTGTTTTAATTGCATAATTACCCCGAAATCGTTCGCCAGGCGCCGTTAATATTAATCTGGACAGGCTTGTACTGAATTGTGTCATCAAGTGGTGCATCACCCTCAACGTACCAGCCCGTAAATGCACATCCCCCCGGTACGTAATTCCAGCCATTACGTTTCAGGACGATCGTTCCCGGACTCCCCTGACGAACGTCAATCACTGTTGAGGTTTTTAGCGGATAGCGCCCGTCGCTTTCACCTTTTGTATAGGCTCCCGTTTTCGCCATATACCCAGCATCCGACTGCGCTTTGGTGTAAGAGTCCCCCGCTTTAGCCAGCACGACAACTGCATCGCTGGCCGTGTGGCGCAGGTAAGGCCGTGCAGCGTCACCCGAAACAAACCCGCCAATATGAGAGCCGTCGCGCGCTATGCAATTGACAATATCCGGGGTTGGCCTGTTGTTCGATCCGTACATCTCAACCCATGGAGACCACGGACCTGAGCCAGTCCATGCCCCCTGTACCGCCCTGAGAAATAAACGCCCAGTGTAGGTGATATACATTTGCTGGCAGCCATAGGCTGATTGTGTCACAAACAGCGTGCCTGCAATCGTTACAGGATAGTGATAAGCAGCCGTTGCGCCTGCATTGGATGGTTGATAGTAAACACCATGGTTAACCCTGTCGCCCAAGGTGTTTAAGTCTACCGCAAGGGCATTTCGGGATGCCGGTAGCGCCCCTATATCATCCGGGGTGGGTTTATTAAATGGTCCCCAAATTTTCTGTTTTTTCTTTGCAACTACCGAACCATCAGATTTTTTAATTGCGAGCCATTCAACAGATAAATTACCGGAAGAGTCGATAAACAAATTGGCACTCAGAGCCTGAGAGCCATCACCGCTGTCGCCATAGAGAAGATGAACACCACACCCATAGCTGCCAAAATTTATGCTTTTTGACCCGCCGCCCTGCTTGAACATCATTGATACCAGACCGTTCTTATCAGCAAGATTGGCATCTGTAACTGGAAGCGCCGTGCCCAAAAGTCCGCCGTCACCAACTTTGGTGATTCTTCCGGGGGTTGGATCGCTTGTTGAAGTGGTGACATCCTGAATTGCCGCCGTTCCCAGACTCTTTTTAACGCCGGTCAGGTCATCATTAACGGTTTTCACCGCTTTCGGCGTCGCAGCGAGCCCCTCAGACGTGCTGTCGGTCGCACTACTGAGCTGAACAAGACCTTTACGCACGGTCGTGGCATCCAGAACTCCAATGGCTTCACGCGAGCTTTTTTGGGCTGCCTCGCCTTTTGCCGCTATCTCAGAAAGATTTTTATCGATCCGCAGGAACAGGCCATCGCCGGTCGCAACTTTTAATTCAACATTTGCCGTCTCCGATACCGCAAGGCGGTATTGCAGGCTCACACTAACCCCGTTTTCCGGCTTCTCTATGGCGGCACAGTTCGCAACGGAATACAGCTCCCCCGCATCGGTCAGCAGGCCGACCTCCCTGACAACGAACCCGCCAACATCGACCGGCAAGACCAGTTGCGCGATAAACTGGTTCTCCTGGTCTGGCGAAACCTGCAGTGCAGAAATGGCGTTGCGATACACTTCACATACCAGTTTCGTTTGTGCCGGATCCGGCCTGACGGCCTGCCCGTTCCCGTCACCCACCACAAAATCTTTAATAATGACGGGCTTCCCGGTCGCAGAGGACTGCGCCTCCAGCTCTTTGCCCTTGTTGGTCAGAATGCTGTAATACTTCTCAGCCATGGCTAAACTCCTGCCTCAATAACAACGTCAATCCAGGCGGTAACAGCGCCGCCGGTATAATAGGTTCCCTTCGCGCCTAGATCGGCGATCACGTCGATGGTGGTCAGCAGACTGCGAAGGTTTTTGGCTTTATCCACCTGACGGCGTATGCGCTGGTACAGCGCCTCATCAACGGCCTGCACGCTGTAGACCTCCACGCGGAAGGTATAGGGGTCTTTGCGCGGCTCATCTTCCCACCACTCCACGACGGTGGTTGGCAGACTGACCGCGCTCAGCGACCGGCGAACTGCACCGGCCGTACCGCGATGCTGATGCACGTAAGCTGCATCCTTAATCACCTGCCGTTTTTCTTCCTCCGTCCAAGCGTCATCCCACGAGTCCACCGCAAATTCCCAGGCCAGCCAGGGCAGAAGATGAGCCGGACAGGTATCAGGATTTTTCGCCTTACGCACCATGTCAGTATCCAGCGCAACAATCTGCTCCGTGCTGGCCTTCTCCTGCGCACGTTCCGGATGAAGGGCTGAGGGAGGCAGAAGGGAGCGAAATTTATTCACCGGAGCCCCCCTTTACGTGTAACTTTTAACGCGCTGCACCAGGGTGCCTGGCCCGCCACGGCTTCCAGATCTACCGTCGGACTGATCAACCGGACCCGGGATACGCCCGGCTGCTGAAGTGCAGAGTAAATCGCGGAGAGTGGTACGATAGCGTTAATGCGATGGGAAAGCCGGGTGTAACTCGTCAGTGTGCTGATCGCGTTTTCCAGAACAGTCTGTGCATCCGGCCCGTCAGATATTTCAAGCTCTGCCGTGACGGTATAACTGGCGATACTGGCACTTTTCACGCTGACAAAATCGGTGAGCGGCCTGACTTCATCCGCGCTAAGTGTTTTTATTACAGCTTCGATCAAGTTAACGTCTGCCTCGCCGTTATCTTTGCGCGAGAGCACGTACACATCCACCTCGCCAGGGCGGTTATGGGTTTCTGGCCCGTAAGCATCCGCGTCCAGCACATCATTATCTGCGGATTTTGCATGGAAACGGTACGCATTGCGGGCACCAGCCGTATTCAGCTGCGCCCATGAAAGCTGTATACGTTCACGAAAAGCGTCATCGTCTTCATAGACAGAATCGACAGGGGGAACCGCATCCGGAGCGCCGGGTTTAATCACCAGGCGGGAAACATTAAAACCCGCACCTAACTGATCGAGATCGGGGCCTCTGGCACTGGCGAGGAAAACTGCGCGTACCGCGTCATTAACCCGCTGAAACGCCAGGGTGAGCTGGTAGGCGTTGATTTCGCCTTGTTTATACGCCGGGTCAGATTCTACCAGCGCATCAAATTCCGAATCGAGTTCGCGTAGCCGCCCCAGCCAGCGGGTAAAAATGTCAGCGGTATCGGGTACCACCAGGGCATCTGGTACCGCAAGGTTGGACAGGTTAATTACGTCATAGCTGTTTGCCATAAATCGGTATACCTCCGGTGCTGACAGGAAGATTGTTCTCTTTGTTAATCCCTTCGATATCCACCACACACCCCGTTTCTGCAGGGAAGGAAACGACCACGCGTGTGACCTTCAGCCGGGGTTCCCAGCGCGCCAGCGCTGAAGCTGTCGCTGCGATAATGCGCAGCCTCGTCAGGTCGTCACGGGGGTTGTCCACCAGCGAAAACAGATCGCTGCCATAATCACGGACCAGCACACGGCTGCCGACGGGTGTGGAGAGAATATCGCTGACGGACTGGCGCAAATGGTCGCTACCGGACAGGCGTTTCCCGGTCCGGCTGTTTACACCGTTCATAGTATTTTCCGTATCTGTTTGCCGGATGGCGGAGGGTTAGCCGAAGTAATCCGGGCCGGTTTTATCCTTGCTGCCAGATTGTTTTGAAGATTTCGCTGGCTTACGAATATCAACCACCAGGTTGTACGTGTAGCTGAATCCGGCTGGAGTCAAGGAAAACACCAGTGACTCAACCACCCAAGCACGGTCTTCCCGCTCGCCAAAACCGGACGTGGAAACGCCGGATTCTGCCGTAAGGGGAACATGTTTCGGTCGGCAGGGTCCGGTTACCGTCATTTTCTGTTCATTACGGCGGGCCTGCGTTTTTTTCGCTTTGGCCTGCTGGTCGGCGGTGGCCTTTACTGGCTGGGTGTACGGATTAGCCATCGAGGGGCCGTCATGATCAACCGTGGTGGTTTTGGTCTTGCCGTCAGCCTCATCGTAATAACGCACCCCGATTTTGCCCGATGACTTACCGCTGCTGGCGGTGGCCTTACCCGTCGAACTCCCCCGCTCGCCTTCGTTGTATGACCAGCTGGAGACCTCTTCAGGAGTGATGACCACTGTTCCTGTCTGCTCACCGGAAGCATTCGCCGTCGCACCCTGACGCAGAAATAGCCAGTAACCGCCCGACGGTTTGCTGACCGCGTTCCACGTTCGGGCAAGGCGGGTCAGCAAATTGGCGTCCGATTCTGCCACCTGATCAACGTGATCGATATGGATGTCGGCGAGCTCTCCGGCCACTTTCGGCACCAGACCGTTTTCAGTGGCCACGGTTTTGACCAGATCCGCCAGTCGCAGATTATCCCAGCTACGGGTTTTCTGACTGAGCACATCACCGGGCTGTTTTTGCGCGTTCATGGGCGCTGCAGTGGCATAAATCTCGATACGACGTGGCGGGCCGCCGCTGCCCACGCCGGACACCACGAACCAGCCCTTATCCACCAGCTGGTCGTTAAAGCCCAGCGCCACGCGTAGCCGTGCCCCTTTTGTCGGTAAAGGGAGCGTTTCCGACAATAGCGTGATTTTCAGCTCATCCGCTTTTGCCGTGGCACCTCCGTAATCAGTCAGCGTCAGCTCGGCCAGGCTTTGCTGCAGCGCGCGGGTAATATCTTTTCCCTCCGCGCTGACGCTGAAAGCGGGAGCATATTCGGGTTTAACACTCTGTTCGGTCATTTTAATCCCACAGACTGAACGCAGAATCCTGAACCGGCGGAGCCAGATCCGGCAGGGTGATAAACAGTCCTGACGGATAAACAGCACCGACATCGGCCAGCCCCGGATTCGCTTCGAGAACCTGCGTCACAATATAAGAAAGGTTTTCAATGCCGTAATGCGCCGCGCAGACAGCATCCAGCACGTCACCGTCACGGGTTTGATATATCGTCTGCATAATGTTTCAGCGTCATCGTCCAGTTTTTATTACGGTGGCCGCCACCAGGCAGGAATCGACTGGTCGTGTCGGAGAAGTCGATCACCACCCACCAGCCCAGCACATCCCCTTCACCGCTGACCAGTTGCTGTGGCTTGTTCTGGTCTGCGAGATCATAGAGATCGTTAACGGCATTCACCCCCTTACGGAAGAAGGCGTGCGACTCCCCTTCAAGCCGGACGGTTCGCCCGGGCTTGCCGGTATACTGCAATAAATCTTGCTTCCCGATCCGCTCCTGCTCGCTCCATCGCCAGCTGGCCTCGCGGGTCAGCTGGTTATACGCCGTGGTGTCGATGGAAAAGGCAAAGTCGCCCAGCATCATCATCACCCGGGCAGCCTGTACGCCACGAACCGAGCTAGCCCCTGTCTGCCCAAAGTCTTCAAAGACAGGAATGATTTCACTCACCAGATTTGCCCTCCGTCCAGCATGCTGCTGTCACCCGTAAAAGCCGGGCTGCTTTTCGTCACTGCCTCAACTTCATCAGCAATCCCCCGCTCGTCCTGCCCCGGTGCACCGTGAATTTCAAACCGGTATTCATACTTACGGTTATCTGTCAGTTGTCGGGGAGGCGGCGCTTTGTCCGCGGAATCCAGCTTTTGAAGCAACATCACCCAGTCACTTCCACCCTCTTCTACTGACTGGCCTGCCGGCGGTGTCGGTATCTCCGCTGTGAGCCAGCTGTGGTTTTTTTCAAACGCAGGAGAGGAAGGAAGCCTGTAATTTCTCCAGGCGCAGGCATAATCGTCGGATGTCTCACGCCCGGGTTGAGCAGACTCTCTCTGGTTGTTGTTGAGAACTGAGCCCCAGCTGAACAGCGCGTCGCTGCTTTCCGGCGTCACATATTTATCGAGAGTATTGTTGAATGACTCCTCGTCGTCGCGGAAAAATCCGCGGCTGTCCCGGTACGATTTTTTCACGTCATCCACCAGCGCCGGTTTCTCAGTGAGCTGCTGCTCAAACCATTCGCCCTGCCCGTTTTTCTGGGCCGTCATACGGGCGATATCAACCGAACCGGTCATCGCCAGCGATTTAAGGACATCACGCTGATCGCTTCGCTCATCCGGCAGCAGCCAGGACAGTTTTTTCGCCAGTGCGAACGCCACCTTTCCGACGAAAACGATCCCCTGCCCGAACGTCAGCACACCGGGGTAGAGGTCATTACGCAGAAAACTGACGATGTGCCTGATCCCCCCGCCTTTAAACCACTCCGCCATATCGTCAGTCAGACGGCGGATATCCGGCGCCAGTTCGTTACCGAGCTGACCGGAGATTTCCGCCACCGCAGAAGAAAAGACAGTCTGAAGGTTGGTAATGGCGCGGTTGCCCTCCATCGCGCCTTCAGCACCCTCTTTCGTGACCAAGTTATACCGGCGCTGCTCGTCCATCAGATCGCGGTAACTCTTCCCGGACTGCTTCAGCAGCATCAGCAGCTTGCTGGCCTCGCCGCCAAACAGCGAATCCAGCGCAAAGGAGGCTTTCGATTCATCCTGCAGGCTGAGCGCGCGCTCGACGATTTTCTCAAACTGCGCCATATCGCTGACGCCGGCTAAATCTCCCGCCTTAAACCCCAGCGTTTCAAACGCGTCCTGCAGCGATCCCTGCTTGCCGTTCTGCTTGTACTCCCCCGCCTTGTGCAGATACTCCTCGAACAGATCGCCGATGTTCTCCCCGTTCATGTCGTACTGTTTTGCGAGCGTGTCCCAGGCATCAAACGTCGGGATTTCCACGCCATAGCTTTTCGCCACGCCGGCACGCCGGGCCGTCTCCGCGTTGGTGGCCGCCGGGGCAATCAGGGTGCCCAGGGCGGAAGCCACCACCCCGCCGCCGCCGATCGCCAACCCCGGCGCCACCATAGAGCCCAGCTGACCGGCGATACCCAGACCGCGGCGAAACAGACCTTTACCTGCCCCCTTGAATGCCGACAGCCGCTGTGCCTTCTGCATCTGCTGGTTCAGCTTCTGCTGCTCGGCTTCGGTTTTGCGAATTTCACGGGACACGTCACTGTACCGCCGCTTAAGGTCGCCCAGGCTTTGCCCGGCAAGCTTTGCCCGCTTGATTTCCGCCGCCAGCTTAGTCTGATCTTTCGTCAGTTTTTCTGACTGCTTCCCGACGTCCTTCAGGCTCTTTTGCAGGCCGTTTGCTGAACGGCTCCATGAACTGTCGATATTGCCACCAAAGGTAATGACGGCCTTAAGGTTCTGGCTTAATCCGGCCACGATTTACCGCCTCCACTTCGTCGGTGAGAAAATCAGAAAACACGCTGAACGGCATATCCAGGTATTCCGTCATGGGAAAATGCAGGCGCCGCCCGAGAAAGCGTATCGCCCGGATCAGGCCTCTTTCGGTCGCTCCGCGGGCGGGAGCATAAAAACATTAAACGCGTCCAGCAGCTGCGCATAATCCGCCGCCGTCAGCTGCCAGATATCCTGCTCGCTGAGGTTGCACAGAAGCGCAATCATGCGCGCTTCTTTCTCTTCTTCACTGCCGCGGTCTTTGGAAAAGGCGATGCGGTCACGCACAAGCGGCTCGCGCAGCGTCACCTGTTCGAGGAGACCGCCGTTCTCAACGGAAACAGGGGAATACAGTTTGATAACGCGGGTTTCACCGGGAAAATTCATAACACTCTCCGTAAAGTAAAAACGGCCCGCAGGCCGTTATAGAAAGGAAGTTAGTCTCAGAGGCGAACTTTAGCCGCCAAGCCGGATAACACATCCACACCATTCACCCGGCGCGAGAAGCGTTCAGTATCAATTTCAAAAAGCTCGCGGCCGTCTTTGGTCTGACGGTAATAGCTCACGGCGATGTCCACCGTGATAGCGTTTTCCGAGAGGCTGTCCTTGCCGCGCGCATCGGGCGTGACGGTCTGTACAAAGCCCTCGATCTCCTCGATGGTGCCCAACGCGGTACCGTTAGCCAGATACCCCTGATAGGCCGTAAAGCGCGGACGGCTGCCGCTGACAAAACCGAAGGCGGTCAGCATGTCCACGTCCACACCGTAAAACTTCAGCTGGCAGGTGAGAGCCTCCATGCCGTCATCGACGGGGGATGGCGCGTCCTGTGCGCCGGTGCGCAGATCGGTTTTGACAATGGACAGTGCCGGCGGCGTGAATTCATGCGCCCCCTGTATGCGGATCCCCTGCCGGAAGAAGGTCCAGACACGTAATGTGTTTTTTTCGCTCATGCTGCCAGCATCTCCTCAAGCGCATAGTTGTTATTCACCCGGACGCGCAGGCTGATAAGCTCAGTCGGCGATTTCGGACCAAAGTCATAGTTGATGTACAGCACGCCCGCCGCCATGCTCTCAGCGGTGTTAAGCTCCTCATCCAGCCAGGCACGACCGCCGAAGATGGCACCGAGCCCGACCAGCTGGCGCATGTAGGCATTGATGGTGCCGATAATGTCGTCGGCGTTTTCCCGGTCCAGCGGACGGTCAACGTACTCCAACATCGTTTCCTGAATGCTGTCCTCAATGACGTCGGCGGTACGGCGAACCGATTCGAAGCGCCACTGTGGGTTGGTACCACAGAGACGGTTGCCCCAGTGCTTAAACCCGGCCCGGCGGATGATGGTGGAGACGTTCTGCATGTTGAGCAGGTTCGCATCGCAGTTTTCATCTCCGAGAATGAACTCGTCGATCTGCTCCACGCCGAGGATGTTGTTAATGTCCTGGTTGGACTTACTCCACCACCAGCCCTTCTCAAAGTCGATACGGGCGCGCAGCCCCGCCGCAAACGCAGAATAAGGGCGATAGACCAGCTGACCGTCGGCATTGCTGACCTGAACGCGCGGGCGCAGCAGCTCGGTGCGGGTGCCATAAGACCGGCGACGCTGCACCACCTCCTGCAGCGTGGCACCGGACTCGCAGTCAACATACGCCACCGCCCGCAGTTTGCCCGCAACGGTTTCCAGCGCCTTGCCCACGGCATCATCCTCACTGAACCCCGGTGCAATGACGATTCGGGGCTGGTATGTCGTCACGGAGCGTGCAGATGACAATGCACCGATCCCGGTCAGCACCGCCGCACGCTGTTTCGCTTCGTCGCTTTCTTCTGCCACACGAACTACCACCGTCAGTGCATTTCGCTGGTCGTTAATTTCGGTGAGCGCCTGTTTCAGCGTACCTTTTTCACCGAGCCGGGAAAGCATTGAGGTACCAACAATCGCCACCGGCGTATTCAGCGGGAACGGCTCATCCTCTCCACCGGACAGCTGCAACCGGAACGGTGTGACCACGCCGCTGCCGCTTCCCGCTGCGGTCACCTTCGCATCTGCCACCGCGCCCACGGCAGTGGACACTGCTGAGGGCGTTGCCGTCAGCTTGCCTGTTTCATCACAGCCAAGCGTGATAGTCAGCGTTAATGCTTCTGCCTCCCAGACGGCAGAAGTTTCAATCGCAGCGGGATTTTCTTCATCTGGGACGCCGGCTACAGCCTCAACCACCACCACGTTTCCTGCCCTGCCAGCAATAGTCGCGGAAAAATCCACAACGTTATCCAGAATAGGGGTTCCTGTGCTGGCACCGGCCGGCGTTCCGGCAGAGGCATCAGGCGCAGTACCCACCAGGCCGATAATAGCCGTCTGGATCGTCGTGACCGCGACCGTACCGGATGTCAGCTCGATCGTTTCCACACCATGTAAATTCGCCATTCATTTTCTCCAGGCATAAAAAAAACCTGCCGCGGCAGGTCACATTTTTTGATTGGGGGGATTCGTGGTACCACCGCCGTCACCATTTTCTTTATGGTTATGGCTGTTGTAGGTTTCGCGGATCCCGCTCATTTTCCCGGTACCGTCCGAAATTTCCTGGGTTGCTCCGATATTTCCGGCCACGTTCGTGTCGGCGTTTATCTGCGTTTTCCCCTGTACGGTCAGGGTATCGGTAATTTCCACCGGACCGTCCAGCGTACCTTTCCCGATGATTTTGTAGGTCCCGCCCTCCGCCAGGGTGATGGTCAGGGCATGCGCGGCGCGGTCATAGCGGATCTCGGTACCGTCGCCGTAGCGGGTGATATGCTCGCTGTCGCTGCCCTCCGGCACCGGCAGACCGCCGGTATTCCAGCCGGGAAACACCCGGCCATTATTCAGCTCGCCCGCCTCCGACAGTACCGTGACCGCATCCCCGACCGCATACGGATTGAAGTCAGCCCGGTTAGTACCCGAAAAGCCCTGGCAGAGCGGCAGCCATGTGGTGGTGATGTCGCCCAGATCCACGCGGCATTTCGGTATACCGTCATGCTTAACGGAATGAATAACTCCGCGCCGGACGATATTCGCCAGGCGGCGCTGTAAATCGCCCTCAATATCACTCATCGGGTTTCGCCTCGTAAATCAGCTGATAATCGTCGACATGCGCCCGGCCAATATCCGGTGCCTTACCGAGCCAGACGGCATTCAGCGGGGGATTAGTCTGAGCAAACGGATCCGAACCAAAAGCCGCGGACTGTGTGAAGGAAATACGCCAGACCAGGTAATCATCCATGCGCGGATCAAACTCATCGCGTGACGCATCGATAAACACGGCAGGCTCCAGACTGCTCAGGCCGAACAGCTGACCATCAATCCACTGGGTGATATCTGCGGCCGCCGTGCGCAGGAAAATTTCGGGCCGGCTGACGCCCGCGCCGGCCGCATCCACCACCACGAACAAATCGCAGGACAGGGTGACATTGAGCTGCCCCTCGTTGCCTCCGCCCTGCTCCCAGCCGTTAATGGATAAATACACCGCCGGCGTTGTCAGCCCGGTAAAGCGCGGCACATTTTTTTCCGGATAGGTATCGGCGTCGCGCACCCAGTCAATTTTTTTCAGTGCGCCGGTGACAGCATCGTGATACTGCCCCAGCAGCAATGGCTCGGCCATGGTTAACCTCAGACAGAAATACGGGCTTTCACGCGCCCGCGCAGATCTGTTTCAAAGTGATGCATGAAAATCTCCATCGCCTCGGCAAAGGCGTTATCCTCGATGTAGTTCAGCATCGGCTCATAAATATCGACTTCCGCTTCGCGGGTCCGCCGGGTATCCGGATCGCGAATAACCACCGTCCGCCGGTTTTCACGGCGGGAGCGCGCCACTTCCCCGTTTTCAAACGTGCGCGGGGAAAGCAGGCTGCCCTTTGGGGTGAATCCGGCGTTTTCTGCCTGGCGCCGCGCCTTTATAAACCGTCCGGTGGATTTATCCCGCCGGGTATGGTGAGGCCTCAACCTCCCGCTAATCCGGCCTTTCAGGTCTTTTACCTTGATGGCGTTCAGGCCGAACCAGAGCCGAAAGTTATCCAGCTGAGACTGAGAACTACGATCGAGGCGAAAGGAAAGCAAGCGCCGGCGCACCATATCCAGACTGCGCGGCGCCAGACCATCCTTCATGTCAGCAACCGCTTTCTTACGCAGCGTGGCGGCGGTGCGTTTCAGCGCGCGGGAATACGCCGCCCGAAACTGCTTATGGCTGGCTCCGATGTGCTCCGCAATCCGCCAGATGGCCTCCACATCGATATCGACGGGTAAATCCCGTCGCAGTCTAGATTCACGCGCCATATCAGCTCCACTTGTTGATTTCCGGCTGCGGTTTGCCCGGCTTACCATAAGCCAGGGTGACGCGGGTCCGCCCTTCTTCATCGGCACCAACGTGCGTTACGCGGTAAGCGGTACCGTTAATTTCCACCTCGTGGTGCTTCTCAAGCCCCGCGATATCGGCGGTCATCGCGCTGAAGGCCGGGGCCCGATCCTGAATCTGCCCCCCGCCCTGCACATCAACCGGCGCATCCGGCGTTTCAAAAATCACGGTGACAGAACGCAGTTCACTGTCGATGGACAGGATTGCAGGCACTTCTTCGGCAAATGCCCGGGAGATCCGGGCATCCGCGTTTAACAGGCGTTGACGAAAGCGGTTCATCAGTAGCCAAGCCGGACCGGAACAGTTCCGACATCAGCCGCCGCGTCTGCCCAGGCCGTTCCGGCCAGAGGATTCGGTGTGGCCGCTTCTCCCGCCTCAATAGTCAGTTTACCGTCGGCCAGATACAGCTTCTGGCCGACAGTGACCGCTTCCGCCGCCTTTGGCAGAACGAAAACGCCCGTGGTATGCAGCACGCCCCACTGCCCTGCCGGGATGTCATCGTGAGCGACGCCAACCAGCGCCCCTGAAAGCACGGCGTCACCGGAGTGAATACCGGTCGCACCGTTATTCTGAAAATCAAGGGTGTTGCCGTCCTGCTGATAATTTTTCGCCATTTTTCTCTCCAGACAAAAAAGGAGCAGCACGCGCCACTCCGTAATAAAAAACCGTCAGATGACGGTCGTTATTTTTTCGTGACTTTAACCATGCCGCGCCAGTCAAGCGGTGCCACACCTGCATCGATGCGGACCTTGAATGCGGCACCGTCAACGGTGAAGCCCTGCTGCTGCTCCAGATATGGCGTATCGATACCGTCCAGATACGCCACTTCGATAGTGTCACGTCCCTGTGCAGCGGTCAGGTAGTAATCCGTCGGGCTGCTGTCATCCAGACGCGCCTCAGAGACGACCGTCACAAAGTTCTGGAGCGGGTTGACGATACCGCTGTTCGCATCCGCGCCCGGTACGCTGGCCGATTTGATGAGCTGGTTAGCGCGGGACTCAATGGCCACTGGTGCCAGCATGTAGGCCGGGCGAATGTTCAGACGGCGGTCGCCTGATTTTTGCAGCAACATCGCCTTACGCGCCGTATCCAGGCCTTCGATACTCAGATCGGCTGAGACAAGGTTGCCGTGATCGGCATGGAACAGCGGCTTGCCGTCTGACATTTTCGGGTTGCTCGTCAGGACTGCCCAAACCAGATCGCCCACGGTGGCACGCGCAGCAAGCCCCATGGCCTGTGGAATACGGGTCAGCATATCCAGATCATCGTTGATGATGGTCTGTCGGTCGATGCTGAAGAGTTCACCGTAGGTGGCCAGCGCAATCGGCTCGCCGCGATCCTTGATGGTGATATATTTATATTCTGCCCCGGCACGCACCTTACGAAGCGATGCCAGTGATTCCAGACCGACACGGTGCGCGGTTTTGAAATCGGTCAGCGTGCCCTTCCGGGTCCACTGTTCAAAGGTTTCGGTGGCTTCATCCCAGCCCATCAGTGCCGCCTTGTGCGCCACATCCATCAGGATATTACCGAAGTCGCTGCTGCTGTGGGTGAACGCAAGCCCGACCATTGCCTGTGCCGTGCCAGCCCCGGAGATGCCGATGCCGCGATCGACCAGGGAAGCACGCGCCAGTTCGCGCAGGGTATAACCGTTGTAGGCGTTATCTTTTTCAGCCTGCGCATAACCCGCTCGGGTCATTACCGCAGCGCGAATGGAATCACCGACCAGATTGCCGTTACCGGCATAAAGATGAATGGCTCCCGGACCAGCGCTCGGGGTGGTGCCCGCCGCCAGCGCCTGCAGAAGTTTATCGCGGGCTTTTTCAGCGTTGCAGGTGAAGTCGGCAAGGCACTCCGCCTTCAACGTCGCGAAGGTCGGGAACGCCTCAAACACGGCAGAAACGGAATTCACGCGCTCCGCGTTTGCCGTCTGCATCTGCTGCTGCAGCTGCTGGGCCAGCGCGGTGATATCGATATTTGTCATCTGCGGCGCGGGCTGTTGTGGCGCTGACGGGTTTAGGTTTGCCTGAACCGGCGCGGGCTGCTGTACCGGAGCAGGTTGCTGTGGCTGATTCACCGGAGCTTCGGCGCGCGGCGCAAAAAGGGATTTAATCTGTTCTGGCATGTTCTGGTAATCCTTCAGTTTATTTTCATTCACACAGGCCGCGGCCTGCAGTTCAGGTTCAAGCAGGTCGGCGAAACCTTTATCCACCGCCTCGGCACCGTTAAGCCAGGTCTCTGCTTTCAGCATCGCCTCCAGCTCCTCCTGCCCCAGTCCGGTTTTGTTCATGTAGGCGCTGAGCATCAGGGCTTCGTTACGATCAAGCCAGGCGGCGTAATCGCGCATGTCGTCAGAATCCCCGGCGATGCCGCCCCATGGTTTGTGGACCATGATCCAGGCGTTTTCCGGCATGTGTACCGTGGCGCCGGGCAGGCAGACAATCATCGAGGCCATGCTGGCTGCCACACCGTCCACCCAGATATCCACTTTCGCTTTCAGCCGCGACAGGGTGTTGTAGATGGCAAAACCCTGCATGACATCGCCGCCGGGGCTGTGGATATGTAAATCCACCGCGCTGGCGTCAAACACCCCCGCCTCTTTACAGTCCGCGACGAACTGCTGGGCTGTGATGCCCCAGCCACCGATCACGTCATAGAGGAAGATTTCAACGCGCCCGGGAGACAGCGCGCGGATTTCGTACCAGCACTGACCGTTGGCCGCATCGACACCCGCCAGGCTGGCGTGGGGGTTAATCATCATCGTCCAGCTCGCGCCGATCGTCTTTTGGTTTTGCCGTTGCATCTGGCATCGCTCCTTTGTCGTTGGCGGCGTCGGAATCAAACACCAGCCCGTGTTGACGGTTAAACTCGGTTTCACGCAGTCGCTGGCGTTTAACCTCCTGCGGGTTTTTACCTCGCGCCCGTGCCCATTCCGCTTCAGTACCGGCACCGCCACGCACAATAGCCTTCCAGGCGTTCGCCTCTTTCCCCGGATCAATCCAGGGCATCACCGGCCCGAGATAAAGCGCGTTATAGAGAGAATTCGGATCCACATCCGGCGGGACTTCAATGCCGCTCAGCAACGCCATCGCCAGCCATGCGCGGTAAACGGGGCGGCTGTGCTGACCGACAAACCACTGTTGCAGGACGTTGTACCCTTCGAAGCTCTCCACCAGCTCCTGTCGCTGGGAGCTGTAGGTGCCGTTATAGTCCCGGGCAATGCTGGAATAGCTGCCGCGTGTACCGGCGGCCACGGCCCGCATCTGTCCGTTTCGGAATTCGTAGAGATGAACGTTCGGGCGGTTTGATTCCACCATGCCCAGGTCTTCGCCGGGCCGGAGCTCGTCGTAAATCATGCCCGGCGCGATATCGTAGTGACGCTGACCACCGGGCGTTGAAAACTCACTTTCATCGCCAAGGGACTGGGCATCGCCACGCTTGATATAGAACCCCAGCGCGGCGGCAATACGGGCGGCCACGCGCTCGCTCTCTTCATAATCCTTGATGTCTGACAGACGGGTAATTACCCCGTGGATCAGGCTGATACCGCGCAGCTGGTGCAGTCGCTTGCGCTGTGCCAGGTGAAGCATGTTGTCAGCAGAGACGGTTTTAAGTTCGGCGCTGAACCGCGTCATATTCGCCGGATGATATTTGTAAACGCGGTAGCCGACGGGACGCCCCCACTCGTTCACGATGATGCCCTGACGAACCTGCTGGCCGGCGGTGCTGTTCAGGTTGAACGGTACAAAATCCGCCTCCAGCATTTCCAGCGAGAACGGTACGGAGGTGGCATGCTGTAGGCCCGGCACATTCCCCCTGACCAGCTGCGTGAACACCTCTCCGTCACGCAGTGCTGAACGCAACAGCAGGCGCTCGGCTTCCGGCCGGGTAAACATACCGGTCACTTCCGGACGCACCGACCATTCCGCCCAGAGTGCCGAAAGCTGCTCGGCAAAATCGGAATGGAGATTGCCCTCCAGATCGAGGGGCTGCGGCTCAACATGGATGCCGTGGGCACCAATTACCCGGTCTTCCATTTTGTCGAACAGGCCGATCACGAGGTCATGGTTTTCGTCGAGCCAGCGGGCCTGTTCCCGCAGGGACTGGCCTGCTGCAAATACCGAGGTATCCGCAGACTGGCTTTGCTTTTTGGCCTTGTGCAGCCGTGATGGGTTGGCCGCTTCATACGCGTTGAGCCGGAGACGATCCCGCGCGCGTGCCGCAGCCCACCCGGGGGAAATTGCCCCCAGTGTTCTTTCAAGAATGCCCATAGAACGCCTTACAGAAAGTTAGCGAGTTTGTACGAACCATCACGGCTGTTAATCGTCCGCCAGCGACGCTCCCAGTATTCAAGCTCGTCGCGCAGCGCTTTCGGGTCGTGGTTGGTAATGGCGCGACCATTTACGCCGGTAAAGGAGATACTCTTGCCGTCCAGCGAATCCTGGTAGGCCTGGCGAACCATCAGCAGCGTTCTCCAGATGTCGTCTTTCGTCACAGCCAGCCTCCCTTACCGGAAGATCCCAGCCAGCTGCCGGACAGTCCGGATCCCTTTTCAGGTTCAGCCTGGACAGGCGACTGTACGGGTTTTGTTATTTTCATGGTTATCTCCCGGGGGCGTTCCCCTTCATGAATATTTGGGTTGAGATCCTGCGGCTCAGCCCAGGCAGGGGGTTTTTCCCAGTCACGAATTTTTTCGTAGCCGCGCAGAACCGCAACGGCATGGGCATAGCAGAACAGGTCAAAGGCTTCGTTGGCGCCCTTGCCGGGCTTGCGCCATTTACCGTCCACACCGCGCTCTTCGTAGGTCAGTTCCTCGTAGAACCACTCCCCCAGCCAGTCAGGAAAATGGATATAGCCCGCACCGGGAGTCTCACGGTCCAGATTGTTGCTGAGCTGATCCTTAAGCAGGTCGGTCTGCAGCAGATACACCGGCACCTCGCCACGCGCATCGGCGCGACGATCGCTGCGTTCGGTATTATTTGGATGGGTTTTAGTGATGATTTTCTGGCGCTTTGTGCTGTCGCCCTTGACCAGGTAAACACGTTTACCCAGGCCGTCACGGCGGCACTGCCGCCAGAATTTATAGGCGTTGTCGGTTACGCCCTCTTCACCGCCGCTGTCGACGGCCATGGCCAGCACCGGCATACGGCGCGTCGGGTCAGACTGAAGCGCATACGTTTTTTCCAGCACATCGGAAACCAGCAGTTGCCAGTCCTCCGGATACGCACCGGGATGGATCGGTTCCGTCTCACCATGCTCATTGCAGCGCAGCGACTGGCGGATGTTGTAGCGATCCACCAGCCAGCGTTCACCATTTTCGCCATAACCGATAATCTGCACGACGAAACGGCGCTTTTTGCCGCCCTGGACGTCAACGGCCGCCAGCAGGAAACGCACTTTTGGCGGAACCAGCCGTTTACCGTAATCCTCCGCGCGCAACATCAGAGCATCGGCGCGCCGCTGTTCGCTGGCCGAGCGCGGCAGATACGGCAGCCCCCAGTCGGTGTTGATCACCGCCTTCAGGGTTTCTTCACTGCCGGTGGCTTCATACTCCTGCTCAGCAGTCAGCAGTTTGTACACCAGCTGCGCCCAGGTCTGGTACGCAGCTGCGGGCCCTTCCATCCAGAACGACGCTATACGCGAACGCCGTGGCTCACCGGAGATATTGCCGTCGCGGTCAATACTCTGACCTTCACGCAACCAGACTCCCACCCCGTTAAGCTCGCGCTTTTGGTCGGCGGTGATAATGCTGCTGCAGTGCGGGCAAAGCAGATGCGCCGACTCACTGGCTTTTACCGGATCCGCTTCATCGCGGTAGCCAGTCATCGCCTCCATCGTGGGCTGAAAATATTCACCACAATGCGGGCACGGCCAGTACCACCGACGACGATCGCCGCGGTTGTACAGAGAAAGAATACCGGTTGTCGGTGGCGCTTCATGAGGAGACTTGCGGCGCCATTTACTGTCACGAATGTCGCGCCCCGGAGAACTCTCTACCAGGGTCATACCGGCGGACATGAAGGTGGTTGTACGTTTGGAGGCCAGGGAAAAGCCATCACCTTCCCCGTCGATATCTTCAGGGAAGCGATCATAATCCGTCAGTGCCACACACTTAAAATCTGATGACGACATGACATTGATGGATGGCCAGCCAATTTTCAGGAAGCTACCTGAAAGGAAATATTTATCGTGAACGTTGTTGTCATTACGCCGGGGGCTCAGGTTTTTTCTAACCTCCGGGCTGCAGCGAAATGTTCGGGCAAGACGCTTTTTTGAATGCTCCTGCGCCTTATCCTGTGTCATTTGCACCAATAGCATATCCGACGGATCACAGACGATGTTGTAAACCACCCACCCGTCAATCAGACCATTTGTTTTTCCCGTTCGGGCAGGTCCGACGAATATCACGGCGTCGTATTCACGGGATGCCAGGCAGTCCATAGGTTCCATGACATAAGGAGCAACCATCGGATCCCAGGGGACGGAATTACCTCCGGAGGTGGGGACACGCATATATTTCGCTACCGCCACAGATACAGGCATTCTGCGCGGGGCTTTAATCAGTTGTCCGGTGTCACGTTTTAATGTTAGGGCGGTCGCCAGTGCCGACATTATTCCTCCTCCGGGATGTCCTCCTCTGCTTTCTCTTCGTCATCCATGACCCTTCTGGCTATTTCATCCCGAAGATCGTCAATAATTGACTGAACGCGGGAGACCGCAGCGGGAGCAAGCGCACAGTCACGCTCAAGAATATCCGGCAACGTTTCAAGTACCTGAATCATGGCCTTCGCCATTTCGGCAAACTCTCTGGCAACATCTGAAGCAGGGATTAACTCTCCTACTTCCTGCTCAAACTTCAGCCTTTCACGTTCGGACTGGTACCAGGCTTTTCGATCCTGAGGCTCCATTTCCCCTTCAGCTACCGGAGCAGGCATTTTCATCAGCTCAGCCAATACATCGGTCAGGCCATACAACTTCAGGTTGCTTTCGTTGCCACCCGCAGGACGGACATTCTTCAGCCTGGCGGACACGGTCTGGCGATGAACGCCGGACAATGCTGCCAGCTGACTGACATTAAGTTGAAGACGCTTTAATTCATGATCCATGGAAAGCTCCAGTGGTGAATAAAAAACAAGCAAAATCGACACCAGGGAAAATTTAATTCTGATGTTTCAATAAATTGAAGTGGTGGTGATGGTCGATAAAAATGCAAAAATTTGGCTTTTTCCGCGCGTACTGGCCCCCACGGTGTGCAGAATCGCCAGGAGTACCTTTTGAAAATGGGAATTACTATCACCTGACGGCGGGGCATTGTCCGTAAAAAAGCCCCGCATGAGCGAGGCTAACTATGAGGGTATAGCTAAATCAGTGGAAAATTCATGTGCCAACAAAAAACTGCCAAAGGCGGCTTCAAGTCAGTAAATGGATTTTAAATCAGCTTACCGATGAACTTAGCCTGAACGGTTAACGATGCACCCGGTACACCTGCAATGCTTCCTTCGAGATAATAGCCATCCCCGATATCTTTCACAGACAGTTCCATCACATAATCATTAAGCCCTGCAATGACGTTTTGCGCAGCTTGATTGTGACGTGATACGTGGAGGTTTAATCTTCCGTCCTGGACGCGGCCTTGATATGTAAAACCAAAATCCCCCCCATTGACTGCGTTGTCTTTGACAACGACAGTACCGTTTCCAACATCATTCTGACCGCTTCTGAACACGACAAAATAAATACCGTCTTTCATGTGTATAGTCCCTTCAAAATGAAAGCACCCAAATTAGATGCTTACTAGTTATAAGGCCGTAACACTTCAAATCAATCAGGTAAAATACGACAAAACCTTATTTTTTTCATATTGTGATCGCTATCCTAAAAACGTTGCAAAGTCTTTCCTCTCATTAAGATGTCAGGTAGTTCGCCTGCCACGCTTTGTTTAAGGCTCACTGTCTCCCTTGCTCAATTTGCCGTATGCCAGTCAGGTTGTTGTTGCCCTTCTCAATTACGGCCAGCAGCGGCTTAATCCAGAGAACAGCCTGGCAGTACGTCATAGAGTTGGTGGCAACGGCACGATCATCGGCTGCATCAGGTCTGTTGGTATCGGCGTGCATTGCGCTGGCACGTAAACGGTGCGCGTATTCGAGCAGCCCACCAGCAATGTCAGCAGGAACAGGCAGATCACAGGTTTTTTCACGACGGATAATCTCCCGGTATTCGATAACAGTTTTATCGGAGCTAGCATCAATCAGTGAGTTAAGGTTGCTGGCGTGTTCAGCCACTTGGTTAAACCGGTTGAAGTTGAAAGCCTGAGTGGCGATCACCTCACCCTGTAAAGCGTTGTCACTTCGCAGAACGTCGTTGTCACTCTGTACGCTGCTGGCGTATGAACAACTTTTAACGAGTGCGATTGACAGGCCAGCAATAACGACCGCGACGATAAGACCCAGATTAATCTTCATTGGTCCAGCCCCCAGCATGCCAGCGCGCTTTCCTGGTCTCGCCGCTCAACCTGGCCATAGCAGCCATTCTTCTGGCCTTTGGTGAGTCGGCAATCACGGCCACCGTCTTTAATCCACCAGCGGATTGCTGCACATGCACCGATGCGGTCACCGTCGTTGATGCGCTTATAGAAGGTTGAAGGGAAACATTTACCGGGGCCAATGTTGTACGGACAGAAAGATGCGATACCTACCTTCTGCGGCTCTGTCAGAGGCACTTTGATATTGCGATCAACCCAGGCTAACGCCTTATCACGTTCAGTAGCGTTAAGCTTGCGGCATTGTTCTTCAGTAGCCGTCATGCCTTTAACTACACGCCTGCCATCAATGACTGTCACGCCGTGACATAAAGACCAGACCCCGCCCGGATCAACAACGGCCACCAGCGCATTGCCTTCTTTCTCACTGATGAACTGGTCGAAAATAAATGGCGCAGTTGCTCCGGACGCGATTAGCGCGAGCACTGCTGCGCTAAGCTTTGATTTATTCGACATCATTCACCTCGCGCAGTTTTGCGGCGATCCGCTTTGATTTGGAAGTACAGACTCGTCAACCACGTCAGCAAACCAAACATGAGGCTACCTAACACACCAATGGCCGCCCACTGTGATGGGGAGACTTTATCGAGGAGCTGAAGCAGCCAGTATCCGGTCCCCCCTCCAGATGCTCCGTATGCAATACCCGTCGTGATTTTTTCCATTCGATACATGCTCTCACCTCGCTACGTTGCGGGTGTCCTGTTGAGGTAATAAAAGGGCCGCATCAGCGACCCTAACTTTTATTCCTCTGCCAGCCGCCTTACCTCGCTTACCGTCTGGTTGAATCGTTCCTCTTCCAGTTCTACACCGATAGCCTGGCGACCCAGTTCAATCGCTGCCTTAACAGTTGATCCCGAGCCCATAAAGAAGTCGGCCACCACATCGCCTGTCCTGCTGCTGGCGTTGATGATTTGCCGCAACATATCAGCGGGCTTTTCGCACGGGTGTTTGCCTGGATAGAACTGGACGGGTTTATGGGTCCAGATGTCGGTATAGGGCACGGCTACTGTCACAGAGAAATGCCGCCGAAGAGATTTGTACTCTTCCAGCAGCTCAAGGTATTTCCGGTTCAACGAATGCCACTTGACCACCAGCTGGTGATGCGGTGCTTTGAGTTCAGAAGCCCGGTGTTTCTCAATAGCTATCTGAGTAAACAATTCCTGCAGCTTTCCGTAATCCTGCTCGTTTGGTAACTGCCACTGGCTGGCCCCGAACCAGTGGGACACCATGTTTTTCTTTCCGGTGGCGTCGGCTATTTGCCTGGACGTGACCCCTAGCTCAGCTCTGGCATCGCGGAAGTAAGAAATTAACGGGGCCATGACATGTTGTTTGACCTCGTTGCCTTTCTCACTAAACCCATCACTTTTTGGCTTATATGGTCCCTGATAATGCTCAGCGAAAAGGATGCGTTCCGTCGCCGGGAAGTAAGAGCGCAGGCTCTCTTTGTTACAGCCATTCCAACGGCCAGACGGTTTAGCCCAGATTATGTGGTTTAGGACGTTGAATCGCTCACGCATCATGATCTCAATGTCTGCCGCCAGGCGGTGACCAGAGAACAAATACAGGCTGCCGGCAGGTTTGAGCACTCGCCAGAACTGAGCCAGGCACATATCCAGCCAGCGAAGATAATCGGCGTCGCCATTCCATTGGTTATCCCAGCTATTTGGCTTCACTTTAAAGTAAGGCGGATCGGTAACGATGAGATCGACAGAATCGGCAGGGAGTAGCTCAAGAACCTGGAGGCAATCAGCGTTGAACAATTCAGCACTGTTTATTTTTACAGTATTTTTCATAGATCAGTAAGCGGGTCTCTGGTAGGCTCACTGTGCTTTAGCGCTAAAGCGGTGGGCCTAGGTTCGCTTGTGACCTTCTACATGAGCAAATGGCTGGCCGGGTGCTACAACACCCACCAGCCGCCCATTCTTCACAACTAAAATCCACCAGTTACTGGCGGCGTTTAAAATTCTCTCCACTCTCATCTTCTGCCGCAAGCCCCGCCATCACCAACTGCGTCAGTATCAGCTGACAGCGACCTATGCTGATCTGCATAAGCCCAGCCAGATACTCAAGTGACTTCCAGTTTTTATCACTAAGGCAGCAGTAAAGAATATTTGCGGTGTACGTCATATCTTGCTGTTTTAACATGGTCATTTTCCACTCAGTTACCGATGGCATACAGATAACTCTGGTTCGAAACGGCAGCAAGATAAAACTGGGTATTGGCGACTGATAGCGCGACTACTGCGCTGGTATGAATTTTAGGAAATAAAAAACCCTGCTTACGCAAGGTTCTGATATCGGTTCGTGCAATCGGATAATGGTTATGGCTTCGGTTCTTCAATGAGTCCACTGAGAACCTCAACCTCACTGTTATTACAAAGGTCATGGCCTCTGGTGACATACCAGACCCCCATGATTTCTTCCCCTGAAATGAAGTCGTAGCCCTCTTCAGGGGAGTAGTAGGCTATCTGCCTCCCGCCGTTGTATTGAATCCAGTAATAACCTTCTTTCATAGCCGCCTCTCATGATGTTACGAGAAGTATAAGCTTGATTTGGATCCTTAGTAGTTTTAATTCGACGCGCTGTGCAATTGAAGGGTTCAGGCGCCGGGTCTGGGGGCACTAAGTGGAAACGTAGAGGATGATCCCCTGAGTCTGTATCGAAAAAGGCCGCTATGCGGCGGCCTTAAGCTTTCAGTTACGATTGTTGTGGAAAGGACTATTGATCCTTAATTGCCTTAAATACGGCATCGTTTTGAGTGGCAAGCACTTGCTGAACATCTTTGACGTAATCCAAAAGCAAGTTGGATAAATCAAGTTTTAGCAGGGTTTCATCCCCACCAGCTTTAACTCGGGCAATTATGGTTTCTACAATTTCGTCAGGGGGAAAAACCTTTTTTGAATGTTCGGTCATAGCCTCAACGATTTTTAAAATGCTCTCTTGTCCCGCATCTTTCTTCATAACAATCTCCTTTGCTTGGGAGGTTGTTATAGCGTAATGCCGTAATAAAAAACAAAAAACCCCGCCAGGGCGAGGTTTAAATGATAAGTAAGTCGGCTTTTCGTCGCTGCCGTAGCGGCGCAGCTTTGCCAAGCTTAGCTGTATTATTGACTTTTTTTACTCGTTTTCAAGATATTTTTTCGTCTCCGCTCTTCATTGCTGCTCTCATCGCCAGAAATACAGCGCTATTGAAATGCGTTACGCACCAGCGCACACGGTCCTCTGCCTGCTTGCGTGTCAGCCATGGAGCCACGGCCAGCAACTGATGGGCGATATCGCTAATCCTCTTCCGACGGGCATAAAAACTAATGCCCACGACATAAACCGGATCATGAGATTTCAAGGCGGTCAGAATGCATTTTTCTACAAAATCGCAGTCGTCCTGCGCGATACTGCCGTCAATCACCTGGCTTAAGGTTTTTTGTGGCCAGATAATCTCCATCGCCATTTTCTGCAATGCCTCTCCCCTGTAGCCGATTTTATGCAAACCTTTCAGTGTCTCAGTGATGTGCTTCGCCTGAGTGTCTGACCACTCTTCTGCTTTCAGGCAACTCCAGAATCCGCATCCGCCAAGCATGGCCTCCTCTGACGTTCTGCCGCCGTAACACTCCCCCCAGATAGATAACAACGATTTGACCCAGGCACTTTGCACCGAACTCAACGGGCGAAACTTGCCCAGCCAGCTTTTACGTGGGGCTGATGCCGCGCTTTCTAGGGCAGCCTGATGTATGCGGCGTTGGCGAGGTGTCATCATTTTTTCTCCTTAAGCCAGAACGCCGAGCGCAAAGGCACGGTCCAGCACGTTTTTAATCATTTCCGGCTGTGAGCCGTAGTTCTGCTCAAACTTGACGGGGTCGTTGTGCAACTCAGTGTGGTGCTTGCGGCAAAGAGGGATGACGAAAATATCGTGTGCTTTGGTACCAACACCGCCCTGCCCCCATCCGATAAGGTGATGAGCATCATCTGCAGGTTGATTGCAGCAGGCACACGTCTGGCTTTTCACCCAGCGCAGATAGTTGGCACTTTCCCATCGAATTCTTTTTGGACGCGTAAAAAAGGTTGCTGGCGACTCAGGGTCAACCTGAACAGCGACGATGGGCTTTATCGGCTTTATTTCGTCAGCACTGATTACAGGCACCTTCTCGGTGCGCTTCAGAAGAATGCTGGTGGCCGTGACCGTCGGCATGATTTCGCTTTCCCGGTAGACCGACTCGATCTTTTCCTTCGGTAGGCTTAAAGCCTGGCGAGCCAGCTCTTCAGGAATAGCTTCAGCGATACCACGACAGGAAGCCCACCAGCAGAGTTCTGCGACAGACAACATTCGCTCCCGATTGAATCCAAGCTGGTGCAGCACCGCATCAATGATCCAGTCGATTAGGTTTTCTCTCGCCAATTGGGACAGAAACTCCGTGGTTTGTTCACGCAGCTCGTTCTCGCAATGCCAGCACAGCAAAATGGAACCCGGATGATGGCGCATGATCACCAGCTCGTTATGGTGGTAATTGGAGTGCGGATATTGACAATTTTTACCGCGTCGCCGCAGCCATTCGTCCAGCGAAGACAAACCACCAGCAGCTGCTATCACTCGTTCATCCATGAAAAATGACTGAACGACTCGGTCCTCTCTCAGCGGCTGTGCAGCGTCGGGTACTTTCCCGGATGGCAGGTGCGCCATGTTATCGGGCTGGCACTCAACCAACACCCGGCCTTGTGCAAATATACTCATCAACTCTTTTCCGGGCTTAAGCAGGACTACGCCCATGTGCCTGGCGATTTCTGGTTTCAGCAGAGCACGCATGGTTCTGCCTCCCGGATGATAATTTGGCCCCTCTCACCCCAAATTTTGGACACGCGGCCATCCCAGATATGGCTGTCTTCGCCAAACAGCGCATCCAGTAGCGCTTTCTCTAGGTTGTCTTTATCTGGCCTTTGTTGGTGCGGCTTGCCACAATAATCCGCCTTTTTTTTCTTACTCCAGCTGGGTGGCATTGGAAGAACGAAGATCACGTGATAGCCGCACTCGGGCAGGCTTACGTTTTTCAATCTGACTTCATCGCAGAACGCGCGATAACGCATTACTTCTGGTCGCTTCTTCCATTTATCCGCGCGCGTCATTCGCGGCTTTCCGAGGGGGGTTATGTCGAAAGTACGCATGATCACCCCCAGAACCGCTGCTGGTAACGTCCATCCGGGCGCGGGCAATGGCGTGATTCCGGAAGAAAGGCGCTCACCGTCCAGTGAATGAAGTCCGTCTCCAGTCTTTTTTCCGTCTTAACGTTATTCTTCCGGTACCGCGCTACCAGTTGGTCGGCCTCATTAGTAGTTAGGTTTTGGTGAATGAACCAGCTTTTCTTCATAGCGAACCACCTTCGCCCTCAATAAATGCCAGAGCACGTTCACGGGCGCCTGGCTCCTCGCTCACCAACTCGCGCAGCAGCTGCGTAGCAATACAGTCCCTGGCGCGAATATTGATAGTGATACCGCGAGTTTTCCCCTTGATCAGGGTGAGGTAGCCTTTTCTGTCGAGGGCTTTCAGATGATCTTCAGCAGCATTTGGCGAGCTGAGGTGAAGAAGCCCGGCCAGCTCCTGTCGGTTGGGTGGATAGCGATGCTCATCGACGTATTTAACGAGCACATCGAAAACTTGTTGCTGTCGGCTCGTGAGTTTGAGGGTTTGATCTGGACGTGACGAAAGACGGGCATGCTCATGCGGGCAGACCAGATATCCGTTAAATTGTGGTGGTGTTTTTTGCGCCATGGTCTCTCTCCAGTGGCGCAGCAGGTATAGGGTGTTCAGGCCTACTTTATTAATTTACCATGACTTCAATAGAAAGCGCAAATAACGTCCTAAAAAAGTTTTAAAGGGTTGTCTATTAGGAAAATCATTTGGGATCCTCACCAAGAGTCTCTAAATTAAATGTAAAGTGAATAAATCACTTAACACCCTTTGAAACTTTACTTTTCATATCCATAAAGTTAATCATGAATTGTTTTTCAAAAGAATCCCAATCTTTATAAATTCTTGCGGATGCTTTAGCATTGCAATGTAAAGAGCACTCCTTTATAAGATATCTTGCAATATCTTTCAGAACCCAATCAGTTTTTTTCCTAATTGGATAACGATTTGGTATTTTATAGTTATCGATAAACCCGCGATTTAAATTCTTTGGTACCGTTTCTTTATTCGACAACCAATATTTTTCCTTCTCCGTTTTATCTGGACTAATTTTACCTTCATTATAATCCGCCATCCATTGATTAAATACATTTTTCATTTCATGAAATAGCTGTTCTGATACAATGGAAAAATCCATATCAGAATCATCTCTTGCAGCATTACCAAACTTCGGAGGAGGAGACATACTAAAACCAATAGCTCTTGACCCAATAATTGTTATATCTCGGGGATTTAAGCTAAGCCGGTCGGCTATAAACTGTTTGCATTTCTCGTAAACGAATGGATTGTCTTTTAGAAAAAATGGAATTCCCCCATGAACATGGTATCGAAGGTAGAATGGAAGAAATGCTTTCTCAACATGTTCCAATGACTCAATGAACACATCAGACGTGGGGTATTTGTTAATAAACTCCGACTTCAAATCTAACTCCAAAATCCTACTCATCACTCACCTCTTATACAGATTAGTTCTTGAATAAACTTTAACACCATACGCTGCGCGACAATGTATTTTTTTAAAATATTTAACATCTGGATTGTAGGGTTGTGGATATCTTAACCTAGAAACAAGTTCAGCATAAAAATAAATATTTTCAAGTTGATGACTTTGCTTTAGTTTCTTCACGGCTTGGTGGTAACCATTCATCCCAGAACCAAAATATGCTATCGATAAATATAACTTAGCAATCTCGACTTTGCTTTTTCTTTTTGAAATGTATCGAGCAAAATAAATCTCAATAATTTTTCGCTTAATCGTTCTCTCATAACGAGAAGTTAACACTCGCACTAATTGTTGTTCAATTGTGCTTGCGCCTTGTATTTTTTCACCTTTCAAAAAAACATAAAGGGCACGAGTCATTCCACGAAGATCATACCCATTGTGTTTATGGAAGCGCTTATCTTCAAGAGCAACAAGCATATCCAAGGCATCTGAAGGTATACCGTCAAGATTGGTAGTTTTAAGAGCTTCATTATATTTCGTTAAGATAAATTTCTTCATAACTCTACCAAACACCCAAGGACCCTATATCGACACAGTAAAAAATGTAACTAATGATAATCCTCATTAGTAATCAACAGCAAGAAAATATATAGGTAAGAAAGTAGCGCCACGGGCCCTAACCCATGGCGAAAAAGTATAGGAATTTCAGAACTATGATGAAGAACTAGCAATATCTTTCGAAACGCGATACCCCGCCCGCTCAAGTATCTGCGTAAAGAGTGTCGGTGTTCCAACCATCTCATCATCCTGTAACGGCATGAAGGAAACTTCATCACCACGTCTGTACATGAGCGCGCGCTCACTGTCAGGAAATGAGTGCAGTCTTGCAACGATAACCCCATCGTGACATCTAATGACCGCGTAGCCCTTGCTCGGTAATTCTTCTTTTTCTTTCACCAATCCCCCCTCCACTCTGGAAAGTTATTGCAAGCTGTATCAATAAAACCAGTCGTCTGCACTTTCCCAGGTCTGCTGGAGGATTTCCTCAACCTTCTTCTTAACTTCCTTCTCACCACCGTAAACACTTAAGCCATCTGAACCTGCACGACGTATAACCAGAATGCATTCATCGAACTGATTCTGGAGTCGTTTTAATAATTCTTTTTCCAGCGCCGGGACTGCGCCCTTAGGAAGTTCTTTAGTACGATCAATGGTTAATTCAACTTTCATAAATGCCTCCGTCGCTTTAACTGTATATTCATACAGTACACCGCAAGATAGTTTTGATCAACGCTTTAACCGCACTTAATGGTAAATCAAAAAACAATTGATGGAAAAATAGCCACGTTAAGCTCTCTGCTAAAAATCTTATATGTCAATAATTTGATTTTTTAGCGACGATATTGGTAAACATGTATACTTGTTGCGATCCAAAGGCAGGGTGGATAACTACTTGTTCGTCCGGGACACATAGTATTCTTTTTGTAGAAACCAGAAGTGAGTCTACGCTGTGAATGAAAACCTCTATCATTTGATTATCGACTTTCAATGCCGTGTTGAGGATGCTCTAAAACTAATGTATCGCTCCGGTATTCAAATGCCGTCCTCTTGCAATGAATGGATTGATTATGACATTCCATTTTCAGGTGAGTTAGAAGGTGGTGTGAAATATTTTAAACATGGCGCTGGATGTCGAGTTGATTTAAATTCGGGACCTGTTGATTTTGATTTCGGTGAACATGGTGAGATAGGTGGGTTTAATTCTTGGTGGTTAACTGCATTTGCAGGCAGTAGATTACCAATATATGGATTTATTAATTATAGTGATGTAGATGATCATTTAAAGCAAGAATTAGAAAATGGACATTTATTGCCCTTGAATCAAGGTCTTTACTACATTGCTAAAGTTCCATTTAAATACGCTTTAGATATAGATAGTCGCGCCCCTGAGGATGAACTTCCAAGTCGTAATCAAGATCGAGTTTTAACACTGCAGATTCATTATTTCGAAACTGCTGAACTTATGTTACGAAATCACAATAAACTCAAACAAAAAATGCAAAAAAATGGATCGTTGATTCATCGTGATGAATTTGACATGCGAGTTTATCTTTTTACATGGTTAGGTTTCTTAGGTGTTGTATGCGAGGGTTTTCGTAACCTAAACATGCGAATCTTATTGGCTAAAGAACGCCCCAATGAATTTAAAGAACTAATATTAATTTCTGACAACATTGGAAAGCTGATGAAAGAAAATTCGAATTCGCTCAGGATTTTTAGAAATAATGTTTTTCACCTTAGAGAAAACACAGAATCTGTGCGTCAATTTTTTGATGCAGACGTTAATCGCCTTCAATGGGCAAGAGACTTACACGCGGCACTTTCAGATTTCTTTTCGAATTACCGAGTCTTCTGTGAAGTACATTATTTAATTAACGGACGGAATGGCGAGAGTGATTTCACAAGAGAGAAATTAACGCGCCAGAAGAAATAAAATTCTCAATCACATTGAGAAGTTAACTTATTGTGGCAGATAAACAAAATATTCTTCGCCAATTTTCTCTATAGGGTATGAGACTTTATTTTCGAACATACCAACATTATTTTTAGAAAGATAACCAAAATACCCTTGGGAATCGGCTATATCAGGGAGATCAAAGCAATCGCAGCTGATTTCTTCCTTACCTTTTTTGAATATTACTTTTCTAATTGTCATAAATTGCGTCCTCCGGAAGCTAAATTAATAGCATTTAATACAATTAATTTTCAAGATATGGCCTCGCATAACGAGGCCATTAATTTGGTGTGGGTTAGGAGGCTACTCCCGGCGACTGTTAAAGACTTATGGCTGAAAGTGTTCCTTGAGTTTATCGGTTACTGATGATGTTCCCACAGCGCCGCACCGCACACAGCTAGGATGAACACAAGTGTTCCACAGTTTTTTTTCATATTCACATCCTCAATGTTGAAAAAGCTAATGATCAGACGGCTAAGCCAATCACCGATCGTTACCAAGGATGAGAACACACCTAAAACCAGTGCCCAAGTACCACTAACAGGAGCTCCGTAAGTCTCGAACTCTTGATTAAGGATATTGATACCAAAAAAATATAACTTTCTCAATAGAGTTTTGCGACTGTTCAATGCCGGACGCCACCTGCATTTAGTGATTAGCTTATGCGCGGGTGCTCCCAATAATTTTGTGGATCTGATAGCCCTGCCAGTTCTGGCGGCAAGCTTCGACAACGCTTTTTTTCTGGCGCTCAACGGGCACTGGCTTGATGCGTTGCACCCCGCTAGGCTCCAAAACAAATACTGGATGACGAGGCTGCCCGATGTTCTTCAGCGCGCCCACTGCAACGAGATGCTCTAGCAGTCGGCATGCTTTTTTACTGTTACACCCAGCAGAGCGCGTACTTGACGCGGGGTTATCTCCCCGCTGCGCTGGATAGCGCGGATAATAGTCCAGAGGTTTTAGCTGGCCATCCTCATCGCCTGGCGCAGGCAGTCTTTACGTCGCTTAGCGATACGGGCAACCTCAACAGCACTACCAGCTATGCCAAACATTTCTGAATACATCGCAGCAGCTCTTCGCCACAGGCCCTTTTTCTCAAGTGCCTTCGCTTTTTGCTCAGCAGCCTGCATCCGGACTGGATCGCTTTTTTCCACCATGCACGGGAGGATAACGTCTGGGATATCTGCGTGCGGTACCGTCCTGTAGGTGTACTGAACACTTTCACGTGAGCGGATGAGCATGCCTTCGTCACTTAACTTTCTCAGTAACTTGCCAGCTGTGGCACCATGCATATCAAGCGCCTCGGAGACATCGCCAACTGCACAGTTCGGTTGGTAGCGTACAAAAACCGCCACCTGCTCTTTTTGGGTTAATGGTTTGGTCATTGGTCAATACTCGATTAGTTGGTTAAACCTGCCGCTTTACGGCGTTGGTACTCTTCCATCAGCAGCTGTGCCGGAGTTGGCCCTGCCGGATGCTGCGGAGCAGCTAGCTGGCGACGGATTGGTGGGACCGAAAGCCCGTTGCTTACGTGCTTCGTCCATTTGGTTAATAATTTCTCGGCCAGTTTTTTAAGTTCCCCTTCGGTCATCTGACGCTCAACACCAGTTCTGCGCATTTCGATGCAGATGTGATACAGCACCGGCTGGGGCCACGGATATTTGTCACTACCCGAAAAACGATACGACTCGTTACGCCAGCGACGGTATTCACTCATCACCCGGTCAGATGTCAGCCCGAACGGATTGGCACCACTCTCTGAAACCAGCGAAACGAATTCAGCAAGATCCGGCGGCCATGTATTACCTACTGCGCAACGGTTCATGCATTGCTGACAGACCAGTTTGATCTGCGCCTCAGTCATCGAACCTATCTGAGCTATCCAGAGGGCCGTAGGCTCTGCCCCATTCTTCTGCGTCCAGCGATTTGAGAAGATTTCCCCCATCACCTGCCATAACCGCCACGCCGTCTCCGTCGCCATCAAGTCCGTTCCGGCGTCGCCACTCTGCGTGTGCTGACTGTATTTGCTGAACAGCCCGGGATGCTGCTGGCTGTGGTCGAACTGTTGCATTCTCGATACCTCCCTTCAGTGGTTTTGTCAGAACCTTTGCGCGATCCAGGTGGCGAGCTAACTTCTGCTCCCACTGAATTTGATGAAACACTTTCCCTTCGGCCTGCCAGTAAGCGATGAAGCTGCTCAGCTCGGCTTCGATATTTATGCCCGCCTTGACCGGCATACCCCACAGGTTTGCCTGTCGTGCAAAGTCGGCAGTTGGCTTCCAGTCTTCAAACATCCGGAATTTCCCGAATGGCTGCTGTTGCCCAATTCCGATACCAGGCTGATCCGGATAATCAGGAACAACAGGTTCGACCAGTTCTCTATGTGTGGGGTTTAGATCTTTATGGTTCCTTGGTAGATTCCGTGTCCCGTTTTTGGGACTGTTTAAAGGGAAAAACGGTACTCTTTGGTTAAATTCCGAACTGTTAATAGTCCCGTTTCTGGTACCCTTATCACCTGAAACTGTCCCGTAATTGGCACTGTTAGTATTAACAGTTCCGTTTTCGGGACGGTTCCGATTAACCGTCCCGTTATTGGTATTATTTAAAGAGTTCCGTTTTTGGGCCTGTTCTGCGTCCGGGATGCTTTCTTCAACACCGACCAGCTTGTACACAGGAATTTGCTTTGTCCTGCCACGCCGTTCGCCTGTATCGACTACCAGACCGATTTCTTGCAGGTGCTGTAAGCCTGCAAGCACCGTCTTTCTGTCCATCTCCGTAGCCTCTGCAAGCGCAGCGACAGATGGATAAGCGCACAAGTCAGCGCCGCACATATCAGCCAGCCAGGTCAGGATCGCCTTACTGGAGGATTTTCCGGTCTTAACTTTCTTGGCCCAGCGCATTGCATCAATGCTCATGAAGCCTCCGGTTTGAATTCATTGGTCAAAACTCGATTAAAAAAATTGCGGCGCAACGGCGCTGATGCTCGCCAGTAGTGGTCCCGCCGCGTCAGCTGGTAACATGTTGAATAAAGCGATTGCCGCTTCGCGGATCTCCTTCTCAAGCTTTTGCAGCGGTGCGCCCAGCAACTTCGCCTGATGCGCCTCACTGCATTCTTTGATTGCACTAGCCACCATCTCGGCTTCCGTTCTGGCATTACTGAGGCCATGCTTTCTGGCGATCTCAATGGGCATAGCGGCGACAATTGCCCCCGACAGCTGCATGACGTAAGCGATGTATTTTTCCGAGCCACCTTCGTTTCTCAGATACCGGAATAAATTCTGCTTATTGACCGAGATGCCGCGGCCCCCTTCCTTCGCCCACTGCTCAGCCACCAGCTGAGCGATTTTTTCCTGCGCCTGGCCGGGCAAATTGGATTCCCACTCCCGAACTGCAACCTGTATTGAACGGTGCTTAAAGTTATCTCGCCGATGCGCCATAAACTGATTTTGAGTTTTCAACGGTCCGGCCAGACGTTGGTTATGATGTTGATATGTGGCTGATTGCATGATTAAGCCTCCTTCTGAGGTAAACCATCTGTGGGATTTGGGTATAGGTCGGGACGTAATTCGTGCGGGGTTATTTCCCAATTCAAGGCACGACAAGCATTTAGAACTTCAGCACTAGCCACTTGTGCGCGGAACCAAGCTGAGACAGTTTGCGAGTTTTTACCAAGTCGACGCGCTAACTCGGACTGGCTACCACATAGCAAAAGTATTCTTTTCTGGGTTTGTTCGTTCATACCATCTCCTTAATTTGTTTTCATATGATTGAAAATATAATTTTCATTGTCAAGAAAATAGAACGATCCCAACTACAAAGAAACTTTGTATCCTTGCTTAATGGTTTGATTTGGATATGAATATGAACTTTGAAGAACGACTTATAAGAGCCCTTGAAGAGGCAGGCATATCTCAATCTGAGTTAGGCCGACGTGTTGGTGTAAATTCTCAATCGGTTAGTGGATGGTGCAATTCAGGTATCATTCCGCGAAAGGAAAAACTTGCTTTGCTCCCTGAGGCTCTTGATAAGCCATTGTATTGGTTCTTCATGTCAGATGAAGAAGAAAGATGGCTTAAAGAAACCACAGAGAGCAAAACCGTCCTCAATGACAAGCAACGACGATTACTTGAAGTTTTCGATCAGTTGCCAGAAGTAGAGCAAGATCGCTTTATAGCTCTAGCAAACGATAGGCTTGACGAGCTGGATAAATTTATGGCCGAGTTCCTTAAGAAGAGGAAAATCGAGCCGCCATCCTCTGATAGTTGAATGACACCTTGTAAAACAGCCGCGAAAGCGGCTTTTTTTTCGCCAAAAATTCACAGTTTGTAAATACCATCACCTTCATTGAAGATTTTATCTTCAATAAACCCTTGACCTATGAAAACTAAATTTGTAGTCTGGTTTTAGAAAATCAGTCATCAAGGCAGGACGCCCACGAAGTAGCTGCCGGCGGCATACGAAACACCGGATGAGATGGCAAGACAATCGCGCAGCAGGTTTACCGTTCCGCCAGCCAGCGTCACAGGCACAAAAAAGCGCCCATAAGGACGCTTTGCTCTTTAAAAATCTGGATATCCACTGACAAAACTAGCGTTCTAACCAGCGCTCGCCATTAAGTTCGCGTCCAATCTCCCCAAAGGACTTAGGGCGTTCATAGTCTGGGTTCTTATTCATCAAGAATTTATTTTCGCAAAGGAGGCAGCGACTTTTATGAAAATGAGAGGACTTAGCTACAGGGATAGAATGAAGTATAGATTTTACATTTTTGGAATAGCAAAGTGGGCAAAGTTTCACAGATATCTCGCGGCCGCTCACAAGCTCATTTTTCGAATAAACAAAAGAACCAGATTCAAGCTGTTCAAGAACATAACCTTCAGTTTGGGAACGAAAATCTTCAAACTCTGCAATTTTTGCTTTGAGATGCGTTATCTGTTCTTCGCGAAGGCGGACAACATCGCCAAGAGAAAAACAATCCATCTGGAGCGCTATTAGTTTGCTTTGAATCTCTGAAGTCGCAGCTTTTATCTCTGCATCTGTTTTGGCCTCACTAATAACCCTGGCAAGGCTGGCAGTCTCTTTGATAGCGGCCAAAGCCGCAGATAATTCAGCTATCACAAAGAATACTCATTTTGTTGTTGGGGATATCCAGATTATCCGAATCCTTGTTGTTGGGGAATAGCAGGATCCACCGAGCCTGAAGTGGATAAAAGACAGGCATAACAAAATGGAGATAAACATGATCGATTTCGCACGCAAAAAAGCTGGCTGCCAAGCCGTTCGCTTAAATCTGTTTGAAGTTCTGGTTCGTAAGCTTTGCTACTTACTGGCACAAAAAGGCAATCCAGAGCTAAAAGCATGAGCTTGTTATTTGCCCTGATCGTTACCGTCTGCGCCCTCACAGGGGAATACTCAGACATCATACTCGGTGTATACCAAACCGAATCTGGCTGTGATAGCAGCCAAAGAACAGCACATTAAAGGAGAGTATCACCCATATAAACCGGCTGAAGACCAACTGCCTGCTTTTAAATTTTAATCGAGTTATGACCAATGGCTGCTACCAGCCCTTAAAAGCACAAAACCCGCGCAAGGCGGGTTGAGTACCCGGTCAGCCGACCAAAGCTTTCCGGAATCGAGTTTTGACCAATGACCACTACCCAAGGCGGCAATCACTAGCTGCGGGTATCTTACAACCAAAATTAAGGACCCGATATGGAATTCTTTCATTTAATCAAGGCAACGCAGAAATCCGGCAAAGAAGATGCCGTTATCTGGTTCACGGCTAAATCAGAAGCACGAGCCAATTTGCAGCTGGATGTAGAGCTGGAAGATGCTGGCATTGAAACCGGCCGGGGCAAGGATTATAGCAAGCCTGTCCGTACCGATTTTCCGGTTTATGACGACCTGCCTGAAGAAAGCACAGTTGATTACTCATGGTGCAAACGCTACGAACTGCAGGACGATGGACGCACCTGGCTGCCAAAGGCTGCTGCTGAGTCAACTGGAGCCGTGGACAACATTGCCGCACCGGAACCGATCGTTAAAGTCGAAACTACCTTCGAGAGTGTTCCGCTTGAAAACCGCACTCCAGCGGTCCGTTTTGCCGTCCACCTGACCAGCGACAAATACCAGTCACATATCACTAAAGAGCAGCAACTGGCTGCCAGCGAAATGTCACTGGATGAAGGCAACACCTATCTCCAGAACCTGCTGCTGGCGAAGAACGACATCCCTGAAGTTGCCGAACTCTGCCTGAACGCAGAGTGGAAACTCGTTCAGGCGATTAAGCAGGTATTCGCGCCAGATGAAGCGCACAAAACTGAAAATATCGCTGCATTCATGGCTGACTGGGCTAAAGCAGATGCCAGCGATCGCAACCAATTAGTGGAAGACTGGTGCAGCGGCAAATTTACCCCTCTGAAATCTGAAAGCACCAGCGACATCGGCGTTATAGCAGTTGAGGATCTTGAACCTGATAACGGTATCCAGATTGACGAGAATGATGACGAAACCACACGTTATCCAGTCGTTCGTATGCCCTTCCGCAAGCAGCTACTCGCCCAGTTCACCGCCGACGAACTACGCTACCACATAACCCGCGAAGAATACGAAGGGATCAGCGCGCTGGAGATGGACACTGACAACAGCTATGTCCAGAACCTGTTGCTTGCGGCAGAAAACTGCGAAGAAGTAAAGGGTTACGATACCAAAGACCTTTGGCGCTATACCGACGCCATTCGCAAGGTGTTCGAACAGGAAAAACGTCACGAACTCGCTTTGGTTCTCCAATTCACCATAATCTGGGCAGAGACTGATTACATTGACCGCGGGCTGCTGGTAAAAGAATGGTCCAATGGAAACCGTGTTTCGTGCATACAGCGTACAGAAAGCGGCGCTAATGCAGGCGGTGGCAACCAGACCGACAGGAATCCCGATCTCAAACACGATCTCGATACGCTTGATTTAGAGATAGCCCTCGCAACGCTACCAATGGATTTCAACATTTACGATATCCCTGGTGGTGTTTTCCGTCGGGCAAAAGAGGTCGTTAGTAAAAAAGAAAGTCCGTTCAAAGAATGGTCTAAAGCTCTTCGTGCAACACCGGGAGTTTTGGATTACTCGCGTGCGGCTATCTTTGCACTTATCCGCAGCGCTCACCCAGAGTATTACCTGTATCCGGCACGTCTCAGCGGCTACATCAACGCTAACCTGACTGAAAGCAATCATTCTGCACCATCAGAAGAAACACTTGTGGCTGCGCGTCATAACCCTGGGGTTAGCTGGACAAACGAGGTAGTAACTGATTCAGCGGTTGAAACTGATGGTCCTGAAGCTAGCGGCAAGAATGAGAAAGCCCAAATCGACGGAGATACGCAGCCGGTTCTCGAAAAAGTTGGCAATGGCCTTTTTTCTATTGAAGGACTGACCACCAGTAACACTACAGCTGACCATGCTAATACCGCGGCGGAGTACGTTGATAATGTGCAGCTGGAAATAATTGGCAATGATGAAATCCCGAACAGTTCTGCGTTATCAGAAGGCCCGGAAGAATCTCTCTCATGCACAAGCGCGACTGAAACTTATAGCAGCACAGCTGCCATAAATAATGATTCCGGTCATCATAACCATGCCGATACTGAACTGCGCTATACACACCTTATGGTCGACATTGAGTCTTTGGGCAAAAAGGCTGATTCACCAATCGTATCTATCGGGGCCGTGTTCTTTGATCCATCTACGGGTAATACCGGTTCGGAATTTTACAAAGTGATTAGCCTAGAATCTTCCATGGCCAGCGGCGGGGTTCCGGATGCATCTACCATAATATTCTGGCTTAAAGCTTCGCCTGAGGCTCGTTCTGAGTTAGTGATGGATGATGCTATTCCGCTCGATGATGCCTTACTGCAGCTAAATGAGTTTATAGCCGAGAATGCGGCTAACGGCCCTGATTCTGTACAGGTCTGGGGGAATGGTGCCACTTATGACAATGTCCTGCTCGAGGCATCTTATGACCGGACGGGAATCCCCTGCCCATGGAAATTCTGGAATAACCGGGATGTAAGAACCATTGTCGAATTGGGTAAAGCGGTTGGCTGCAAGCCTCGCTATGAAATCCCATTTGAGGGAGAACCTCACAAGGCTATTTCGGATGCACTTCATCAGGTCAAATACGTGTCAGTAATCTGGCAGCGTCTGACTGAACACTGATTTTTTAATTTCAGAATATGGCCCTGAAATGGGCCATTATGAGGTAAATCACATGCTTCAAATGCTGACTTTAGAAGAGTGGGCTGCAGAAAAATACCGTAGCAATCCTCCAAGTCTAAGTACTTTACGCAGATACGCTAAAGAGAGCATGTTCACTCCCCCGGC
This sequence comes from Scandinavium lactucae, assembly GCF_033843265.1. Lineage (NCBI taxonomy): Bacteria > Pseudomonadati > Pseudomonadota > Gammaproteobacteria > Enterobacterales > Enterobacteriaceae > Scandinavium > Scandinavium lactucae. The sequence goes on from NZ_JAWXRD010000040.1 coordinate 646,472, forward strand.
CACAAAAGAAGGAAGATACTGGCGGGTAAGAGAGGACGCCGAGATTACAGGTAATTTGACCCAACCCGTAATAAAAAAATCTGATTCGCCAATGCTTCAAAGGATACTGTCTGATGGCTGCACGACCACGTAAAAACAACGTCAAGATACCTAATCTCTATCCGCTCTACAGTCGGAAGGTAAATAAAATTTACTGGCGCTATAAGCATCCCATTACAGGTAAGTTTCATAGCCTTGGAACTAACGAGACCGAAGCAACAGCAATAGCAATCGAAGCCAATGAGCGACTAGCTGAACAGCGGACCAGGCAGGTTTTGGCTATCAGTGACATGATCGCCACCAGCAAAGGAAAGGCGATAACAACAAATACGTGGTTAGATCGTTATTGGAAAATTCAGGATGAAAGACTGAAGAACGGTGATATCAAGTCGAACACTCATAAGCAAAAGGCTAAACCAGTAGCCCTGCTTCGTGAGAGCGTAGGAATGAAATTGATTTCATCCGTCGATGTTCGGGATGTTGCCCAGATACTGGAGTCCTATGTTGCAGAGGGCCAGCCGAGAATGGCTCAGGTCATACGCTCAGTGTTAATTGATGTGTTCAAAGAAGCACAACATTATGGCGAGGTACCGCCGGGCTATAACCCGGCTCTTGCTACAAAACAACCACGCCGGCGGATTACCCGACAGCGTCTAAACCTCGACGAATGGCAAAAGATTTTCGAGATAGCTGATGCCCGCCATCAATACATGGGCAATGCAATGCTATTGGCACTCGTTACTGGTCAACGTCTTGGGGATATTTCCAACATGAAGTTTAGCGATATTTGGGATGACCATCTTCATGTCGTTCAGCAAAAGACGGGGAGCAAGCTAGCGATCCCCCTATCCCTTAGACTTAACGCGATTGACTGGAGTTTGAGGGATGTAGTTGCGCGTTGCCGTGACTATGCAGTGAGTCCATACCTAATCCACTTCTTCCGGGCAACCTCAATGGCAGAACGTGGAGCGCAGGTGAAGTCTAATACCATAACAATGAATTTCAGTAAGGCTCGTGATAAAGCAGAAATAAATTGGGGAGATGGGACACCAGCAACTTTCCATGAACAACGTTCTTTAGCAGAGCGTCTGTATGAAGCTCAGGGAATCGATACCCAAAAACTTCTGGGACATAAATCGCCTAATCAGACAGCTCGCTATCATGATGACCGTGGAAAAGACTGGTTAAAAGTAACTATAATTTAACTTTTGATGGGTTTGAATCATCTGGAATAGTAATGCTATCACAGAAGAAGATAACTTCAGGCCCTTGATATCTTGACTGAGCACTATAATTTATTCCATATTCCACCTTGCGCAAGCCGGAATACATATCATTTATTTCCTCAGTATTGTCATACGAAACAATCCAAGGATGCATATTATTTTGCTTAATAGTTTTAGCTATACTTAAATGATCTTCATGGCCGTAGTGGTTTTGGTACAACCCTTTACCTTTAACGTAATAAGGAGGGTCAAGATAAATCAACGTATCTTTCTTGAATTTGGAAACTACAGTATCAAGAAATAACTTTGCATCTTGATTGTAAATATGAATATTGGCTTTTTTAGAAGCGATAATGTTAATTCTATTAATCAGATCAGGTTTGTTAAATCTTGCATCAAGCTTCCATTTCCCAGATTGTTCTTTTCCACCAATCACGCCACCAAGTAAAATACCTGAGCGGTTAGTTCGATTTAGGAAAAACGTAGCAAATCCAATCTCAAGTGCTGAGTAGTTAGCCTGATTAGCAATAATATCTTTGTTTTTATACCACTCAACCATAGTTACAGGCGTTGAGTCAATTAAAGAGCAAAATCCTTCTGTTTCCTCTAAAATTGAATGCCAAAAACAATAGATTGCAGTGTTTAAATCATTCAAATGAACGTTCGTTGCTTTACCCGCTAAAAGCAAATTGATAGCCACCCCCGCACCACCAGCGTACGGTTCTACGTAATCACAACCATTTAACCCATTGATATCAATGAGTTTCAATATGTAATTAGTCAATTTTCCTTTGCCACCAGGGTAGCGTAAAGGGGTAGTAAATCTCATTTCAAAGCATCCTGACTTCCAAACTACTGTACATAATACCACGTTATGGGACGATAAGGTATAGACGCTATCATTTCACTTAACGACGATGTTTTTTACTTTAGAAGTTTCAACACCTAGCTCCTCTCCTATTACAAAGCGAAGGGATTCGATCAAGCTCACATTAAATTTATCTACTAATTTTTCATTCTCTGGATCTACTGCCCAACGTCTATATGGATTGTATTTAACCCCACCTGATTTTACAAGATCTTGAAAAGTCTGTTCAAGAACGAAAGATTTAAATAGATCTCTCAGTTTAACACCATTAGAAACTTGTTTGTTTTTTGAAGAGATTTTATCTTTTAAAATGATATTCTCCTCTGTTAAATTTAACGCCCGAATAATTTTATCAGCAACCTCATGAAAATAATTTTTCGTATATCTTAAATCATTTTTCCAGAAATAATCAGAGGCATCTAAATTATACAGGTATTCAAAAATAAGTTGATCTGGTGGTAAATCTGTAGGCAATGTAACAACATTTTCATAACCTTTATTCTTCACATCACCATCAAGAACTATCACAGCTGACTTATAAAAACCCGGTACTTTTTTCTTCAACAATTGTAAGTAGTTCTCGCAACCCAATGTCACATCTTTATGAAGATTGAGCAACTTATTTATATCCCGTCGCGTGACTATTGCTGTAAAGAAATCGTAGTTTTCTTTATCTTCAAAAAACACATTTGTCCTTTGCTGTATTTCTTTATTATTTAACTTAAGTGTCTCATTATATAAATCAAGTTTAATATCGACCCAAGAGTAATCCTCTTTGACTTCAAGCTTTCCGTAGGTATTAGTCAAGTAAGCTATTTTGTAGTTTTTACTATCATTTTTACTATATTCTGCAACTCTATTTATTACTTCAGGAGAATGGGTGGTAAATACTACTTGTAGATCAAGCTCTTTTGTTAAAGAAGCTAACCTTTCAATCAACCTCCTTTGTGCCGCAGGGAATAAACCAGCATCAATCTCGTCAATCAATAAAATACCGCCATGGTAATCAGGGTATTCAATTTTGAGCTTTTTGAAAGAAAAAATTGCTTGTAAGATTTGACCTAGATTGTCTTCACCAACTGAAACTGACTGATGATCATATTTATTCCCACTTACTACCATTGAATTAATGGTCCCGTTAGTTTTAGTGAGATTATTGACATTTCTTAGCCCTAAAATATAAGAACTTTGACTTATAAACTCGCTCTTATTTTTTTCCATATAAGAATCAATATTTGATACATTATATTTCTGCCTATCAGGCACTGGAGTAAGTCTCTTCATACTCAAGTAAATTAAGGGGTGTGTAACTTTACGACTATCACTGGCACCATTCGTTGTTGTGTTATTACGAACCGTTGCTCTTGCTGAAGAGTGGTTACTTCGTAAATACAAGCCCAACTTAAGTTTGTCCAACTCTTTATCTTCAGCGCCATCGTATATTACGACATCCACATCCATCGAACTTGGCGTGTCATGACGACTAGATAAACGAAAATGTTCACTAAATTGAGAGGAAAATGCCTTTCCTGCCAGAGTGTTATAACCTTTTAAATCAACTGCTGGTTGCTTAGTGTAATCCGTCTCAAAATTGAACATTTGGGCAGCTATACCAAGGATAGTGGATTTGGAAGTTCCATTTTTTCCACAAATAGCTGTAATCCTCTCGCCGAAATTCACAGTACAGTCATTTAAACCTCGAAAGCTGATTATATTAATCTTTTTTATTTTCGTGATGTTATTGGACATGTATCCCTCGTCCCAATTAATCAAGTCAAAATGGTTAATAAAAATGCTATCACGAGGACAGGATTTTGATAACTTTTTTTGATAAACTTTTGATAACCGTTCGAAAACTAATAATAAAAACGGGAACCAATCGGCTCCCGTTCTTTACTAACCCAGCGAGTAGATTACATGTTCGCGATGATCGCGTCACCAAACTCTGAACATTTCAGCAGCTTAGCGCCTTCCATCAGACGTTCGAAGTCATAGGTCACGGTCTTGGCAGCGATTGCGCCTTCCATGCCTTTAACAATCAGGTCTGCGGCTTCGAACCATTCCATATGACGGAGCATCATTTCTGCTGACAGAATGACGGAACCTGGGTTCACTTTGTCCTGACCGGCGTATTTAGGTGCAGTGCCGTGGGTAGCTTCGAACAGGGCGCATTCGTCGCCAATGTTCGCACCTGGTGCGATACCGATACCGCCAACCTGTGCCGCCAGGGCATCAGAAATGTAGTCCCCGTTCAGGTTCATACAGGCGATAACGTCGTATTCAGCCGGACGCAGCAGGATCTGCTGCAGGAAGGCATCGGCGATCACATCTTTAATGATGATCTCTTTGCCGGTGTTCGGGTTCTTGATTTTCTGCCACGGGCCGCCGTCGATCAGCTCACCGCCGAACTCTTCTTTCGCCAGCTGGTAACCCCAGTCTTTGAAAGCGCCTTCGGTGAACTTCATGATGTTGCCTTTGTGAACAATGGTCACAGAATCACGGTCGTTGGTGATTGCGTACTCAATCGCGGCACGAACCAGACGCTTGGTGCCTTCTTCAGAGCACGGCTTGATGCCGATCCCGCAGTGTTCAGGGAAGCGAATTTTCTTCACACCCATCTCTTCCCGCAGGAATTTGATGACTTTCTCAGCGTCGGCAGAGTCAGCTTTCCACTCGATGCCCGCGTAGATGTCTTCAGAGTTTTCACGGAAGATAACCATGTCGGTCAGTTCCGGATGTTTAACCGGGCTTGGGGTGCCCTGGTAGTAACGTACCGGGCGCAGGCAGACGTACAGGTCCAGCTCCTGGCGCAGGGCTACGTTCAGAGAACGGATACCGCCACCAACGGGTGTGGTCAGCGGGCCTTTGATGGCAACGCGGTAATCACGAATCAGATCCAGCGTCTCAGCTGGCAGCCAGACGTCCTGGCCGTACAATTTGGTGGATTTTTCCCCGGTGTAAATTTCCATCCACGAAATTTTACGCTCGCCTTTATAGGCTTTCTCAACGGCGGCATTCACCACTTTGATCATCGGCGGAGTCACGTCGACACCGATGCCATCACCTTCAATGAAAGGGATAATCGGGTTGTGAGGGACGTTCAGTTTGCCGTTTTGCAGGGTGATCTTTTGGCCTTCCGCCGGAACAACTACTTTGCTTTCCATTAACCTCTCCTTCGAGCGCTTCTGGTGACTGCTCGTGCCTTTCGTGTCCTGGGTAACGTTGCTGCCCGGCAACGCGAATCAGTGTGAGCAATATTTTTTGTTAATGATTTGTAATGAGCTAGTTGATACTACCTGAATGTTGGGTTCCATGAAAGGTCTTCGTAATTAGGCTATAATGCGGTAATTGACCCAGCCTGAAAATACCATGACGAAAACTTCTTTTAGAAATCACCGCCTTAAGCGATTCAGCTCACAACAAGCTTCCAGACAACGCAAAGAAAGCCAACCAAAACGGGTGATTTTGTTCAATAAACCCTACGATGTTTTGCCGCAGTTCACCGACGAAGCCGGGCGCAGCACGCTGAAAGATTTTATCGACGTTCAGGGCGTGTATGCCGCTGGCCGTCTTGACCGCGATAGCGAAGGCCTGCTGGTGTTAACCAATGATGGCGCGCTCCAGGCGCAGCTCACGCAGCCGGGTAAGCGGACCGGCAAAATATACTTTGTGCAGGTGGAAGGCGAGCCGGACGAGACAGCGCTGGATTCACTGCGCAAAGGTGTTACCCTCAACGATGGCCCGACATTGCCTGCGGGTATTGAACGGGTGGAAGAACCTGACTGGCTCTGGCCGCGCAATCCCCCCATTCGTGAACGCAAAGCGATTCCCACCACTTGGCTGAAAGTCACGCTTTACGAAGGGCGTAATCGTCAGGTGCGTCGCATGACTGCGCATGTGGGCTACCCTACCCTGCGCCTGATCCGCTACGCGATGGGCAATTACACCCTCGATAATCTCGCTAACGGCCAGTGGCGAGATGCCTGAAAAAGGAAGCCACATGTTTAAACCCCACGTCACCGTCGCCTGCGTCGTTCACGCCAAAGGTAAGTTTCTGATTGTCGAAGAAACCGTTAACGGCAAAGCCACGTGGAACCAGCCTGCCGGGCATCTGGAAGCGGATGAAACCCTGGTTCAGGCCGCTGAGCGCGAGCTATGGGAAGAGACCGGCATTCGCGCCACGCCGCAGCATTTGATTCGCATGCATCAATGGATCGCCCCGGACAATACGCCGTTCCTGCGCTTTCTGTTTGCCATTGAACTCGACGCCGTTTGCGCTACCGAACCGCACGATGACGACATCGACCGCTGCCTGTGGCTGAGCGCGGAAGAGATCCTCACCGCCTGTCATTTGCGTTCGCCGTTGGTGGCAGAAAGCATCCGCTGCTGGCAGAGCGGACAACGTCTGCCGCTGGAAATCATTGGCGAATTTAACTGGCCATTCACAAAGGGTGTCAACACCGGGGCTGCGTGATAGAATATGCCGCCTTGAAGTTCAATGTCGTGAGTATTCCAATGTCAGAAAGCCCAAAAAAAGTGATCGTCGGCATGTCCGGCGGTGTCGATTCCTCCGTTTCTGCTTACCTGCTGCAACAGCAAGGTTATAAAGTAGAAGGCCTGTTCATGAAGAACTGGGAAGAGGACGACGGCGAGGAATATTGTACTGCCGCTGCCGATCTGGCTGATGCGCAGGCCGTGTGTGACAAACTCGGCATTGAGCTGCACACCGTCAACTTTGCCGCAGAATACTGGGATAACGTCTTTGAGCTGTTCCTCGAAGAGTATAAAGCTGGCCGCACGCCAAACCCGGATATTCTGTGCAACAAAGAGATCAAATTCAAAGCCTTCCTCGAGTTCGCGGCTGAAGATTTAGGTGCCGATTTCATCGCCACCGGCCACTACGTGCGCCGCGCCGACGTGAACGGCAAAAGCCAGCTTCTGCGCGGCCTCGACAGCAATAAAGACCAGAGCTATTTCCTCTATACCCTGAGCCATGAACAAATCGCGCAAAGCCTGTTCCCGGTGGGTGAGTTAGAAAAGCCTGAAGTTCGCCGCATTGCGGAAGAGCTCGATCTCATTACTGCCAAGAAAAAAGACTCCACCGGTATTTGCTTTATCGGCGAGCGCAAATTCCGTGATTTCCTGGGTCGCTACCTGCCTGCCCAGCCAGGCAAAATCGTTACCGTTGACGGCGACGTGATCGGTGAGCACCAGGGTCTGATGTATCACACCCTCGGGCAGCGTAAAGGTTTAGGGATTGGTGGCACCAAAGACGGCAGCGAAGAGCCGTGGTACACCGTCGATAAAGATGTCGAAAATAATATTCTGGTGGTGGCGCAGGGACATGATCACCCGCGCCTGATGTCCGTCGGCCTGATTGCCCAACAGCTCCATTGGGTGGATCGTGAAGCACTGACCGGCACCCTGCGCTGCACGGTGAAAACCCGCTATCGCCAGACCGACATTCCGTGCACCGTTACCGCACTGGATGAAGACCGTATTGAGGTTCGCTTTGACGAGCCTGTTTCAGCCGTAACGCCTGGCCAGTCCGCCGTGTTCTACAGCGGTGAAGTGTGCCTCGGCGGCGGCATTATCGAACAGCGCCTGCCGCTGCCGGTTTAAGACGCAGACTGCACACAGAAAGGAGCTTTGAGTGGCGAAGAATTATTACGATATCACGCTGGCACTGGCAGGCATTTGCCAGTCTGCCCGCCTGGTTCAGCAGCTGGCGCATCAGGGTCATTGCGATAACGATGCGCTGCACGTGGCGCTGAACAGCGTTATCGATCTTAACCCGGACTCCACTCTGGGCGTGTTCGGTGGCAGTGAAGCCAATCTTCGCCTCGGTCTGGAAACGCTGCTCGGCGTGCTGAATGCCAGCAGTCGTCAGGGCCTCAACGCAGAACTGACGCGCTACACCTTAAGTCTGATGGTGCTCGAACGTAAGCTCTCTTCCGCCAAAGGCGCAATGGACACCCTGGGCGATCGCATCGCCGGGCTTCAGCGCCAGCTCGATCATTTTGATTTGCAGTCTGAGACGCTGCTGAGCGCGATGGCGGCGATTTATGTCGATGTTATCAGCCCACTGGGCCCACGTATCCAGGTCACAGGCTCCCCTGCCGTGCTGCAAAGTCCGCAGGTGCAGGCCAAAGTTCGCGCCGGTTTACTGGCCGGGATCCGTGCCGCCGTGCTGTGGCACCAGGTTGGCGGTGGCCGTCTGCAGCTTATGTTTTCCCGTAATCGCCTGACCACTCAGGCTAAACAAATTCTTGCTCATATAACTCCGGAGTTGTGATCTATGGAATTATCCTCACTGACCGCCGTTTCCCCTGTCGATGGACGCTACGGCGATAAAGTCAGCGCGCTGCGCGGCATTTTCAGCGAATTTGGTTTGCTGAAATTCCGTGTGCAGGTTGAAGTTCGTTGGCTGCAAAAGTTGGCCGCGCACACAGCTGTCAAGGAAGTTCCAGCTTTTGCTGCCGACGCAAACGGTTTCCTCGATAAAATCATCGCCGATTTTAACGAAGAAGACGCCGCGCGAATCAAAACCATCGAGCGCACCACCAATCACGACGTGAAAGCAGTTGAATACTTCCTGAAAGAAAAAGTGGCTGAGGTCCCGGCCCTGCACGCGGTGTCCGAGTTTATTCACTTCGCCTGCACCTCTGAAGATATCAACAATCTCTCCCACGCGCTGATGCTGAAAACCGCCCGTGACGAAGTGGTGCTGCCTTACTGGCGCAAGCTTATCGACGCGGTGAAAGACCTGGCGGTGCAGTATCGCGATATTCCGCTGCTCTCCCGTACCCACGGTCAGCCTGCGACGCCATCCACCATGGGTAAAGAGATGGCTAACGTCGCTTACCGTCTGGAGCGTCAATATCGTCAGCTGAACCAGGTTGAGATCCTCGGCAAAATTAACGGCGCGGTCGGCAACTATAACGCCCACATCGCCGCGTACCCGGAAGTGGACTGGCACCAGTTCAGTGAAGAATTCGTGACGTCGCTGGGCATTCAGTGGAACCCGTACACCACTCAGATCGAACCACACGACTACATTGCCGAACTGTTCGACTGTGTCGCGCGCTTCAACACCATTCTGATCGACTTCGACCGCGACGTTTGGGGCTATGTGGCGCTGAACCACTTCAAGCAAAAAACCATCGCCGGTGAAATCGGGTCGTCCACTATGCCGCACAAAGTGAACCCGATTGACTTCGAAAACTCCGAAGGCAACCTCGGCCTGTCCAACGCCGTGCTGCAACATCTGGCCAGCAAACTGCCGGTCTCCCGCTGGCAGCGTGACCTCACCGACTCCACCGTGCTGCGTAACCTCGGCGTCGGCCTGGGCTATGCGCTGATCGCCTATCAGTCGACCCTGAAAGGGGTGAGCAAGCTGGAAGTCAACCGCGACCGTCTGCTGGAAGAGCTGGACCACAACTGGGAAGTGCTGGCGGAGCCGATTCAGACCGTAATGCGTCGCTACGGCATCGAGAAGCCTTACGAGAAGCTGAAAGAACTGACTCGCGGTAAGCGCGTTGATGCCGAAGGCATGAAGCAGTTCATCGACGGTCTGGCCCTGCCGGAACACGAGAAAGCCCGTCTGAAAGAGATGACTCCGGCGAACTACATTGGTCGTGCGACCACCATGGTTGACGAACTCAAGTAAGTTACCCTTCCTCTCTTCCCGCCCGGGAAGAGAGGTCTCCTCCCCCGGTTTACGCAATGTTTATCCCCAGCGCCCCATAATCACGTTAAACTATTCAAATCGTAAATGAAAAGGGAGCAGAGCCATGCGCGTACTCGTCGTGGAAGACAACGCCCTGTTGCGTCACCATTTAAAAGTCCAGCTCCAGGAACTGGGCCATCAGGTTGATGCCGCAGAAGACGCAAAGGAAGCGGATTACTATCTGGGTGAACATGTGCCGGACATCGCGATTGTCGATTTGGGCCTGCCGGATGAAGATGGCCTGTCGATGATCCGTCGCTGGCGTAGCAATGATGTCTCTCTCCCGGTGCTGGTGTTGACCGCGCGTGAAGGCTGGCAGGACAAAGTCGAAGTGCTGAGCGCCGGAGCCGACGACTATGTCACCAAGCCATTCCATATCGAAGAAGTGGTGGCCCGGATGCAGGCGCTCCTGCGTCGCAACAGTGGCCTGGCCTCACAGCTGATCTCCCTTCCCCCGTTCCAGGTCGATCTCTCGCGCCGCGAGCTGTCGGTGAATGGCGAAGTCATCAAACTGACCGCCTTTGAATACACCATTATGGAAACGCTGATTCGCAACAACGGCAAAGTCGTCAGTAAGGATTCGCTGATGCTGCAACTCTACCCTGATGCGGAGCTGCGCGAGAGCCACACCATCGATGTGCTGATGGGACGCCTGCGCAAGAAAATTCAGGCGCAGCATCCGCAGGATGTGATCACCACCGTGCGCGGCCAGGGCTATCTTTTCGAACTACGTGGATGAAACGGATGCTGAGGCATTTTTTCCCGCTTTCGCTGCGGGTCCGCTTTCTGCTGGCGACCGCCGCGGTGGTGCTGGTGTTATCGTTGGCCTACGGGATGGTGGCGCTGGTCGGCTATAGCGTCAGCTTCGACAAAACCACCTTCCGTCTGCTGCGGGGTGAAAGCAACCTGTTTTATACCCTGGCCAGCTGGGAAAATAACAAAATCAGCGTTGATATCCCTGACAACCTCAATCTGCAAAGCCCGACGATGGCGCTGATCTATGACAAAAATGGCAAACTGATGTGGATGCAGCGTGACCTGCCGTGGCTGGTGAAGCGTATTCAACCGGAATGGCTGAAAGCTAACGGTTTCCACGAAATCGAAGCGGATGTCAGCGCATCGAGTATGCTGCTGCATAACGATCATGAGACTCTGCAAAAGCTCAATGAACTTCGCCAGCAGGATGACGACTCCGAGATGACCCATTCGGTGGCGGTGAATATTTACCCGGCGAGGGAAAACTTACCGCAGATGACCATCGTTGTCGTCGATACCATCCCGATCGAGCTGAAACGCTCGTACATGGTGTGGAGCTGGTTTATCTACGTCCTGGCGGCGAACCTGCTGCTGGTCATTCCGCTGCTGTGGGTGGCGGCATGGTGGAGCCTGCGCCCTATCGAGTCGCTGTCGAAAGAGGTGCGCGAACTGGAAGAGCATCACCGCGACACGCTCAACCCGGAAACCACCCGCGAACTGACCAACCTGGTGCAGAATCTCAACCGGCTGCTGAAAAGCGAGCGCGATCGTTACGATAAATACCGCACCACCCTGACTGACCTCACCCACAGCCTTAAGACCCCGCTGGCGGTGCTGCAAAGTACCCTGCGTTCACTGCGCGGCAACAAGCTCAGCGTGGAGGACGCCGAACCGGTGATGCTGGAGCAAATCAGCCGTATTTCGCAGCAAATTGGCTACTATCTGCATCGTGCCAGTATGCGCAGCGACAGCATGTTACTCAGCCGCGAGCTGCATCCGGTGGCCCCCCTGCTCGACAGCCTGACCTCGGCGCTAAACAAAGTCTATCAGCGTAAAGGGGTCAACATTACGCTCGATATTTCCCCTGAAATCAGCTTTGTCGGCGAACAAAACGACTTTATGGAAGTGTTGGGCAACGTGCTGGATAACGCCTGTAAATATTGCCTCGAATTCGTGGAAGTGTCGGCCCGCCAAATGGACGATGATCTGCACATTATCGTCGAGGATGACGGCCCCGGCATTCCACAGAGCAAACGGGATCTGGTGTTTGACCGTGGCCAGCGGGCGGATACGCTGCGTCCGGGCCAGGGCGTGGGGCTTTCCGTTGCCCGTGAAATCGTCGATCAGTACCACGGTAAAATACTCCCGGGCGACAGTCCACTTGGCGGCGCGAAGATGGAAGTGATTTTTGGCAGGCAGCATCCGGAAAGCAAAGAGTCTTAAGTCACTTATTTTGTTGTTCGCTGCATCACGCGACGGCAGCTTCCGTTATACTGCCAACAGAAACCTGCCTGTGGAATAAAACATTATGGATTATCACTTATCGCTCAACTGGCCCGACTTTATCGAACGCTACTGGCAAAAACGCCCGGTGGTGCTCAAGCGCGGCTTTACTGACTTTGTCGACCCTATCTCGCCGGATGAACTGGCGGGACTGGCCATGGAAGATGAAGTGGACAGTCGTCTGGTCAGTCATCACGAGGGCAAATGGCAGGTCAGTCACGGGCCGTTCCAGAGCTACGATCATCTGAGTGAAAACAACTGGTCGCTGCTGGTCCAGGCGGTAAACCACTGGCATGAGCCGACCGCGGCGCTGATGCGTCCGTTCCGCGCTCTGCCCGACTGGCGCATTGACGATCTGATGATCTCGTTCTCGGTGCCCGGGGGTGGCGTCGGTCCGCATCTCGATCAGTACGACGTGTTTATCATTCAGGGTACCGGCCGCCGTCGCTGGCGGGTGGGCGATAAGGTGCCAATGAAGCAGCACTGTCCGCACCCGGATCTGCTTCAGGTCGACCCTTTCGAGGCCATCATTGATGAAGAGATGGAGCCAGGGGATATCCTCTATATTCCGCCTGGCTTCCCGCATGAAGGCTACTCGCTGGAAAACTCGCTGAACTATTCAGTCGGTTTCCGCGCCCCGAGCGGCAAGGAGCTGATCAGCGGTTTTGCCGATTACGTGTTACAGCGCGAACTGGGCACTCATCGCTATACGGACCCTGACGTGCCTGCCCGCGAACACCCGGCAGACATCGTGCCGCAGGAGCTCGATAAACTGCGCGAGATGATGCTGGAGATGATCGGCCAGCCAGAACACTTCAACCAGTGGTTCGGCGAGTTTATCAGCCAGACGCGTCATGAGCTGGATGTCTCCCCACCGGAGCCGCCATATCAGGCCGATGAAATCTATGATGCGCTACAACAGGGTGACAAACTGGTGCGCCTCGGCGGCCTGCGCGTGCTGCGTATAAACGGGGACGTGTTTGTGAATGGGGAGAAGATTGACTCGCCGCACCGCCCGGCCCTGGAAGCGCTGGCGAGCCATATTGAGCTGAACGCTGAACATTTTGGCGATGCGCTGGAAGATCCGTCTTTTCTCGCGATGATTTCTGCTCTGGTTAACAGCGGCTACTGGTTCTTCGAAGACTAGTTGCGATTAGCCCGGCGGCACTGCGCCACCGGGCAATATACGACTACTTTCTCGCGGTTAACTCCGCTATCCGCACAATCACTTTCACCGCTTTCTCCATCCCTTCCAGCGTCACAAACTCGTGTTTACCGTGGTAGTTATAACCGCCGGTAAAAATGTTCGGACACGGCAATCCCATGAAGGAAAGCTGCGAGCCGTCGGTGCCGCCGCGGATCGGTTTCATCAGCGGTTCGATATCACAATCACGCATCGCCTGCTGCGCTATCTCAATGATATGCGGATGCTCCATCACCTTTTCATGCATGTTGTAGTAGCTGTCCTCAATGATCAGCTCAATGTAGCAATCCGGGTGCAGGCCTTTGCCGACCTTTTTGGCGATTTCCATCATCTTGCGCTTGCGGGCTTCAAACTGTTTACGGTCGAAATCACGGACGATGTAGTGCATCTGTGCGCTGTCGACGGTGCCTTTGATGCTGGTCAGATGGAAGAAACCGTCGTAGCCTTCGGTTTGTTCCGGACTCTCTTCAGCGGGCACTTCGGCATGAATTCGGGCCGCCAGCGACAGGGCATTCACCATCACCCCTTTGGCACTGCCCGGATGCACGTTATTGCCAACGATTTTGATGGTCACCGACGCGGCATTGAAGTTTTCATACTCCAGTTCGCCCACGCCGCCGCCGTCGACGGTATACGCCCATTGGGCATCAAAGGCCGCGACGTCAAAATGCTTCGCGCCCTTGCCCACTTCTTCATCCGGGGTGAATGCCACGCGAATGTCGCCGTGCGGGGTGTTGTTGGCCTTCATCACCGCCAGCGCGGTCATGATTTCTGCCACACCGGCTTTATCATCAGCTCCAAGCAAGGTTTTGCCGTCGGTGGTAATCAGCGTCTGCCCAAGTAGCTGATGCAGCACCGGGAACATCACCGGGGACAGCACTTCATCGCCAATGCCCAGCGCGATATCGCCGCCGCGGTACTTTTCGACAATCTGCGGATTGACGTTCTTTCCGCTAAAATCCGGTGAAGTATCGACGTGAGAAATGAATCCAATGGCGGGGATCTCACCGTCAACATTGGCCGGTAACGTACCCATCACCGTACCTTTTTCGCTCAGGGTGACGTTGACCAGCCCCAATTCTTCGAGCTGCTCTTTGAGCAAGCGTAACAATTTCCACTGTCCCTCGGTGCTCGGCACCTGACGCACGCCAGGCTTCGACTGCGTATCCAGAGAAACGTACTGCAAAAAACGCTCAAGTAATTTATCCATGTCGTCGCCCTCATTATTTGTGCCAACATTATCAGGAAGCACCGATCCCTAAATATTGCGTCAGGTCACTTTTGGCCCGGCAAATGCGCTTTTTTTTCAATCCTACCGCAGAGTGGTTTAAAGGTAGCCTACAAGGGCGCAGAATGATTGGCGATTTCAGAGGATTGCCGTAGAATGCCAGCCCTTAATTATGTGCCAGACCTCAAAGGTGGTTAACCACAAACCCCGTAATGCCTCTTTTGCGTTACGTTGACATGGGACAGAGTAAAAAATTGAATACACAATCGCGTTCGCTTTCACCGCTGGTCCGTCTGGCGGGGATTGGCAAAGGCTTTGATGGTAAAACAGTCATTTCAGATCTCAATCTCACCATTAACAATGGTGAATTCCTTACGCTGCTTGGCCCCTCAGGCTGCGGTAAAACCACCGTACTACGCCTGATCGCCGGACTCGAAAATGTCGATACGGGCCGCATTCACCTCGAAGACATCGATATCACCGATGTCCCTGCGGAAAATCGCCACGTTAACACCGTGTTTCAAAGCTACGCTCTGTTTCCACACATGACGGTGTTTGAAAACGTCGCCTTCGGCCTGCGGATGCAGAAAACCCCGGCAGAGCAGATTACCCCGCGCGTCACCGATGCCCTGCGTATGGTGCAACTTGAAGAGTTTGCCCAGCGTAAACCCAGCCAGCTTTCCGGGGGCCAGCAGCAGCGCGTCGCCATTGCGCGGGCGGTGGTCAATAAACCCCGCTTGCTGCTGCTCGATGAATCGCTCTCCGCGCTGGATTACAAGCTGCGCAAGCAGATGCAGAACGAACTGAAAGCCTTACAGCGCAAGCTCGGCATTACCTTCGTGTTTGTTACCCACGATCAGGAAGAGGCCCTGACCATGTCCGATCGCATCGTGGTGATGCGGGACGGTAAAATTGAGCAGGACGGCACCCCACGTGAAATTTACGAAGAGCCGAAAAATCTGTTCGTCGCCGGATTTATTGGCGAGATCAATAGGTTCAACGCCACCGTTATCGAACGCCTGGACCAACAGCGCGTACGCGCCAGCGTTGAAGGCCGTGAATGTAATATCTACGTCAACTTTGCCGTTGAAAAAGGTCAGCAGCTTAACGTGCTGCTGCGGCCGGAAGACTTGCGCGTGGATGAGATCAACGACGACAACCCTGTTGAAGGCCTGATTGGCTACGTGCGCGAGCGCAACTATAAGGGCATGACCCTCGAATCGGTGGTCGAGCTCGAAAACGGCAAAATGGTGATGGTCAGCGAATTCTTCAATGAAGATGACCCGGACTTCGACCATTCGCTGGATCAAAAAATGGCCATTAATTGGGTCGAAAGCTGGGAGGTGGTACTGGCTGATGAACAACACCAGTAAATTCCAGAAGGTGGTGATCGCCACCATCGTCGGGTGGCTGGTGGTCTTTGTTTTTCTGCCTAACCTGATGATCATCGGTACCAGCTTCCTGACCCGCGACGATGCGAACTTCGTCAAAATGGTCTTTACGCTGGATAACTACACGCGTCTGTTCGACCCGCTCTATTTTGACGTTCTCCTGCATTCGCTTAACATGGCCCTCCTCGCCACGCTGGCGTGTCTGGCGCTTGGCTATCCGTTTGCCTGGTTCCTCGCCCGGCTGCCGGAGAGAGTGCGTCCGCTGTTGCTGTTTCTGCTGATTGTGCCGTTCTGGACCAACTCACTGATTCGCATCTACGGCCTGAAAATATTCCTCAGCACCAAAGGCTATCTCAACGAGTTTTTGCTGTGGCTCGGGGTGATTGATACCCCGATGCGCATCATGTATACCCCGAGCGCGGTGATTATCGGCCTGGTGTATATTTTGCTGCCGTTCATGGTGATGCCGCTTTATTCGAGTATTGAGAAGCTCGATAAACCGCTGCTGGAGGCTGCCCGTGACCTCGGTGCCAACAAGTTCCAGACCTTTATGCGCATCATCGTGCCGCTGACCATGCCGGGCATTATTGCTGGCTGTCTGCTGGTGATGCTCCCGGCGATGGGGCTGTTCTATGTCTCTGACCTGATGGGTGGCGCGAAGAATTTACTGATCGGCAACGTGATCAAGAGCCAATTCCTGAATATTCGTGACTGGCCGTTTGGCGCAGCCACCAGCATTACCTTGACGCTGGTGATGGGCCTGATGCTGCTGGTTTACTGGCGTGCGGCGCGATTGCTCAATAAACAGGTGGAACTCGAATGATCGGTCGACTGCTTCGCGGCGGCTTTATGACTGCCATTTACGCCTACCTTTATATCCCGATCATTATTCTGATCGTGAATTCGTTTAACAGCTCGCGGTTTGGCATTAACTGGCAAGGCTTCACCACCAAGTGGTACAGCCTGCTGATGAATAACGACAGCCTGCTGCAAGCGGCTCAGCACTCCCTGACGATGGCGGTGTTCTCTGCCACCTTTGCCACACTGATTGGCTCCCTGACCGCGGTGGCGCTGTATCGCTACCGTTTTCGCGGGAAGCCGTTTGTCAGCGGGATGCTGTTCGTGGTGATGATGTCCCCGGACATCGTGATGGCGATTTCACTGCTGGTGCTGTTCATGCTGATTGGCATCCAGCTCGGTTTCTGGTCGCTGCTGTTCTCGCACATCACCTTCTGCCTGCCGTTTGTGGTGGTTACCGTTTATTCCCGACTGAAGGGCTTTGACGTCCGGATGCTGGAGGCTGCCAAAGATCTGGGTGCCAGCGAGATGACCATTTTGCGGAAAATTATTCTGCCGCTGGCGATGCCTGCGGTCGCTGCCGGATGGCTGTTAAGCTTTACCCTGTCGATGGACGATGTGGTGGTCTCTTCCTTCGTCACCGGCCCGGGTTATGAAATTTTGCCACTCAAGATTTACTCTATGGTTAAGGTTGGCGTTTCACCGGAGGTGAACGCGCTGGCGACCATTCTGTTAGTGCTTTCTCTGGTTATGGTGGTTGCCAGCCAGATTGTTGCTCGTGATAAAACGAAATCTCAGAGGACATCGAAATGAAAAAAATGCTTGCCGCAGCGGCGCTGGTGCTCGGAATGGGCGCGGCGCATGCCGATGACAGCAAAACGCTCTACTTCTATAACTGGACTGAATATGTGCCGCCGGGCCTGCTGGAACAGTTCACCAAAGAGACCGGGATCAAGGTTATCTATTCGACTTATGAATCGAATGAAACCATGTACGCCAAGCTGAAAACCTATAAAGACGGCGCGTACGATCTGGTGGTGCCGTCGACCTACTTTGTCGACAAAATGCGCAAAGAAGGCATGATCCAGAAAATCGACAAGAGCAAGCTGACTAACTTCAGCAATCTCGATCCGGACATGCTGAATAAACCTTTTGATCCAAACAATGACTACTCGATTCCCTACATCTGGGGTGCAACGGCGATCGGCGTTAACAGCGATGCGATTGACCCGAAAACCGTCACCAGCTGGGCCGACTTGTGGAAACCGGAATATAAAAGCAGCCTGTTGCTGACCGATGACGCGCGTGAAGTATTCCAGATTGCGCTGCGTAAACTGGGACTTTCCGGTAACACCACCGATCCGAAAGAGATTGAAGCGGCATATAAAGAGCTGCAAAAGCTGATGCCAAACGTCGCTGCATTTAACTCTGATAATCCGGCGAATCCGTACATGGAAGGCGAAGTCAATCTGGGCATGGTATGGAACGGTTCCGCGTTCGTCGCCCGTCAGGCCGGGACGCCACTGGAAGTAGTGTGGCCGAAAGAAGGCGGTATCTTCTGGATGGACAGCCTGTCTATCCCGGCGAACGCCAAAAACGTCGACGGAGCGCTGAAGTTGATCAACTTCCTGCTGCGCCCGGATGTCGCCAAACAGGTGGCAGAAACCATCGGTTATCCGACGCCGAACCTCGCGGCACGCAAGCTGCTGGACCCGAAAGTGGCGAACGATAAAACGTTGTACCCTGATGCCGAAACCATTAAAAACGGGGAATGGCAAAACGACGTTGGCGATGCCAGCCGCCTGTATGAAGATTATTACCAGAAGCTGAAAGCAGGCCGGTAATCGATAATAAGGCGGAGCAATGCTCCGCCTTTTCGTACGACTTAAAGCCCTTTCAGCAGTTTCTCGACAAACTCAGGTACCACAACGCTTGCCATGCCGTAGTGCTTCTCTTCAAACTCGCTGCCAACCTGGCTGGGTTCGAGGTTGAGTTCGACGGTGTGCGCGCCCTGCAGCTTCGCTTCATGCACAAAGCCGGCTGCCGGATAGACGTGCCCAGAAGTGCCAATCGCGATAAATACATCGGCCATCGCCAGCGCTTCATAGATTTCATCCATGCCGAGCGGCATCTCGCCAAACCACACCACGTGCGGACGCAGCGGCTGTGGGAACTGACAGCAGTGGCACTTGTCGTCAAGGGTGACATCCCCGGTCCACTCCAGCACCTGCCCGCTCCAGGCACAGCGTACTTTTAGCAATTCACCGTGCATATGCAGCACGCGTTGATTGCCTGCGCGCTCATGCAGATTATCGATGTTCTGCGTCACCAGCAGGAAACGATCGCCCAGGGCTTCTTCCAGCCGGGCGAGTGCCAGATGCGCCGCGTTGGGCTGGATATCAGGCTGCTGAAGCTGCTGGCGACGGGCGTTGTAAAACGCCTGCACCAGCGCGGGATCGCGGGCGAAACCTTCCGGCGTCGCCACGTCTTCGACCCGGTGTTCTTCCCATAAACCGTCCGCGGCGCGGAACGTGCGGATGCCGGATTCGGCTGAGATCCCGGCCCCCGTCAGCACCACCACCCGGGGTTTATCCATCTCTTCGGGTACGACTCTGTCTCTGAAGAAAACCCGCTGGCGCAGGCGATCGTGCAGCCGACGTTTGGTTAGGCGAAAACGACTGAGTCGATGGAAGCGACGCGACTGCATAAGAACCCCTGTATCAATCCGTTAGATGCAGGAACGCGGCACCGCGCATTCCTCCGGCATCGCCGTGGCGCGCGCGTTCGATGCGAGGCACGCGAGCCACTGGCAACAGATGGCGCGGCAGGCGTGCCGCCAGTCCGTCTGTTATCGCAGTAAAGTTAGACAATCCACCGCCAATCACCAGTAAATCGGGGTCGACGATGGTCATAATATTGCCCAGACACACCGCAAGCAAATCCAGATAGCGCTCGACATGTGCCCGGGCGTTGGCATCGCCCTGCTCCCAAAGCGCAACAATCTCCGGCGAGCTGAGTGCCTGCTGGTTGTAATGTTCGTACAGCCAGGCAAAACCACGACCGGAGAGATAGTTCTCGATACAGCCCAGCTGACCGCAGCCACAGCGAGTAAGCGGGAAATCACGCCCAACTACCTCAAGAGCATCTACCGGCAGGCGGATGTGCCCGAACTCGCCGGTAATATAACTGTGACCGGTTATCGATTTGCCGTTCAGCACCAGGCCGCCGCCCACGCCGGTGCCGAGGATAAGCCCCATCACCAGCGGATATTGGGTGAATTCGTCGTCCCAGGCTTCGGAAAGCGCAAAGCAGTTGGCATCGTTGTCCAGACGCACATCGCGGTCAAGACGGGCAGAGAGATCCTGACGCAAACGTTGACCGCTGGCGGCTGGCACGTTGGCGGCATACAGCGTGCCGTCGGCGGTTTCGGGCATCCCCGGAATACCAATCCCGACGCTACCTTTGACGCCAAAATGCGCATCGGCTTCCGCCACCAGCCCGCAGACCGCTTGCAGGAATGATTCGTAGCTGTCGCGCGGCGTCGCAGTCCGTTTTTCCCACTGCAAACGCCGCTCACCGTCAAACACCCCGAGGGCAATTTTGCTGCCGCCAATGTCAAATCCGTAGAACATAGCAATTCCTCTTTACTGACCCGGGCGACAACGCCGCCGGGTCATGACGCGAAATTACTGGCCACTTAACACTCTTGCAGGATCAATTCGGCTGGCGCGACGGGCAGGATACCAGCTCGCCAGCAGGCTCAGCAGCAGTGCCGTGACCAGCACATAAAAGACATCCAGCCAGTGAAGTTCAGACGGCAGGAAGTCGATAAAATAGATGTCGCCGGACAGGAACTGATGGCCGATCAGCTTTTCGATGCCGTTGATGATCGAGGTCAGATTCAGTGCGCACAGTACGCCAATTGCGACGCCGCACAAGCTGCCCAGCAGCCCGGCCAGTAAACCGTACCAGACGAAAACCGCACGGATCAGGCCATCTTTGGCCCCCAGCGTACGCAGCACCGCAATGTCGCTGCTCTTGTCTTTCACCGCCATCACCAGAGTGGAAACGATGTTGAAGCAGGCCACGCCAATCACCAGGATCATCGCCAGATACATGATCGCGCGGATCATCTGGATATCGCGATACATATAGCCGTAGGTGCCAATCCAGCTTTTGATATACACATAGCTATTGGTCACTTCGCCCGCGTCGCGTACCAGTTTATTGGCGTTGAACACGTCGTTAACCTTGATGGCAAGCCCGGTTACGCTGCTGCCCATATCCAGATACTGCTGGGCATCGGGCATTGGAACCATCGCAAAACTGTGATCGAGCTGGCCGCTCAACTGTAGAATGCCGGTCACGTGCAGGCGCACGCGCTTGGGCTGCAACAGCTGGTGCTCTTTGTCAGAGTTCGGGATCATGATAGAGACCCAATCTCCCTGCTTGACCTTCAGCGCATCGGCCACACCTTTGCCGAGGATAATCTGCTGATCGCCCGCTTTAAAATTCGCCCATGCGTTGTTCTGCACATATTTCGGCAGTGCGCTAAGCTCGCTTTCCTGTTTCGGGTCGACGCCTTTGATCTGAATAGCGCGCAGGTTGCTGCCGCTTTCGATCAGGCCGGTGAAATTGATGTAAGGTGCCGCCGCCGCGATACCTTTCACTTTTTCGACCTTTTTTAGCGCCTCATTCCAGTTATTCCAGGGTTGGTTAACCGGTTCGATTTCGCCGTGCGGCACCACCGCCAGAATGCGGTTGTTGAGCTCGCGCTCAAAGCCGTTCATAGCGCTTAGTCCGACGATCAATACCGCCACACCGAGTGCAATACCCACGGTAGAAATCACCGAAATCAGCGATACCATGCCGCCGCGACGACGGCCCCGGCTAAAGCGCAGGCCAATAAGCAGGGATAACGGAGACGCCATTTACTGCGCCCCCATCAGGGTCAGTTCTGAATTCAGGTGACCGTCACGCATTTCCAGCTGGCGGCTCATGCGCTTCGCCAGCTGCAGATCGTGGGTCACGACCAGGAACGCGGTGCCCTGCTGTTTATTCAGTTCACCAAGCAGCTGGAAAATGCTGTCGGCGTTGCGGGCATCGAGGTTACCCGTCGGTTCGTCCGCCATGACCAGACGCGGATTGTTGACCAGCGCCCGGGCAATCGCCACGCGCTGACGCTCACCGCCGGAAAGTTCGGACGGACGGTGCGTGCGGCGATGATCGAGACCGACCGCCGCCAGCATCGCGCGGGCGCGTTCCTGTATTTCAGCCGGTTTCTTTTTGCCGATCAGCAGCGGCATCGCCACGTTCTCTTCAGCCGTGAAATCCGGTAACAGATGGTGGAACTGGTAGATAAAGCCCAGTTCGCGGTTACGCAGCTCCGCTTTCGCCGCCAGCGACATTTTTGACAGCGGCTGACCGCTGAAGATTACGTCGCCGGAAGTCGGGGTATCCAGGCCACCGAGCAGGTGCAACAGGGTACTTTTACCGGAACCAGAGCTGCCGACAATCGCCATCATCTCCCCTTCCCCGATGCTGAAACTGACGTTGTGCAGCACGTCGGTCTGCACAGTGCCTTCCTGATAGCGTTTGCACAGGTTGTCGCATTGCAACAGGATCTTATTCATAACGTAAAGCCTCAGCGGGTTGGGTGGCGGCAGCGCGCCAGGAAGGATAAAGCGTAGAAAGCAGCGCCAGCAGCATCGCCACCAGCGCAATGACGATCACCTGCAACGGTTCTATGGCCACCGGCAGTGCGCCACCATCGACGAACGCGCCGATAATCGGCATCAGGTTATTTAACTGGCTGGCGAGCAGCAGGCCAAGCAGCGCGCCGAGCAGCGCACCTATCACCCCGGCACTGGCCCCCTGAACCATAAACACCGCCATGATCTGGCGCGGTGTCAGGCCCTGAGTTTGCAGGATAGCCACCTCGCCCTGTTTCTCCATCACCATCAGGCCCAGAGAGGTAATAATGTTAAATGCCGCCACCGCGACAATCAGACTCAACAACAGCCCCATCATATTTTTTTCCATGCGCACGGCCTGGAACAGCTCGCCTTTACGCTCGCGCCAGTCCTGCCATTTGGTGCCTTCCGGTAGCGTCTGCGCGCTCAGGGTATCGACTTCCAGCGGTTTATCCAGCCACAAGCGCCAGCCGGTGATGTTCCCGAGCGGATAGCGCATCAGACGCGAAGCATCCTGTATGTTGACCAGCATCTGATAGCCGTCGACTTCACTGTTGGCGGCAAAGGTGCCGATAACGTTGAATAAGCGCTGGCTCGGCACGCGGCCCATTGGCGTAAACTGGCTGGCAGACGGCACCATAATACGAATCTGATCGCCACGTTTAACGCCCAGCTGCCCGGCCAACTGTTCACCGAGAATGACGTTGTATTGCCCGGTCGCCAGTGCGGTCTGTTTGACGTTCACCAGATACGGCGTCAGCGGGTCGTTTTGATTTGGATCGATTCCCAGCATCACCCCGACCGCCACGCTGCGTGGGCTCTGAATAACGACGTCGCCGGTGGTCAGCGGCGCAACGCGCGTCACCCCCTGCAGTTTGGCTTCACTCTCCGGCAGTTTCTGTGGATCAACAGAGCCCTGCGCCGCGCTGAGGACCGCCTGCGGCATCAGCCCAAGAATATTGTTTTGCAGCTCACGCTCGAAACCGTTCATGACCGATAACACGGTCACCAGCGCCATTACGCCAAGCGTAATGCCGATAGTCGACAGCCAGGAGACAAAGCGACCGAAGCGGTCCGCTGCGCGCCCACGCATGTAACGCAGGCCAATGAATAGTGCGACAGGTTGGTACATGTAATCCGTCTGGTTGCTGTTAGCTAGAGCCCGAGTATATAAGCGAAAGACCTGAGCGTAAATGCGCGAAACCAGATACCGGCACCCTGATCTTTATCTGAAAATGAATCAAATACAGAATGTTACCCATTACTCTGCGAATAAACCCCTTGAGGATGGTCCCCTGTTACTGGCAATGAAAAACGTGGATCGTCATGAAAGAAAAAGCACTATGGATCAATCAAATCAAGGGGCTATGCATCTGCCTGGTGGTGTTTTACCACTCGGTTATCACCTTTTATCCGCATCTGAGCACCTTCCAGCACCCGTGGTCACCGACCCTTGCGAAGTGCTGGGTCTACTTCAATCTCTATCTGGCCCCTTTCCGTATGCCGGTGTTCTTTTTTATCTCCGGGTTTCTAATCCAACGCTATATCAACGGCGTTTCATGGCGTGACAGCCTGGGGAAACGCGTCGGAACGATCCTGTGGGTGCTGGCGCTGTGGGGCGTTTTACAGTGGCAGGCATTGAGTCATATCACGCACTGGCTGGCCCCCGACCGCGATGTGAGTACCAGCGCTAACGCAGCGTATGCCGATAGCCTGGGCGAATTCGTGCAGGCGATGCTCACTGCCAGCACCAGCCTGTGGTATTTGTACGCACTGATCGTCTACTTTGTGCTGTGCAAACTGACCTCACGCGGCAAAACGGTGATGATCGCCGCGCTGGCGCTGCTCAGCATCGCCATTAATTTCCTGCCGACGCCGTGGTGGGGCATGAACAGCGTGCTGCGTAACGTGATTTATTACGCGCTGGGTGCCTGGTTTGGTACGCCGCTGATGGCGTGGATGAAGACCTTCGATATCCGTCGTCACTGGCTGATGCTGGGCGTGGTAGCGTTCTTCGCCGTCGGGCTATGGTTTGTCCGCACCCCGCTGCTGCTGTCGCTGCTATCGATTTTTATTATCATGAAAGTGTTTTACGCCGTTGGCCGTCGCTATCCGCCGTCTGAGCGATCGCTGCTGAACGTGGTCGGTTCGAATACCATCGCCATTTACACCACCCATCGCATCCTGGTAGAAATTTTCAGCCTGGTGCTGATCGGCTGGTTCAGCGCCCAGGCACGCTCCCCATCGGTCGAACTGGCGATTTTGTTGTGCTATCCCTTCTTCAGTTTGCTGCTGTGCGTGGCGACCGGGATGCTGGCGCGGAGCCTGTCTCAGCGTCTGGCGGGGGATATTCTTTTTTCACCGCCTGCGGTGGCGCTCAACCGTCAATAACCGCGCGGTCATTTGCTAATGTCGGTCGATCGAGGATAATAACGTTCATTGAAGAGCGGCGGTTTGCCCCCATAATTAGGGGTAAACCTTTACGGAACCCCGACATTATCTATGCCTGAAGAACAACAACGATACGCCCTACCGGCCAAAGCGGGCGAGCAGCGTCTGCTGGGAGAGTTAACCGGTGCCGCCTGCGCAACCGAAGTTGCGCAGATTGTCGAACGTCATCACGGTCCGGTGGTACTTATCGCCCCGGACATGCAGAACGCCCTGCGTCTGCATGATGAAATCGCGCAGTTCACCGACCAGCTGGTGATGAATCTCGCCGACTGGGAAACGCTGCCGTACGACAGTTTTTCCCCGCATCAGGAGATTATCTCCTCGCGCTTGTCTACCCTGTATCAGCTCCCCACCATGCAGCGCGGGGTGCTGATCGTTCCGGTCAATACGCTGATGCAGCGCGTATGTCCGCATAATTATCTGCACGGTCATGCGCTGGTGATGAAAAAAGGTCAGCGGCTGTCTCGCGATACCCTCCGTGAACAGCTTGACAGCGCCGGGTATCGTCACGTCGATCAGGTTATGGAGCACGGGGAGTATGCCACCCGTGGCGCGCTGCTGGACTTGTTCCCGATGGGCAGCGATCGCCCGTATCGTCTTGATTTCTTCGATGATGAAATTGACAGCCTGCGTCTGTTTGATGCCGACACCCAGCGCACGCTGGAGGAAGTTGAGGCCATCAACCTGCTCCCGGCGCACGAATTCCCGACCGATAAAACCGCCATCGAGCTGTTCCGCAGCCAGTGGCGTGACCAGTTTGAGGTCAAGCGCGACGCCGAGCACATCTATCAACAGGTCAGCAAAGGCACTTTACCTGCGGGTATTGAATACTGGCAGCCGCTGTTCTTCAGCGAGCCGCTCCCGCCATTGTTCAGTTATTTCCCGGCCAATACTCTGCTGGTCAACACCGGCGATCTGGAGGCCAGCGCCCAGCGTTTTGAAGCCGATGCCCGGGCCCGTTTCGAAAACCGCGGTGTGGACCCAATGCGGCCACTGTTGCCACCCGAAAGCCTGTGGCTGCGCAACGATGAACTGTTCAGCGAGCTAAAAAAATGGCCGCGCGTCCAGCTGAAAATCGAACAGCTCGCCAGCAAAGCGGCAAACGTCAATCTCGGCTATCAGAAACTGCCGGACGTCGCCGTCCAGGCCCAGCAGAAAGCGCCGCTGGATAACCTGCGCCGCTTCCTGGAAGCCTTCGACGGCCCGGTGATTTTCTCGGTGGAAAGTGAAGGCCGCCGCGAGGCGCTGGGCGAGCTGCTGTCGCGTATCAAGCTATCGCCGAAACGCATTCAGCGTCTGGATGAGTGTGAAGGCAACGGTCGCTATCTGATGATTGGCTCCGCCGAACACGGCTACATCGACAGCCTGCGCAACCGGGCGCTGATTTGCGAAAGCGATTTGCTGGGCGAGCGCGTGGCACGTCGTCGTCAGGATTCGCGGCGTACCATCAACCCGGATACGCTGATCCGCAACCTCGCGGAACTGCATCCCGGTCAGCCGGTGGTTCATCTCGAACACGGGGTTGGTCGTTATGCGGGGATGACCACGCTCGAGGCTGGCGGCATCACCGGTGAATATCTGATGCTCACCTACGCCAACGATGCCAAACTGTACGTGCCGGTCTCCTCTCTGCATCTGATCAGCCGCTACGCGGGCGGCGCAGAAGATAACGCCCCACTGCATAAACTCGGCGGCGACGTCTGGGCGCGGGCGCGGCAAAAAGCAGCGGAAAAAGTGCGTGACGTGGCCGCCGAACTGCTGGATATCTACGCCCAGCGTGCGGCGAAATCCGGCTATGCGTTCAAACACGACAGGGAACAGTATCAGATGTTCTGCGATACCTTCCCGTTTGAAACCACGCCAGATCAGGCTCAGGCTATCAACGCCGTATTAAGCGATATGTGCCAGCCGCTGGCGATGGATCGTCTGGTCTGTGGTGACGTCGGTTTCGGTAAAACCGAGGTGGCGATGCGGGCCGCCTTCCTGGCGGTGGAAAACAATAAGCAGGTGGCGGTACTGGTGCCAACTACCCTGCTCGCCCAGCAGCATTTCGACAACTTCCGCGACCGCTTCGCCAATTGGCCGGTGCGAATAGAAATGCTCTCGCGTTTCCGCAGTGGCAAAGAGCAGACGCAAATTCTGGAACAGGCCGCTGACGGTAAAATTGATATTCTGATAGGCACCCATAAACTGCTGCAAAGTGACGTGAAATGGAAAGATTTGGGCCTGCTGATCGTCGATGAAGAACACCGCTTCGGCGTGCGGCACAAAGAGCGAATCAAAGCGATGCGCGCCGATGTCGATATTCTGACCCTGACCGCCACACCAATCCCACGTACGCTGAACATGGCGATGAGCGGGATGCGCGACCTGTCGATTATCGCCACCCCGCCTGCCCGCCGTCTGGCGGTGAAAACCTTCGTTCGTCAGTATGATGAACTGGTGGTGCGGGAGGCTATTCTGCGTGAAGTGTTGCGCGGGGGGCAGGTTTACTACCTGTACAACGATGTCGAAAACATTCAGAAAGCGGCCGACAGGCTGGCGGCGCTGGTGCCGGAAGCGCGGGTCGCCATCGGTCACGGTCAGATGCGCGAGCGCGAGCTGGAACGGGTAATGAACGATTTCCACCACCAGCGCTTCAATGTGCTGGTGTGTACCACCATCATCGAAACCGGGATCGACATTCCGACCGCCAACACCATTATCATCGAACGGGCCGATCACTTTGGCCTCGCTCAGCTGCACCAGCTGCGCGGTCGCGTGGGGCGTTCACATCATCAGGCCTACGCCTGGCTGCTGACACCGCATCCGAAAGCGATGACCACCGACGCGCAAAAACGTCTGGAGGCAATTGCTTCGTTGGAAGATTTAGGGGCCGGTTTCGCGCTGGCGACCCACGATCTCGAAATCCGCGGGGCAGGTGAACTGCTCGGCGAAGATCAGAGTGGCTCGATGGAAACCATCGGGTTCTCGCTGTATATGGAACTGCTTGAAAACGCCGTCGATGCGTTGAAAGCCGGGCGTGAGCCGTCGCTGGAAGATTTAACCAGTCAGCAAACCGAAGTCGAACTGCGAATGCCCTCCCTGCTGCCGGACGATTTCATTCCGGATGTGAACACCCGCCTGTCGTTCTATAAACGCATCGCCAGCGCCAAAGGTGAACAGGCGTTGGACGAGCTGAAAGTCGAACTGATTGACCGTTTCGGTCTGCTACCGGATGCCGCGCGTAACCTGCTGGATATTGCGCGTTTACGTCAGCAGGCGCAGAAGCTGGGCATTCGTAAGCTGGAAGGTAACGACAAAGGCGGCGTGATTGAGTTCAATGAGAAAAACCACGTTAATCCGGCGTGGCTGATTGGGTTGCTGCAAAAACAGCCGCAGCACTATCGTCTTGATGGGCCGACGCGGCTGAAATTTTTCCAGGACCTGACCGAGCGTAAAGAACGCATGGAATGGGTGCGCAACTTTATGCAGCAACTGGAAGAGAACGCCGTCGCCTGATCCACCCTTGCCCGGCGGCGATCGTCGCCGGGCATCTTCTCCCGGCAATAATTTACACACTCTTTGCAAACCCCTGAAACATCCAGACACGACCTGACGCCATAATGAGGGTTTTCCCTGCTCAATCACCGTTATGGATGTGCTGTGATGATGATTCAATCGCGTTTTATGCGTCTGCTCGGCCTGCTGGCCGTCGTCGCGACCGTCGCCATGGCGCTTCCCGCTCGCGCCAATACCTGGCCCCTTCCTCCCGCCGGCAGTCGTCTGGTGGGTGAAAACCGCTTTCACGTCGTGGAAAACAACGGCGGATCGCTGGAGGCTATCGCTAAAAAATATAACGTGGGATTCCTGGCGTTATTGCAGGCCAATCCCGGCGTGGACCCGTACGTGCCTCGCGCGGGCAGCGTGCTGACCATTCCGCTGCAAACCCTGCTCCCGGATGCCCCGCGTGAAGGCATGGTGATTAACCTGGCAGAACTGCGTCTCTACTACTATCCGCCGGGTAAAAACAGCGTAACCATTTACCCGATTGGTATCGGTCAACTGGGTGGTACCACCCTCACCCCAACGATGGTCACCACCGTGTCCGACAAACGTGCGAACCCGACCTGGACGCCGACCGCCAATATTCGTGCGCGTTATAAAGCCATGGGCGTGGAGTTGCCAGCGGTCGTTCCAGCCGGGCCGGATAACCCGATGGGCCATCATGCGATTCGTCTCTCGGCCTACGGTGGCGTGTACTTGCTGCACGGCACTAATGCCGATTTTGGCATCGGGATGCGCGTCAGCTCTGGCTGTATTCGCCTGCGCGATGGCGATATCGAAACCTTGTTTAAACAGGTCACGCCGGGCACCAAAGTGAATATCATCAATACGCCGATTAAAGCATCAGTCGAGCCAGGCGGCGTGCATCTGGTGGAGGTTCACCAGCCGCTGTCGAAGCATATTGATGATGACCCGAAAGTGCTGCCGATTGCCCTGAATGCCAGCATGGAAGCCTTCAAAAAATCGCCACAGACGGATGCACAAGTTATGGAACATGTGATGGAGGTGCGTTCCGGTATGCCGGTGGATGTCACCCATCACGACGCGCCGCAGACGCTCAATCAACAATCGTTTTAACCCCCAAACGTAAAAAAACACCGCGACAAATGTCGCGGTGTTTTTTTTGGCAGTGGCATTGCCGAGGGTTAAATAAGGCAGGCCTTATTTATAGATGACTGCGGTCCCGTGGAGGGTGTTCGGACCGGTAACCGAGGTAATGCGGAATGATTTTGCGCCCATGGCGTCGGCCTGCTGTGCCAGCTGGTCTTCAAGAGAACCGAGGTTAGTCCCGGCGCTGGCGGAAATCACACCCACTTTCTGCTGATCAACTGGGGTGGACTGGACTTCAACCGCAGCAAAGCTTGCGAATGACAGAGAACTCAGTACGGCGGCAACGGCCAGGATTTTGATACTTTTCATGATTATTATACCTATGCAGATGAATTTTTTAGGTCGTTATGATTAACTTAACGATCGATAGGTAAATAATAATGTGATCCACGTCACACGTCAAATTATTTTTATAACGACTATTATTTAATTTGTTAATGCCTTATTTTTCATAACCATAGGATTGTTTTATTTTACGAGATTCGTCGCTGGTTATGCCGGGCGTTTGTTTTTATAATGAAGACTTAACACAACCACAGAGGTACAACGGCACCATGACAACTGAAGTAGCAAGTTGCGCAAAAAAAAGCCGTGGCCGACCAAAAGTGTTCGACAGGGACGTGGCGCTTGATAAGGCCATGACACTCTTCTGGCAGCACGGCTATGAAGCGACATCGCTCGCGGATTTAGTCGAAGCAACCGGCGCGAAAGCCCCGACGCTGTACGCAGAATTTGTGAATAAAGAGGGGCTATTCCGGGCCGTTCTGGATCGCTATATTTCACGTTTTGCCGATAAGCACGAAGCTCAGCTTTTTTGCGAAGAGAAATCGGTAGAAGACGCACTGCGCGACTATTTCAGCGCGGTCGCGACCTGCTTCACCAGCAAAGATACCCCCGCGGGCTGCTTTATGATTAATACATCCGCGACACTTGCAGCATCGTCAAAAGAGATTGCCCACACCATCAAGTCACGCCATGCCATGCAGGAAAAAACGCTGTGCGAGTTTCTGACTCAGCGTCAGGCGCGAGGTGAAATACCGGCGGACAAATGCATTGGTGAACTGGCGCAATTTTTGAGCTGTATTCTGCAAGGGATGTCGATCAGCGCTCGCGAAGGTGCCAGCCTCGAGACGTTGCTGCAAATTACCGACACCACCCTGCGGCTGTGGCCACAGATGCTGAAAATCTGAGACCCTTTTTCGTAGCCATAAAAAAAGCCCCTCAGCCTGAGCGTTTGAGGGGCCAATTCTAGCGTAGAGTACTGCTTTTTTTAGGCTTTGTTATTCAGAACCAGCTGACCGTTGTTGTCGAGTGGGATCTGAGAGCCAGGATCTTTATCCATGCGGATTTTCCCCTGCTGATCGCCAATTTTGTAGGTCACGTCGTAACCCAGCATTTTGTCAGATTTGTCATACACCGTTTTGCAGCGCTGCTGCGTCGTGGTGTAGGTATCGTTATTCTGCATTGAACCCTGGATCTGGTTCCCGGCATAACCGCCACCCAGCGCACCGGCGACAGTGGCAACATCTTTCCCACGCCCCCCACCAAACTGGTGACCAATTACCCCACCCGCTACGGCACCCAGTACCGAACCGGCAATGCGGTTTTCGTCCTGAACTGGACGACGATGCGTTACGGCAACGTTACGGCATTCCTGACGCGGCGTTTTCACACTTTCTTTAATCGGGGTGGCAGAAATGACCTGCGCGTATTGCGGGCCACGGTCAAACACATTCAGACTGGCAACCGCCGCCACGCCCAGCGCAGCAGCTACGCCAATCCCTATACCCGCCAACATAGATTTATTCACGGGAGTTCCTCCTTTGTTGCTGTTGGTAACAATTTTGCTACCTAAGAGAAAACATGGATATAGGAATTAGGATCAAAAAAAGAGGTTACGGAGGGGATAAGCGCGGGTTTCGGAGAAGTCTGAACAAGCCCGGCAAGCATAGCGCCGCCGGGCGTTTTAGAACTTAGTGCAGTTTCAGACGCGGGCGAATCACCCGGTTGATACTGCCCACCAGCATCATCAGGCCGGTTTTGAAGTAGCCGTGCAGCGCAATCTGGTGCATACGGTACAGGGAGATGTAGACAAAGCGTGCGATGCGCCCTTCTACCATCATCGAGCCACGCATCAGGTTACCCATCAGGCTGCCGACCGTCGAATAGTTCGACAGGGATACCAGCGAACCGTGATCTTTATAGGTATACGCTTTCAGCGGTTTGCCTTTGATCTGCGCCAGAATGTTGCTTAACGCCAGACTTGCCATCTGGTGAGCAGCCTGCGCACGCGGTGGCACGAACCCACCTTCCGGACGCGCGCACGATGCACAGTCACCGATGGCGTAGATATCCGCATCACGGGTGGTTTGCAGCGTCGGCTCAACCACCAGTTGGTTAATGCGGTTGGTTTCCAGGCCGCCGATGTCTTTCATAAAGTCTGGGGCCTTGATGCCCGCCGCCCATACCATCAGATCGGCATTGATATACTCGCCGTCCTTGGTGTGCAGGCCGCCGGCATCGGCGCTGGTGACCATGGTCTGCGTCAGAACGCGGACGCCCATTTTGGTCAGTTCGCTGTGCGCGGCGCTGGAAATACGCGGCGGCAGCGCAGGCAGAATACGTTCGCCCGCTTCCACCAGCGTGACGTTCAGCGCGTCATTAGTCAGGCCTTTGTAGCCGTAGCTGTGCAACTGTTTCACCGCGTTATGCAGTTCAGCCGACAGTTCTACACCGGTCGCCCCACCGCCGACGATAGCGATGTTCACCTTGCCATTGGCACCCAGATTACTGGAGTGCTTCAGGAACAGGTTAAGCATTTCCTGATGGAAACGGCGCGCCTGATGCGGGTTGTCGAGGAAAATACAGTTTTCCTTCACGCCCGGGGTGTTGAAATCGTTAGACGTGCTGCCCAGCGCCATCACCAGCGTGTCATACGCCAGCTTGCGCTCAGGCACCAACAGCTCGCCCTTCTCGTCGCGCAGTTCTGCGAGCGTCAGCGTTTTAGTTTCACGATTGATATCAACCACCGACCCCAGCTGGAACTGGAAGTGATGGTTACGGGCGTGTGCCAGATAGCTCAGCGCGTCCACACCTTCGTCCAGCGAACCGGTTGCCACTTCGTGCAGGAGCGGTTTCCACAGGTGGCTATGGTTTCTGTCCACCAGCGTAATTTTTGCTTTTTTGCCACGGCCAAGCTTTCTACCCAGTTGAGTAGCCAACTCCAACCCGCCGGCACCACCACCCACAATCACAATCTTTTTCAATGGCGTAGTCAACGTGACCCCCTAAATTATTAACCAATTGTTAATTAAAAGTTATAAAAATAGCCTTTAATTAACAACAAGTTAGAGACCTAAAACCTGACAATAGTGTGAAGAATATCACGCGAGGTGCATTGGTCATACCAAAATTGATATGAATCAAGTTTTACAGCTTAATAGTTGAGCAAGTGTAGCCAATATGGGGGGAGTGCGCGCCTGATGAGCAGGTGTTCACCAGGCGCAGAGCGGGATTAACCGAGGGTTTTGAAGGCTTTGATACGCTGCAAATGAGGGGAGATGTTCTTGAACTTATGCGTCTGCACCTCATCCCAGATAATTTCGTAGTAATGATGCAGCAGCTCAGCCGATCGCTGGCTGTTGAGCGCCTCGTCCTCGCGGGAGAGGATCACCAGACAGCGATCGCGGTTCTTCTCGCGGAAATTGCTCACGCATTTCGTGCCGATGTCGGCATACTCTTCCGGGCGGTCAATTTTGCCTTCCATGTTCTCATTTGGGAACAAATTCGGGTTGAAAATGACCTGGCGGATATCGCACAGGAAACCGATCCGCTCGGCCCAGTAGCCACCGAGACCTACGCCGCAAATCAGCGGGCGATCGTCAGCACTGAGCTGCAGCATTTTGTCCACTTCTTTGAGTAAATGCTGCATATCATGCTTCGGGTGAAGCGTGCTGTAGCTAATCAGGCGGACATCCGGATCGATGAACTGCAGTTGCAGCACCTTCTCGTGATTTCCCGGACTGTTTGAGTCGAAACCGTGCAAATAAATAATCATTCCATCCTCACAACACTGCCAATCCCGTTTCGGGAGGTTAATGAGCGGCTTTATGGGCCTGCCAGCGTTCGTGCAGGTCATTCAGCTGCGTGCTGACCGTCTTCCAACGAGCGGAATCCATCAGCTCCTGACGGGTAAATGAACCTTTATGATACAATTTCGTAACACGCTCTGCATTGATCGGCGACAGGTTATCCAATACGCTGACCGCGCCCTTACGATTATTGCAGACCAGGATCATATCGCAACCTGCGTCCAGCGATGCTTGACCACGTTCCGCGTAGCTACCCATGACAGCCGCGCCTTCCATGGACAAATCATCAGAGAAAATCACCCCGTCAAAGCCCAACTCACCGCGCAGTACGGTTTTCAGCCAGTGCGAAGAACCGCTGGCCGGACGCGGATCCACATCGCTGTAAATCACATGTGCAGGCATGATGGCATCGAGTCGGTTCTCGGTAATCAGCGTCTGGAATACCGCCATGTCCTTGGCGCGGATCTCGGCCTCTGCCCGTGGGTCCTGTGGCGTTTCTTTATGCGAATCTGCGGTCACGGCCCCGTGGCCCGGGAAGTGTTTGCCGGTGGTTTTCATCCCGGCGTCGTGCATGCCGTCAATGAATTGACGTGCCATGGCCAGCGCTTTATGCGGGTCAGCATGGTAGGAGCGCTCGCCAATTGCAGCGCTGATGTGCCCGACGTCCAGTACCGGCGCGAAGCTGATATCAATGTCCATCGCAATCATTTCTGATGCCATCAGCCAGCCCGCGGCTTTCGCCAGTTCACCGCCCTGCTCCAGCCCTAACAATTCAGCAAAAGACTGCGCGGCAGGCAAACGCGTGAACCCTTCGCGGAAACGCTGAACGCGGCCGCCTTCCTGATCCACCGCGACAACCAGATGATTTTTCGAGGCTGCGCGGATCTGGCGTACCAGTTCACGCAACTGCGCCGGATCGTGGTAGTTACGGGTGAACAGGATAAGCCCGCCCACCAGTGGATGCGCCAGAATTTCCCGTTCTTCTGCATCCAGTTCATACCCTTCAACGTCTAACATTACTGGGCCCACAATGACCTCTCCTTTCCTTTATCCGTTAACGTGCGCCAGCCTTCATTCGCCAGCGCAATAAATTGTTGGTCGCCGGTCTGCTGCCAGCGATATTCATACCAGGTGGTCATCAGCAGCTGGATCCACGGTTGCCAGCGTTGAACCTGCTGCGTGAGGATGGCGTTATCCAGATGCGCCGCCTGTGCGTAGGCGGCGATCAGCGCGGTTCGCTGCGCGGGGTTTTCTGTCCACACCGCCGCCAGTTCGAGGGCGATATCGCCGTCTGCGGCATATTCCCAGTCAATCAGCTTCAGTCCGTCTGGGGTGTGGATAATG
Organism: Scandinavium lactucae; assembly: GCF_033843265.1. Classification (NCBI taxonomy): domain Bacteria; kingdom Pseudomonadati; phylum Pseudomonadota; class Gammaproteobacteria; order Enterobacterales; family Enterobacteriaceae; genus Scandinavium; species Scandinavium lactucae. The sequence goes on from NZ_JAWXRD010000040.1 coordinate 681,449, forward strand.
TTGCCCGCGTGGACATCCATATGCAACGGTGCCAGACGCAGCGGCTGAGGTTCACCCTGACTGCGCAAACGCTTGAGCGATCGTAGCCAGAGCGGCGTGCGGCGCTGCGGGCTACTGAACTGCCAGTAGCGTTCGAGCAAGGGTAATACAGCCACCCGCCAGCCAAAGCGTTTTTGCTGATGCAGATGATACAACAAGGTCGCGGTCGCGTGGGTATCCGGTAATGTCGGGAACGTCTCACCATCGAGATAAGACACCGCCATCCAGCCGGGAAAGTAACCCAACGGTGCAGGAGCCAGCGAGGAAGGAAGTGCGTGCAGGGCGCGATACTGGCGTAAGAAATGAAAATCAGGGGCTGACGGATCGTGATGCTTGCGCAGGACAATCCGCTGCCCATGATGTTCGATAATGCAGCTTCCCCCGCTCAGCCCCGCCATAGCGGAGCGAACCAGAGGGTGGTAGCCGGGAAAATAGCGTGACAGGCATTCGTCACGCGATAGCTTACTGTTGCGCAACCGCACCTTTACCTGACCAGAGGATCTCGCCCGACTGGACCATCATCAGCTGCATGGACAACGTCGGGGTGTTGACGTTACCCGTCGCGTTGGAATACAGCACGTACTGAGCCCCGACGGTGCGCGCCAGGCCCATTGCTTTATTACGCGAGCCCAGGCTGTCCTGCGGAGAAAGGCCCAACTGCTGTTTGGCCACCGCCAGCTGCTGTGCCGATACCAGAGTGAACTTGTTGTTGCCCTGTAGCGCATTGACCAGCGCGGTGGTCGCCTCAGCGGTGTTCAGCGAACCGTTGGTCCGGTTATTAACGCTGTCGACCATCAGTACGCTGCCTGCCGTCACACCATCGGCCTGCAGCATTTTCCCGACCAGCGGTTGGGCGGCACCGTTCCAGTCATAGTGACGAACACGTGGCGCGGGCTGTTCTGGCTGCGGAGTAATCGGGCCAGGCTGCGTTGGAATGGTCGGCACCACCGGCACCGTGGTCGGTGGCGGCGTCTGCGGTTGCTCTGGCGTGGGTTTGGCTTCTTCTACCGGTGCCGGTTTCTCACGTTGGGCCACACAACCAGACAGGAACAGTGCCACCGCCGCGATAAACGCATAGCGACTCAGTTTACTCATTACTTTTTACCCCTCAAAGATAAAGATAAAGCCGGACTTTATGCGCACCCAGGCTGTTTGCGCCGCCGTAAAGCGTGACCGAGGACTGTGCCGGAATGGTCACCGTACGCGGTGCCTCCAGCGGATGCATTTCCAGTCCTCTGGCGTCATACCAGTAAAAACGATAGTGAACGGTGACCGGCGTTGTACGCTCGTTATAGAGCTGGGACGAGGCCGTCGCCTGGATTTCTGAGGTCGTGAGCTGTGGATTTTCAGCGCTGATCCCGGCCGCCAACACATTGGCCTCCATGACCAACGTCTGCTGCTCACCCACCGGAATTTCCGGATGCGAGCCACAACCCACCAGCAGCATGCCCGTAAGCAGTGCGGCAATTCGGCCACCTTTCATGTGATTATCCTTTATGCGCGAGCATTGGACCCAACGGACGACCACCCAGCAGGTGCATATGAATATGATAAACCTCCTGGCCTCCGTGGCGATTACAGTTAACAATCAGGCGATAACCCTCTTCCGCAATGCCTTCAGCTTCAGCAATTTTTGCCGCCACGGTCATCATGCGGCCTAATGCCTGCTCATGTGCTGCCGTCACATCGTTCACCGTCGGGATCAGGATATTCGGGATAATCAGAATGTGGCTTGGGGCCTGTGGCGATATATCACGAAAAGCAGTCACCAGCTCATCCTGATAGACAATATCCGCTGGGATTTCACGACGAATAATTTTGCTGAAAATCGTTTCTTCGGCCATGGCTTGTTCCTTTTTATAGATTACCGTGCGGTATCGAGTCTTCATCTAATAGCGTAAGAGTATGAGCGAGTTAGTCTCTTTCTTTCAACCTGATCCCCTACTTTTGTTTTCCAATATTAATTTTGCGCTGAATGCTTAACCACTCCTTGGTTTTATCGACCCGCCCCGGGGATTAAAACAAAGTTTCAAATACCTGCTTACATCCGTTTACAGAGATAACGTGAATGCGTATATTTCGCATTTGCATTTTCATGCAATAACACCGCGCTTATAACAACAACCAACATAAGGGTTTCACCGATGTCTTTCACTTTTGACTCCAGGGACAAGCAGCACAGACTGCCCGCCTCGCCGTCACGTCTCGCAGCCTGTATTGCGGTCGCCTTACTGCCGGGGGCCGTACATGCAGCGCCCCTCTCTCTTAACGAAGAAACCGTGGTCGTCGAGGGCACCGTCGATAACGCGACAGATAACGCACAGGACAAGGATTACAGCGTTAAAACCACCACAACCGGCACAAAATTACTGTTGGTTCCCCGTGATATTCCGCAGTCGGTGAGCGTCATTAGCCAGCAGCGTATGCAGGATCAGAACCTGCAAACCATCGGCCAGGTGTTAACCAATACCACCGGCGTAACGGCCCAGGTGCAGGACAGTGACCGCACCGTGTTTTATTCTCGGGGTTTCTTCGTCAGCAACTATGCCTATGACGACCTGCCGACGTCCATCAGTGAAGTATGGAACTTCGGTGATACTGCCACGGATACCGCCATCTATGACCGCATCGAAGTGGTTCGTGGGGCAACCGGCCTGATGAGCGGCACCGGCAACCCGGCCGCCTACGTCAACATGGTGCGTAAACACGCTGACAGCCGTGAGTTTCAGGGCAACGCCTCTGTGAGCTACGGCAGCTGGGACAAACAGCGTTATGTTCTCGATTTACAGGCTCCGTTGGTGGAATCCGGTAAGGTACGTGGGCGCGTCATAGCGGGCTATCAGGACAACGATTCGTGGGTGGATAACTATCACTACCGTAAAAAATTCCTCTACGGCGTGGTCGATGCCGATCTCACCGACAGCACCACCCTGTCACTCGGCTATGAATATCAGGAAAGTAACACCGAAGACCCAACCTGGGGCGGCCTGCCGACGTGGTACGCCGACGGCAGTAAAACCCATTACAACCGCAGCGATACTGTAGCCCCTGACTGGGCCTACTCCGATAAAGACAGCACTAAAGTATTCGCCAACTTTACCCAGCGCTTTAATAACGGTTGGGAAGCGCATGTTAATGGGATGCACGCGGAAACTAACTTCGATACCAAACTGATGTACATGTCGGGCTATCCGGATAAAGAAACCGGCAACGGAATGGTTGGCTACGGTGGCTGGAACCGCGGCGAGCGTAAACAGGACGCGGTCGACGCGTTCCTGCGCGGCGGCTTTGAGCTGTTTGGTCGTCAGCATGAGATGATGGTCGGCGGTAGCCTCAGCCATCAGCGTAACCATTACGATAACTCGATGCCGGATGCCCTGTATGGCATGGTCGATATTGGCAGTTTCAAAAACTGGAAAAGCAATATTCCCGACCCGCAGTGGACCGCGTGGAAACTCTACAGCAAAGACGATATTAATCAGTCGTCAGCCTATACCTCCGCGCGTTTCTCACTGGCCGATCCGCTGCATCTGATCCTCGGTGCGCGTTACACCAACTACAACATCAAGTACAACCCGGCGGGCGCACCGGATACGCGTCTGGAAAGCACCAAAGACGATGTTACCCCGTACGCAGGTTTGGTGTATGACATCAACGAAGACTGGTCGGCATACGCCAGCTATACCAACATCTTCCAGCCGCAGGACAAGCGCGATGTCAACGGACGGTATCTTGATCCGACCACCGGCAAGAGCTACGAAGCCGGGGTGAAAGCCGACTGGTTTAACACCCGTCTGACGACCTCGCTGGCGGTGTTTCGCATCGAACAGGATAACGTAGCGAACAACACCTATACCTACCTGCCCAGCGGTGAGTCAGTCTATGAATCGCTGGATGGCGTGGTCAGTAAAGGCGTGGAGTTTGAGCTGAATGGCGCGTTGACCGACAACTGGCAGCTGACCTTCGGCGCGACACGTTACGTGGCAGAAGATAAAGACGGTAAGGCGGTAAGTTCCGATCAGCCGCGTACCACCCTGAAACTGTTTACCCGTTATCAGTTGCCCATGCTACCGGAACTGGCCGTGGGTGGGGGTGTGAACTGGCAGAATAAAACCTGGACTGATGTCAGCGGCGGACCAAACGGTCGCGATTACGTCGACCAGGGGAGCTATGGGTTGGTCAATCTGTTCAGTCGCTACCAGGTTACGAAAAACTTTGCTTTACAGGCGAACGTGAACAACCTGTTCGACAAAGAGTATTACGACTACGTCGGGTCTTATCTGGTGTACGGCGCACCGTTGAATTTCTCCGTATCAGCGAGCTACGATTTCTAACCCCACACCCGGCGGCGTTTCGCTTGTACGAGCCGACGGTTTATCGCCGTAAAATGACATTAAAAAAGGCAGCCAATCGGCTGCCTTAGTTTTCTCCCCACTCACTGCTTAGTTGTTGCGGATGTATTCATCCATCTCGGTTTTCAGGTTATCGGACTTGGTGCCGAAAATTGCCTGAACGCCGGAGCCTGCAACAACCACACCTGCCGCACCCAATTTCTTGAGGCCAGCCTGGTCAACTTTTGCCACATCGGCAACGCTGACACGCAGACGGGTAATACATGCGTCGAGGTTAGTGATGTTTTCTTTACCACCGAAAGCTGCGACCAGAGCCGGAGCCATTTCGCCACTAGCTGCGCCAGCTTTGCTATCTTCGGTTGCATCTTCACGACCTGGAGTCTTCAGATCCAGTGCTTTAATCAGCACACGGAACACGGTGTAGTACACCGCGGCATAGCACAGACCCACAATCGGGAACAGCCACAGGTTGCTGCTGTTACCAGACAGTACCACGAAGTCGATCAGACCGTGCGAGAAGGACGTCCCGTCACGCATACCCAGCAGGATACAGATTGGGAATGCCAGACCTGCCAGAACCGCGTGGATGATGTACAGGATCGGCGCAACGAACATGAAGGAGAACTCGATAGGCTCGGTGATACCGGTCAGGAACGAGGTCAGCGCTGCGGAGATCATGATACCGCCCACTTTTGCACGGTTCTCAGGTTTTGCTGAGTGCCAGATGGCAATCGCAGCCGCCGGCAGACCGTACATTTTGAACAGGAAGCCACCAGACAGTTTGCCTGCAGTTGGGTCGCCTGCCATGTAACGTGGGATATCACCGTGGAACACCTGGCCTGCGGCGTTGGTGTATTCACCAATCTGCATCTGGAAAGGTACGTTCCAGATGTGGTGCAGGCCGAATGGTACCAGGCAACGTTCAATGAAGCCGTAGATACCGAACGCGACTACCGGGTTCTGGTACGCAGCCCACTGAGAGAAGGTCTGGATAGCCGTACCAATCGGTGGCCAGATGAAGGACAGCACGATGCCGGTAAAGATGGCAGCCAGACCAGAGATGATCGGAACAAAGCGCTTACCAGCGAAGAAGCCCAGGTACTCAGGCAGCTTGATACGGTAGAAGCGGTTGAACATGTACGCCGCGATGGCACCTGAGATGATACCACCGAGAACACCGGTATCGGCCAGGTGTTTCGCTGCAATCTCTTCCGCAGGTAAATGCAGAACCAAAGGCGCAACCACAGCCATGGTTTTCACCATGATGCCGTAGGCGACAACGGAAGCCAGCGCCGAAACGCCATCGTTGTTGGTGAAGCCGAGGGCCACACCGATTGCGAAGATAAGCGGCATGTTTGCAAAAACAGAACCGCCTGCTTCAGCCATTACATGAGAGACGACGGCTGGCAGCCAGCTGAAGTTTGCAGAACCGACGCCCAGCAGGATACCTGCGATGGGCAGTACGGATACCGGCAGCATCAGCGATTTACCGACCTTCTGCAGGTTAGCAAATGCATTCTTGAACATATTGAGAGTGCTCCTGAGTATTTGTGCTTTTTTTACGCTTTCACGCATTGGCGAGAGGGGGAGAATCTCGCCGTGTACAGGACATCTAAGCGTCCTTTTATTTATTACGCAGAGTAAAATAAATCGGTTTATTTTTGTTTGACAGCCATCACGTTTCAGCCAGCAATTCACTAAAAACTTGCATTATTTTACAAAAGTTGTTTCTACTCATTACAAAGAGAGGGTTCACCGCCCTTTTTGAGGCGGTGAACTTTACTCGCTTTGGGTATTAATTACGAGCTTTAAAATAAGCTGACGAATCAGGCAGATCGCAGGCGAGCGTGGTCGATATGGAACAGCGTGGCGAAGTTTTCAGTGGTCTGTTGCGCCAGCTGTTCAAGGGATACCCCTTTCAGTACGGCCATGTATTCTGCGACATCGCGGGTCATCGCCGGCTGGTTCTCTTTCCCCCGATGCGGGACCGGTGCCAGGTACGGTGAATCGGTCTCCACCAGCATCCGATCAACCGGGACATACCGCGCCGCATCGCGTAGCTGTTCGGCGTTGCGGAAGGTGACGATGCCGGAAAACGAGATATAGAACCCCAGATCGAGCAATTTACCCGCCGTCTCCCTGTCTTCTGTGAAACAGTGTAGTACGCCCCCGCAATCCGTCACCTTTTCATCGCGAAGAATAGCCAGCGTATCTTCCCGTGCATCACGGGTATGGACGATGACCGGCTTGTTAAGCTCGCGACCAATACGGATATGCTCGGCAAATGAAGCCTGCTGACGGGCTTTGGTTTCCGGGGTGTAATAATAGTCGAGACCGGTTTCGCCCATTGCGACTACGCCCTCTTCTGCCGCCATCCGCCGCAGTTCAGCAAAGTCATATTCCTCATCCTGATTAAGCGGGTGAACGCCGCAGGAGAAGACCACGTTATCGCGCTCGCCGACCAGCTCACGCATACTGCGATAACCCGGCAGCGTAGTCGCCACCGCCAGGCAAAACTTCACGTCACGGGCAGCGGCTTTCGCCAGCACGTCGTCCACGTCCTTATGCAGTGACTGATAATCGAGGCCATCAAGATGGCAGTGCGAGTCGACTAAAAACATAATGTCTCTCTCTTTAATATTTCTTTTTGACAGGTGAATGGCTTACAGATGAGTTTTCTACACGTGAGCAAGGGGCAACACGCTGGCGGGTTGCTGCCAGTGTTCCCAGCGTAACAAGCGGTCGTTGAGCATCAGCTCGCGGTTCAGTCCGGTGACGTTGAGCAGCTGTTCACGGCATTCACAGGCGTCATGAGTCATCGCCTGTAGTCGTGCCGGTGAAAGGTGTTCCGCCACACGCTGCACCAGAGTCCATACATCGACGTTGGTCAGCAGGGAGATGCCCTGCTGCATTTTCTGCGCGTCCAGCAGCAGGGAGGTGAGCCAGTACAGGCGCTCCGCTACGCTGTCGTGATTGAGTACCGGCAACAGCGATAGCCAGTCACCGCTTTGCAACGCGCCGTCCAGCGCCGTACAAAGTTGTTGCCGAGGGGCAAAACGCGACTCGTCAAGCAGTTCCAGCGCCGCGGCGGGCGCGCCCGCCGTCAGACGTAAGGCGGTGAGTAAACTTTCTTGTGACGTTGTCACTTCCCTGCCCAGCCAAGCCAGACCGTAGTTTTCAGCCGGAGGTGCGAGGTGGAAATGACGGCAGCGACTGCGCAGTGTCGCCAGCAGCCGGGCAGGTTCTTCACATTGCAGGAAGAACCAGGTATTTTCCGGCGGCTCTTCCAGGGTTTTTAACAACGCATTCGCCGCAGCTTCCGTCAATTGTGCCGCATCGCTGACCCACACCACTTTCGCCCCGCCGAGCCGCGCGCGTTCGTAGAGTTTTTCGGTGATGGCGCGTACCGCGTCGATCCCCAGGGTGCTTTTGCCCTTTTCCGGCGCCAGGTGATAATAATCCGGATGGGTGCCCGCCTGCATCAGCTGGCAGCTATGGCATTTTCCGCAGCTTTTCTGTCCGTCCGGCGTATGGCACATCTGGAATCGTACCAGGGCGTACACCAGCGCATCCGCGCCCATGCCAGGCAGCGCCTGGACTAACAGGGCGTGATGGCCGCGTCCGGACTGATAGCTGGCAACCAGCAGCTCGAACGACGGGCGCAGCCACGGGTACCATTTCATGCGCCCTGCTCCTCAACCCAGGCGGCCAGGGTTGTGCGGATGTTCTGCATCACGGTCTCCAGCGGCTGAGTGGCGTCGATAGTGCGAATGGACGGATCGCTCGCCGCCAGTTCAAGATAACGGGCGCGCGTGCGATGGAAGAAATTGAAGGATTCTTGCTCGATACGGTCGAGGTCACCACGCGCGCGGGCGCGTTTGAGGCCCACTTCCGGAGTGACATCCAGATACAGCGTAAGGTCCGGACGGAAATCACCCAGCACCGCGTCGCGCAGCGTAGCCAACAGATGCTGATCGATACCCCGTCCGCCGCCCTGATACGCCTGAGTCGACAGGTCATGGCGATCGCCAATCACCCACTTCCCTTCTGCCAGCGCAGGCTTAATAACCGTTTCGACCAACTGTACGCGGGCAGCATAGAACATCAGCACTTCCGCTTTGTCGGTGATCACTTCGTCGCCGACGGATTTGATATCCAGCACCAGACTGCGCAGCTTTTCCGCGAGAATTGTGCCACCCGGCTCGCGGGTAAACACCAAATCACGGATGCCCATCTGCTCGAGGGTTTCGACCACCAGATTGCGTGCGGTGGTTTTACCTGCGCCTTCCAGGCCTTCGATGACGATATACTTACTGCGCATTTTTTTCCTTAAGTGCTTTCAGATAATCCTGCACTGAGCGGTTGTGGCTCGCAAGATTGGTATTGAACGTGTGGCCACCTTTACCGTCGGCGACAAAATAGAGATACGGCGTTTTCGCCGGATGTGCCGCAGCGTTGAGCGAGGCTTCCCCCGGCGTGGCAATCGGGCCAGGGGGCATCCCGGCAATCACGTAGGTATTATACGCCGTTGGGGTCTCGAGATCTTTACGGCTTAGCTTGCCATTATAGCGCTCGCCCATGCCATAAATAACCGTTGGATCGGTTTGCAGACGCATACCGACCCGCAGCCGGTTGATAAACACCGATGCCACTTTGTCGCGCTCCGCAGCTACGGCGGTCTCTTTTTCGATAATCGAGGCCATGGTCACCAGCTGGTTTTGATCCTGATACGGAAGATTATCCGCCCGACCTTTCCAGGCGCTCTCAACAGCATTGACCATTTTCAGGTGCGCACGTTTGAGGATCTGCAAATCGGTGGTGTGGGCGGTATACATCCAGGTATCCGGCCAGAACCAGCCTTCCACCCAGTCAGGATGTTCAAGCTTCAGCGCTTCAGCTAGGGTGGCATAGCTGTCATCCTTCAGCGTGTGCTTCACGTAGGGTGCTTCTCGCAGCTGTTTGAGGTAATCGCTGACGCGCATCCCTTCTACAAAGCGCAACGGGAACTGTGCCTCTTTGCCGCTGGCCAGCAGTTGCAGCATGTCACGCACACTCATACCCGGCGTAAAACGGTAGGTCCCGGCTTTAAAATGCGACAGCTGAGGCTCAACGCGCAGCAACCATTGGAATACACGAGGTCGATTAATCACTTTTTCCACATACAGCGAGTCACCCAGCGCCATGCGCCCGGTCCCGGCTTTAAGGGTAAAAATGGTCTCATCTTTAATCAGAATTTTACTGTTCGCCAACTGGCGAACTTTCCACATCCCAACGCCTGCGGCAATCGCAAACATCACCAACAGCAGGAGGACAAACCGAAACATTTTCTTCATGACTTAATCGACTGCTCACAAAGTGGGGCCAAAAATTCGAACAGCTCGCGCGAAAGATAGCGAGCGTCAGCAAACTGATTCACGGGAACAACGGGCATCAGCGTATTACAAATCAGCACTTCATCTGCCTGACGCACGGCGTCTTCCCGGGCATTAATTTCGACAACGCGGTAACGGCTTTGTGCCAGCAACGCCATAATGTGCTGGCGCATAATGCCCCTGACACCCGCATGGTCGAGACGTGGGGTGAAAACGGTATCACCCGCACGCCAGAATAAATTAGCCGCACAGCATTCCGTAACCCACCCTTCGCTGTCAAGAACCAGGGCCTCGTCAGCGTCTGTCTGTTCAAGATGCGCGCGGATCAGCACTTGCTCGAGGCGGTTCAGGTGTTTCAGGCCAGCCAATGCGGGATTGCGCCCGAGATGAACGGGGCTTAACGCGAGGGTAATGCCCTGCTGCTGCCAGTGCGGGTAATGAGCAGGAACAGGCGAAACGGAGAGAATGCGCACAGGCGTCTGACAAGTTGAAGGACTGTAACCTCGCCCTCCGCTACCGCGGGTAATAATGACTTTGAGCACGCCGTCGCGGTGTGCTTGCGCCAGGGACTGCATCTCCTGTGCGAGCATTTCGGTGTCTACAAACGGGATCATCAGCGCGCGACAGGTCTCCTGCAAGCGACGAAGATGCTGCTCAAAAAAAGGGAGGTTGCCATTACAGAGACGAGCGGTGGTAAAGCAGCCGTCGCCAAACTGGATACTACGATCGTTGGCGGCGAGAGAATCCTGTTCCATACCGTTTATCAAGAACATAGCGGCTCCTTAGCAGTGATCCGTTAGTCTGGCAGGGGGAACACGCTTTCTCAAGCGGAGAAAGCTTAAAGAAAAGGCCTGCATCGCAGGCCTTTTTCATCGCTAACGGAACATCAGACCTTTTTGAAGATCAGAGATCCGTTGGTACCGCCAAAGCCGAAGGAGTTACACAGCGTGTATTCCATACCGCTGACCTGACGCGCTTCGTGTGGCACGAAGTCGAGGTCACAACCTTCTTCTGGGTTATCCAGGTTGATGGTTGGCGGAACTGCCTGATCGCGCAGGGCCAGAATCGAGTAGATTGATTCGACCGCGCCCGCAGCGCCCAGCAGGTGACCGGTCATTGACTTGGTGGAGCTGACCATAATACGGCTTGCTACCTCACCAAATACCGACTTCACCGCCTGTGCTTCGGCAAGATCGCCCGCAGGCGTTGATGTACCGTGCGCATTGACATAGCCAATCTGGCCAGGTTCGATACCCGCATCGCGGATTGCGTTCACCATTGCCAGCGCCGCACCGGCACCGTTTTCTGGTGGAGACGTCATGTGGTAAGCATCGCTGCTCATGCCGAAACCGACGATTTCAGCATAGATTTTCGCGCCACGTTTCTTCGCGTGTTCGTACTCTTCGAGCATGATGATGCCCGCACCGTCACCCAGCACGAAGCCATCACGGTCTTTGTCCCACGGACGGCTTGCCGCCTGCGGGTTGTCATTGCGGGTCGACAGCGCACGCGCTGCACCGAAACCGCCAACACCCAAAGGCGTACTCGCTTTTTCAGCACCACCGGCCAGCATGGCATCAGCATCGTTATAGGCAATCATTCGTGCCGCATGACCGATGTTGTGTACACCTGAGGTGCACGCCGTGGCAATGGAAATACTTGGGCCGCGCAGCCCGAACATGATGGTCAGGTGACCTGCCACCATGTTAACAATCGTGGACGGTACGAAGAATGGACTGATCTTACGTGGACCACCCTTAACCAGTGAACTGTGGTTCTCTTCGATCAAGCCGAGTCCGCCGATGCCGGAGCCGATAGCAGCACCGATACGCGTGGCGTTCTCTTCCGTCACTTCAAGGCCAGAATCCTGCATGGCCTGTACGCCAGCGACAATTCCATATTGAATAAAGGCATCCATCTTGCGCTGTTCTTTACGCGAGATAATGTCTTCACAGTTAAAATCCTTTACTAAGCCAGCAAATTTCGTTGCATAGGCGGTAGTATCGAAATGGTCGATTAGGCTGATGCCGCTCTGACCGGCAAGAAGAGATTTCCAGGTGGACTCTACGGTATTGCCGACAGGAGACAACATGCCAAGTCCGGTCACAACTACACGACGCTTAGACACGCTTGTCCTCCAGGGAGGGATAAAAAAGAGAAATGTGGGACAAAAAGATAAAACTCAGGCGGTCGAATGACCGCCTGGAGATGTTCACTTACGCCTGGTGACCGTTGATGTAATCAATGGCAGCCTGAACGGTGGTGATTTTCTCAGCTTCTTCGTCCGGAATCTCAGTATCAAACTCTTCTTCCAGAGCCATTACCAGCTCAACGGTGTCAAGAGAATCAGCGCCCAAGTCTTCAACGAAGGAAGCTGCGTTGGTAACTTCTTCCTGCTTAACGCCCAGCTGTTCGCCGATAATTTTCTTAACGCGTTCTTCGATAGTGCTCATACTCTTAAATTTCCTATCAAAACTCGCTTTCGCGATGGTTTTCGTAGTGTATAAAATGTTGAAAAATTTGCAACTAAATCCCGGCAGGTCGTACCACGATTTTACGCTATTTTGCGGGTGTTTGCCCCAATAACGCAAATCATTTTGCACGTAATCTTACTCAGAAGCGCACAGAGTGCGCGGATCCTGAGCATTTTGTGCAAACTACGGTCAGACCATGTACATCCCGCCGTTGACGTGCAGAGTTTCACCAGAGATGTAACCTGCTTCGTCAGAGGCTAAGAATGCAACCGCACTGGCGATTTCTTTTGCATCGCCAAGGCGACCCGCTGGAACTTGCGCCAGAATACCCGCACGCTGATCGTCTGACAGCGCACGCGTCATGTCCGTTTCAATAAAGCCCGGAGCAACAACGTTTACAGTAATACCACGAGACGCGACTTCACGTGCCAGCGATTTACTGAAACCAATCAAACCCGCTTTCGCCGCAGCGTAGTTGGCCTGACCAGCATTTCCCATGGTACCAACCACAGAACCGATAGTGATAATACGACCATGACGCTTTTTCATCATAGCTCGCATTACCGCTTTTGACAGACGGAAAACTGATGACAGATTGGTTTCGAGGATATCGTTCCACTCATCATCTTTCATTCGCATTAACAGGTTATCACGAGTGATCCCGGCATTATTGACCAGAATGTCCACTTCGCCAAATTCTGCGCGAATATTTCCCAGAACAGATTCAATAGATGCCGGGTCGGTCACATTCAACATCAGACCTTTACCGTTTGCACCTAAATAGTCGCTGATGGCCTGAGCACCGCTTTCGCTGGTGGCAGTACCGACAACTTTCGCGCCACGGGCAACGAGCGTCTCAGCGATAGCACGGCCAATGCCGCGGCTTGCACCGGTAACCAGTGCAATTTTTCCTTCAAAACTCATGGTTTTGCTTTTCCTCTTCTTATTGCTCAAGCGCCGCAGACATCGCCGCCGGCTCGTTAATGGCCGACGCAGTCAGGGTGTCAACAATACGTTTAGTCAGGCCAGTGAGGACTTTACCCGGGCCCACTTCATACAGGTGCTCAACGCCCTGTGAAGCCATAAACTCAACGGTTTTGGTCCACTGTACCGGGCTGTAGAGCTGACGAACCAGCGCGTCGCGAATCGCATCAGCATTGGTTTCGCACTTCACATCCACATTATTAACAACCTGAATCTGCGGCGCATTAAAGGTGATATTGGCCAGTTCTGCAGCCAGTTTCTCTGCGGCAGGCTTCATCAGCGCACAGTGAGACGGGACGCTCACTGGCAGCGGCAGCGCACGTTTAGCACCAGCAGCTTTACATGCCGCACCCGCACGTTCTACGGCATCTTTATGCCCGGCGATAACCACCTGACCCGGTGAGTTAAAGTTCACCGGAGACACCACCTGCCCTTCGGCAGATTCTTCACAGGCTTTCGCGATAGACGCGTCGTCCAGGCCAATGATAGCAGACATGCCACCGGTACCTTCCGGAACCGCTTCCTGCATGAACTTACCACGCAGTTCGACCAGACGTACCGCATCGGCAAAGTCAATCACACCGGCACACACCAGCGCAGAGTACTCACCCAGGCTGTGACCGGCCATCAGCGCAGGCGCTTTACCGCCCTGCTGCTGCCAGACGCGATACAGCGCGACAGACGCGGTCAGCAGCGCTGGCTGAGTCTGCCAGGTTTTGTTCAGTTCTTCCGCCGGACCCTGTTGCGTCAACGCCCACAGATCGTAGCCCAGCGCCGCAGAAGCTTCTGCGAAGGTTTCTTCAATAATCGGATAAGTCGCAGCCAGCTCAGCCAACATGCCTACTGCCTGAGAACCCTGTCCCGGAAACACAAATGCAAATTGCGTCATCTTATAATCCTTAATTAGAAACGAACCAGTGCGGAGCCCCAGGTGAACCCGCCGCCGAAGGCTTCAAGCAGCACCAGCTGACCGGCTTTAATACGCCCGTCGCGTACGGCTTCATCCAGTGCGCAAGGCACGGACGCCGCGGAGGTGTTGCCGTGGCGGTCGAGGGTGACTACAACGTTATCCATCGACATGCCAAGCTTTTTCGCCGTCGCGCTGATAATGCGCAGGTTCGCCTGATGCGGCACCAGCCAGTCCAGTTCTGAACGGTCAAGATTGTTCGCCGCCAGCGTCTCTTCAACGATGTTGGCCAGTTCCTTCACCGCGACTTTGAACACTTCATTCCCTGCCATGGTCAGGTGAATAGAGTTTTCCGGGTGAACACGATCGGCATTCGGCAGGGTGAGCAGTTCACCGTAGTTGCCATCAGCATGCAGATGGGTAGAAATGATGCCCGGCTGCTCAGAAGCGCCCAGCACGACGGCACCTGCGCCATCGCCAAAGATAATAATCGTGCCGCGATCGGTCGGATCGCAAGTACGCGCCAGCACGTCCGCGCCGATCACCAGAGCGTGTTTAACCGCACCGGATTTAACGTACATATCGGCCACGCTCAGCGCGTAGGTGAAGCCCGCACAGGCCGCAGCGACGTCGAACGCCGGGCAACCTTTAATGCCGAGCATCGACTGGATCTGGCACGCCGCGCTTGGAAAAGCGTGAGTTGCGGAGGTCGTCGCGACGACGATCAAACCAATTTGTTCAGCGTCAATGTTAGCCATTTCCAGCGCGCGTTTCGCGGCTTCAAGGCCCATCGTTGACACGGATTCATCTGGCGCGGCAATACGGCGCTCACGGATACCTGTGCGTGTGACAATCCACTCGTCAGACGTATCTACCATTTTTTCGAGGTCGGCGTTGGTACGCACTTGTTCAGGCAGATAGCTGCCGGTACCTATAATCTTCGTATACATGTACGCTCAGTCTTTTGGTGGTAATACAGATTCGAGGCGAGCGGCGATCCGCTGTGGGACCTCACGCTGCACCGCCTGCACTGCCTGTTCAATCGCCACGCAAAACGCGCGCTGATTGGCTGCACCATGACTCTTAATCACCGTGCCGCGCAATCCTAACAGACAGGCGCCATTATACTGGTCGGGGTTGAGGTGACTGAATCGCCGCGAGAGGCTTTTTTGTAACCAATGTTTCAAAATTTTCAGCCACCACGGACGCTTTTTACCCTCTCCCTGCGATTTCAGCAAAGAAAGAAACATTCTGACAACGCCTTCCATGGTTTTTAATGTGACGTTCCCCGTAAAACCGTCACACACCAGCACATCCGTCTTACCGGTCAATAATTCGTTAGCTTCGAGATAACCAATATAGTTGATGGAAGAGACTGTTTTCAGCATCGCCGACGCATCCTGGATGCTCTCGTGACCTTTGCTCTCTTCTTCCCCGATATTAAGCAGCGCGACCCGTGGGTTGGTAATGCCCACTACTTCTTCGGCCATCACCGCGCCCATCACCGCAAATTGCACCAGCATTGTACTGTCACAATCCACGTTAGCGCCCAAATCGAGCACCACCGTTTTGCCCTTTTGCTGATGTGGCAGAACCGTCATCAACGCCGGACGCTCAATCCCTTCGAGAGGTTTGAGCAATAATTTTGCGAGCCCCATCAACGCACCGGTATTTCCGGCACTGACGCAGGCTTCTGCGCGCCCTTCTTTGACCAACTCCAGCGCGATGCGCATAGACGTTCCCCGGCTATTACGTATCGCCTGAGCCGGGCGTGCATCACTGGCAATAACTGACTGGGCAGGGATTATCTGCAGACGTGAACGTTGTTCGAAGTCAGCTTTGGCGAGTAATGGCGTTATGGTGTCGGCGTCACCGACGAGAAGAAGCGAGAGTTGTGGGTTAGCGTGCAGTGCCTGCAATGCTGCAGGCACCGTCACGGAAGGGCCAAAATCGCCCCCCATGACATCCAACGCTAAGGTCAGACGTGTCAAGGTTTCGTCGCCGCCCGGTTTGGTGTATCCCCGTTAACACGGGGATATCCTCACTAAGCTTCACCACGCTTATACTCTTCGTTTTTCACGCTGCAGGGCAACACGAAAAACGGCGAGTATCGCGTGATTACTTAGCGATTACCTTGCGGCCGCGGTAGAAACCGTCGGCAGTGATGTGGTGACGCAGGTGTTGTTCACCAGAAGTCTTGTCTACAGACAGGCTGGTAACTGCGGTCAGCGCGTCATGGGAACGACGCATGCCACGTTTGGAACGGGTTGGTTTATTCTGTTGTACGGCCATGGACCTTACTCCTCAATTACTTACGCTTTAAGCTGGCTAATACGGCAAATGGATTTGGCTTTTGCGCATCTTCAGGCAATTCACCAAAAACCATGTCCGCGTCGGACACTTCACAGTGTTCAGAATCATGCACCGGAACTACTGGCAAGGAGAGAATGATTTCATCCTCAACCAATGCCCGCAGATCGATTTCACCGAATTCGTTAACTTCAATCGGCTCATACGCTTCCGGGAGTGCTTCCGCCTGTTCAATATTTTTGATCGGGCTGAAACAATACGTTGTGTGAACGGCATGTGGGAACGGTTTCCCGCAGCGCTGGCACTCGAGAGTCACCGCAACCTTCGCATCACCTTTAATAACGGCGAGGCGCTGATTGTCGATGGCGAATGTCATATCGCATTCCACATCACTGTCCACACTGACCACAGACTCGGCAAGACGCTCCACCTGTTCCGGGGTGTAGACACCCTGGTAATCGAGGCGTTTTTGAGCCGTACGAACCGGATCAAGAGTCAGGGGTAATTTTACCTTTTGCATAGGGCGCGCATATTAACTTTGTAACGTCATAGAGTCAAAGAAAAAGGCACCCTCAGGCGCCTTTTGCCAATTATTCGCACACATTGCGGCCTGTAGTTTAAAATGTCGCAATCCGAATCACCAGAGTCTGATAAAAAAATATGTCGCAACTTGTCCTTGCCTCCACTTCACCCTATCGCCGCGAGCTGTTAAAAAAGCTCGAAGTCCCCTTTGAATGTGCCGCACCTGAGGTTGATGAACTTGCCCTGCCGGGTGAATCTCCGCGCCAGCTGGTGCTGCGATTAGCGCAGGCTAAAGCGAAAGCGCTGGCTGAACGCTTTCCTCAGCATCTGATTATTGGTTCCGATCAGGTGTGCGTCCTGGGCGGGAACATCACGGGTAAACCGCTTACCGAAGAAAATGCACGCCTGCAGCTGCGTGAAGCGAGCGGACACGTCGTCACCTTCTATACTGGCCTTGCCCTGTATAACAGCGCTAACGGCCATTTGCAGACCGAATGCGAACCGTTCGACGTTCACTTCCGTCATCTTACCGACGCGGAGATCAACCATTACATTAAAAAAGAGCAACCGCTGAACTGCGCGGGCAGTTTTAAAAGCGAGGGGCTGGGGATTTCACTGTTTGAACGACTGGAAGGACGTGACCCGAACACCCTGGTCGGCCTGCCGTTGATTGCGCTGTGTAAGATGCTCCGACACGAGCAGTACAATCCGCTGCTGCGCTAAAACGCAAAACGCCCCAAACGGGGCGTTTTTTATACGTTAGGCGTTTTACTTCTGGCTACGCAGCACCTGCAAACAGCGCTTTAGCTGGTTATCCATTGGGGCTTCGATACGCAACGTTTCCCCCGTACCCGGATGGGTAAATTTCAGCGCCGCCGCGTGCAAGAACAGACGATTAAGCCCGGTACCCGCCAGCTGTTTATCGAACTCACGATCGCCATAACGGTCATCAAACGCAATCGGATGGCCCGCATGCAGGGTATGCACACGGATCTGATGGGTACGGCCAGTCACCGGGCTACAGCGCACCAGCGTGGCGTGAGTGAAACGCTCTTCAACTTTGAAGCGAGTTTCAGACGGTTTACCCTCACTACTCACCCGCACAATGCGCTCGCCGCTTTGCAGAATATTTTTCAGCAACGGGGCCTGCACCACTTTGGTATGGGATTGCCATTGCCCGCGCACCAGCGCCAGATAGTCTTTTTGCATCCCTTTTTCACGCAGTTGCTCATGCAGAGAACGCAGGGCCGAACGCTTCTTGGCAACCAGCAGCACGCCCGACGTATCTCGGTCGAGACGATGCACTAATTCCAGAAAACGCGCTTCCGGACGCAGCGCGCGCAGGCCTTCAATCACCCCGAAGCTCAATCCACTCCCGCCATGAACCGCAGTGCCTGATGGCTTATTCAGCACCAGAATGTGGTCATCTTCATAGAGGATAACGTCGCTCAGCGCGGCCACTTTCTGCAGATGTGGCGACACAGCATCTTCTTCTCGTTCGGCCACGCGCACCGGTGGGATACGAATTTCATCGCCCGCTTCCAGCTTATATTCCGGCTTAACGCGTTTTTTATTCACCCGCACTTCGCCTTTACGCAGGATGCGGTAAATCATGCTTTTCGGCACACCCTTCAGTTGGGTGCGCAAAAAGTTATCAATTCGTTGCCCTGCTTCATCATCGGCAATGGCAACCATTTTTACGGTCGGTGTCTCAGTTTTCATGGGGGGCGATTCTAAAGAGGCACAGGCATTCGCGCCACTCCTTTTTCTGTGCTTATATTAACTTCGCCACGGCACTCATTTTTATTCTCACTGACTGAATTGATGCTTATTAGAGCAATCGGTTCCGGAAAGTGAAAAAACTGTGAGTAAGCGGGTGATAAATGGTAAAAGTCATCTTGCTATAACAAGGTTAGCAGGGAATAATGATGCTGTTTTCCGTGTCGAGTCTTGTTTATACAAGCATGTAAGTAAACGGAATGACCCATTTTGTCTGAACGATTTTTTATGCAGCAATGGCGTAAGACGTATTTATCTTTCAGACAGTTAGCGGGCTGCGGGTTGCAGTCCTTACCGGTTGATACTCAACATTTCAAGCCGCAGAAAAGGCGGCAAACCTGGGGATCCAGGCGCTACTCCAGTAGATGGCTGGAGTAAGCAGGTGAAGCCAACGCATCTGCGACTTGAAAGACAATGAGTATAGAAGGAACCCTCCCTGGAGAATGATTCCCAGGCTGTTCCCCTGAATAATTGCGCTGCGGTTCCGTTAGAAACGCAGACTACCGACACTCTGCGCCTCTTAAGCGAGCGACAACCGTGAGGTTGGCGACGTGAACAGACACGAGGCCATCGGTTTACCCCCGGCAAGGAAAACTCTGCCCGTAGCTTAGTCGTCAATGTAAGAATAATGAGTAAGTTACGATGAAAAGAATGTTAATCAACGCAACTCAGCAAGAAGAGTTGCGTGTCGCCCTCGTTGATGGGCAGCGTCTGTACGATCTGGATATCGAAAGCCCAGGACACGAACAGAAAAAAGCGAACATCTACAAAGGCAAAATTACCCGTATTGAACCTAGCCTTGAAGCCGCATTCGTCGATTACGGTGCCGAGCGTCATGGTTTCCTCCCTCTTAAAGAAATCGCCCGCGAATATTTCCCTGCTAATTACAATGCGCATGGCCGCCCAAACATCAAAGATGTTCTGCGCGAAGGCCAGGAAGTCATTGTTCAGATCGATAAAGAAGAGCGCGGCAACAAAGGCGCGGCTCTGACCACCTTTATCAGCCTGGCAGGCAGCTACCTGGTACTGATGCCGAACAACCCGCGTGCCGGTGGTATTTCTCGCCGCATCGAAGGTGACGATCGTACCGAGCTGAAAGAAGCGCTATCCAGCCTGCAACTGCCAGACGGCATGGGCCTGATTGTACGTACCGCTGGCGTCGGCAAATCTGCCGAAGCACTGCAGTGGGACCTGAGCTTCCGCCTGAAACACTGGGAAGCCATTCAGAAAGCCTCCGAAAGCCGCCCTGCGCCGTTCCTGATCCATCAGGAAAGCAACGTCATCGTGCGTGCCTTCCGCGATTACCTGCGCCAGGACATCGGTGAAATCCTCATTGATAACCCAAAAGTGCTTGAGCTGGCTCGCCAGCACATCTCTGCGCTGGGTCGTCCGGATTTCAGCAGCAAAATTAAGCTCTACACCGGTGAAATCCCGCTGTTCAGCCATTATCAAATTGAATCGCAGATCGAATCTGCATTCCAGCGCGAAGTGCGCCTGCCGTCTGGCGGCTCTATCGTTATCGATAGCACCGAAGCCCTGACCGCCATCGATATCAACTCCGCGCGTGCAACCCGCGGCGGCGACATCGAAGAAACCGCCTTCAACACCAACCTTGAAGCGGCAGACGAAATTGCCCGTCAGCTGCGTCTGCGTGACCTCGGCGGCCTGATCGTTATCGACTTCATCGATATGACCCCAGTCCGCCACCAGCGTGCAGTTGAAAACCGTCTGCGTGAAGCGGTTCGTCAGGATCGGGCGCGTATTCAAATCAGTCACATCTCTCGCTTCGGTCTGCTGGAAATGTCGCGTCAGCGTCTCAGCCCGTCTCTGGGGGAATCCAGCCATCACGTCTGCCCACGCTGTAGCGGCACCGGCACCATCCGTGATAACGAATCGCTGGCACTCTCCATTCTGCGTCTGATTGAAGAAGAAGCGCTGAAAGAGAATACCCAGGAAGTACACGCGATTGTTCCGGTTCAGGTGGCCTCTTACCTGCTGAACGAAAAACGTGCCGCGATCAGCGCCATCGAAACCCGTCAGGGTGGCGTCCGCTGCATCGTTGTCCCGAACGATCAGATGGAAACCCCGCACTACTCGGTGCTGCGTGTGCGTAAAGGCGAGGAGACTCAGGTTCTGAGCTACCTGCTGCCGAAACTGCACGAAGAAGAGATGGCTCTGCCGTCTGAAGACGAACCCGCTGAACGTAAGCGTCCTGAGCAGCCTGCTCTGGCGACCTTCGTGATGCCGGATGCGCCACCTGCTCCGCTGGAAGATACCGCGAAAGCGGCTGCGCCAGAAGCGAAGAAAGCCGCACCAGCTGCCACCGCTGCGGCTCCTGGCCTGCTGTCCCGTTTCGTCTCAGCGCTGAAATCCCTGTTCAGCAGTGAAGCGCCAGTCGTTGCCGCCGAGCCTGAGCCGGTGAAGAAAGAAGAGAAATCAGAGCGTCCACAGGATCGCCGTCGTTCTCGTCAGTCTAACCGTCGTGACCGCAATGACCGTGGCGATCGTAATGACCGCGGTGACCGTAACGATCGCCGTGGCGAACGTAATGACCGCGATAATCGTGACCGGAGTGATAACACCGAAGGCCGCGAAGATAACCGCCGTAACCGTCGCGAGAAGCCGCAGCAGAACGCTGAAACCCGTGAAGCGCGTCCGCTGAACGTGGTTGAAGATGCTGATAAAGCGAAATCCCGTGACGAACAGCAGCCACGCCGCGAGCGTAACCGTCGTCGTAACGATGACAAACGCCAGCCGCAGCAGGACGTTAAGGTTCAGCCACGCGAAGAAGCACCTGTTCAGGTTCAGGACGTTGAGCAGGAAGAACGCGTTCAGTCTATGCCGCGTCGTAAGCCGCGCAATCTGTCGCAGAAAATACGTATCGAAACGGCCGCTGAAACCGCAGTACGTACTGCCGTTATCGCGCCAGCGGAACCTGCACCGGTGAAACATACTGAACTGGCAAAAGTTGACCTGCCAGCGGTGGTTGAAGCCCCTGCGGAAGAAGAAAACACTGAAAGCCGTGAGTCTGCAGGGATGCCGCGTCGCTCCCGTCGTTCGCCGCGCCACCTGCGCGTGAGCGGTCAGCGTCGTCGCCGTTATCGTGACGAACGTTACCCGGCCCAGTCGCCAATGCCACTGGCGATTGCCTGTGCCTCTCCGGAAATGGCTTCAGGTAAAGTGTGGATCTCCTACCCGGTTTCTCGCCCGCACGATGCGCAGGTGGAAGAAGTCCGCGAGCAGGAAGCCGCTCCGTCGGTAATTGAAATCGCACCGGTTCAAGCCGTGGCTCAAGCCCCTGTTGCAGAACAGGTTGTTGAGAAGGCGGTTGAACAGGCACCAGTTGTGCCGGCAGTAGAAGAAGTCACAGTGACTGAACCGGTGGTGGTTGATGCCCCACAAAACGTTCAGGTTGAACCTCAGGCACCCGTGGTTGAAACCTCACATCCGGAAGTCATTGCCGCTCCGGTGAGCGAACAACCGCAGGTGATTACCGAGGCAGACACCGCAGTAGCAGAAGCCACCGCAGAAGAAGCGACTCCGGCAATTGCCGAAGAAGTGGAACCTGCTATTGAGGCTGAGAATGTCGTTGCTGAGGAAGTTGCTGAGGAAGTGGTTACTGAAAGCGTGGTTGCCGAACAGCCAGCTGTCGTCGAACCCGCTCCGGTCCAAGCCGTCACCAAGCCGGTGGTTACTCAGAAGCCAACGGTCGTGGCCACCAAGCACGCTACCGCGCCAATGACGCGTGCGCCAGCGCCGGAATATGTTCCTGAAGCGCCGCGCCAGAGCGACTGGGTTCGCCCGGAATTCGGTTTCGAAGGTAAAGGTTCTGCCGGTGGCCATAGCGCTACGCACACAGCAACCGCCGGTCCGACCCGTCCTCAGTCTGTGGACTAAGCTGCAAAGTATGATTAAACCGCCTTCGGGCGGTTTTTTTTATTCTGACATCGGTAAACGCATCCCTGATAGCTTGGGCATCACCTCGCGCATTAAATCGAGAAACTTCCGCAGTCGCGCCGGGTAATAACGCGCCCACGGATACACCAGATGCACCGGGAGCGCCGCCGCTTGCCACTCAGGCAGCAGTTCAATCAGCCTACCCTGGGCAATATCTTCCTCAACCGTCCAGCTTGAAATCAGCGCTACCCCCAGCCCTGCCAGGGCCGTATTGCGCGCCACGTACACGCTGTCGGTACTCAGACGCGGCACGATGGGGAACGTTACGCTCTCACGGCTCTGCGCGTGCCTTAACGTCACGTCATGCTGATAAAAGGTGTTGATCGCCACCCACGGCAGTTCGGATAAAGCTGATGGATGAACGACCTGGGTGGTGGTTGCCAGCAACTCAGGAGAGATAACCAGGCTGCGCGGCACCTCTGCCAGCAGAACCGACACCGTGGCCGGATCTACCTCGGCCCCGACGCGAATCGCACAATCGATATTGTCACTCATGAAATCAACGTTCTTATCATTGAGCATCCACTCCACCGAGAGCTGCGGGTAGCGTTGCAAAAAATCCACCAGCGGCGTTAACAGCTGCTGTTGTCCAAACGCATGCGGGGCTCTGACCCGCAATATGCCCACCGGATTATCGTCCGCAAGCTGCAAGTCGTCTTCGAGTGCCAGCCAGCTATCCACCAGCTGGCGTGCATGCTGGTAGCACCGTTCACCATCATCGGTGAGTTTCATCGCATGGGTTGAACGCAGGATCAGCTTCGCCCCGAGCAATGATTCAAGCGACTGCAAGCGTCGGCTCACCGTGGCCTGAGTGGTGCCAAGCTGCACCGCCGCCGCCGATAGCGATCCCGCTTCGATAATGCGGATAAAGGTTCGCATCAGTTCCAGCCGGTCTATACGCTCTGTTCTTATCATGATTAGTTGCTCATACGCCTGACGTATAGCTGTTTTACCACTGCGCCCGCTACCGCGCCAGTGTGATTCACATCACAATACGTCCCATACCTTAATGAGGAATAAAGATGAACATCACACCGGCAGCATCTCCCGCCCCCGCAGCGTGGATTATTTTGATTCTGGCTATCGGGGCCGGTTTTAGCGTGGCCTCCATTTATTATGCTCAACCGCTGTTGCCGTTGATTGGCAGCGATTTGCATCTGAGCATTGAGCAGATGGGCTTAGTCCCTACCCTGACCCAAACAGGTTACGCGTTGGGCATTCTGTTTCTGCTGCCGCTCGGCGATCGTCACGACCGACGTCGGCTGATCCTCGGTAAAAGTGCATTGCTGGCGGCGCTATTATTGTTATGCAGTTTCACCAGCCAATTGCACGCCCTGCTGGTCGTCAGCCTGCTAATTGGGATGACGGCAACCATGGCGCAGGATATCGTTCCGGCCGCCGCCATTCTTGCCCCCGCCGGGAAACAGGGGAAAACGGTCGGGACGGTGATGACCGGCCTGCTGCTGGGGATTTTGCTGTCGCGTACCGTGAGTGGCATCGTAGGCGAGACCTGGGGTTGGCGAATGATGTACCAGGCCGCGGCGGTAAGCATTGCCCTGATTGGGCTGGTGATGTGGCGCGTATTGCCAAAATTCAGCACCCACTCCAGCCTGCGCTATCCGGCGCTGATGGGATCGCTAGTGCAGCTATGGCAGCGCTTCCCGGAACTGCGTCGGGCCGCACTGGCACAGGGTTTTCTCTCGGTAGCGTTCAGCGCCTTCTGGTCCACGCTGGCGGTGATGCTGGCTGAACATTATCAGCTAGGAAGCGCCGTCGCCGGGGGCTACGGTATCGCCGGTGCGGCCGGGGCACTGGCCGCCCCGCTGGCGGGTGGACTGGCCGATAAACTCGGAGCCGCCAAAGTGACGCAACTGGGTGCAGGCCTGGTGACCCTTTCCTTCGCGCTGATGTTTTTCCTGCCGTACCTGCCGGTGCATGGGCAGTTGGCGCTGATTGCGCTTTCTGCCATCGGCTTTGATTTAGGTTTACAGTCAAGCCTGGTCGCACACCAGAATCTGGTCTACAGCCTTGAGCCGCAGGCACGCGGTCGTCTGAATGCCCTGTTGTTCACGGTAGTGTTTATCGGCATGGCGTTAGGTTCAGCGCTGGGGACCAAACTGTACGCGATGGCGGGTTGGCCTGCGGTCGTCAGCCTGGCGGTAATCTCCGGGGCTATCGCGCTGCTGATTCGGGTGATGGGCAAGACAAAAGCGGCTACCTGCCCGCAAAACTAAAAAAAAGCCCGCGCCGGGGTGAGTGGCGCGGGCACAGAGAACATGGCCAGTTTCAAGACACGTTCTAAACCGTTAAAACTTACTTATTCAACTGGAACAGCGACATGCCCTGCATATCGCTGAACGCTTTGTAGGAGGCCTGAAGCGCTGCCTGCTGCATGGTGTAGTTGGAGATGGTCTCGTTCCAGTCCACGTTCACCAGGTCGCTCATCTGCTGAGTCTGGCTCAGTTTACGGTCATCGCCCAACGCATCCAGCTTATCCAGTTCATTCAGTTGGGTGCCCACTTCCGCCCGCACGCTCAGCACGTTGTTCAGCGAGTTACGTAAACCCCGGTTGGTTTTATCAATCGCCGCCTGTGCCGTTTCTTGGGCCGCGTCGTCGCCCGCAACCGGGGTTTTCAGGGCCGCAATCGCGGTATCCAGCATAGTAAAGAGATTAGTTTCCGACGGTTTTCCGTCCGGCTCTTCCACCGCGTTATTGGTGATGGTGTCAAAAATCTTGTTGCCGGTGTGGCCGATAACCATGGTCCGCGAGGAATCCACCTGCTGCTCGACGTTGAGAGTCCCACCAGTATAGGTTCCACTGGCGCTGTCGAACGGGGCGGTAGCCGTGTTGTACCCGGCAAACATGTAACGCCCGTTGCCATCCTGGCTATTGGCCAGGTTCATCAACTGGTCGCGGATCCCTTGTAAATCGGTGGCTAACGACGAACGGTCATCATCACTCAGGGTGCCGTTTCCGGCGTAGACGATTTTCTCCTGCGCAGCCTGAATCGCACTGGTCACCGAGGAGAGTGTATTTTCTTCCTGCGAAATACGCTGCGTCGCAAAGCTGCGCGCCGAGGCAAACTGGGCAGTCTGCGACTGCGCCTGCGACAACACGACTGCCTGAGACGCCGAAATCGGATCATCCGAAGGACGGTTTACCCGCAGGCCGGTGGACATCTGCTCCCCGTATTTCAACCAGGAAGACTGGGAGTTGCTAATGCCGCCCATGGTCTGTTGGTACATCATTAAGGTGCTAATACGCATCCGTCACGTCTCCTTAGCGAATATTGATCAGCGCGTCGAATAGCGTGCTGGCGGTTTGCATCACCTGGGCATTCGCCAGGTAGTACTGTTGATACAGTTGCAGGTTGCCGTACTCTTCGTCGAGGTTTACGCCGGAAATGGATTGCTGCTGTTTGGTCAGCTGCGTCACCACGTTGCCCTGAGTGGTGCTGCTGGTTTCCAGGGTTGAGGTTTTGTTCCCCACATCGCTAACCAGTGCCGCATAGGCATCGTTGACCGTTTTATTCCCACCGACCAGCTTGCTATTTTGCAGGTCGAGCAGCGCCTGTCCGTTACGGTTATCGCTCTCACCGGTTTCGGCGTCGTCAATCCCCATCGCAATTTTACTGGCGTCGCTCAGCGCCACGCTCATGTTGACGATGGCGTTGGCGACCGGCTTCACGGTGAAGCTGTCGTTTTTGTTCGCGGTTCCGCTGACTTTGACGTTCAGGCCGTCAAAACTCAGACTGCCGTCGGTTTCAACGGTCGGGCTCACGCTGGTGTTGTCCGACAGACGGGTCACCTGCCAGTGGGTGCCGTCAAAGCTCATCTTATAATCAGTGGCCTGCACCTGCTTGCTGTCAGTCATGGCCACGCCGAGCGTCGCCGAGCCGGTATTTTGGGTGTTACTCAGCGCCGATGGCCCACCGATGTTAAAGAAGTCTTTCCCCACGTTGCCGTCAGCGTCAATCCCGGCCTTGTTCTGAGTATTGAACGCATCAGCAAACGCCAGTGCCATCTGGTTCAGGCTGTTACGGGTCTGGTCGAGATCCTGCGTGCGGAACGTCAGCAGGCCACCCAGGGAACCGGAGTTCAGCAGTTTTTCCGGGATTTCGATGTTGCCCGCGACGTTATCAACGTACGCCACCGTGGTGCGTGACGGGTCCGCGCTGCTCGGGACCGCAGCCAGCTGGCGGGCGTTACTGCCCTGCACCAGGTTATAGCCGTTCGCCATGGTGACATTGTAGGTACTGCCGTCCTGCACGTTGACTTCCACACCGACCAGCTGATTCAGCTGGCTGACTAACTGGTCACGCTGATCGAGCAGATCGTTGGGCGATGCACCTGCGCCGACACCGGTCAGTTTGGAGATTTTATCGTTGAGGGTCGCAATCTGCTGGGCATAATTGTTGATCTGCGACACGGTGGAAACAATCGCCCCGTTGACCTGTTTGTCCTGGTCACGCAGATACTGATCGGTGGTCTTAAACTGGTTTACCAGCCCCTGAGATTTGCCCAACACCGCCTGACGCGCAGCCGGATCTTCGGCGTTGCTGACCAGGGTTTGCAGGCTGGCGTAAAAGTCCTGCAGGGTGGCTGAAAGCGAATGAGTGGTGTCAGACAGCAAATCATCAATTTTTGACATCTGCTGGTAGCGCGTGGTCAGGCCACTGCTCTGGTTCTGCGCCGCATTCAGCTGATTGGTGATAAAAGCGTTGTACTCGCGCTGCACGCTGGAGACCGTTACGCCATTGCCCACCCAACCGCCTGCGCCCAGCGTACTGTTTGCCGCAGACAGGACCGTTGTCTGACGGGTATAGCCGGACACGTTATAACTGGCAATGTTATTACTGACGGTGTTCAGTGCCGCCTGAGCCGCACCGAGCCCACTCATTGCACTATTCATTAAACTGGACATGGAGGTTCCTTTATTCTTTTAGACACGAGTCCTGACCTGAATTATCGGCACCGAATGGTTGAACTTGAGGCATTTCAGAACAGATTTTCGATATCGTTGCTGTAGGCCTTGCTCACCTTCTCACCCATCGATTTCAGCTGCTGAATCATCCCGGTCAGCTTGCGGGCATAGTTCGGGTCGGTGGCGTACCCGGCCTTTTGCAACGCCTGTGCGCCCTGCTCCGGCGTGGCGGCTGTGGTTACAGCGGCGTAGCGCGGGTTACGGGTTAACAAGCCGACGTAATCAGACAGCGCTTCGAGATACGAACCGTACACGCGGAAACGGGCCTTCACCTTTTTCATTTCCCCGTTTTCGTATTCGCTGGTCGTAATTTCGGTGACTTTGCCTTTCCAGTCGGACGAGGCCTTCACGCCAAACAGATTGAAACTTGGCTCGCCGTTTTCACGGCGGATCTGCCGCTGGCCCCAACCCGATTCCAGCGCCGCCTGGGCGAGGATCAGGTGGTGCGGGATGCCACTCTGTTCACTGGCAAGTTTTGCAGGCAGCGAAAGCTGCGCCAGGAAGTCGTGGCTATCACCGGGCACATCCCCGACGTCAGCCACAGTCGGCGTTTTCGGCAAAGCCTTACGCACCATCTGCGTCAGGGCGGAGTTCTGGTAAGTGGTCACGGTTTCGAGATCAAACTTAAGCGGCACCTGGGCAGGCGTGTCTGCTGGCTCACCCTGCGCGGCCGCCATCTGTTTTACCATCGCATCCGCCAGCCCCAGTCCTTTGCCCGCAGTCATCTGCTGGGCAATTTGCTGATCGTACATACTGGTGTAAAGCCGCGTCTGGTCGCTGCTGAACATGCCGTCTTTCGGCAGCGCGTCGCGCATACTTTTCAGCATCATCTGCACGAACATCCCTTCGACCTGCCGGGCCACAGGCTTTAAGTTCGCCTGTGGATCTTTCCCGGCTTTGACCTTCAGTTCGCTTAGCGACTGCGCGTCCCAGGCCGCGCTACTCAACAGCTTACTGTCACCCAGCATTAGATTATTTCCACTTTGGCACGCAGGCAGCCTGCGGTTTGCATCGATTGCAGAATCGACATCAGCTCCATTGGCGACGCACCCAGCGCATTCAGCGCCCGGACCACGTTGTTGAGGTTGGCGCTGGAGCGAATGCTCTGCATCGCGCCCCCGCTCTGACGCAGGTCGATTTGCGTCTGCGGCGTGACCACCGTCGAACCGCCGCCAAACGGCGTATCCGGTTGGCTGACCTGGGCCGAACGGTTGACCGTTACCGACAGGTTGCCCTGCGCCACCGCACAGTTGTCGAGCGTCACTTCACGGTTCATGACAACCGAACCGGTACGGGAGTTAATGATCACCTTCGCATCCTGCGGCGTGACGTTGACCTCCAGGTTTTGAATATCCGCCAGCATCCGTACCTGATTGCTGCCGCCGCTGGAAGCCTGGATCTGCACGGTGCGCGCATCCAGCGCCGTGGCATTGCCGTAGCCGCCGCGACGGTTGATGGTGTCGGCAATCTGCTGCGCCATGCCAAAGTCGTCTTCGTTCAGCTGCAGGTTGATAGTGTTCCCGGCCCCGAACTGGCTTGGCAGTTCACGTTCAATGGTAGCCCCGTTGGTGATGCGTCCGCCGTTAAGCTGGTTGACCTGCACGCTGCTGCCGCCCGCTGATGCGCCTGCCCCGCCGACCAGAATGTTACCTTGCGCCAGGGCATAAACCTGGCTGTCGACGCCTTTCATTGGCGTCATTAACAGCGTTCCACCGCGCAGACTTTTGGCGTTACCCATCGACGACACCACCACGTCGATCATCTGACCCTGACGGCCAAACGCCGGAAGTTTGGCCGTGACCATCACCGCCGCCACATTTTTCAGCTGCATATTGGTGCCCGCCGGGACGGTGATCCCGAGCTGCGACAGCATGTTGTTCAGGCTTTGGGTGGTGAATGGCGTTTGGGTGGTCTGGTCCCCGGTCCCGTCGAGACCGACCACCAGGCCGTAGCCAATCAGTGAGTTTTCCCGCACGCCCTGTACGCTGGTGAGGTCGCGAATGCGATCGGCCTGGGCGAATCCCGCCAGCAGCACCAGTGCAATGCCAACCAAAGTTTTAAACATAATCCACCTCGTTACATCGGCGATAAATTAAGGAAGAAGCGCTGCAGCCAGCCCATGTTCTGCGCTTCATTGATGTAGCCGTTACCGACGTACTCAATGCGGGCGTCAGCCACTTGCGTAGACGGCACGGTGTTGCTGCCGCTGATGGTGCGCGGGTTGACTACGCCCGAGAAGCGAATGAATTCGGTGCCCTGGTTGATGGCGATCTGTTTTTCGCCCACCACATGCAGGTTACCGTTGGCCAGCACCTGATCGACGGTGACCGTCAGCGTACCGCTGAAGGTATTGCTGGCGTTGGCCCCGCCTTTACCGTTAAAGGCGTTGCCGCCAGAGGCTTCCACATCGGCACGCTCATTGCCAAACAGGCCCTGGAGATAGCGCGGCACGGTGTCGAAGCCGAAATTAGTTTTGCCATCGCGGCTGGCGTTCGCCGAAGAACTCTTCGACGCGCTGACGTTTTCTTGCAGCTGGATGGTCAGCGTATCGCCAATGTTGCGCGGACGTCGGTCTTCAAACAGCGGCTGATAGCCGTAGTTAATCGGCTGCGCGCTCTGGAAAATCGAGCCATTGACCACCGGCACCGGGCCAGGAACGGGCTGTGCAGTGGTCGCCCCTTCTACCAGCGGTTTTGAGGGGATCCATGCGCATCCGGCCTGAGTTAAAGCCAGGACCACGAAAAGCGGATAACGAAACGCTGAGGATTTTTGCATTGCTCTTATCTTCTGAATCAAAAATCCGGTGCAGGAAATCCCGCACCGGTAACGTCTTACAGCTGGGTGAGTTTCTGCAGCATCTGGTCGGTGGTCGACACCGCCTTGCTGTTAATCTCATACGCACGCTGCACCTGAATCATGTTGACCAACTCTTCCGCCACGTTAACGTTGGAGGTTTCAACATAACCCTGATACAGCAGGCCCGCGCCGTTCAGGCCCGGCGTGCTGTCATTCGGCGCACCAGAGGCCTGGGTTTCGGTGTACAGGTTCTCACCGATGCTCTCCAGACCCGCATCGTTCATGAAGGTGGTCAGGTTGAGCTGGCCGACCTGCACCGGGTTGGTTTGCCCCTGCTGGGTCACGCTCACCACGCCGTCACGCCCGATGGTAATACTCAGGGTGTTGGCAGGAATGGTAATTGCAGGCTGAACCTGGAAGCCGCCCGCCGTCACCAACTGACCGTTCTGGTCAACCTGGAATGAACCGTCGCGGGTGTAGGCCGAGGTACCGTCCGGGAGCAAGACCTGAAAGAAACCTTCGCCTTTGATGGCGACGTCTTTGCTGTTGTCGGTCTGCGACAGGTTACCCTGAGTGTGGATGCGCTCGGTCGCCACCGGACGCACACCGGTACCGATTTGCAGGCCGGATGGCAGGGTAGTCTGTTCGGACGACTGCGCCCCCGGCTGACGTACGGTTTGATACAGCAGGTCTTCAAACACCGCACGCTGGCGCTTGAACCCGTTGGTGCTCACGTTCGCCAGGTTGTTGGCGATAACGTCCATGTTGGTTTGCTGGGCGTCGAGGCCGGTTTTGGCAATCCATAATGAACTGATCATTGGTTTTCCTTCTTTCCCGAGGGAAAATTAGCTCAGGGATAACAGCTGATTGGCTTTAGAGGCGTTGTCGTCCACGCTGCTAATGACCTTCATCTGCATTTCAAAACGTCGGGAGCTGGCAATCATCTCAGCCATCGCCGCCACCGGTTTCACGTTACTGCCTTCCAGCACGCCGGACTG
The DNA here is from genome assembly GCF_033843265.1 of Scandinavium lactucae. Taxonomy (NCBI): domain Bacteria; kingdom Pseudomonadati; phylum Pseudomonadota; class Gammaproteobacteria; order Enterobacterales; family Enterobacteriaceae; genus Scandinavium; species Scandinavium lactucae. Next base: position 712,923 of record NZ_JAWXRD010000040.1, read on the forward strand.
CAAGCGAATGCTCGGGTCAGATTGCAGCGTCGGGCCACGCGTAGCCTGCGCGGCTGCCGTCAGACGGAACATGCCGTCATCCCCGCGCGTCACTTCGGTGTTCTCCGCTTTAACCAGCTTTAACTTCGCCACCGGCGAGATGGTATTCGCCGGGTCGCCGGGGTTAAGCGCTGATATCGTGCCGTCAGAGGCGATGGTGACTTCGGAGCCTTCCGGCACCATCACCGGCCCGCCACCGTCGGCCATCACCGGGTTACCCTGAATGGTCAATTGCCCGGTCGGGGTCACCTGAATGTTGCCGTTACGGGTATACCCTTCCGAACCATCGGCCGCCTGCACCGCCAGCCAGCCATCCTGCTGCAACGCCACGTCCAATGGACGGGCGGTGTAGTCGAGCTGACCTGGCGTCATATCGGCCCCCGGCGTGGAACCGGTCACCAGAGTGCGGGTCTGAAAGGTTTCCCCGTTGACCGGCACGGCACGCAGCGCGGTCAGCTGGGCGCGAAAGCCCGGCGTAGAGGTATTGGCGAGATTGCTCGCGGTAACCCCCTGCATTTCCATCGTCTGGCTGGCCGCGCCCATCGCGGTATATATTGCGTGATCCATGAAGCCGTCCCGTCAGGCGCTTAGCGCAGGTTAACCAGGGTGTTAAGGATCTGATCCTGGGTTTTGATGGTTTGCGCATTCGACTGATAGTTGCGCTGCGCGACAATCATGTTCACCAGTTCTTTACTCAGATCGACGTTGGAGGCTTCCAGCGCGCCGTTGGTCAGGGTGCCGAAGTTGCCGGTGCCAGCGGCGCCGAGCAGCGCCACGCCGGAGGACTGCGTCGCGGACCAAACGTTATCGCCTTCCGATTGCAGACCTTCGTTGTTGGCGAAGTTAGCCAGGGTAATTTGGCCCAGCAGCTGCGTCTGTTCGTTGGAGTAGTTGCCGACCACGGTGCCATCTTCGTTAATCTGATAACTCACCAGGTTACCCGGCTTGTAGCCGTTCTGATTGGTGGCAACGATGTCGTTCGAGCCGGTGTTCTGCTGCATCGAGTTCTGGAAGCTCAACTGGAAATTGCTGGCAGCAGAGCCGTTCAGGGAACCCATCGCAATCGAAATTGCCGGGGTCGCATTTGCCGTGGTCGCCAGCGCACCGGAGACAGGGTCGTAGTTATAAACCCCGGTCAGGGTGCCATTATCGGCAAACTGCATCTGCGCTTGTTTTACCGCAGGGGCACCGGCCACGCTGGAATCCTGAGTGTAAACGTCCCAGTTATTGGCGCTGTTCTTCACGTAATACACGTTCATGTCATGGGAGTTACCCAGACTGTCGAAGACGGTGACGGTGCCTTTTTTGTTATAGGTATCCGCGTTGGACGCATTGAACGGCGTCGTCGCTGGCGTCGCATCGGTGGAGTTGAGGTTGATTTGCATTGACGAGGTGGTGGTCGCTTTCGCCGCCATCAGGGTGTTCGGAATGCTTAAACCGACCGGATTAGCGCCCTGCTGAATGGTAGGCGGGGTGCCAGTGGCCGGATAGCCGGTCAGCTGCAGACCCTGCATGTTCACCAGGTTGCGGTTTTCGTCCAGCTTGAACTGGCCGTTACGGCTGTAGTACACGGACCCGTTGGCATCGGTCATACGGAAGAAACCGCTCTGGCTGATTGCCACGTCCAGCGCACGACCGGTGCCGGTGGTGGTGCCGTCGTTAAAGTCCTGGGTGATGCCCGCCACTTTCACGCCAAGGCCCACTTTGGAACCGGCAAACATGTCGGCGAAAGACGCCGTACCGGCTTTAAAACCGTAGGTCGCGGAGTTGGCAATGTTGTTGCCAATCACATCGAGGTTGGTGGCAGCGGCGTTCAGGCCGCTGACCGCTTGAGAAAAGGCCATGTCTTAACTCCTGCTAAGGTTGAAGGCTTAAATAATCTGACGAACTTCGTCGAGCGTGGTGGTGCCATACGTTCCGAGATCCAGCAGATTACCGCTGCTTCCCTTCGTAACCCCTTGCACCAGCGCGAACTTGAGTGGCTGAGCCACCAGCTGCGTGCCGTTGGTGCTGGCGGCAATCGAGACGTTATATGCGCCATCCGGCACGGTAGAGCCATCGGCGGCAGTACCATCCCAGGTAAAGGTGTGAACGCCTGCGGCCAGGCTGCCAAGATCCATAGTGCGGATAACTTTGCCGCTGGCATCGGTCACGGTGGCGGTTGCTTTGTCCGCGGCCTGGGTCAGCTCAACGCCAAACGGCGTAGTGCTGGCGGTGCCGTCGGAACCTTTTCCTGCCAGCACCACGGAACCCGGGATCATCACCCCGTGACCAATCAGCGAAGTGGCCTGCAACGACTGGCTGTTATCAATCTGACCGGAGATAGAGCCCAGCGTGGTGTTCAGCTTCTCGATCCCGCTGACGGTGCTTATCTGCGCCAGCTGAGAGGTCAGCTGACTGTTATCCATCGGATTGGTCGGATCCTGGTTTTTCAACTGCGCCACCAGCAGGGTCAGGAAGCTGCTTTGCAGATCTGAGGCGTTGCTGGTGGTTAAACTGCCACTGGTCGCGGTCGTGCTCGCGCCTGTACTGGTCGGGTCATTGACATTTACGGCAATAGACATCGTGTTCTCCGTTACTGACCGAGCGTCAGCGTTTTGAGCATCATGCTCTTGACGGTATTGAGGACTTCAACGTTGGCCTGATAGCTGCGGGAAGCGGACATGGTGTTGACCATCTCTTCCACCACATCAACGTTTGGCATCTTCACGTAGCCTTTGGCATCCGCCAGCGGATTACCCGGCTGGTAAACCAGCTTGAACGGCTCCTGGCTTTCCTGCACATCGGCCACCTTCACGCCGCCGGTTGCCGCCCCAATGGGCGCATCCACCTGGAACACAACCTGTTTGGCGCGATACGGCTGACCGTCCGGGCCGGTCACGCTGTCGGCGTTGGCGAGGTTACTGGCAGCCACGTTCAGGCGCTTGGACTGCGCGGTCAGCGCCGATCCGGCAACGTCAAAAATATTCAGTAAAGCCATGAATTAGTTCCCCTGTAGCACGGTCATCATGCTGCGGATTTGCCCGCCCAGCACGGTTAACCCGGTCTGGTATTGCAGGCTGTTGTCGGCGAATTGCGTGCGCTCCCGGTCCATATCGACGGTGTTACCGTCCATGGATGGCTGATCGGGGACCCGATACATCAGGTCTACAGAAGGGGCAGACATCGCCTGAGCTGGAATATGGCGTTCGGAGGTCAGCGTGAGTGACACGCTGCTGGTTTCCGCGCGCCCCCTTTCCATCACTTTTTTCAGTTCCGTGGCAAAATCAACATCGCGCGCCTGATACCCCGGGGTATCGGCGTTAGCAATATTCGAGGCCAGGATTTCCTGACGCTGGGCGCGCAGGTTCAACGCTTCCTGTTGAAAACGTAGCGCGGCGTCGAGTTTATCGAGCATGTCTCCTCCGCTGATGGCAATAGTTCATTCAGCGTTCAGATTAATCCCAATTTTTTGACCCCATCGTCGGAATAAAAGCAAAATGCATCGCTATTTGTTGCGTTGAAGTGCGTTGCTTACAGGTAAGATTCTGCTATTCCCTGACAGACTGGAGTTAACGATGCGAAACCTGAAACCCACGCTCACGCTGGCACTCGTGCTACTGAGCCCGGTGGCGATGGCGGAGGAATTAACCCAACAGCTGAACGCGTTTTTCGTGCAGCGTCTGGCAGGTTTCAGCGACGCGGTGAAGGTCAGCCTGCGTAATCCTGGCAGCCAACTGCCGGGGTGCGAGCAACCTGCCCTCAGCGTGATGGGGAATAACAAGCTGTGGGGCAATCAAACCGTGCAGGCGCAGTGCGGCACGGAAAAACGCTACATTCAGGTGTTCGTTGAAGCGACGGGCAACTACGTGGTGGCCGCGCAGCCGGTTGCGCGCGGGACGGTGTTACAGCCTGGCAGCGTCTCGCTAAAACGTGGCCGTTTAGATCAGTTGCCGCCGCGCACGATGCTGGATATCAACCAGGCGCAGGATGCCGTGTCGATGCGTGACCTGGTGCCGGGCCAGGCGATTCAGCTATCAATGCTGCGTCAGTCATGGCGCGTTAAAGCCGGACAAAAAGTGCAGGTGATCGCCAGCGGAGATGGCTTTAGCGTGAATGGTGAAGGCCAGGCGCTAAACAATGCGGCGGTGGCGCAAAATGCGCGGGTGAGAATGCCCTCAGGCCAGGTGGTGAGCGGTCAGGTCGATCCTGATGGGAATATTCTGATTAACCTATAATCTTTTTAAAGAATCTGCGAACACTGCCGATAAATAATCAACAACTGATGATGGCAGGCAGTAGCGCCACGAAACCTCGATGAGGACAGGACAATGAGCATTGATCGTACATCGCCCCTGAAGCCCGTTAACGCCGTCCAGCCGCGTGAGCCGAATGAAGCCCAGGCGCAGAAAGCCCGTCTGGACAAATCTTCGACCGCGAACAGCACTAACGTCACGCTGAGCGAAGCACAATCGAGCCTGATGCAGCCGCGCAACAGCGACATGAATCTGGAACGCGTTGAAGCGTTGAAAACGGCGATTCGTAACGGCGAACTGAAAATGGATACCGGCAAAATTGCCGATTCGCTGATTTCGGATACCCAGAGCTGGCTGCAGAGTAAATAACAGAATGAGTCGTCTGTCAGAAATACTGGATCATATGACAGTCATCCTGAACTCGCTGAAAGAGGTGATGGATGCCGAGCAGCAACAGCTTTCCGCAGGCAGCGTGAACAGCAGCGCCCTGCAACGGGTAACCGAAGAGAAAAGCTCGTTGCTGGCGACCCTCGATTATCTGGAGAAACAGCGTCGCCTGGAGCAGGAAGCGCAGCGCTGCGCTAATGATGACGTGGCGGAACGCTGGCTGAGCATTACCGAAAAAACGCAACATCTGCGCGATCTCAACCAGCACAACGGCTGGCTGCTGGAAGGCCAAATTGAGCGTAATCAGCAGGCGTTAGAGGTGTTGAAACCGCATCAGGAACCGAGCCTTTACGGTAAAGACGGGCAGACGTCGACCACGCCACGCGGCAACAAGAAGTTCTCCGTTTAACTCCCCGGTATCAACCAGACACGCACGCGGCGGGAAGCATTGCGCTTCACCGCCGCGCGGCATTTATACGCTACGACGGGTGAATTCCTTGACTCTGAAACCCAGCACCAACAGCGTCGCAAAGTAAGCGGCAATACCCGCGACCACCACGCCCATCAGGCGCAAAATACGCCATGGCATGGTGCCCTGCGACCACTCAGGCATGATGTGCATCACGCCCAGCAGCACCGCTGCCATCACCACCACCGCCGCAATCAGACGGGTCAGGAACTTGCCCCAGCCCGGCTCAGGGGTGAAAATTTTCTGCTTACGCAGTTGCCAGTACAGCAGGCTGGCGTTCAGACAGGCCGCCAGACCAATCGACAGCGACAGCCCGGCATGTTTCAGCGGGCCGATAAACGCCAGGTTCATCACCTGGGTCATGATAAGCGTCACGATGGCAATTTTGACCGGAGTTTTGATGTTCTGACGCGAATAGAACCCCGGAGCCAATACCTTCAACACAATTAGCCCCACCAACCCGACCGAATAGGCTACCAGTGCGCGCTGGGTCATCGCCGCATCGAAGGCCGTAAATTTTCCGTACTGGAACAGCGACACGGTCAGCGGTTTCGCCAGAATGCCCAGCGCCACCGCACTCGGCACCGCCAGCAGGAAGCACAGACGCAGCCCCCAGTCCATCAGGCGGTTGTATTCCTGGTGATTACCGCTGGCAAAGCTTTTTGACAGCGACGGCAGCAAAATCGTCCCGAGCGCCACGCCCAGCACGCCGGACGGGAACTCCATCAGACGGTCAGCGTAATACATCCAGGAGACCGAACCAGAGGCGAGGAACGAGGCGAAAATGGTGTTGATGATCAGTGAGATCTGGCTGACAGATACGCCGAGAATGGCCGGCCCCATTTGCTTCACCACCCGCATCGAACCGGTATCTTTCAGGTTGATGCGCGGCAGCACCAGCATGCCGATTTTTTTCAGGTGCGGCAGCTGATAGAACAGTTGCAGGACCCCGCCGACGGTGACCGCCCACGCCAGCGCCAGCACCGGAGGATTGAAATAGGGTGCGGCAAACAGCGCAAAGCCAATCATGCTGACGTTCAGGAACGTCGGGGCAAAGGCCGGAACCGAGAAGCGATTCCAGGTATTCAGAATCGCCCCCACCAGCGACGCGAGGGAGATCAGGAGAATATACGGGAAGGTGATGCGCAGTAGCTGGCTGGTTAAGGCGAACTTATCCGCGGTATCCGCAAAACCCGGTGCGGTAAGAGTGATAACCCACGGGGCGGCCAGCATCCCAACAACGGTCACAATCGCCAGCGCGAGGGTGAGTAAACCCGAAACATAAGAGACGAACACGCGGGTGGCATCTTCGCCCTGCTTGCTTTTGTATTCCGCCAGAATCGGCACAAACGCCTGTGAAAATGCCCCTTCCGCAAAGATGCGGCGCAGCAGGTTCGGCAGTTTGAATGCGACAAAAAAGGCATCCGTCGCCATTCCCGCGCCAAAAACCCTTGCCACAATGGCATCGCGCGCAAATCCCAGCACGCGAGAGAACATGGTCATTGAACTGACGGCCGCCAGTGATTTTAATAGGTTCATTAACGTGTTATTCCACAACCCTGGATCAAAAACGCCTGCAGCAAAACAGGCGTTGGAAAGTGGCGATAGTCTACCTGGATTAACCGTAATTACTACCGGCAGATGTTACAACCTCGTACTCGTCACTCTCGATTCGCCTCCTGCCACAGCTTTTCGACAATACGTTGGGCGGCAATTGCCTGTTCGCCCGATGTTTCCGGAACCGTCTGATTTTGCACGCATTCGATAAAGTGACGCGCACAGCCCGCGAAACCGCGCTGCTCCAGCGTGCTTTGCCAGCCGGGAATCGGACGTTCTAACACGCCGTGGCCCCGCTCTTCCCGCCAGCCGCGCATATCGGTAATGTCGATCAAGCCACCGTCGGTGACCGCCTGGACCCATTCACGTTGGCTCCCCGCCCGGCGATGCATACTGGTAGTGATCTGCATCTGCGGCAGGCTGAAATGGTGCTCGGCATAGAACATTTCACCCTGATCGGTGGTTTGCAACAGCCCGCCGCTCAACTGAGGCGTGCCGCCAGCCAGCCACAGCGCGGTATCCACCACATGCAGATAATCGTCGAGCAGCGTAAAACGCAGATCGTTCGGCCCGACGCTGTCAGCCCGATGTTTATCCATCCGCAACGACGCGCCTTCGCTCAGGTTGGCTTTCAGTTCGCGGTACAGCGGCGCAAAGCGGCGGTTAAACCCGACCATCAGGGTCAGTTTTTTCTTCTCAGCCAGTTCAATCAAACGCACAGCATCGCAGAGTTTGTCCGCCAGGGGTTTATCCACACAGACGTGAACGCCTAAATTCAGCAGCTCGCTCACCACCGCGTAATGGGTGGCGGTGGCACTGTGGACAAATACCGCATCGCACTGCGAGGCCAGATGCGCCAGCGAATCCGCCAGCGGGATCCGGTAGGCTTCACAAATACGCAGGGCTTTTTCACGCCCCGGTGACCACGCAGCCTGAAAGGTCCAGTCGCTGGCGGCGCTTATTACCGGCAGCCACGCTTTTTGCGCGATGCCCCCGAGCCCGACGACGCCAATCCGAAGTTTCGCCATCACGCTTAATCTCCCAGGTGAGCCAGTAAGGAATCGAGACGCTGCTTAAGCTCTTCCACTTCGCCTTCCAGCGCCTCCACGCGCGCAACGAGATCGTCAGAGACCGGTGTGGCTGCAGGCGTAGCGGCGACAGCTGAGGTATCGACTTCTCCGCAGAACAGATGCATATAGCGATGTTCACGCTTGCCCGGCTCGCGCGCCAGACGCACCACAAACGGGCCGTCTTCGCGCTCGGCCAGTTTTTCCAGCGCGGTTTCGACTTCCGCCGTGTCAGCAAATTCATGCATACGTTGACCGCGGCTACGCAGTTCGCCGGGGGTTTGTGCCCCACGCAGCAGCAGGGTCGTCACCAGCGCCACCTCACCTGCGGTCAGCTTCAGGTCGCCAAATTCAGAGTTACAGAAGCGCTGTTCATATTTGGTCACCCGATTACCGAAGCCGCTCACGGTGCGCAGATAATGACGTTTAACCAGTTGGTCGAGGAGATCCTGGACTTCACTTTCGCCGAGCGACATCACCGGCTCGCGGTTGCTCTTCTGATTACAGGCCAGGGTCACCGCGTTCACCGACAGCGGATATTGCTCCGGGGTGGTCACCTGTTTTTCCAGCAGACAGCCAATCACTCGCGCTTCGAGCGCCGTTAACTGATACTTCATGGTTTCTCCTTAGCGACCCGCCGTCCACTCACGGGTGGTGAGCGCGGTCAGAACATGGTCCCGCCACTGCCCGTCAATCAGCAGATAGTCTTTGGCGTACCCTTCTTTTTCAAATCCGAGTTTTGCGAGCAGCGCGCCGCTGCGCTGGTTATGCGGCATATAGTTGGCCATGATCCGGTGAATATGCTGCGTGCGCTGCATATAACGAATGGCGGAGGTCAGCGCTTCATACATCAGTCCCTGCCCCTGCCATTTCTCACCGATGGAATAGCCGAGATAGCAGGCGTGGAACGAGCCGCGCACTACGTTGGAGAAGTTGGCAATGCCGATGATTTCTTTCTCTTCGGGGTCAAGCAGTGCGAAGTAAAACGCCGAACCCTGCTTGTGAAATTCGTTAATCATCGACAAACGCGCCTGCCAGCCTGAGGGATAGCAATGGCTGTCGTCGCGCACCGGCTCCCAGGGTTTCAAATACAGTTTATTTTCCGCGTAATAATCGGCAAGCCGCCAGGCGTCCCGGTCATGAACCAGACGCACCACCAGTCGGTCTGTTGTTAAGCGCACTTTCGGCACGTTACTGCGATAGCCAAACATCTTCCCCCACTCCTTATAAGCGCCATTATCTTCACTATACCTGCCCTCTGGCACCTTGTGAAAACAGCGACATACGTTTTTCTGCGTCACTTCTGTTTTTCGATAAATAAACTCTATCAAAATAGTCTTTTGATAAAAAAATATTGTTGCACAGATGCCCGGAAAATCGCCGTTCAGACGGTAGAATGTCGGTTCTCACCGTTTCATTCCCCTGGAGGGGAAATGCCATCGCGCATCTCACAGGCTCGCAGCCTGGGCAAATATTTCCTGCTCGTCGACAACATGCTGGTTGTGCTCGGCTTCTTTGTCGTCTTTCCGTTGATTTCGATTCGCTTTGTCGACCAGATGGGATGGGCGGCACTGATGGTCGGGATCGCCCTCGGGCTACGCCAACTCGTCCAGCAAGGCTTGGGTATTTTTGGCGGCGCAATTGCTGACCGTTTTGGCGCAAAACCGATGATCGTCACTGGAATGCTGATGCGGGCGGCGGGTTTCGCCACTATGGCTATCGCCCATGAACCCTGGATGCTTTGGCTCTCCTGTGTGTTGTCGGGGCTCGGTGGCACCCTGTTTGACCCGCCGCGTGCCGCGTTGGTGGTCAAATTAGTCAGGCCGAATCAGCGCGGGCGATTTTTTTCGCTGCTGATGATGCAGGACAGCGCAGGGGCGGTGATCGGTGCCCTACTCGGCAGCTGGCTGTTGCAATATGATTTCCGCCTGGTGTGTAGCGTGGGCGCGGTACTGTTTATTCTCTGTGCCGCGTTCAACGCCTGGTATCTCCCGGCGTGGAAGCTCTCGACAGTCAAAACGCCGGTGCGCGAAGGCCTGTCGCGGGTGCTAAGTGACAAACGTTTTGTCACCTACGTGCTGACCCTCACCGGGTACTACATGCTGGCGGTGCAGGTAATGCTGATGCTGCCGATCATGGTCAACGATATCGCGGGCACGCCTGCGGCGGTGAAATGGATGTACGCCATCGAAGCCACGTTGTCGTTATCGCTGCTCTACCCTCTCGCTCGCTGGAGCGAGAAACGCTTTCGTCTCGAGCATCGGTTAATGGCCGGGCTGCTGATCATGACCGTGGCGATGCTACCGATTGGGCTTTCAGCCAATCTTCAACAGCTGTTCACCCTGATTAGCGTGTTCTATATCGGCTCTATTATTGCCGAACCGGCGCGTGAAACCCTGAGCGCCCAGTTGGCAGATCCACGGGCGCGTGGCAGCTATATGGGCTTCAGCCGTTTGGGATTAGCCTTTGGTGGTGCCCTCGGTTATGCCGGGGGTGGCTGGCTGTTTGACGCAGGAAAAGTCATTAACCAGCCCGAGCTGCCGTGGGCGATGCTCGGCGTCATTGGTTTCATCACCTTCCTGGCGCTGTGGTGGCAATTCAGTACCAAACGCGCCACCACCGGGATGGTTGAACCCGGGGCCTGATGTTAATAGTAGTAACAATTCAGCGGATTCTGCTGGTGCGCATTAGGCTGACAGGGCATGCTTCTTTGTGTCAGGATGAGACAAAGACGTCATGTTGAGGAACCCCATGAAAAAGTTGTTGATGGTCGCCGCGCTGATTGTGAGCGGCCTGGTGGTAGGCTGTAATCAGTTAACGCAGTACACCGTGAGTGAGAAAGAGATTAACCAGGCCCTGCAAAAGCGGAACAATTTCTCCAAAGATATTGGCCTGCCGGGCGTGGCGGATGCACATATTGTGCTGACTAACCTCTCCAGCGCCATTGGTCGTGAAGAACCGAACAAAATCACGCTGAACGGCGTAGCGAATCTGGATATGACTTCGTTATTCGGCAATCAGAAAGCGACCATTAACCTGAAACTGAAAGCGCTGCCGGTATTCAACAAAGATAAAGGGGCGATTTTCCTACAGGAAATGGAAGTGGTGGATGCCAAAGTCCAGCCAGAGAAAATGCAGTCGGTGGTGCAAACCATGATGCCCTATCTGAACCAGTCGCTGCGCAGCTACTTCAACACACAACCTGCCTACGTTCTGCGTGAAGACGCCAGCGAAGGGGAGGCTCTGGCGAAGAAATATGCTAAAGGGATTGAGGTTAAGCCTGGCGAAATCATCATCCCGCTGACCAATTAATCACACTGCTGTAGACACGGGCACTTCGGTGCCCGTTTTTTTTCACGGAAAGGAGTGCAAAGGAAAACGATTCCGTTTAACCTTAGCTCCCGGCAAAAATAGCCTTCTCAACCAGCCGGAGCCTTCCATGACAGCACAATCCCAGCGCCTGAAAATCCGCCGTCCCGACGACTGGCATATCCATCTGCGTGATGGCGATATGCTCAAAACCGTCGTGCCCTATACCAGTGAAGTGTATGGCCGGGCGATTGTGATGCCAAACCTGGTGCCGCCTATTACGACCGTTGACGCGGCTCTCAGCTACCGTCAGCGCATTCTTGACGCCGTTCCAGCGGGTCACGACTTTACCCCGCTGATGACCTGCTATTTAACCGACACGCTCGACCCGAACGAGCTTGAGCGCGGGTATAACGAAGGTGTGTTCACCGCCGCCAAACTGTATCCGGCTAATGCCACCACTAACTCCAGCCACGGCGTGACCAGCGTTGATGCCATTATGCCAGTGCTGGAACGGATGCAGAAACTGGGGATGCCGCTGCTGGTTCACGGCGAAGTGACCCACGCGGATATTGACATTTTCGACCGGGAAGCGCGATTCATTGAAACGGTGATGGAGCCGATGCGCCAGCGTCTGCCAGCATTGAAAGTGGTGTTCGAACATATCACCACCAAAGATGCCGCCGATTACGTCCGCGACGGAAACGAACTGCTGGCCGCGACCATCACGCCACAACACCTGATGTTTAACCGTAACCATATGCTGGTCGGCGGCGTGCGCCCTCACCTGTACTGCCTGCCGATTTTGAAACGCAACGTTCACCAGCAGGCGCTGCGTGAACTGGTCGCCAGCGGCTTTGAGCGCGCGTTCCTCGGCACAGACTCCGCACCGCATGCCCGCCATCGCAAAGAAGCCAGCTGCGGCTGTGCAGGCTGCTTTAACGCCCCGACGGCGCTGGGCAGCTATGCGACCGTGTTCGAAGAGATGAACGCTCTTCAGCACTTTGAGGCATTCTGCTCGCTGAACGGCCCGCGTTTCTATGGCCTGCCGGTGAATGAAAGCTTTATAGAACTGGAGCGAACTGAAAGCCAGGTGGTCGAAAGTATCGCCCTGACCGATGACTCACTGATCCCGTTCCTGGCGGGTGAAACCGTGCGCTGGCGCGTCAAAGGCTAAATAAGTGTTCGTCCCCTGTTGTAAATTGCGCAAAGTAACTGTATAAATATCCAGTATATTCAACAGGGGGCACATTATGCGTATTGAAGTGACCATTGCCAAAACGACTGTCCTACCCGCTGGCGCTATTGATGCGCTAACTACCGAGCTTTCTCGCCGTATTCACGACCAGTTTCCTGACCAGAACGGCCAGGTCAGCGTGCGCTATGCCGCAGGCAATAATCTTTCCGTTCTTGGCGGTGCCAAAGAAGACAAAGACCGCATCAGTGAAATCCTTCAGGAAACCTGGGAAAGCGCGGACGACTGGTTTAACCCTGCATAAAGCAGGTCATCAGATTAAAAAACGCTCCATCATTATGTAATCTTTTGCCGGGTCGCCCCGGCTTTTTTATTCCTTTTCTGCGCCTTTTTTACTCCTTTTCTTATTGCATCGTTATTCGGTTAAAAAATAACGAACTAAATGCCGTTTTATTGTTCAAAAAAACGGATAAGGAGAAAAAAGAGGTTGCGGTTGACCTAAAAATTCGAATATTTTCTTAGTTGTTGATATAATTAGTTTGCTTCAGAAAACACGCATTGAACCTCGAACCAGTGTCTTTTAACACGTTAATAAGGGGTTATGATGGAAAAGAATAATGAAGTCATCCAGACCCATCCCCTCATCGGATGGGACATCAGTACCGTAGACAGCTACGACGCTCTGATGCTGCGCCTGCACTACCAGAACCCCACACAATCGAGTCAGCACGAAGCAGAAATCGGTCAAACGCTATGGCTAACGACCGATGTCGCCCGCCAATTTATTTCTATTTTAGAAGCGGGCATCGCCAAAATTGAATCTGGCGATTACCAGGAAAACGAGTATCGAAGGCATTAGCGCTTAATGCTGAAAATTCACGCAACAGGCACCCATCGGGTGCCTTATTATTTTGGCTTGTCAGACAGAATCAGATTAATTACCCTGCTAATAAAGAAGATGCCCAGGACATACGCATGAACTATGACTTAATTATTATCGGCAGCGGGTCTGTCGGCGCTGCCGCCGGTTATTATGCCTCCCGCGCCGGGCTTTCAGTCCTGATGACCGATGCGCACTTGCCCCCGCACGCCGAAGGCAGCCATCACGGTGATACCCGCCTGATTCGCCATGCCTATGGTGAAGGCGAAAAATATGTCCCAATGGTACTACGCGCACAAACGCTGTGGGATGAACTGGCCCAGCTCAGTGGGGAAGAGATCTTCGAGCAAACCGGAGTAATTAATCTTGGCCCGGCCCATTCATCCTTCCTGGCGAACGTCGCCCAAAGCGCGGAACAGTTCGGCCTCAACGTTGAAAAACTCGATGCCCAGGCGTTGATGGCCCGCTGGCCTGAAATTCGCGTCCCGGACGACTACATCGGCCTCTTCGAACCGGCTTCGGGCGTGTTGCGCAGCGAACGCGCGGTCAAAGCGTGGGTTGAACTGGCCCGCGAAGCCGGTTGCGCGCAGTTGTTTAATTGCCCGGTAAACGCCGTGCATCACCATGCCGAAGGCGTGACCATCGACACCGCCGATGGCAGCTATTCAGGCAAACGTCTGCTGGTCAGCGCCGGAACCTGGGTAACGAAACTGCTGCCGGAACTGCCGGTGCAGCCGGTACGTAAAGTCTTCGCCTGGTTCCAGGCTGACGGACGCTACAGCCGCAAAAATAACTTCCCGGCGTTTACCAGCGAAATGCCCAACGGCGACCAATATTATGGTTTCCCGGCAGAAGAGAATGAGCTGAAGCTTGGCAAGCATAACGGGGGGCAGATTATTGATTCGCCTGAACAGCGCAAACCGTTTGGGGCAGTCGCCACCGACGGCTCCGAAGCGTTCAACTTCCTGCGCAATGTGTTGCCCGGGGTCGGGGGCTGCTTGTACGGCGCGGCCTGTACCTATGACAACTCACCTGACGAAGACTTTATCATCGATACCCTGCCCGGCCATGACACTACGCTGGTGATTTCCGGTCTGAGCGGACACGGCTTCAAGTTCACCTCGGTGCTGGGAGAGATTGCCGCTGACTTTGCCCAGGGCAAAACGCCTGCTTTCGATCTGTCGCCGTTCAGACTGGCGCGTTTCGGGAACTAAGCGCTTAAAAAAGCCCGGTGGCGCTACGCTTACCGGGCTTGAACAGGTCATCTTATTCCGGGTCAGGAATACCCAGACGGGTGTTCAGCTGTCCGCGCGATTTATTGAAAATCTTGTTGCCGTTTTCACGACCTGCGCGGCGACGACGCTGCTCTTCTTCCGGCAAAACGCTCTCTTCTTTGCACAGATCGCTACAGCAGCCGCTGTATTTCTCGGCACAGGCCGGACACTGGATAAACAGCAGATGGCAGCCGTCGTTCAGACAGTTGGTATGGGTATCACACGGAGTGCCGCACTGGTGACAGTGGGCAATCACGTCGTCGGAGATACGCTCGCCCATGCGCTCGTCAAACACAAAGTTCTTGCCGATAAAACGCACCGGCAGACCTTGTTCGCGCGCGCGGCGGGCATATTCAATAATCCCGCCCTCAATGTGCCAAACCTTGTTGAAGCCTTTATGCTTCATGAACGCGCTGGCTTTTTCGCAGCGGATCCCACCGGTACAGTACATCACGATTTTTTTGTCGCGATGCGCTTCCATCATCTCCACCGCTTTCGGCAGCTGATCGCGGAAGGTGTCTGCCGGGATCTCCAGCGCGTTTTCGAAATGCCCCACTTCATATTCGTAGTGGTTGCGCATATCAATGAAAACGGCGTCCGGATCGTCAAGCATGGCATTCACTTCCGCTGCTTTCAGATACTCACCCACGTCGCTGGCATCAAAGGTCGGGTCGTCAATGCCGTCCGCCACGATGCGGTCGCGCACCTTCATGCGCAGGACCCAGAAAGACTTCCCGTCATCGTCCAGGGCAATATTGAGACGCAGATTATTCAACGCCGGATCAAAGCCGTACAGCAGCTCGCGGAAGGCGTCCATTTTGCTTTCAGGGACGCTGATTTGCGCGTTAATGCCTTCGTGAGCGAGATAGACACGACCAAAAACGCTGAGCCCTAAAAACGCCTGATACAACGCATCGCGGGTCGCCTTTGGGTCGGTAATATGGAAGTATTTGTAGAATGAGACAGTCGTGCGCGGCTCGGTTTCTGCCATCAGCTGCGCTTTCAGTTGCTCATTCGATATGCGGTTGTGCAACACTGGCATGGTGTGGTTCCTGCATTTATCGGTGAGAAAATTCGCGGCCCGCATCATATAGCATGTGCTGCGAATTTACATCCCCACATTTTGCGCTACATTTTGCTCACCTCAAACGGGTACACTCAACATTTGTTGCAATAACAGCCATTCTGCCGGGGTCTATTTGGGCGAAGGGCAAAAAAATGCAATAATAGGACTAATTGCTCGAAAGAACAGGAATGAGATGACCCATTTACCCAAATTTTCTGCTGCGCTTCTCCATCCACGTTACTGGTTAACCTGGCTGGGCGTGGGCATGCTGTGGCTGATTGTGCAACTTCCCTATCCAGTCCTTTACCGTCTGGGCACCACATTGGGCCGCTATTCGCTGCGTCTGTTAAAGCGCCGCTCACGCATTGCCTACCGTAATCTGGAACTGTGCTTTCCCGAAATGGACGAAAAAGAGCGCCACCAGTGGGTGGTGAAAAACTTTGAATCCGTGGGCATGGGTCTGATGGAAACCGGCATGGCCTGGTTCTGGTCCGACAAACGTATGGCGCGCTGGAGTGAAGCGCAGGGTGTGGAGCATATCCACGCCCTGGAGGCCGAGAAAAAAGGAATTTTGCTGATTGGCATCCACTTCCTGACCCTCGAGATGGGTGCCCGCATGTTTGGCCTGCACGCTTCACCGGGAATTGGCGTTTATCGCCCGAATGATAACCCGGTTATCGATCTGGTGCAGACCTGGGGGCGAATGCGTTCCAATAAAGACATGCTGGATCGCAAAGATTTGAAAGGCATGATCCGCTCGCTGAAAAAAGGCGATGTGATTTGGTATGCGCCGGATCACGACTACGGCCCGCAGGGCAGCGTGTTTGTGCCCCTGTTCGGCGTCGAGAAAGCTGCCACGACCTCGGGCACCTATACCCTGACGCGTATGTCGAAGGCCTGTATTGTGCCGTTCGTTCCGCGCCGTAAGCCAGATGGCAAAGGGTATGAGCTGATTATCCTTCAACCTGAGTGCGCCCCGCCGCTGGACGATCAGGAAACCACCGCCGCGTGGATGAACAAAGTCATTGAGCAGTGCATTTTGATGGCCCCCGAGCAGTACATGTGGCTGCATCGGCGTTTCAAAACCCGTCCGGAAGGGATGCCTTCCCGCTACTGACAAAAAGCCCCGATTTTATTCGGGGCTTTTTCTTTTGAGTCTCGCCGTCGCGCATTGCAGTCATGAGGTAGCAGGCGCATAATTAGCCTGCTTACGACTTCCTTTTTGAACATCCTTACGCCATTACGCGGAACCCTATGTACGCCTCAGATGCCCCCATAAACTGGAAACGGAATCTCACCATTGCCTGGATTGGCTGCTTTCTCACCGGCGCGGCATTCAGCCTGGTGATGCCCTTCCTGCCGCTGTACGTCGAACAGCTGGGTGTCACCGGCCACAGCGCGCTGAATATGTGGTCCGGGCTGGTGTTCAGCATTACCTTTCTTTTTTCCGCCGTTGCCTCGCCATTCTGGGGCGGTCTGGCCGATCGCAAAGGGCGAAAAATTATGCTGCTGCGTTCTGCGCTGGGCATGTCGATTGTGATGGTGCTGATGGGGCTGGCACAGGATATCTGGCAATTTTTGGTGCTTCGCGCGGTGCTGGGGTTACTCGGCGGCTTTGTGCCTAACGCTAACGCGCTGATCGCCACCCAAATTCCACGCCATAAAAGCGGCTGGGCGCTCGGGACGCTTTCGACCGGTGCGGTCAGCGGGGCGCTGTTAGGCCCGCTGGCAGGCGGCCTGCTGGCTGACAGCTACGGCCTGCGCCCGGTATTCTTTATCACCGCCAGCGTGCTGTTTCTGTGCTTCCTGCTGACGCTGCTGCTGATCCGCGAACAGTTCGTACCGGTAGCGAAAAAAGAGATGTTGCACGCCAAAGACGTGTTCTCATCGCTGAAAAGCCCGAAGCTGGTGCTGTGCCTTTTCGTGACCTCAATGATTATCCAGGTCGCAACCGGTTCGATTGCACCGATCCTGACGCTGTACGTGCGTGAGCTGGCGGGTAACGTCAGTAATATTGCCTTTATCAGCGGGATGATTGCGTCGGTACCCGGCGTGGCTGCCCTGCTCAGCGCCCCACGGCTCGGTAAATTAGGCGACAGAATTGGCCCGGAAAAAATCCTGATCGTCGCGCTGATTGTCTCGGTATTACTGCTGGTGCCGATGGCGTTTGTTCAAACCCCGTGGCAGCTTGGCGTCCTGCGTTTCCTGTTGGGTGCCGCCGACGGCGCGTTGCTGCCGGTGGTGCAAACCCTGCTGGTCTACAACTCCACCAATCAAATTGCTGGGCGAATTTTCAGCTATAACCAATCATTCCGCGATATTGGCAACGTCACCGGGCCGCTGATTGGTGCCTCGGTGTCGGCCAGTTACGGCTTTCGTGCCGTGTTCTTCGTGACCGCAGGCGTGGTGTTGTTTAACGCCGTTTATACAGCATTCAGCCTGCGCCGCACGCGCCGGGCCCCCCTTCCCTCTGCCGACGGTGAAAATGACGATAACCCTGTCGTTAATTAATTCATCCGGATGATTTTTGGCCCGTAGTCCTTGCATATCCGAAACTTCGTCTATTATTTTCCTGAAAACCACGTCAAACCGCAGGGAGAATGAGATGACCATGTACGCCACGCTGGACGAAGCTATTGATGCGGCACGCGAAGAGTTTATCGCCAACAGCCCCAACGCCGGGGAAGATGAACTGAGCGTTCAACAATTCAATCTGCAAAAATACATCCTGCAAGATGGGGATATTATGTGGCAGGCCGAATTCTTTGCCGATGAAGGTGATGAGGGTGAATGCCTGCCGATGCTCAGTGGAGAAGGCGCACAGAGCGTCTTTGACGGGGATTTCGACGAGATAGAGCTGACCACCGAGTGGATCGAAGAAAATACGCTCCACGAATGGGATGAAGGCGAATTTCAGCTCGAACCGCCGCTGGATACTGAAGAGGGCCAGACGGCAGCCGACGAGTGGGATGAACGCTGATTACTCGTATGGCCCGTGATGGGCATCAATCGGCAGTAATAGCGTGTCGAACACCAGCGAAAACGGCAGGTCGAGGAGGGTGATATAGCGCCAGGCTGAATCACGCACATCCCACTGCACGCCGGGGTAATACTGGTTCCCGTGTCCCTGCCCCGGAATGGTCCGGCTGATAATACTGCCGCAGCCGCTGAGCATCAGCACCATCAGGCCGAGGGCCATCGCTTTTACCAGATGCGTGTTCATCAAAACCTCATATAAAAAAATACCGGTCAACTGACCGGTATTTTATTTTCAAGCAGCGTTTGGCCGCAATTACTTCGCTTTCAACGCCATTGGGTTCAGCGTGATATTCGAATAATGGCTAACCCACGAAGAGTAGCGCTCCGGGGAAGTCCAGACACGATAGTGCATCCGCGACATCGTCACCGGATCGCTCAACAGCACCAGACGGCGGTCGCGCGTCAGTTTGTCCGGCGTTTCGTTAAGCGCCTGCTCAACGTGACGGTCACGGGCAATCTCCAGCACATCACTTGCGCGGTGACGCGCAGTGGCCATTGCGGTCGCCAGGGCGTTAAACGACGGGTTAAACACCGCGTGCATAAAGCCATCATCCAGCGAACGGGTACGGTTCAGTGCCACATATCTGTCGGTATCTTTCAGAACCTGCGGCGGAGAATACTCTTCCGGGATCAGGAACAGTTTCCAGCGTTTGGTGCGCAGACCGACGGTCGAACGGCTGGAAATCACCGACACGAACGGCGACAGGATCAGCGAGAACACAATCGGTGCCAGCCAGAACAGGAAGCGCAGATCCAACCACGCCATACCGGCCGCCCACACCAGACCCAGCAGCAGCTGAGAGCCGTGACGCATGAAGGCTTCACCCCACGGGGTAGAGTCATCATCACGCTGCGGGGAGTTCCACACCACTTCCCAACCGAGGAACGCACTGACCACGAACACGGTATGGAACAGCATACGGACCGGGGCCAGCAGCACTGAGAACAGCACTTCCAGCAGCAGAGAGAGCGTGACGCGGAAGAAGCCGCCAAACTCTTTCGAGCCTTTGCACCAGATAAGAATGATGCTCAGTAGCTTCGGCAGGAACAGCAGCACCATGGTCGAGGCGAACAGCGCAATCGCCAGTTCAGGACGCCACTGCGGCCAGACCGGGAACAGCTGACGCGGTTGCAGGAAGTACTGCGGCTCGGTGAGCGCATGAACTACCTGCAGCGCGGTCGACAGTGCCAGGAACATAAACCACAGCGGAGCCGACAGATAGGACATCACGCCGGTCAGGAACACCGCCCGGTGTACCGGGTGCATCCCTTTCACCAGGAACAGACGGAAGTTCATCAGGTTACCGTGGCACCAGCGACGGTCACGTTTCAGCTCATCCAGCAGGTTCGGCGGCAGCTCTTCATACGACCCTGGCAGGTCATAGGCAATCCACACGCCCCATCCAGCACGACGCATCAGCGCCGCTTCCACGAAGTCGTGGGAGAGGATAGATCCGGCGAAGGAACCTTCACCCGGCAGCGGGGCCAGCGCACAGTGCTCAATGAACGGCTTCACGCGGATAATGGCGTTGTGACCCCAGTAGTGGGATTCACCCAACTGCCAGAAGTGTAGACCGGCGGTAAACAGTGGGCCGTAAACGCGGGTCGCAAACTGCTGGCAACGCGCATACAGCGTGTCCATCCCGGACGCTTTCGGCGAAGACTGGATGATCCCGGCGTTCGGGTTGGCTTCC
The DNA here is from genome assembly GCF_033843265.1 of Scandinavium lactucae. NCBI lineage: Bacteria > Pseudomonadati > Pseudomonadota > Gammaproteobacteria > Enterobacterales > Enterobacteriaceae > Scandinavium > Scandinavium lactucae. The sequence goes on from NZ_JAWXRD010000040.1 coordinate 733,134, forward strand.
ATTAGACGTACCAGATCACACAGGCAGTCCCCGGTCATTACGGAGTCCGCATCCAGCACCACCATGTAGCTGTACTGGTTGCCCCAACGGCGGCAGAAGTCATCAATGTTTCCGCTTTTACGCTTCACACGACGGCGACGACGACGGTAGAAAATCTGCCCTTCGCCCTGCACTTCTGCAATCAACTCCATCCACGCTTTCTGCTCACGCATACAGATATCAGGATCATAGCTGTCGCTGAGAATGTAGACGTCAAAGTGCTTGTGGTTACCGGTGGCTTTCACCGATTCCCAGGTCGCACGCAGACCCGCAAATACGCGGTCAACGTCTTCATTACAGATAGGCATGATAAGCGCGGTGCGATGCTCAGGATTCAGCGCCTCGTCACCGACGGTAGACGCAGAAATACTGTATTTATCGCGGCCAATCAGCAATTGCAGGAAGCCCATCAACGCGGTCCAGAATCCTGCGGAGACCCAACAGAACAGGATCGCAAACAGGATGAGGATCCCGGTTTGCAGAACGTACGGCAGGAGCTGCATAAAGGAAACCAGCAGATCCTGTCCGCGCATGTCCATCGGGTTAACCAGCGCCCAGCCTTGGTAGGGCAGAATGGTTTTCATGTACCAGGTGGCGACCACGGTCTGTGCCAGCGTCAGCAGCAGCAGGATGTAACGACGGATGGTCCCGACGGTACGCCATTTGGCTTCATGCTCACGCTCTTCCTGGGTCAAACGCGACAGATAACGCGGCTGAACCTCACGACCCAGCATTCTGTCCCAGAAGCGCCCAATCGGGTTAGTCCGCCACGGATCGGGGAACATAGATGAACGCGTCGCCTTCGGCATGGCTTCCAGCTGGGTGCGTCCTTCCGCGTCTTTGATCAACTGCCCTTCCGCCAGCGAATCCGGCCACGCCTGCTCCAGGCGCGCTTTTACCGAGCCGAGCGGGGAATCATCTTCACGCGCGATCGGGGTATGTTCAGTATCCAGCGCCTGATGCAGAGCACGAAAATCAGTGGTCGGCAATGCCGCTTTCTCAGCATCTGAGATCGGCATCGCATCGATATACTCGTTTATCTTATTCATTGGCAGGTAGCTGATAGCTCCAGGTTTCACTCAGCGTCTGATCGCCATTGACCAGTGCCGCACGCATGTCGGTCGTCTTCTTCACATCTTTGACTTTCAAACGCATCGTCAGACGCCAGCCTTTGGTTACCGGGTTGTAGCGAACGTTGCTGTCCACGATTTCCCCGTTGTCACCGATGCTGGTCTGTGCGGCCACTGGCGTATCCTGCGGCAGCTTTTTCATGTCTGCGCCGGTGAAGTCAACGACAAACGCAATCGTGCCATCAGGCTGACGAATCAGGTTCGACTGCTTCACATCACCCGTTGAACGACGCGTTTGCATCACATACGCGCTATCCGGGGCGTGTAATTTGTCTTCGTCACGGCTGAAGGTGATGGTGTAGTTGAACTTCATCTCTTTCCCGGCGTCCGGCAGCTGATCCGGCGTCCAGTAAGCGACGATGTTATCGTTGGTTTCGTCGTTGGTTGGAATCTCCACCAGCTCGACTTTACCTTTACCCCAATCGCCCTTCGGCGTGACCCACGCGCTTGGACGCTGGTCATAACGATCGTCGAGATCTTCAAAACGAGAGAACTGACGGCCACGCTGCAGCAGACCAAAGCCCTGTGGATTTTCAGTTGCGTAGCTGCTGACCGCCAGGTGTTTCGGGTTGTTCAACGGACGCCAGATCCACTCCCCATTCCCCGCCAGAATCGACAGACCGTTCGAGTCGTGCAGTTCAGGACGGAAGTTGGTGGTTGGAGACGGCTGATTTGGCCCGAACAGGAACATGCTGGTCAGCGGGGCAACGCCCAGCTTGCCGACTTTATCACGCAGGTAAACTTTGGACTGTACGTCGACCACGGTATCGCGGCCAGGCATGACCACAAAGCGATAGGCACCTGCCGCACGTGGGGAATCCAGCAGTGCATAAATAGTCAGACGTTTATCGGTCGGTTTTGGACGCTCAATCCAGAACTCACGAAAACGCGGGAACTCTTCGCCGGATGGTAAAGCGGTATCGATAGCAAGACCACGCGCAGACAGGCCATAGGTCTGACCCTGACCGAGAACACGGAAGTAGCTGGCTCCGAGCATGCTGACAATTTCGTCGTTTTTATCTTTGCTGTTGATCGGATACAGCACTTTGAAGCCGGCAAAACCCAGATCCTTGACGGTGTCCTTATCATGCTGGACGTTACCGAAATTGAAGTAATCCGGGCTGTACTTAATCTTTTTCACCGAGGTGGCGGTCACTTCATTGATGGCGACCGGTGTATCGAAATACATCCCCTGATGGTAGAACTCGAGCTTAAACGGTGTCTTGACCTTGCTCCAGTAAGCTTTTTCGTGGTTGAACTGAATCTGTTGATAGTCCGCATATTTCATGTCGCGGAATACAGAGGGCAGGTTACTTTTTGGCGCTTCGTAGCCCTTGCCAGCGAGCGCTTTCGCTTCCTTCGCTACATCATCAATACTGAACGCCCATGCAGATGAAGTACACAGGGACAACATTACGGCTGCGCCTAACCAACGCAGTTTCATCATCTGTGGTTTATTTTTCATAATTAGTAAGCACTTCCCCCTTTGTGTGCTTAAATCGATCCGATCCATTTTAATGGAAACTCAGGCAATCCGACAACATAATCCCCATTTTGTTCGGCTCGGTGGCCTATGCTTTAAACAACACGCCGTACCTGTATGCACTTTGCGTGCTACTCCTAAAGACAGGTTCCCGGACTTCGTGTAGGGTTGCTCGAATTTACCCGTTATCAATCTGACCGATAAGACGATTAGTCTGAGAATTCATTGACTTTATGAATAATGTACCTGCTCAACGCGAATATTTCCTCGACTCCATCCGCGCGTGGCTGATGCTGTTAGGGATCCCTTTTCATATCTCGCTGATCTATTCCAGCCACACTTGGCACGTTAATAGCGTGGAACCCTCCTGGTGGCTGACGCTGTTCAACGACTTTATCCATTCCTTCCGGATGCAGGTATTCTTCGTCATTTCCGGCTACTTCTCTTATATGCTGTTTTTACGCTATCCGCTGAAGAAGTGGTGGACGGTGCGCGTCGAGCGCGTGGGCATCCCGATGTTGACTGCCATCCCGCTGTTGACGCTGCCGCAGTTTCTGATGCTCCAGCACGTGGAAGGCAAAGCCGACAACTGGCATACGCTGACCGGCTATCAAAAATACAACACCCTCGCATGGGAACTGGTGTCGCACCTGTGGTTCCTGTTGGTGCTGGTGGTGCTGACCACCCTGGGCCTGGCGCTGTTCCAGTGGATCAAAAAGCGTCAAAAAGCGTCGGTTGTCGCGTTCTTTAATAACGTGTCGATGCTACAGCTGTCGGGCTTGTTCCTCGCGCTGGGCGTGTTGTACGCCATTATTCGCCGCACCCTATTCATCCTTTACCCGCCCATCCTCAGTGACGGCCTGTTTAACTTTGTGGTGATGCAAACCCTGTTCTACCTGCCGTTCTTTATTCTTGGGGCGCAGGCGTTCGTCAATCCACATCTGAAAAATCTGTTCACCACGCCATCGCCGTGGTGCATGGCAGGCGCGGTGCTGGGCTTCATCGCCTATCGCCTGAATCAGCAGTATGGCTCAGGCGATGCCTGGATGTATGAAACGGAATACGTTATTACGATGGTGCTGGGCCTGTGGATGGTGAATGTGGTATTTGCCTTCGGCCACCGGATGCTGAATTTCAAATCCAGCCGCGTGACCTATTTCGTTAACGCATCGCTGTTTATTTATCTGGTCCACCATCCGTTGACCCTGCTGTACGGGGCGTGGATCGCACCGGTTATCCACTCCAACCTGCTCGGTTTTATCACCGGTCTGGTGTTCGTGGTCGGCATTGCCGTTATCCTGTATGAGCTGCACCTGCGCGTGCCGCTGCTGCGTTTCCTGTTCTCGGGTAAACCCCAGACCCCGCCTAAGGCTGTGCAGCCATCAGCACAGTAGCCCCCTTTGTCGGGCTGCGCGTGACATGCAGCCCGACACGCTTTGCCGACCTACAGCAGCCACTCCACCGGTAACACATACGCCACCAGCACCAGCACACGTTGCCAGAATTTCGCCATCGGCTCCCGTTTCAGCACGGTTTCCTTTCCGTCCTCCCGGTCAATCCAGTGAATTTTTCCCCAACGCGTTAAGCGTAATTGCCAGGCGGCATCCCGTTGGCTGCGAACAAAACGATGGTGGATCCGTTGGGCGAGACTTTCACTGTCAATAACCAGGCCCATTTCTGTATTCAGCAGCGCCGAGCGCTGATCGAAATTAAACGAGCCAATGAAGACTTTTTTGCCATCGACGCTAAACGTTTTAGCGTGCAGGCTGGAGCCAGAGTTACCGGTCAGGCCGCGATCGCGTAGACCTTGCCGTGGGTGATGGGTCGGTTTGAGCTCATACAGTTCCACCCCGTGACGCAGGAGCTTTTTACGCCAGCGCGCGTAACCCGCATGGACAACGGCCACATCGTTGGCCGCCAGCGAGTTGGTCAGGATCGCCACCTTGACGCCTTTCCGCACCAGTTGCAGGATCAGCGCCACGCCTGCACGCCCAGGCACGAAATAGGACGAAATAATATCGATATTGGTTTCCGGAGTACCCATCACGCTGCGTAAACGTTCTGGCAGCATCGTGCGCCGGGAGGCTTTGCCCTGCCCTTTACGCGGATCGTCGCTGAGTAGTTTGGTCTGTGCGCGGATAAAGGGTAAATTGCCCTGCGCCAGCCGCTGCGACACCTCGGTTGCGGCCATCTTTTTAAGGTAGCGTTCTGCGGCGGCCTGCTGCTGTTCATCGAAATTCAGAACCGATACCGTTGAGGTCGGCGACCCCTCCTCCGATAAAACATGTTCAAGTTTCGCGACACAGTCGCTCTGCCAGTAGCGTTCAAAATCCTCTTCGACGTCTTTGACCACCGGGCCAATGGCCAGCACATCGAGATCGGTAAACAGCGGCTCTTCGCCTATCCCAAAATAAGCATCGCCCACATTACGCCCGCCGATGATCGTCGCCTCGCCGTCTGCGCTAAAGCTTTTGTTGTGCATTCGTCGGTTAAGCCGCGCAAAGTCAGTCAGATATCCCAGCATTCTTAGCGTACGAAAAGAGAATGGGTTAAACAGCCGCACCTCTATGTTCGGATGCGCATCCAGTACCCGTAACGTGTCATCCAGCCCACTGGTATTGTTGTCATCAAGCAGTAAACGAACCTCGACGCCTCTGTTCGCTGCATCCAGAAGTGCCTGAAACAGCAGCCGGCCGGAAACATCGTCTTCCCAGATATAGTATTGAACATCGAGGGTTCGTTGTGCCCGAGCCGCTAGCTGATAGCGTGCGGCAAAGGCTTCGAGACTGTCTTCAAGCGTGTGCAGACCGCAAACGGTCGATGGGTCGTGGTCTGATGACACCAGCGTCGGGCGCAGGTGGGGTTCAGTTTCCTTGCTGACTTTGTAATCGAGCATATAAATGCGCGCTGTCCTCATCAAAACATACGAACGTGACCTGTTCAGGTAACGCGTGACTTTCCAGCCAGCGCTGAACGGTCGTTAAGGCAATTTCTGCGGCGGCGGCTTTCGGATAGCCATAAACGCCGGTACTGATAGCCGGAAAAGCTATTGTACGATAGCCGTTGGCTTCTGCCAGTTGCAGGCTATTGCGATACGCATCCTGCAACAGTGTCGCCTCATGCTGCTCGCCGCCATGCCACACCGGCCCAACGGTGTGGATAACCGCCTTAGCTTTCAGATTTCCCGCCTCGGTAATGACCGCATGGCCGGGCGGGCATTCCCCCTGCTGCTGGCGGACTTTTATACAGGCTTCCAGTAACGCCGGACCTGCGGCACGATGGATAGCGCCGTCGACACCGCCGCCGCCCATCAATGACGGATTGGCAGCGTTGACGATAACGTCAACATCAAGGGTGGTGATATCGGCCTGAAGAGTCTGGATTCGCGTGGTCATAAATTTCTCCTGCCGGACGTTCACTCTGTTCAAGTTTAGTCAAAGCAGGAGAAAGCGTTGATCCATTAAGATGTTAACGGTATGCCACCGTCACAACACCCAGTGTTTTCTGAGGATTGATATAGCGCATGCTGACCGTGGCCATCTCGTTATTCATGAGCTTCCCTACGGTAGCCTGCTGGTATGAAATTGTTGAGGTCTGCATCTTTCCCTTGCGGTAACAGCTCAGGGAGATCTGCTCCGAACGGGTAGCAATATTACAGGGATCTTCCACAATCGATCCGACGAAATGGATAACACCTCCATTCACCTGGGTAGATGCCGCTGTCGCCGCCCCCGTTAACAGGGCCGATGACAGACAAAGGGCAAAGCAAAACTTCGTGGTTAAGGTTTTCATCGCGTAGCTCCGAGGAAGAAAGACATCATCCTTGAGACTGTTAAATACGCACGCTGCCCATGCACCGTGCGAACAACGACATCACGACACCGTAAAACCCATCACTTAAAAGTAATCATGCCCGTGAATTAATGCCAACCGCACCACTCAAAAGACTTTCAACCGCTAGGTTCTTTCCGCATTGGGCCACTGGGCAGTAAGATTCAGCGCCTGACCATCCGTCAGCGTGACCACCACTTTTACCGTATCGTTCTGTGAAATATTTAACTGCATCCGTGAGATATCTATCGGCTGATTAGCGGGTAAACTTAAGTTTTTGCTCTGTTGGATATTACTGCTTCCTCCTGAACCTTCGCGCATCGTTTGAATCTTGACCTGACACTGGCACGGCTCGGTCACGGTAACCTGCGGGGTAATGGTGTACATCTCGCCTTGGTGAGTGACGTTAAACGCAATGCTATTGGTTAAGGCGACTGCAATTAGTAAGCTGTTCATGGCGTCCTCCAATAAAAAAAACAGGGCAACGGGCCCTGTTTTTTAGAGTTCGAAAACCAGATTAGTGCTGGTAAACGTTAGCCCAGTTAGCGGAACCGTTCTGAGTGACGTTAACGAGGGAGCTGTCAGCCGTCTGATTCACATTGGCAGAGTTGCCTGCGCCCCAACCATAAAGGTTGTTCTGGCTGACGTTAATGGTGGAGTTATCACCGGTTTGAGTCGTAGAAGACGAGTTGCTAAACCCAACCTGCGAGACGTTGATATCGCTGTTGTAGGCGGTGCTCTGAGAGGCACTCGCCAGGTTGTTCAGACCTTTCTGCGAGATGTTGATATCAGCATATTTTGACCCACTTTGGTCTACGCTGGCCCCGTTATTACCGCCTTCCTGATAAATATTCACCGTTTCGTTGCTGGAATTTTGTGGAAGGGTTGGACCACCGCCGCCACCGCCGCCGCCATGACCGCCACCAAAACTATCGGCAAATGCACTACCCGAAATCATTACTGCAGTGAATACAGCTAACGTAATCAGTTTCATAAAACCCCCATTGGCTTGATAGAATTCGTCAAATATTCGTTAACGTGTAATAACACGCACGGCCATTTGCGATGAGTTTTGCACAATAACTGTTTTACTACCTACGGACTGCTGCTGTGAAATATTGGCATAATTACCCGAACCTCGTTGGATAATAATCCCCGTATTCCCATAGCCTGATTGGCTAATATCTGCATCATTACTACTTCCGGCCTGATCAACATAGGCCAGATTGTACCCACCGGATTGCGAAACATCCGCCTGATTGCTATTACCTCGTTGAGAAATAACCGCAATTTGGTGATTGCCATCCTGTTGAGCATTCGTGCCATTCCCGCTACCTTGCTGACCTACAATAGCGGCTAAATTAGCAAGGTTAGCGTTGAGGCCATTGGCTACCAGATTATATTCTGGGCTGGCCAGATCATAACCCGATGCAGCTACTAATCCAGGTATCGCCAGCAGTGATAACGACAGAAAATACACTTTCTTGTTCATCTTCCACCCGCTTGAATCCTGGTTACTTGTTGCACTGTTAAATAACGCCCAGAAACTTGTTAATGCGACGTTACGATGAACAGTATGTTGCTTACCAAAATTAAAAGGTGTCACCCGCAAGGTTGATTTTAATTTTTTCGGATCATTCCTAAGCATGAGAATTAAGCTATGTCTCAGTGTTTTAATAGAATTATTCTTGTCACTATTATAAAAACAATCGAAAAATTCCTGATAAGCTTATAAATCAGCAGGTTTAGACGCCCACTAAAAAAACCAGGTTTAAAATCAGGATCACCATCTCATTTACTTAAGCTTTCTCTACGATAAATCCGTTACAGGAATAGAAATTAATTAATCTTGAATCTCATTCAAATGATTGAAAATATATTCTATAACTATCAGCATCATAGATGATTTGTGTGATTTACAAAATTGATGCAACATTATTTTAATGTACAACTTTATCATCACTTCTAAATGGTCAACCCTCTCATAAATTACATTTTAATATTCATTTTTACATTCTGTTACAGTGTTTGATCTTGCTTAAAGTTTAGTAATGACTAGATTGAAACCAGCAGCACCGAATATCGTTTTATTGACTTTTACCCATCTTGGGCTTTCGACTTTACGTATACACAGCAATGCAGCCTCAATCAGTACTTCTGGCATCACGTATATTTTTACGTGGGAACTGATAGCTGCTATAAAAAACGTTGGAGTTTCATCATGTTAAATGAAGTCCATAGTTTAGGTAGTACGCTCGTCCTTGTTACCAAACCGTCTTTGCAAGCCAGTGCGCTTTTACAATATTTAAAATCGACACTGGATATTTCAGGAAAAGTGCAGAATATTCATCGAATTATCGAAGAGCCGTTGCCTGACAGCATCATGATCTTCGATATGATGGAGGCGGATAAAAGGCTGATTACGCACTGGCAGGAGAATTTAGGCCGGAAAAACAACGGGATGAAATTAGCATTACTTAATACACCAGAGGAATACCCGTTCAAGGACATAGAAAACTGGCCGCATATCAACGGTGTCTTTTATAGCAATGAAACTGAATCACGTTTAATCGAAGGATTAAACATGATCATGCAGGGTGAATGCTACTTTTCACATAAGCTCGCCAGTTATTTGATTACCCATTCAGGTAACTACCGTTACAACAATGCCGAAAGCGCAATGCTGACGCAACGAGAACGGGAAATCCTCAATAAACTGCGGGTTGGCGCATCTAACGTCGAAATTGCGCGATCGTTGTTCATTAGCGAAAACACCGTCAAAACCCATCTGTACAATCTTTTCAAGAAACTGGCCGTTAAAAACCGGACCCAAGCTGTTTCCTGGGCAAATGATAATCTCAGGCGTTAAGTCAACAGGCAAACACCATGAAACGTTCCCTGTGCTGGCTTGCAGCGGCAAACCTGCTGCTGCTTGCGCCCTCTTCGCAGGCCGGAGAGGTCGAAATACCGGGTATCGTGGCCGATCATACCGTCTCGTCGGTAGGACATGATTTTTATCGTGCCTTTACCGACAAATGGGCCAGCAGCACCCGAGAAAATTTATCGATAAATGAACGCCCCAGCGCACGCTGGGGTAGCTGGATAACAATAACAGTCAATCAGGACGTAATGTTTCAGACCTTTTTATTCCCGATAAAACGGGAATTTGATAAGACCGTAGACGCAGCACTACAGATTACTCAAGAAGGTATTAATAAACGTCAAATCGACCAGACATTATTAAAAACGGACGATTTGGCACACGATGAATTTTAAACATAGAGGGTGGAGGCAATCATGCGTATCGCCTGTACTGTCGTTTTGCTCGCTTTGATTACACCAGCAAGTTGGGCCGGTAATATGGTTTTCCAGTTCGTTAACCCGAATTTCGGAGGAAACCCGAATAACGGCGCTTTCTTGCTAAACGAGGCCCAGGCGCAGAACTCCTATAAAGCGCCCGAAGGCAGTGACGATTTTGGTTATACCGCGCCGTCGGCACTGGATAACTTTACGTCAGCCATTCAGTCACAGCTTTTAAGTGGGTTGCTGGGTAATGTCGCCTCCGGAAAACCCGGACGCCTCGTGACCAATGATTTTATTGTCGATATTCAGAACAGTAATGGCCTGCTCACGCTAAACGTGACCGACCGAAGTACCGGGAAAACCTCAACGATTCAGGTATCCGGGGTGCAACAGACATCAACGAGTGACCAATAGTCACAGACCTCAACAGGAATATAATTATGAAGCGTTTATTTGTACTTCTGGTGGTCATCGTACTCAGTGGCTGTCTGACCGCCCCGCCGAAAGAGGCTGCAAAACCGACGTTAATGCCGCGGGCGCAGAGTTATCGTGACCTGACTCACCTGCCTTCCCCGCAGGGCAAGCTCTATGTTTCGGTCTACAACATTCAGGACGAAACCGGGCAATTTAAACCGTATCCGGCAAGTAACTTCTCAACTGCCGTGCCACAAAGTGCGACAGCGATGCTGGTGACGGCGTTGAAAGATTCCAAATGGTTTATTCCGCTGGAACGTCAGGGATTACAAAACCTGCTCAATGAACGCAAAATCATTCGTGCAGCACAGGACAATGGCACCGTTGGCGTCAACAACCGCGCGCCGTTACAATCCTTAAGCTCGGCGAATATCATTATTGAAGGGTCGATTATTGGCTACGAAAGTAATGTGAAATCCGGCGGGGTCGGGGCGCGTTATTTCGGTATCGGGGCCGATACGCAATACCAGCTTGATCAGATTGCAGTTAACCTTCGCGTGATTAACGTGAGCACCGGTGAAGTGCTGGCCTCGGTGAATACCAGTAAAACTATTTTATCTTATGAAGTGCAGGCCGGGGTATTCCGCTTTATAGATTACCAGCGCCTGCTGGAAGGAGAAATAGGGTATACCTCGAATGAACCGGTGATGCTGTGTCTGATGTCAGCCATTGAAACGGGCGTCATTTACCTGATTAACGATGGTATCGATCGTGGCTTGTGGAACCTGCAAAGTTCCGGCGAGGCGAACAATCCAATCCTTGCGAAATACCGCGATATGGCTTCACCGCCGGAATCCTGATACCGATTCGGCAAAAAAAAGCGTAGCCACTTAGCTACGCTTTTTTATTTCTGATTTAATTCTCGGGGTTCATCTTCACGGCATTCTCAGCCGGTTGTCGCCGGGTGCTCCAGGCTGCTAACCACAGTCCGCTGTTCTTCATCGCATAGCCAAAAATCAGCCCCACCAGCAGCGAAGGCACCACCAGTTTCCAGTCACCCTGCCCCGCAAAGGTGGCGCAGGCTCCCATAAAGGTGCCCGGCACAAACGACAGCAGCATCTGCTTCGCCTGTAAACACATCAGGAACGCGACCACGCCGGTCATCATATAACCGAGGATCTCCAGATGCGGCGCTAGCGCGCTGCCGTGGATAATCACCATCGCCCACACCACGCCGCTCATCACGGTGGCAGAAGCAATAGCCAGCCCTTTCAGCCCACCCTGCGGACAGGCAAAGTAAGCGGTACAGCCGAGAAAGCCCGCCCAACTGAGCAGGCCGAGAGACACGGCAACCCATCCCCAGAGACCGGAGAGAATGCCTGTTGTCAGCGCGAGAGAGAGAAGTATGTTCATGCCGCGCATCATAGCAGATGCGCGGCTAGCAGATGAGATCGGACGCACAATTTTTGCAACGACTGGCACTTCGTTACATTTACATTGTGATGCAAATCACCTTTTACTGCTCGTCGTCTTCCGAGATTTCGTCCCACATCGCGGAAATGGCTTCGCGGGTAATAGTCGACAGCGTACGCCAGAACGCGGTAGTAGCGTGAGCATCCAGCTTACCGAGGAAGGTGCCAACCCACGGCAGCAGATAATCGGCAAACAGGGTATCTACCGCTTCGTTCTCATCGTCAGCGGCGTTGTCTTCCAGCCAGGACGCCGCCAGCAGCAGCGTGCCGATGTGGTCGGCTGGCGTATCGCTCAGCGGCATTCCGCGTGAAGAGAGGAAGCTGCGCACATCGGCTTCTGTCGCCCCTTCAACCCAGGCGCTACGATAGGGGGAAACGCTACACTCTTCGCCGACGAACAGCGCGTTGTAATCTGTTGCCACCTCCTGCATATCGCAGCTCTTTTGCAGACGTTCCAACAACTCGTCCTGCTCCAGCGGCCAGCTCGCCGCCAGCTTGCCGTCACGAATCAGCGTAAACAGCGGCACCAGCAGCGGATCCTGCGGTTGACGGTAGTACAGAGAGCCCAGCACGCGGCAGAGGATTGAAAACTCGTTCATTCATTTATTCCATTGAGACAATTAAAGTTCAGAAAATTCAGCAATCGGCGGCACGCCGCGCGATTCGAGGAAATTCAGGAACCGACGCGGGGTGACATTAAGGATCCGCTCTTCGGGGAAATCGACCGCATCCAGAATTTTTCGGCACTCGGTAAAGTCACCCAGTGTGAACGCGGTGTGGGAATCTGAGCCTAACGCCACCCAACCTCCGGCATCACGCACCGCGGCGGCGACCGCCCGGCAGTTATCTTCGCTGCCGAGGCGCGAAGAGATGAAAGAGGAGTTATTGATTTCCAGCGCCACGTCGTGTTTCGCTGCAGCTTGCGCCACCGCGTTGATATCAATCGGGAATTTCGGGTTGCCCGGATGGCTTATCATGTGCACATTGCCGCTGGCGATCGCGGCAATCATCGCTTCGGTATGGGTGGCTTTATCCTGCGGCGGGAACACCGGTTCGTGGAATCCGGCGATGATAAAATCCAGAGAGGTCAGCATCGGTCCGGTGCAATCAATTTCGCCGAGCGTATTTTTAATGTTGGACTCAATGCCACGCAAAATCCCCACTCCATCGACCATCCGCGGCCAGATACGCATGTTGACGAAGTGCCAGTAGTGCGGGGCATCGGCCATATCAGGCCCGTGATCGGTAATCGCAAACAGCTTGATACCTTTGCGTTTCGCTTCGGCGATATAGTCATGAAGGGTGCTGTAAGCGTGGGTGCTGGCGACGGTGTGCATATGCAGGTCAACAGGATACATCACATTCTCCTCTCTCTTTTAAAGCCAAGCATAGCAGGAATGCCTGGCCTTTATTAGCGAAAAACCCGGCACCGCCGGGTTGAACTCAGTATCCGCGTGACCTGTCGACCTGCCCGGTAACGGCTTCCCCGTTCTCCAGCCCGGTGATGGTTTTACCGATATAGGTAATGGCTTCCTGCGGACGCGTCACTGCCGCAATGTGCGGGGTCATTGCCACGCGAGGATGACGCCACAGCGGGCTTTCAACCGGGAGGGGTTCGCGGCTGAACACGTCGAGCATCGCGCCTTTCAGCTTGCCATTCTCCAGGGCGCGCAGGAGATCATCTTCATTGACATGCACCCCACGCGCGAGGTTCAGCAGATAGCTGTGATCCTGTAGTTGCTCGAGCAGCGAATGATTAATGATACCAACAGTCTCTGCGGTATTCGGCAGCAGGTTAATCAGTACCCGCGTTTCACGCAGGAACTCGCTCAGTTCGTCGCTACCGGCAAAACTCTTCACATTCGGCCAGTTTTTAGGGCTCCGGCTCCAGACTCGTACCGGGAAACCCCACGCCAGCAGGCTTTCGGCGACTTTACTGCCCAGCACGCCCGCCCCCATGATGCCGATAGTAAATTCTTCCCGGGAGTATTCATCCAGCGGCTGCCAGCGCGTTTCCTGTTTCAGCACCTGATAATCATCAAAGCGACGGAACCAGTGCAGTACCTGGCTGACCGCATATTCTTGCATTTGCAGGCCCATGCCGGTGTCCTCGAGACGGAACAACGGAATCGACTGTGGCAGCATTTCCGGATGTGCTTTCAGTTTGCTGAGAATGGAATCCACCCCAGCGCCGAGTGCAAATACGGCTTTCAGGTCGCGGCCTTGCAGCATCTCGACCGGTGGATGCCACACCAGCGCGTAATCGGCACTTTCGTTGTCGCCACTCTTCCATTCCCGGACGCGGGCCCCCGGCAGTTGTTTTTCCAGGGCAGCGATCCACCACGCGGCATCAAAAGTGGGATGGTAAAAAATAATCTCCATACTGCTCTCCTTTTATAATGCGTCTTTCTTTTATCAGGACGTTTGCGCTTCGATTGTGTGTTGTTTTATATCGGTTTGTCAGCATAGCAAATTTCAGCGGGCTATTAGAGATTAAGCGGATGATGAGAAAAAAAGCGGATCGCGGTTAATCCGAAACCAGGTTGGCTGAAGTTTGGCTAATCGCGTGGATTTTTAAAAAAGTTGATTGACGCAAGTTACGCTTTTCCCTACATTAGCGCCCGTCCCAGCAACACTGGGAAGACAATATGGTGAGGTGTCCGAGTGGCTGAAGGAGCACGCCTGGAAAGTGTGTATACGGCAACGTATCGGGGGTTCGAATCCCCCCCTCACCGCCATATTCGAGATGAAAGCTCGTACGAAAGTACGGGCTTTTTTCTTTTATATCCTCCCGACAAGGGGGGATGAGAATCCCCGACCGGGGTTCGACAACTGGCGTCAGCCAGTTGGACAGACCGGACGCTTGCGGACGGACTGCCCGCAGGGCGAGCAAAGCGAGTCCATCCCCCCCTCACCGCCATATTTAAAGAAGAGCTCGCATGCAAATGCGGGCTTTTTTTTCGTCTGTCGCCCGGTGGCGCTACGCTTACCGTGCCTACAAAACCCGTATGACCGGCAGAGGCGCTCAATGCTTAACCGAACGCATCAAAATCAAGAAAATATCCTTGACCGTTTTCATCCAACTCCCTATAGTAGCGCCCCGTTGCCCCCGAGAGGTCAGGCAGCGAAACAATATGGTGAGGTGTCCGAGTGGCTGAAGGAGCACGCCTGGAAAGTGTGTATACGGCAACGTATCGGGGGTTCGAATCCCCCCCTCACCGCCATATTCGAGATGAAAGCTCGTACGAAAGTACGGGCTTTTTTCTTTTATATTCTCCCGACAAGGGGGGATGAGAATCCCCGACCGGGTCTACAAAACCCGTAGGCCTGATAAGCGAAGCGCCATCAGGCGGTAAACATTCCAAAAACAGCAAAGCCCGCATGCGCGGGCTTTGATATCGACAAACCAAACTCAGTTGTAGGCGTGTAACGTACGCTGGCAGAGCGCGGATCGCACGCAATCCTCTTTGTTAAAGCGAACGACACCGACCATATCGTCCTCCTCAAAACGTGCCAGCGCATCGCTCAGGCCAGACACCACGCCCCGCGGTAAGTCACACTGGGTGATGTCGCCATTGACGATAACCGTCACGTTTTCCCCGAGGCGCGTCAGGAACATCTTCATTTGCGCTGCGGTCACGTTCTGGGCCTCGTCCAGAATCACAACCGCGTTTTCGAATGTACGTCCGCGCATGTAGGCGAACGGCGCGATCTCTACCTTGCCAATCTCCGGGCGCAGGCAGTATTGCATGAAGGACGCCCCCAGCCTTCTGACCAGTACGTCATAGACCGGGCGGAAATACGGAGCGAACTTCTCGGATATGTCTCCGGGTAAGAAACCAAGATCTTCATCGGCCTGCAGAACCGGACGGGTAACGATTATCCTCTCCACATCCTTATGAATAAGGGCCTCTGCCGCTTTCGCTGCGCTGATCCAGGTTTTCCCACACCCCGCTTCGCCGGTGGCGAAAATCAGCTGTTTACTCTCGATAGCATTCAGGTAGTGCGCCTGAGCGTCATTGCGCGCTTCAATTGGAGAATGATCACGACTGTCCCTTGCCATGCCAATTGCTTCTACGCCACTCATCTGCACAAGCGAGGTGACCGATTCTTCTTCACGTTGTTTATGACTGCGTGAATCCCGTCTCAGCACACGTTTTGCTTCACGACGAGCTTTGATCACTGCTTTTTGTCTTCCCATGGATAGCACCTTGAGTTGTTGGTCAACATTACACGTGTCCGATTCGACACGATTATGCGCACTAACGTCTGAGGTTTGGCTTCCTTCTAAGCCATTGCTTGCCGGTTGAATAGACGTGATGACGCGACTACGCGCCCCGCGCATCACATCGTTGGTGAACTCATTGGTTGGTGTAAAAGAGAGGAATTTTGTGGCGAAGAAATCGCTGCCGGAGGTGAGGCCTCCGCGCTGACTGGTGCGGTTGGTTTTACATTTATTATGTCCGGTACAGGACCCACCCATTCGCGATCTCCTAAGTGACGACTTTCACGCACTGCCGGGAACTACCGCTGATGTAATAAGTACATCATGAATTATCATAAATGCAACATATTTTTTACCTGCAAGCAACCAAAACTATCCTGCCCGGACGGGCAGGACAGATTATCAGGCTTCCAACAGGCCCTGCGCGAGATAACCGGCGCGGTCTTTCACCCCTGGCAACACAAAGAAGTACCCGCCGCCAATCGGCTTGATGTACTCCTCCAGCGCCTCGCCGTTGAGCCGCTTCTGCACCGCCAGAAAACCTTTTTCCAGGTCATGCTGGAAGCAGACAAACAGCAGCCCCATTTCCAACTGACCCGAGTTGGTCACCCCGAGCGAATAGCTGTAGCCGCGACGCATCATCAGGCTGGATTCGGTTTCCGGAGTACGGGGATTCGCCAGTCGAATATGACTATCGAGCGCAATCACATCGCCATCAGGATCTTTAGCGTAGTCCGGGACATCGTGCTCGTGCTGCATCCCAAGCGGGGCCCCGGAATGCTTATCGCGCCCGAAAATGGTTTGCTGCTCTTTTAGCGGCGTGCGGTCCCAAAACTCGACGTGGAAGGCGATTATCCGCACCGCCTGATAGGATCCGCCGATGGCCCACGTCGGTTCATCTTGCCCTTCCGTGACCCACACGATGTTATCCATCAGCTTCGCGTCGTGGCTGTCCGGGTTGGCGGTGCCATCCTTGAAGCCCAGCAGGTTCACCGGGGTTTCTTTGCCTTTGCTGCGGGCGGCATGGTCAGAGATAAACCCTTCCCGCTTCCAGCGCACGCTCAGTAAGTCCGGCGAATGCTTAATAATATCGCGCAGCGCATGAATGACCGTGTCCTGGGTGTTGGCGCAGATTTGCAGCAGCAGGTCCCCATGACACAGCGCCGCATCCAGTGAATCATTGGGAAAACGCGTCATGTGCTGGAGTTTTTTCGGTGCATACGGGGCCAGGCCGTAGCGCTCATCAAACAGCGACTGCCCCACCGACACGGTGATGGTCAGATTATCCGGCGCGATAAACGACCCGAGAATACCGGAATCCATCGGTGGCAGGCGTGGATTAGGCGTATCCGGCGCAGGCCCGCCAGTGGTCAGGAAGGCAATGCGGTCGGTCAACAGTTTGAACAGCCGCGTGAGATCCGCCTTATCGCTCGCCAGCACGTCAAAGGCCACCAGCATCATCGACGCCTGCTGAGGGGTCAACACACCGGCCTGATGCAGCCCATGAAACGGCTGAGTTTCCATTCGGGCATCCGGCGACAATGTTCCCGGCGCGCTTTGCGGTTTCGCCGCATGGGCGACTGGACATCCCCCGGTCAGCGCCAGCGCGCCTCCCAGCGCGCCAATATTTTTCAGTAAGCGACGACGAGACGGCTCGGTCACATCGTGTGGTTTATTCTGTGCCATAACGCCTTAGTCCAGTCCGAGGATCCCACGCAGATGGGCCAAATCTTCCGCCAGCGTGGTGATAGGCCCTTTTAGCGCATTGCGGTCAGCGTTGGTCAGCTTGTCGTAAGTCTGGTAGCCGTCTTTGGTCTTATACTTCGCCAGGATGGTATCGACTTTTTTGAAGTTGGCATCCACTTTCGCCAGCAAGGCACTGTTTTCTTTCTGCAATTGAGGACGCAGCAGGTCGACAATTTTTTGTGCGCCATCAACGTTGGCCTGGAAATCCCACAGATCGGTGTGGCTGTAACGATCTTCTTCCCCGCTAATTTTGCTGGCAGCGACTTCTTCAATCAGACCCGCGGCACCACCGACCACTTTTGACGGTGGGAAGGCCAGTTCGCTGATACGTTTTTGCAATTCCTGCACATCGCTATTCAGCTGGGTCGCGTAACCGTCCATCCCTTTGGTGGAGTTATCGCCAAACAGGGCTTTCTCCAGACGGTGGAACCCGGTGAATTTCGGGTCTTCCGCTTTCTTCTCGTAATCGTCTTCACGGGCATCAATGCTGCCGTCGAGGTCAGAGAACAGCTCCGCGATCGGTTCGATACGCTCGTAGTATTGACGCGTCGGGGCGTAAAGGGCTTTGGCTTTTTCAATATCACCCGCTTTCACCGCGTCGGTAAAGGCCTGAGTGCCTTTGACCAGTTCAGCCGTTTGGGCGGTAACGTAAGTTTTATAGGCGGCAATCGCGTCGCCGAGGCTCAGCACGGCGTTAGCTTTCGCCGCATCCGCCGTGGCTGCGCCTTTAACGACCAGCGTGCCTTTCGGATTAGTCAGCAGGCCGCAGGTCATTTCATACTGACCCGGTTGCAGGTTGGCGGTCATTTTCTGAGTGAATCCCGGCGCGATATTTTCACGCTCTTCAACCACCATCACCCCTTTAAGAATTTCCCACTCCAGGGCTTTCTGGCTGTGGTTTTGGATGATGAATTGGGTTTTGCCCGCATTGACGGTGATGTTCATCGGCTCGCACTGTTTGTCAGTAACCGTGACTTTCACCTGCGGAATATCGGCGGCCTGCGCGGCAAAGGCGGAGGAAAACAGCGCAGCCATGCCCAGCTGCAGCGCACTACGGCGGAAATTAATCGTCATGACCCATCCCTTTAAATAAGTATGTTGTAACTAAAAGCCAATCATTGTTGTGCCGATCACGCCGTCCGGGAAGGACTCGTTTCGGCGCGAGGCGGCAGTGCGAACAGCACTAGCGCCGGGATCAGATAAATAAAGTACACCGCCACTTCGCTGACGCTGGGCGCTTCCTGGTAGCCGAAAATGCCTTCCAGCAGCGTGCCGAACAGCGTGTGGGTGGACAGCGTCTGGCTGAAATCAAACGCCACGTTCTGGAAATGGTTCCACAGACCGGCCTCGTGAAAGGCGCGGATCGCCCCCGCCGCCAGCCCGGCCGCCACCAGCAAAATAAACAGGCTAGTCCATTTGAAGAACGCCCCAAGATTGAGACGAATGCCGCCCCAGTAAATCATAAAGCCGAGTACCACCGCGGTCGTCAGGCCCAGTATCGCCCCAAGCGGTGGCCAGATGCCGAGATCCTGCTGAAAGGCCGCCAGCAAGAAGAACACCGACTCCAGGCCTTCACGCGCCACGGCGAAAAAGACCATCAGGATCAGCGCCCAGCCGTGGTTATTACCTTTCTGCAACGCGGTATCCACCGCTTCTTCCAGCTGCTTCTTCACATTGCGCGACACTTTGCGCATCCAGAACACCATCCAGGTCAGGATCAACACCGCGATAACCGCCACGATTCCCTCGAACATTTCCTGCTCTTTCTGCGGGAATTCACCGGTAGTTTCGTTGATGAAAATGCCCAGACCCAGGCATAGGGCGGCGGCGAGCACAACGCCAATCCACATCACGCCAATCCAGCGGCCGCGCTGCGTGCGTTTCAGATAGCTGGCAATCAGGCTGACAATCAGCGCTGCCTCCAGCCCTTCGCGTAACATAATGAGAAATGGAACAAACATGCCTGAAACCCTTCAGTGTGAACCGCAGTCAATCGATGCAAAGTTTCGTAAATATGAGTGATAGTGATTATCATTACGGCACAAGGAAACACAAGTGAAATATACGGAGAATGATGTCAGGTTGTAAAAGATTGCTGCGGTTATCGTTATCGTGCGAAGTAAAATCGCTAAGCTTATTAACAGGTAATCGTTTACGCTGCCGCTGCGCTGTGGCTAAATATGCCTCCCGTTTACCTGTAAATTGACTGAAATGGCCAATATTCTTCACTTCCTGCTGGCGCTGGTGGTTATCCTTGCCCTTGCCTGGCTGGTCAGCTTTGACCGCAAAAAAATCCGTATTCGCTATATTGCGCAGCTCGTTATTATTGAAATTGCGCTGGCGTTCTTTTTCCTGCATGCCGAAAGCGGTTTAGTCCTGATTAAATCGGTTTCGGGGGTCTTTGAATCGCTGCTCAAATTCTCGGCTGAAGGTAGCAACTTTGTCTTCGGGGGCATGAGCGATAAAGGTCTGGCGTTTATTTTCTTAGGCGTGCTGTGCCCGATTATCTTTATTTCTGCGCTGATCGGTATTCTCCAGCACTGGCGTATTTTGCCGATTTTCATTCGGGTCATTGGCACGCTGCTGTCGAAGGTCAACGGCATGGGCAAGCTGGAATCCTTTAACGCAGTGAGTTCGATTATCCTCGGACAATCGGAAAACTTTATTGCCTACAAAGGCGTGCTCTCCGACCTCTCCTCTCGGCGTCTGTTCACCATGGCAGCCACCGCGATGTCGACGGTATCGCTGTCGATTGTCGGTGCGTACATGACTATGCTCGACGCGAAATATGTGGTCGCGGCGCTGATCCTCAATATGTTCAGCACCTTCATTATCCTGTCGGTGATTAACCCGACGCGCCCGGATGCCGAAGCGGAAATTAAACTCGAGAAGCTGCACGAATCGCAGAGTTTCTTTGAAATGCTTGGCGAATATATTCTCGCCGGTTTCAGAGTGGCGATGATTATTCTGGCGATGCTGATCGGTTTTATTGCCCTGATTAGCGCGGTGAACGCGCTGTTCTCCACGGTATTCGGCCTGAGCTTCCAGCAGATCCTCGGGTACGTCTTCTATCCGCTGGCGTGGCTGATTGGTATTCCGCTGAGCGATGCGCTGAACGCGGGCAGCATCATGGCGACCAAACTGGTGGCCAATGAGTTTGTGGCGATGATCGAGCTGCAAAAAATTGCCGCCCAGATGACGCCGCGCGGCTTAGGGATCCTGTCGGTGTTCCTGGTGTCGTTCGCGAACTTTGCCTCTATCGGCATTGTGGCGGGGGCGATTAAGGGGCTGAACGAGAAACAAGGCAACGCGGTGTCCCGCTTTGGTCTGCGCCTGGTGTACGGCGCGACGCTGGTGAGTCTGCTGTCGGCAAGCTTTGCCGGGTTATTCCTGTAAGCTGATAACTGCCTGGCGGCTCTGGCAATATTCTGCCGAGAGACCGCCGGGCCATCACTCGCGAAGAGCATTATTAGTTGTGGTCCACCTGACGACGCAGCAGGTCGTCAATGGCCCGGATAGCCAAAGAATACCCCTCTGCTCCCATGCCGCAAATCACTGCGTTGACCGCACCAGACATGATTGAGTGTCGGTGCAGTGCATCCCGTGCATGAATATTCGACAAATGCAGTTCAATCAGCGGCGTGTGGATCACCTTCAGCGCGTCGAGCACCGGAATCGAATGAAACGACAAGCCGGCCGGGTTGATAATCACAGCAGCCCCCTCCTCAAAGGCTTCTTGAATCCAGTCCACCATCACGCCTTCATGGTTGGTCTGGCGGAAATCACATACCAAATCAAGTTCCCCGGCCAGTCGTTCACTGCGCTGACGTATCTGCTCGAGCGTGGTGTGTCCATAAATGTGCGGTTCACGACGCCCCAGCAAGTTCAGGTTAGGGCCGTTAAGAATAAAGACGGTGCGGTTCATGGTCGTCCTAATGTGTTATTTGAAAAGATGGCTGGAGCAGCAGTAGCCTCCGAGTCGGGTGCCGAAACGGTATTCAGGTTGATGCCACGGGTTTCAGGACCGATGAGGATCATGGCCAGCGAGATCAGATTAATTACCGCGCATAGCGTCACTAAAGGCCACGGCGAGTTGTGCGACTGACTCATCAACCACACGGCAATCATTGGCATCGGCCCCCCGATAATCAGGTTCGCCCCGGTGTAGGCCAGTGCGGAACCCGAATAACGAACCTGGGTCGGGAACGCTTCAGCGAAGGCCACTGGCTGGATGCCGCTCTGAAACTGAGTGAAGCCCAAGAATAACCCCATGATTGCCATGATCGCGGCGACGTTTAGCGTGTTAAGAATCGGGAAATAGACGAACAGGATCAGCAATGTCATGCATGAACCAAACGCCAGCGCCTTTTTACGGCCCCAACGGTCTGACAAATACCCCCCCGCCAGCGCGCCGAAAATCGCACACATGTTTGCCACCATCAATGACATAAAGCCTGTCGACTGACTAAAGCCCAGGTGCTTGGTCAGATAGCTGAGAGAGAAGATCACTATCAGATAGAACAGTGCGGCTGGCGAGCAGAAGAAAAACATCAGGCGCAGGATGGTTTTGTAGTGACTGCCCACCGCAGATTTGAGCGGGCTTTTTTCCTGCTTCTCCGGGGCCTTTTTCAAGGCGATGAACGCCGGGGTTTCATCGACTTTCAGCCGGATAAAGACTGCCACCACCACCAGTACGAAACTCATGACGAAGGGAATTCGCCATCCGAAGCTTTCGAATTGTTCGCTTGAAAGTGTCGCGGCCAGCCCCATCAGTACGCCGTTGGCCAATATCTGACTCATGGGTGAACACAAGCCGAGCAAACCAG
Source organism: Scandinavium lactucae (assembly GCF_033843265.1). Classification (NCBI taxonomy): domain Bacteria; kingdom Pseudomonadati; phylum Pseudomonadota; class Gammaproteobacteria; order Enterobacterales; family Enterobacteriaceae; genus Scandinavium; species Scandinavium lactucae. The sequence continues at coordinate 755,603 of NZ_JAWXRD010000040.1, forward strand.
AATAACGTCCGCGTCGGTCTGGAGATGCGTGCTCCAGCGCCATCAGTTGTGCCCCGGTGGACTCACCGCCCAGTGCGAAGCCTTGAATAATTCGCAGCAGCACAAGAAGGATCGGTGCCCAAATGCCAGCCTGCGCATAAGTCGGCAACAGCCCCATCAGTACTGATGCCAGCCCCATCAGGGTCACGGTAGCTAGCATCAGGTTGCGGCGGCCCAATTTGTCACCGAGGTAGCCACAGGTAATCGCCCCCAGCGGGCGAGCAGCCAGGCCAACACCGAAGGTTGCAAGCGAAGCGAGCAGTCCAGCGGTCGGCTCCATCGCCGGGAAAAACAGTTTAGGTAGAATGGTGGCCGATACCGCGCCATATAGCGTGAAGTCAAACCATTCCAAAGCAGTGCCAATGGTTGCGGCGGTGACTGCTTTTCGGGGCATGCGTAAATCATGACTCTCATTACTTGTTGTGTTCATAGAGGTATTTGTCCTTTATTTTTATGCGTGCAGGTAGGATTTCCATACAACTCCGTTCCGGCATAAGTGCGGGCAAGAAACGTCGAAGTAAATAGACATTAGCGCATCCCCTCTTCAGAATAATTATGAAAATTACGATAAATCGATAAGCTAACCTTATTAAGGTGGACTATGGAACTGCGTCATTTGAAAGCCTTCACCGTCGCCGCTGAATTGCAGCACTTCAGCAAAGCGGCCGAACAATTGGGCATTGCGCAACCAGCACTGAGCCAATTAATGCGAACACTGGAGTCCGAGCTGGGTCTGGCTCTGTTTCGCCGGGAAAACCGGGGGGTGGTATTGACCGCTGCCGGCGAGGCGTTTTTGACACATGCGCGGCAGTCGATCGAGTCCAGTAAACTGGCGATAGCCGCTGCCGGGCGAGCCCGGCGTGGAGAGGTGGGCGAGATCAATATCGGTTATCACTCAGCGTTGTTCGAGGCTCACCTGCCGCAATTACTGCGCCATTACTTCAGCACCTTCCCTGAGGTCAAAGTGTCGTTGGTGGACGCGGGTATTAGCGCGCAATTCGACATGTTGCTGAACCACACACTCGACCTGGCATTTGCCAGGGTGTTTAAAGATCACCTCCCCGACCGTCTGCGGACCCATCAATTCAGCCAGTCCAGGCTGGTTCTGCTCATCCCGGACAACCATGAACTGGCGGAGAGTTTTACGGGCGACCTGTCGACGTTGCGCCATGAGAAATTCGTGTTTTTGCAAGACGCCGCGGGCATCGGCCTGACCTCACACACCCTACAGGCGTGCCGACAAAATCACTTGCATCCCGAGAACATAATGTACGTCCCGTCGTTGATGAGTATTCCCGGGTTGGTCGCCGCAGGGATTGGATTGAGTATCGTGCCTGAAACAGTCACGGGTTTAACCATGCCTGGTATACGGATTGTGCCCTTAGCCCAACCGGAAATGGTGAGTGAGTTGTTATTGATTTCCAGGATTGATGAGCGTTCAAGCGCGGTACAGCACTTTATCAATGAAGCCCATGGTTGGGCTGATAAGGTGTAATGTTGGGATACAGGCATTCACCAGAATGAAATGCCAGAACGTCACTGGGTGAATCGTTAGGACTACAGACCCAGCGAAATACATCCATGATGCTGGTTTACTGATAATTAGCGGGAGTCCCTCAGGGGATTTCCCGCCGTTTGCTTTAGAACTGCACGCACACCGGCTGGTCAACGCGCATTACCGACTCCTGCGCAAAGCGGGATTTATAGACCCCACGCAGGGCTTCGATATTGCTTTCGCTCTGCGCATCCTTGCCATGAATCAGCATCAGCGCCTTGCTCTGCTCACGCGCCACCGTGCCGTTGTTGCCGAGCCACTGTCCGCGCGCATCAAACACCGTCAGGCCATCTTTGAAGCGCGGCGTCACGTCGTTATCAACAAACTGCTGCCACTCCTGGGCCGTAATGTCTTTCCCGGCCGGGCGGCTCAGGCCGAAGAACAGCGTGGTTTGCTGCATCTGGTTGTCCGCTTTACAGCTTTGCATGTCTGCGACTGATTTTTGCGATGGTGCCGTGCAACCGCTGAGGGCGAACGCCAACGCGATGGCAGCGGATCCCATTTTCATTTTGCTTGTCATTGCCTGCTATCCTCATTGTTTTTTTGCTGGAAGATATCAGCGCATTTTCAGGCAATTAGCAAGCAAAAAGCCCGCTGACGCGGGCTTGTGAAGGAGGGAAGCTTATTCCGGCTGTAAGCGTGACGGAGGCGCTGAATGGTAATGCGCATCCGCTTCGGCAAAGCGTTGTTGCATCGTCGCCGACGGGGCTTTGCCCAACAGGCTGAAGACCACGATCCCGATGCTGCCAAAGATAAAGCCAGGGATGATTTCATACAGACCCAACCAACCGAACTGTTTCCAGACGATAACGGTTACAGCCCCAATCACCATTCCCGCCAGTGCTCCGTTGCGGGTCATGCGTGACCACAACACCGAGAACAACACTACCGGGCCAAACGCCGCCCCGAAACCGGCCCAGGCGTAGCTCACCAGGCCCAGCACGCGGTTTTCCGGGTTTGCTGCCAGAGCAATCGCTACCAGCGCGACCACCAGCACCATCAGACGGCCCACCCAGACCAGCTCTTTCTGGCTGGCACCTTTACGCAGGAACGCTTTGTACAGGTCTTCGGTAATCGCACTGGAACACACCAGCAGCTGACAGCTCAGGGTCGACATCACCGCCGCCAGAATCGCCGACAGCAGAATGCCGGCAATCCACGGATTAAACAGAATTTGCGCCAGTTCGATAAACACGCGCTCGGCATTCTGGTTCACTGCCCCTGCCAGGTCAGCGTGCGTATTAAAGAAGGCGATACCGAAGAAGCCCACCGAGACCGCACCCGCCAGACACAAAATCATCCACGTCATACTGATCCGACGCGCATGCACGATGCTGTGGTGAGAATCCGCCGCCATGAAACGCGCCAGAATGTGCGGCTGACCGAAGTAGCCCAGGCCCCAGCCCATCAGCGAGATAATCGCCACGAAATTCAGGCCTTTGAGCATGTCGACGTTTTCGATGCTCTTTTGCTTAATCACTTCCAGCGAATCGCCGAAGCCACCGACGGTGATAATCACAATCACCGGGGTCAGGATCAGGGCGAAAATCATCAGGCTCGCCTGCACGGTGTCCGTCCAGCTCACGGCCAGGAAGCCACCGACGAAGGTGTAGAGAATCGTTGCCGCCGCTCCAGCCCACAGTGCGGTTTCGTAGCTCATGCCGAAGGTGCTTTCAAAGAGACGCGCCCCCGCCACAATGCCGGATGCACAATAGATGGTGAAGAACAGCAGGATCACCAGCGCGGAGATAATACGCAGCACACGGCTTTTATCTTCGAAGCGACCGGTGAAGTAGTCCGGCAGCGTCAGGGCGTTGTTGTTGACTTCGGTATGCACGCGCAGACGCCCGGCCACCAGTTTCCAGTTAATCCATGCCCCGACGCACAGGCCAATGGCAATCCAGCTTTCGGAAATCCCGGAGATGAAAATCGCGCCCGGCAACCCCATCAACAGCCAGCCGCTCATATCGGACGCACCGGCAGACAGCGCGGTAACAAAAGGGCCCAGGCTGCGGCCACCTAAAATGTAGTCATCGAAATTTTTGGTATTACGCCATGCAATAAACCCAATCAGGATCATGCCAAATATATAAACCAGAAAGGTCACCATCATCGGTGTGCTGATAGCCATTAATAATCTCCAGAATAACGCTGTTTTTTTCCCTTTACCGGAACGAAGTATCGGGTTCTTAGCTACGGCCGGTGCGTATCCTGCCGTATGCGGAATTTATTCACAAACGATTTAACACTGCATTTACAGATAATACATCCCGCCAACAGGATCAATTTCCTATAGGTTGCACTCGCTCACGCTTTTATCGGTTGCACCCTGCAAAAGTGTTAAGCGCCGCATAAAACCAGGCTTCTTCACAATAACGATGTTCATTTTTCAATGTTAAAAAGATTTAACAGGTCATTGCTTTTCCTGATTGCTGGTCAGGTCACACTTAACATGGTTGCACAAAGTTGCAACATGATAGATATTTCTGTGCAACTCAATAACGCAGCAGCAAAGAACAATGGGAGTAACTGGCATGGGCAGCACCACCATGGGCGTAAAACTGGACGACGCCACGCGCGAACGTATTAAAAGCGCGGCAACCCGCATTGACCGCACGCCGCACTGGCTGATTAAACAAGCGATCTTTAATTATCTGGAAAAGCTGGAAAACGACGAAGCGTTACCGGAACTGCCTGCCCTGCTGTCTGGTGCGGCAAATGAAAGTGACGAAGGCGTCATTCAGGTTGAGGAAACGCCGCAGCCGTTCCTCGAATTTGCCGAGCAGATCCTGCCGCAGTCGGTGACCCGGTCGGCGATCACCGCCGCCTGGCGTCGGGCCGAAACCGACGCAGTGCCCATGCTGCTGGAGCAGGCTCGTCTGCCGCAAAACGTGGCCGAAGAGGCGCACAAGCTGGCCTATCAGCTGGCGGAAAAACTGCGTAACCAGAAAACCGCCAGCGGTCGCGCGGGCATGGTACAGAGTCTGTTACAGGAATTTTCCCTCTCTTCACAGGAAGGCGTGGCGCTGATGTGCCTGGCCGAAGCGCTGCTGCGTATCCCTGACAAAGCCACCCGCGATGCGCTGATCCGCGACAAAATCAGCAACGGCAACTGGCAGTCACACATTGGCCGCAGCCCGTCGCTGTTCGTGAACGCCGCCACCTGGGGCCTGTTGTTCACCGGCAAGCTGGTGTCGACCCATAACGAAGCCAGCCTGTCGCGATCCCTGAACCGCATCATTGGTAAGAGCGGCGAGCCGCTGATCCGCAAAGGCGTGGACATGGCGATGCGTCTGATGGGCGAACAGTTCGTCACCGGGGAAACCATCTCCGAAGCGCTGGCTAACGCTCGTAAGCTCGAAGACAGAGGCTTCCGCTACTCCTACGATATGCTTGGCGAAGCCGCGCTGACCGCCGCCGATGCGCAGGCGTATATGGTCTCTTATCAGCAGGCGATCCACGCGATTGGGAAAGCCTCCAACGGGCGCGGGATTTATGAAGGCCCGGGGATTTCCATTAAGCTGTCGGCGCTGCACCCGCGCTACAGCCGCGCCCAGTATGATCGGGTGATGGAAGAACTTTACCCGCGTCTGAAATCCCTGACTCTGCTGGCACGCCAGTACGATATCGGCATCAACATTGACGCCGAAGAAGCCGATCGCCTGGAGATCTCCCTCGATCTGCTGGAAAAACTGTGCTTCGAGCCAGAACTGGCGGGCTGGAACGGCATCGGCTTCGTGATTCAGGCCTACATGAAGCGCTGTCCGTTCGTGATTGACTACCTGATCGACCTCGCCACCCGCAGCCGTCGTCGCCTGATGATCCGTCTGGTAAAAGGCGCGTACTGGGACAGCGAAATCAAACGCGCGCAGATGGATGGCCTCGAAGGTTATCCGGTGTATACCCGCAAGGTGTATACCGACGTGTCCTACCTCGCCTGCGCCAAAAAACTGCTGGCGGTGCCGAACCTGATTTATCCGCAGTTCGCCACCCATAACGCCCATACCCTGGCGGCGATTTATCAGCTGGCAGGCCAGAATTATTATCCAGGCCAGTATGAGTTCCAGTGCCTGCACGGCATGGGCGAACCGCTGTACGATCAGGTGGTCGGGAAAATTGCCGAGGGCAAACTGAACCGTCCGTGCCGTATTTATGCCCCGGTGGGCACCCACGAAACGCTGCTGGCGTATCTGGTGCGTCGTCTGCTGGAAAACGGGGCCAACACTTCGTTTGTTAACCGCATCGCCGACACCACCCTGCCGCTGGATGAGCTGGTCGCCGACCCGGTCAGCGCGGTGGAAAAACTCGCTCAACAGGAAGGCCAGACCGGGCTGCCGCATCCGAAAATCCCGTTGCCGCGCGATTTGTACGGCGAAGGTCGAGACAACTCTGCCGGGCTGGATCTGGCGAATGAACACCGTCTGGCGTCGCTTTCTTCATCGCTGCTCAATAGCGCCCTGCATAAATGGCGGGCTTTGCCGATTCTGGAACAGCCGACCGAAGAGGGTGATATGCAGCCGGTTATCAACCCGGCAGAGCCAAAAGATGTGGTCGGTTACACCCGGGATGCCACCGAGCGCGAAGTGGAGCAGGCCCTCACCAACGCGGTGAACAATGCGCCTATCTGGTTCGCCACCCCGCCGCAGGAGCGCGCCGCGATTCTGGAACGCGCCGCGGTAATAATGGAAGGCCAGATGCAGCAGTTGATGGGCATTCTGGTGCGCGAAGCGGGCAAAACCTTTAGCAACGCCATCGCCGAAGTGCGTGAAGCGGTCGATTTCCTGCATTACTACGCCGGGCAGGTGCGCGACGATTTCGCCAACGAAACCCATCGCCCACTGGGCCCGGTGGTGTGTATCAGCCCGTGGAACTTCCCGCTGGCGATTTTCACCGGACAAATTGCCGCCGCCCTCGCCGCCGGGAACAGCGTGCTGGCCAAACCGGCGGAGCAAACGCCGCTGATTGCTGCCCAAGGGATCAACATTCTGCTGGAAGCGGGCGTACCCGCAGGCGTGGTGCAACTGCTGCCGGGCCGGGGCGAAACCGTCGGGGCGCAGTTGACCTCCGACAGCCGCGTGCGCGGGGTGATGTTTACCGGTTCCACCGACGTGGCCACCCTGCTGCAACGCAACATCGCCAGCCGGCTCGATCCGCAGGGGCGTCCGACGCCGCTGATCGCCGAAACCGGCGGCATGAACGCGATGATCGTCGACTCGTCAGCCCTGACCGAACAGGTGGTGGTGGACGTGGTGGCCTCGGCGTTCGACAGTGCCGGACAGCGCTGCTCAGCCCTGCGCGTTCTGTGCTTACAGGATGAAATTGCCGACCACACCCTGACCATGCTGAAAGGCGCGATGGCGGAATGCCGGATGGGTAATCCAGGCCGCATGACCACCGATATCGGCCCAGTGATTGATGCCGAAGCGAAAGGCAATATCGAACGTCACATTCAGACCCTGCGTGCGAAAGGCCGTCCGGTATTCCAGGCGGTGCGCGATAACAGCGACGATCGCTGGGAATGGGCGCACGGCACGTTTGTGCCGCCAACGCTTATCGAACTGGACAGCTTCGATGAGCTGCAAAAAGAGGTGTTCGGGCCGGTGCTGCACGTGGTCCGCTATCGTCGCAACGAACTGAACGCGCTGGTCTCGCAGATTAACGCCTCCGGCTACGGCCTGACGTTGGGGGTGCATACCCGTATCGACGAAACCATCGCCCAGGTCACCGGCAGCGCTCACGTCGGCAACCTGTACGTCAACCGCAACATGGTCGGGGCGGTAGTCGGGGTACAACCGTTTGGCGGGGAAGGATTATCCGGCACCGGGCCAAAAGCCGGGGGACCGATGTATCTGTATCGCCTGCTGTCGAGCCGCCCGGACGATGCGCTACTCACCACCCTCAACCGTCAGGATGCCGATCACCCGGTTGATGCGCAGCTGAAAACGCTGCTCGAACAGCCTCTGGTCGCGCTGCGCGAGTGGGCTGGCAGCCGTCCAGCGCTGAAAGCCCTGTGCGATCGTTACGGCGAACTGGCCCAGGCGGGCACCCAGCGTCTGCTGCCGGGCCCGACCGGAGAACGCAACAGCTGGACGCTGATGCCGCGCGAACGCGTGCTGTGTCTGGCGGATAACGAAGATGATGTGCTGACGCAACTCGCCGCCGTGACTGCCGTCGGCAGCGAAGTGCTGTGGCCGGATGAAAGCCTGCACCACACGCTGGTTAAACAGTTGCCGAAAGCGGTGAGCGAGCGCATTCGTTTCGCTAAACGCGAGCAGATTACCGGGGAAGATTTTGACGCGGTTATCTACCACGGCGACTCCGATCAGCTGCGCGAGCTGTGCCAGCAGGTGGCGGCCCGCGACGGGGCAATCATCTCCGTGCAGGGCTTCGCCCGCGGCGAAACCAATCTGCTGCTGGAGCGTCTGTACGTGGAACGATCGCTGAGCGTCAACACCGCGGCGGCGGGCGGTAACGCCAGCCTGATGACAATCGGTTAAGGTTGTGATTTATTAGGGGCAACGCGCCCCTGTAGGCCCGGTACGCGCCAGCGCCACCGGGCTTTTTTTTGGAGAAAACACGATGAAACTGAGTATTATCGCCGCTGCCGCACTGCTTATCAGCACCTCCGTTCTGGCGGAAGACTGTGACAATGCCACCTCACAGGCCGCACTTAACGCCTGCGCCAGCAACGACTATAAAAAGCAGGATGATCTCCTGAATCAGACTTACAAAGAGGCGATGAAACTCGCCACCGAGACGCAGAAAACCCAGCTCAAAGCCGCGCAAAATGCATGGATTGCCTTTCGTGATGCCGACTGCGCATTTTTAACCTCTGGCGCTGACGGCGCATCCGTCGCCCCGATGGTTCACGCCCAGTGTATGACTGACAAAACCCGCGAGCGCACCGAGCTACTGAAGAGCACCCTCAGCTGTGAAGAAGGCGATGTGAGCTGCGTTTTCCCCCCACGTTAACGCAGGCGGATCCCTTCGATTATCATGCGCTGCACGTTCTCCACCGTTTGCTGAAAGAAGGTTTCATCGCGCAGCGTTTTACCGGTGACCGCCTCCACCTGCGTGGAAAAATCCGCGTAGTGCTGGGTGGCGGCCCAAATCATAAAGATCAGGTGATTGGGGTCGATCGGGGCCAGTTTTCCCTCGCTGACCCAGGCTGAAATAATCGCCGATTTTTCATCGACCAATGATTTCAAATCCCCTGTTAGCTCCGCCATTAACAGCGGCGCACCCTGTAACATCTCAAGGCAGAACAGCCGTGAAGCTTCCGGATGATCGCGGGAAACTTCCAGCTTAAGGCGAATGTATTCACCAATCGCCACCAGCGGGGTGAACTCCTGGCGAAAGGCACGCAGCGGGGCCAGCCAGATATCGAGGATATTGCGCATCACCGCAACATACAGCGCTTCTTTCGACGGGTAGTAGTAGAGCAGATTGGTTTTTGACACTCCCGCCTGCTCCGCCACCTGCTCCAGACGGGTACCATGAATGCCGAATTGTGAGAAGGTGTTCAGCGCCGCCGTCAGAATGGCTTCTCGTTTGGCACTCACCGCCTGGCTACGTTTTCCGGTTTTCTGCCCCATCACGCTCTCCTTATTCCTGCGCCGTACATTTGTTTTCCGCCTCTTCCGTCACCGGCGATAACGCTTTTTTCTTTTTGAATTTGAGTTCGCTGACCAGTACGCCCGCGATGATAAATGCCGCGCCGAGCAGGGCCAGCATCGGTAAACGCTCGCCCGCCATACGACCAAAAATACCCGCCCACACCGGCTCACCAGTATAAATGACCGTCGCCCGGGTCGGGGACACGCTGCGCTGGGCCCAGTTCATCACCACCTGAATAATGGCGCTGAAAATGCCTAACCCCAGCGCCACCGCCAGCAGACCCGGTGAAAAGGACGGCACCGATTCACCCGCAGGCACCATCATGGTGAAAGCCACCAGTGAGGCGGTCGCCAGTTGAACCACCGTCACCCGACGCACATCGACCTTCCCGGCCCAGGCGCTGATTAAAATGATTTCTGCCGCGATGGCCAACGCACCCGCGAGGGTAATGATTTCCCCTGCGCCCAGCGCCAACACATTACCGTCCGGCCCGGCCAGCAACATCAGGCCGATAAACGCCAGCGCTATCCCAATGCAGGACATCAAACCCGGCATGCGCCCGAGGCACAGCCATTGCAGTAATGGCACCAGCGGAACGTACATCGCGGTAATAAAGGCGGATTTACTGCTGGAGATGGACTGTAAGCCCCAGGTTTGCAGGCTGTAGCCAAACGCAATGGCAATGCCGATGACCACCCCTGCTTTCAGCTCAAGCCGGGTTAATCCGCCAAGCGTACGCCAGGACAGTACACCCACCGCCAGCGCCGCGGTCGCAAAACGCAGGCCAACAAAGAAGAAGGGATCGCTCAGCGTCACGGCATATTGCACCGCGAGGAAAGTACCGCCCCAGAACATGGTGATCACAATCAGGAGCGCTTCCTGAGGTTTTATCGAGAATTGATAGCGAGACAGAAAGGACATAACACCGCCGGGATGACATTCAGCCCGTCAGTTTGCAGATTCCCGCCAGGCTCTGCAACCACCAGAAATGAAAAAACCGCCGGGTTAACCCGGCGGCGGGGATTGATGGGCTCAGGTCGCCACATCATACGGCGTCAGACCACTAGCTATTACGATTGCTGCCGTGGCTGTTCTTACCCCCTTTTTTGCCCGCTTCAGAGGCGCGTTGAGGATCGTTTTTAAAGTTCCCCCCGCTGTGCTGGCCACCTTTACGACCTGCTTCTGATGCTCTATCACGGTCTTCGGCAAAATTGCCGGAACCGCCACGATGGTTTGCCATTACGGACCTCCAATCAATTGGTCAGACATCATATTGCATTACGTGAGTGTGGAAGATTCCACTGCGCGACCTCAGGGCAACACCCTGTTCGTTGCCGCGTGGAACTAAGCTTAGTGGAAGCTCATGATTCCTCCAGCAGACGGTAATATCCTGCAACATGCGCTCAGCGGAAAGTATGAGTTTGCCGCTCCGCGACGCATAAGCGACTCTTATGGCTTATGAAAAATTCGCACAAGAAAGTGTGTCATTTTGCTACAGGACAACTGCCGCTTGCCGTCACGTTCAACTGACTGAATTAAGGGGTGTTTTCACCAATGGACTGCCCCAACGTCAGCCGTGTAAATTCCCGACGTAAACGCCTTGCTTCATTAGCGCCACTTTTCCTGTTTTATAAACAATCACCTGGTATAAACCGGAGCTGTAAACGGTAGCGTTGGACGTTTTCTCATCCAGCGCACACGGCTTATCATCCAGGTAGGCGAAATAACCATTATCCACGCGAAAACTGACCCCATAGCCTTGATAACTGTGCGACATATGGGTTGCCGCCTGGCAGATCAACGAGGTTCCAGCCAACAGGAAACCTAACACGACAGACTTCATGCTCATCATCATTCACTCTTTTTATTTCCGTTTCGGACGGAGTTTTGTTTATGTCGGGCTGATTAGCCCCGATAGAAATGGATTACCAACCGATTGATACGCCTGCGCCATAGCCGACATTTTGTTGGGTATCGTCTGACACCGAGGCTTTAACAATGACGCTTTGCGATACGCGCGCCGACATCCCTACCGCAACGGCGTTTTCGCCTTCGTAACCACCTATACCCGCGCCGACGGAGAAGGTTTGCCCCTGAATGACCTGAGGAATATTCGCCTGAGCCATGGCCCCGGAGGCCCCGGCCGCCGCATCGCGTTTATTACTGTCGACTTCAGACTTCAGGTTGCTGAAATTGTTATTCAGCTTGTTAATTTGCGCGGTATTACTTGAGACCTGGGTTTGCGTTGCGCGGACTTCCGAATGAACGGTTTCGATGTTATTTCCGTTAATATCGATATCACGATGGTTTTGAGCAATTGCCGTTTGGTTATTAACGATTAATTTTTCATCCTGCTTTATGGCATCGCCATTTTTCACAATCGCATCCTGGTTTTGCGCAATACCTTTATGGTTGCGGTCAATCTCATGACTGTTATCAGCAAGGTGGCTGCTATTGTCTGCTATCGCTTCGCGCGTGCGCTGGATTTGGTCATGAGTTTGCTTAAGACCTTCCTGATTCTTTTCGATTTCTTTTTCATCCTGAACAATCGCATTGCTATTTGCAGTGACCACTTCACGGGTGCGTTTAATCGCCTCCTGATTCAGTTCAACACCCTCCTCGGTTTTCGCAATTTGACGTTGGTTTTGCGTAATGAGCCCATTCTCAGCATCATCGGATTTTTGTACCTCAGGCAGCGTGCTCTTTAACGGCGCAATCGGGTTATCTATGTTGCTATGGGTATCAGGATCGGGAGCAGAAACTGGCTGCGTGATTGACGGTTCAAGATTGACCATTGGCACGCTATGGGTTGTGCTGAGTGTAATCTGACCTAAGGTCAAATAACCATTTGTTGCAGGGTTCCATGGCTTATTGCCCGACAAATAAGTATTGGCTTCCTGAAGGGAATTTTTTTTCATTACTTCGTTGTAAACATAGGGGGCGATTTTTTGAATTTCTGGATGCAACGTAAAATAATCATTTGCCGCATCAAGATCGGTCCCCGTTAACGCATAGGCGGAAGGAACAATAGCAGTGAAAAACAGACAAGCAGGCACTATAAATTTCATTAAATTACCATCAGATCATTATTTAAAGGTCGAAGGAGTATCAGTACAAATGTCCTTGAGCTGAAACCGGGGTTGACACCTTACAAACAAAAATTCCTTTTATCCTGGTGATGGCCAGCTAAGCGGGGTGATTTTAGACGTACGGGATAGGGTAAAATTTGATTTAAGATAATTTTGCGAAATGTTTCACATGAGAAAAATTCGCTTTGTGAATAATAAAGGTGAGAAATTGTTGCGGCCTGTTACAGCACGAATAGCGTAGACAGATCATGTTGTATGAAAATTGTGAAACAGGGTTTCATGTGAAAAGAAAGGTGTCTGCACGTTACTCTGCGTTTATCTGGGTCTCAAAGTTGACCACAGCCACTCTGTGACCAACACTTTCAGAAGTATTGGGCTAAAACACAGTGTCATTACGGAGAATAAGGCTATGAGTGGAAACGCAAAAATTCTGGTTCTTTTTTATTCCATGTACGGACACATCGAAACAATGGCGCAAGCCGTTGCGGAAGGTGCGAACAGGGTGGATGGCGTGGATGTGACGGTGAAACGCGTGCCGGAAACCATGTCGGCGGAAGTGTTCGCCAAAGCTGGCGGGAAAACGCATACCGCCCCGGTTGCCACGCCGCAGGAGCTGGCTGATTACGATGCCATTATCATCGGCACCCCGACCCGCTTCGGCAATATGGCCGGGCAAATGCGCACCTTCCTCGATCAAACCGGTGGCCTGTGGGCCTCGGGTGCACTGTACGGCAAGCTCGCCAGCGTGTTCAGTTCGACCGGCACCGGCGGCGGCCAGGAACAAACCATTACCTCCACCTGGACCACCCTTGCCCATCACGGGATGATTATTGTGCCAATTGGCTATGCCGCACAGGAACTGTTTGACGTTTCTCAAGTACGCGGCGGCACGCCGTATGGCGCTACCACCATTGCAGGCGGGGACGGTTCCCGTCAGCCAAGCCAGGAAGAGCTGTCAATTGCTCGCTATCAGGGTGAACACGTTGCCAATTTGGCCGTGAAATTTAAAGCGTAATCTTCTGTAAGGAGGAGTGATATGCCAACACAGGAATCCAAAGCACATCGCGTGGGCGAATGGGCCAGCTTGCGAAATACCTCGCCAGAAATCGCTGAAGCCATTTTTGAAGTGGCGAAGTACGATGAAAAACTGGCGGAGAAAATCTGGGAGGAAGGCAGCGATGAAGTGCTGACGCGCGCCTTTGAAAAAACCGATAAAGACGCGCTGTTCTGGGGCGAACAAACTATCGAACGTAAAAACGTCTAAGCCAACAACTCCCCCGCCCTGCGGGGGAGCCTGCATTTATTTTGCCGCGTTATTTAATACCGCATTGAATTTATCTACCGGACAGAAACCGTCTGCATCCACCGGGCAGCCTTTCAGTTCCAGCGTCACGCGCTGCGGCGGGGCTTGCAGGGTCAGCACATCGGCGTTACGCAGCTGTTTGCTACTCTGATAGACATAGTCAATTTTCATCAGTTCACGATTGCCGCGGGTATCGTGCCAGCGCTGGAAGACGATTTTGCCGCCAATCGGGGTGCGTTCGTACTGGTCATGCAGCTGATAGGGTTTGAAATCCAGCGCCATTAACAGCGACGCAATGTTGGAATCGTGCCCCACCAGCAGCGTGAGTTTCGCCGCTTTGTTGGCATCGGTTACCAGCGTTTTATCAATGTATTTCACCAACGGTGCTGCCACGTTGCGCGCCACCTCCGGCGAGGTAAACAGACTGTCCTGATAGCCGTTTTTCAACTCTGACAGCACACGCCATTGCTGATCGGTTTTGATCTCCCCCCACGCCACCTGATCGAGCGGGAACCCTTCGTAGTATTGCAGCGTGAAGGCGTCCACTAGCGAGTTACCGATTTTCAGCGGCCCGGACACGCCTGGCTCTTTCTCAAACGGTGCGCTGAAGGTGTCTTTATCATCGCTCAGCGAACAGACTTTTTTCTCTTTGCAGGATGGCGAGTTCTGATAATCGACGATCTTCTCCAGCAGCTTGTAGCTGTCGTCGAGATTCATCTTCTGCCGCTCTTCTGCCATCACCTTCACCGCCTGCTGGCTGAACGCCGCCGAGGAATCGGTGATCACCGGGTTGAAGGTCGGGTCCATAGTGCCCATTTTTTCCTGATGATGAACCGGGACATCACAGCCAGGGAACGCGCCGGTGATAAAGAACTGCGCCGTCGCCACGGTACGTTGCAGACTGTTGGCGTAAGCATACACCGCATCAGACGGCGGACATTCCCCGGCGGTGACCATCCCCTGCTCGGCCAGCCATTCGCGCATGTAATGGCCCATGTACACCTCGAGCACGCCACCTTTGGTGGTCAATTGTCCACCAGGTACATCCCACTCTGGCCATTTGTTCGGCGTGGATTGTTCCAGCACGCTACCGTTATTGGCGAGGGGCGCACGCAGGTTGTGTCGACTCATGATCAACACCTGCTGGAGTTGATACCCCTGCGGCGCGGTTTGCGCCTGTCCGCCGAAAGAGGCCAGTAAAGACCCTATTACCATCACCGCCAGTGCGCTTTTTCTCATCCCTTAGTCCTCATGCGTTAATGAATTGTCTTTAGTGTGACAGAATTATGACAACTTACCGGGAAGTGCGCCGCAAACTGGCGATTTTATCTTCGCTTGCGGGCGGCGATGCCCTCATCCGGCGGGTCCTGTGCTACATTTTCCGCAGATGAGTCAGGGATCCCCATGAAAACGTTATTCAAAAAACTCAGCGCGATCAAAACGGTATTACCGCCCCACCGCTGTATTGGTCTGCTAACGCTGATTATCGGCTGCGTGTTTCTCAAACCGTTACTGCTGCACATTTACCATTTCATCCCGCAGGCGCGGGGCACCTTTACCGGCTGGAAAGATCTCATTTCGACCTTAGGTCTGCTGACATTACCGCAGGTGGGGCTCGGCATCGCCATGGTGCTGATGAGTATAGGTCTGTTTCTGCGTGCGCGGGTGGCGTGGTCATTTACCTTGATTTTGCTGGTCGCCGTAGCGCTGTTTAACTATTTGCTGCCCGGCGGCAGCCAGCATATCGGCAACTTTGCGCTGTTCGACGGTCTGTGCCTGCTGTGGTTCTGGCGCGAGTTCAGCCAGTCGAGCCTGGCGGCCGGGACACTGTTCGCGCTGATAAGCTTTGCCTCGTTGCTGACTTACGCCCTGTGCGGATCGCTGTATCTGGGGGAAGAGTTTCACCCGGTCATTGATGAGCTGTCGACCGCGCTCTATTTCTCGACGGTCAGCATGTCTACCGTCGGTTTTGGCGACATCGTGCCGGTCACCCCGTCGGCGCGCCTGTTTACCGTCTCGATCATTATTCTGGGTATTACCGTGTTCGCCACGTCAATCAGTGCGATTATCGGCCCGGTGATTGGCGGCAACCTTAAACGTATGATTAAAGGAAGAATTTCACACGCTATGCGCAAAAATCACATGATCATTATCGGCGCAACTCCGCTGGCGCTGAGCGTTTATAACGGCCTGAAAGAGCGCGGGGATACCGTGACGGTGATCGTACCGCCCGGCGTGGGCCATGATTATCCGGCGGATACCGATCTCATTACCGATGACCCATCGTCAGACAAAACCCTACGTGACGCAGGCGCGGATAAAGCGCGGTATATTCTGGTGCTGCGCAATGACGATTCTGATAATGCCTTTATTGTGCTGGCCGCGAAAGAAGTGGTGGGATCGGAAAGCAAAATCCTGGCGCTGGTCAATTCCGATAAAAACCTGAAGAAGATTAAACGGGTTCAGCCGGATATCGTTTTCTCGCTGCAAACCCTCGCCAGCGAAATGCTGCTGCGTAAGCTCAGCGGGGAAAATATGGATACCGATAATCTGATGGAACTGCTGTTCCAGGATGGGCATTAAATAAAACACCCGGCGGCATTGCGCTTGCACGAGCCTACTGATGGGGTAGGCCAGGCAAGTACAATGCCGCCGGGCAGTTTAGACGGTTAATTATTCAGTCACGCTTTTCTTCACGTCTTCCGCACCGGCTTTGGTTTTATCCCAGGCTTTGGCGCTGCCTTCTTTGGTCGCGTTCCAGGCTTTTTCAGAGCCCTGCTTGGTTTTATCCCATGCCTTCTCGCTACCCTCTTTGGTGCGGTTCCACGCTTTCTGGCTATCCTGCTTCATGTTGTCGGTCGCCGAACCGTCGCTATGTGCTTTATTCACCTGCTCCTGGGTGCGGTGCTCGGTCTGATGCAGTTTCTCTTTTGCTGTATCGGCCCCCTGATGGGCGGCCTGAACGGTGTCGTCTGTAGCATGCTGAATTTCACCCTGTGCCAGCGCGCCAGTGGTGATAAACATAAGGGACAGTGCAATTGCAGTCTTTTTCATTATCTGTATTCCTTTTTATCAAAGTCCGGAATCTACTTTATTTTTCAGCAAGCGAAGCGGCAAGACGATTATTCCTGGATTGGTGACGGAGGTTTTA
This sequence comes from Scandinavium lactucae, assembly GCF_033843265.1. Classification (NCBI taxonomy): domain Bacteria; kingdom Pseudomonadati; phylum Pseudomonadota; class Gammaproteobacteria; order Enterobacterales; family Enterobacteriaceae; genus Scandinavium; species Scandinavium lactucae. Next base: position 772,357 of record NZ_JAWXRD010000040.1, read on the forward strand.
CTTTGTCCATCCCACTCTGCGTTGAGAATGGGTTCGCGTGTTAGGCTCATTCGACGTGACTTTCGTGGGCCAGCAGCAGGTTATATGCAACGTAGATTACCGTTTCAGGTGAAGCTATTTCTTTCTCTGGTGGGCTTTTCCTGCCTGCTGTTAGCCCTGCTGGGGGGTATTTTGTACCATGTCATTGACCGCCAGCTTCATCGTGACCTCGGCCAGCGCGCCCGCGTTCAGGCCAGTGAAATCGCCCTGATGCCCGGTCTCGCCGACAGCGTGGCCCGCCGTGACGTACCAGCGATCGCCCGTTTAATTCAGCCGCTGCGCACGCAAAGTGATGCCAGCTATATCGTCATTGGCGACGTGCATGAGAATCATCTCTATCATTCGGAATCTCCGGAACGCCTGCATCTGCCGATGATCGGCGGGGATAACGCTGAAGTCTTACAGGGCAAAACCATTATCTCGATGCGTAAAGGCGGAATTGGGGTTTCCTTGCGCAGCAAGGCCCCAATATTCAACCCTCAACATCAGGTCATTGGCATTGTTTCGGTCGGGTATCTCACCTCGTATATCGCCAATATTAACGCGGGTCTGCTGTGGCAGGCGGGTTTATATGGTCTGCTGCTGTTGCTGCTGCTGTTTATTTTTTCATGGATATTCACCCGCAACGTTAAAAAGCAGATGTTCTGGCTGGAACCCAAAGATATTGCCCAGTTGGTACGGCAACAAAAGGCGCTGCTGGAAGCGATGTACGAAGGGATATTTGCGGTTAACGATGAGAAGCAGCTGATTCTGATTAATCGCGCCGCCCGTGAACTCCTGGATATTCGCCAGCCTGAGAAAGAGCTGATTGGCCAACCGCTGGAAAAAATAGTGCAAACGCCACCGACCTTTTTTGCACAAAGCGATATGCCGGAAAACAGCAGCGTTCACGATCAAATCACGGTGTTAAATCAGCGGCAGATGATCGTCAACCGGGTGCCTATCGAGCTGGAACCCGGCGCAGGCAGCGGGTGGGTGTTCAGCTTTCGCGACAAAAATGACATCAACACCTTAAGCAGCCAGCTCAGCCAGGTTAAGCGCTATGCCGATAATCTGCGCATGATGCGCCATGAACAGCTGAACTGGACCGCTACCCTGGCGGGACTGCTGCAAATGCAGCGGTATGATGAGGCAATGCGCTATATACAGGCTCAATCGGAAGGCGCACAGGCGGTGCTGGATTTTGTTTCTGCCCGATTCACTTCCCCGACGCTGTGTGGCCTGCTGTTAGGGAAATTCGTCAGCGCCCGGGAAAAAGGGGTTGAGCTGGCGTTCGATCCGGCGTGTCAGCTGAAGCGGATCCCGTCCACCATCAGCGAAACTGCACTGATGTCGGTGATCGGCAATTTACTGGATAACGCGGTGGATGCCACCCTGAAAGCGCATAACACGCACGCCCCGGTCGAGCTCTATATTTCAGACCGAAACCAGGAGCTGCTGATTGAAGTCGCCGATCGGGGCGTCGGCATTGAGGATGCGCTTAAACCGCACATCTTTGAGCAAGGCGTTTCCAGTAAACCGTCAAAGCTGCATGAAATGGCCGGGTCGGATCATGGCATCGGCCTGTATCTGGTCGCGGGCTATGTCGACCAGGCCAACGGCACGATCGAAGTCACGGACAACACCCCGCAGGGCACTATATTTTCGGTGTTTATTCCCTTCCCTGCCCCAATATCAACAGGACCTTCCGATGAGTAAAAGCATCGCGTTCGATGTTGTTATTGTCGAGGATGAACCTTACCTCGCCGGTCTGCATCGTGATTTTATTGAGCAAAATTTTGCGCTGCGGGTGGTAGGTATCGCGGCGACGCTGGAAGAGGCAAGGGTCCTGCTGGTACGGCATCAGCCCCGGCTGTTGCTGCTCGACAACTATTTGCCGGATGGTCAGGGCGTGGAGCTCATCGACAGTGAACTACTGAAAAGCATCGACTGCTCGGTGATTTTCATCACCGCCGCCAGCGACATGCAAACCTGTAGCCACGCCATGCGCAGCGGCGCGTTTGACTACATCATTAAGCCGGTGTCGTTTCACCGCCTGCGCAGTTCGCTCGAGCGGTTTATGCAGTTGGTCGATACCCTGCAACACGTCAAAGTGGTCGATCAGACCGCGCTGGACCGGCTGTTTAACCTCCCGGCGATCGCCGCACCGTCGGCCCCGTCTACCAAAGGCATTGAGCCGAATACCCTTGAGCGGGTGCAGCGAATTTTCACCGCGAAACCGGATGTCACCTGGTCCGTCGAGCAGGTGGTGGACGAAGTGGGGATCAGTAAGACCACCTGTCGACGTTATCTGGAGTACTGCGTGGAAATGGGCGTTATCGTGGTGGAGATGCAGTACGGCAATATCGGCCATCCGCGTCGACTGTACCGCAAAAAAAACGGAGGATAATCGGTGCGTTTTCAGCTCGGCGGCTGCCCCCTCGCCGTGGTGTTAATGGTGTTAATTGCCTAAAAAAAGCCCCGAATCACAATTCAGGAAGATAAAAAAATCCCCCCATTGCCTGAAAGAGAGCTTGCGTTATGTTGGCCTTGAGTTTCATAAATGTAACTATAAGGTTAAATATAATGTCGAACACTTCACGCTTCTCTCTAATGACTGCCGCTGTGCTGATGTCTGCCTCTGCTATGTCGGCGTTACCTCAAGGTTATCCGGCGGATTACCAAAAGATTGTTGATGCTGCGACCAAAGAGGGGAAAGTGGTTGTCTATTCCACCACCGATACCAAAGCCGCAGGCCCGCTGATTCAGGGGTTCGAAGCCACCTACCCCGGCATCAAAGTGGAATATAACGACATGAACAGCACCGAGCTGTACAACCGTTATATCAGCGAACAGGCGGCGGGCGGCACCAGCGGCGACGTGATCTGGAGTTCGTCGATGGACACCGCGCTGAAACTGGCGGTCGACTATGCGCAGGAATACAAATCCCCTGAGCAGGGTCAGCTCCCGAAATGGGCGATGTGGAAAGACAAAGCCTACGGCACCACCTACGAACCGGTGGTATTTATCTATAACAAACGCGAGATCCCGGCGGGTGAAGTGCCTGACTCCCACGCTGCGCTGGCGAAGTTGATTGCCAGCCAGACCGACAAGTTCAGTAAGAAAGTCACCACCTACGATATCGAGAAATCGGGCCTCGGCTTTATGCTCTCGGTTCAGGACGCCAAAGCCGATCCGAACTATTTCCACACGCTGGCTGACATCGCCAAAGGCGGGTTAGCCGTGCAGTCGTCCACCGGCACCATGATGGAACGCGTCTCCTCCGGCGAAAACCTGATTGGCTTTAACATCCTCGGTTCCTATGCCGAAGCCCGCGCCAAAACCGACCCTTCACTCGGCATCTCTTATCCGAAGGATTACACCCTGGTGCTGTCCCGCGTGTCGTTCATCAGCCAACAGGCGCAAAACAGCAATGCGGCAAAGCTGTGGCTGGACTATGTGTTGTCTGAAAAGGGCCAAAGTATTCTGGCTAATCAGGCAGACATCCCGTCTATTCGTCACGACATCGACGGCAAGAACGACATTGATGGCATGACCAAAATGTTAGGCAAAGCGCTGAAACCTATTCCGGTTGACGACAGCCTGCTGGAGTACCTGCAACCGAAAAAACGTCTGGAATATATCAAACAGTGGCGCACCGCTGCGGCGAAGTAGCACCCAAGTGGTGGATGGCGCGTTGCTTATCCCCCCTTCAACAGCCCGTCGTAGGTCGGATAAGCGCAGCGCCATCCGACATTTAAAGGAAGTCGTATGCGTGCATTACTCAGAAAGTGGCAAAGCCTGCCGCGCGGCGTGGTGGTGTTGCTCACCGCGCTGGTTATCTACGTGCCACTGTCGTTTATCGTGGTGCAAAGTTTTCTCTCCGCGCCATTCTTTTCGCCGTCAAAAGAGTGGAGCCTGGAGTCGTTTGGTTTCATCTTTACCGATCCGGATTTCTATAAAGCGCTGAAAAGTGGCTTTATTCTCGCCTTCGGGCTGGTGATTATCGCCATCCCGCTGGGCGGCATTCTGGCATTCCTGATGGTGCGGACCGATTTGCCCGGTAGACGACTGATTGAGCCACTGATCCTGGTGCCGATTTTCGTCTCGCCGATGGTGCTCGGCTTTGGCTATGTGGTGGCCGCCGGTCCGGTCGGGTTCTTCTCGCTATGGGCGCAGTCGCTCCTCGGCTTCGTGCCGTGGAACATCTACGACATGTCGAGCATTGTGGTGATTGCGGGCCTGACGCATGTGCCACACGCCTATCTGTATATCTCTTCCGCGCTGCGCAGCGTGGGCTCGGACGTTGAGGAAGCTGCGCGTATCGCAGGTGCGTCGCCATTACAGGTGATGACCGCGGTCAGCCTGCCGATGGTGCGCCCGTCGATCCTGTATGCGTCGGTGCTGCTGTTCTTCCTCGGGCTGGAAGTGTTTGGCCTGATGCTGGTGCTCGGCGATCCGGAAGGCAACATGGTGCTGGCCACCTATCTGTATCAGCTGACCAATAAACTCGGCACGCCGTCCTATCACTTAATGGCCGCCGTGGCAGTGGTGCTAATTTGTATCACCATCCCGCTGGTGATGTTGCAGCGTCGCCTGATGCGCACCGCCAACCGCTTCGTGACCGTCAAAGGCAAGGCGTCCCAGGCTCGTGCTTTGCCGCTGGGGAGATGGCGCTGGGTGGCAGGTGCAGTGGTGGCCTTCTGGCTGACGGTGACCATCGGCGTACCGCTGATGGGCGTAGTCCTGCGGGCATTTATCTCCAACTGGGGCGTTGGGGTGTCGATTTGGGATGAGCTCTCGCTGAACACCTTCCGCACAATCTGGGCACAGCCGAACCTGCTGCGGGCGATCGTCAACTCGATGGCGATTGGCGTTTTCGGCGGCGCGCTGGCGGTGGGCTGTTATCTGTTTATCGGCATCGCCATGCACCGCAAACCGGACAACGTGACGCGTTTTCTCGATTACAGCGTGCTGGTGCCGCGCGCGGTGCCGGGGCTGCTGGCCGGTCTGGCCTTCCTGTGGGTGTTCCTGTTCCTGCCGATGTGGCTCGATAACGCGCTCAAATCCGGCTGGCTCTCCGGGATGCCGTGGTCGCAGTGGCTGCGTGACAACCTGATTGTCTGGCTGCGGTCGTTGCGCAGCACCATTTTCAGCGTCTGGCTGGCGTACACCGTGGTGTGGATGGCCTACGGCCTGCGGTTGATCTCCTCCACGCTGTTACAGGTCGGGCCAGAACTGGAAGAGGCGGCGCGCAGCACCGGGGCCACCCGGGGTCAAATCACCCGCCACGTCACCATTCCGCTGTCACGCTACGGTCTGATCGGCTCATGGCTACTGATGTTCCTGATCTTCGAGCGCGAATATTCAACCGGGGTGTACCTGCTTTCACCGGGCACTGAAACCATCGGCTCGATGCTGGTTTCGCTGTGGGCTGCGGGTGCCATCGATATCGTGGCCGCCCTTTCGTTTATCAATATCCTGCTGGTGGTGGTAGGTCTGGGCATTGCCCTGCGCTTTGGAGTCAAATTACATGATTGAATTATCGGTCGATAATCTGCATTTAACCTACGGCGACAACCCTGTGCTGAAAGGCGTGTCGATGAACCTGAAACGCGGAGAAGTGGTGTCGTTACTTGGCCCTTCCGGCAGCGGAAAAACGACCCTGCTGCGCGCCGTCGCCGGGCTGGAAAAACCGACCCAGGGCGCGATTATTATCGGCAATAACAAGGTCTATGGCGGCACGCCGCGCAGTGAAATTCCGGCGGAAGAACGTAACCTCGGGCTGGTGTTCCAGTCCTATGCGCTGTGGCCGCACAAAACCGTGTTTGAGAACGTGGCCTATCCGCTGAAACTGCGTAAAGTCGCCAGCGCGGAAATCGCCCAGCGCGTGCAGGCGGTATTGGATCAGCTCGGCCTCGGGCATCTCGGGAAACGGCATCCGTATCAACTTTCCGGCGGGCAGCAGCAGCGGGTGGCGATTGGCCGGGCGCTGGTGTATAACCCGCCGGTTATTCTGCTCGATGAACCGCTGTCGAACCTTGATGCCAAACTGCGCGAAGAGGCCCGGGTGTTCCTGCGCGAGCTGATCATTAAGCTCGGTCTGTCGGCGCTGATGGTGACCCACGATCAGGGCGAAGCAATGGCGATATCCGACCGGATTCTGCTGCTCAATAACGGCAAAATCGAGCAACAGGGCACCCCGCAAGAGATGTACGGCTCACCGAAGACGCTGTTTACCGCCGAGTTTATGGGCAGTAATAACCGCCTGCACGGCAACGTGACGGAGGTGCGTGACGGCAAAGCCCGCATCGAAGGCCGCGGTTGGGCGCTGTGGGGATTAGCCGGGGAAGGCGTGCAAAGCGGTCAGGAAGGCACGGCGGTGATCCGCGTGGAGCGTGTCGCCCTGGTCGACGGGCCGGGTGAAAACCAACTGGAACTGCCGCTGCTGACCAGCATGTATCTGGGCGATAAATGGGAATATCTGTTCCGTACCTCCGGCGATGATTTTGTGATCCGCGCCTACGGGGCCGAGGTGCGTGATCCGCAGCATAGCCATCTGGCCCTGCCGGAAAAACACGTCTGGATTTTCCCGAAATCCTGATTCTCTCTATAGGGAAGTATGGGAGCCGCGCCAGGTGGCTCCCTGATTTTCGCTCATTTTATGCCGCCAGTACGCACGCCTGGCCGGTCACCGCCAGTGAGACCGGCATCCCCACCCGCCAATGCTGCTGACTGACGGTCTTGAGCTGCAACGGCGTTGACCACTGCGGTGATGACAGCGTCAGCGTCGACAAATAGCCGGTAAAGTCCACGTCGCTGATGGTGATCGCCTGGGAGCCGCTATCCGGCGCAATCACGATTTGCTCCGGGCGCAGCATCACCCGCCATTCCCCCGAGAGCTGTGGTTGGCTTACCGGGATCACGCCTAATTCGCAATGGGCAAAACCGTTGTTGACCTGTGCGGAAAACATCAGCGCATCGCCGAGGAACAGCGCGGTGGCTTCATCCACCGGCTGCGAATAGACCTCGGCGGGCGAGCCGACCTGGGTAAAACGGCCTTCGCGGATCACCGCAATCTGGCTGGCAAACGACAGGGCTTCGTGCTGATCGTGAGTCACCAGTATTGAGGCCACACCCGCATGGGCCAGCAGATCGGCCGTGGCTTTTCGGGTCGCGGCGCGCAGGCCGGTATCCAACGCCGAGAACGGCTCATCCAGCAGCATCAACACTGGCTCTTGCGCCAACGCCCGGGCCAGCGCCACGCGCTGCTGTTGTCCGCCGGAGATCTCATGCGGCCAGTGGTGCTGTAAACGGGTATCGAGCGACACCAACTCCATCAACTCGGCGACCCGGCGACGGTTCTCCTCTTTCGATCCACTTAAACCGTAGGCAATGTTCTCCCCCACTTTCATGTGCGGGAATAGCGCCCCTTCCTGGGGGACAAACCCAATCCCGCGCTGATGGGCCGGAATAAAAGTATGCTGATCATAAAGCGTGGTGCCGGACAGCGTGATGCGCCCGCTGTCGGGGGTTTCAAACCCGGCCAGGATACGTAATAAGGTGGTTTTTCCCGAGCCGGACGGCCCGACAATCACCGTTCTGCTGGCGGGCATCACCGATAAACTCAGGTTGTCCAGCACCGTTGTCTGGCCAAATTTTTTAGAAATGTTTGCTAATTCAATCATTTTACAGACCTGCCAGTTTTTGCGACTGCACGTACAGAATACCGGTTAACGGGAGAGAGATAAGGACCATCAGCAGCGCATAGGGCGCGGCGGCAACGTAATCAATTTCACTGGTCAAAGCCCAGAAACCGGTTGAAAGCGTGCGGGTGCCCAGAGGCGACAACAGCAGCGTGGCGGTGAGTTCGTTAGTAATCCCCAGGAAGACCAGCGCCGCACCTGCCGCAGCACCCGGTGCCGCCAACCGAAGAGTAATCGTCCCGATGGCCCGGGCCTGCGTTTTACCTAAACTGCGGGCGACGTTTTCCAGCTCAACCGGTGCCTGGGCAATCCCGGCGCGCAGGTTGATCAGCGCTCGCGGAGTGAACATCAGCAAATACGCGAGGAACAGGGTGATTTCGGTCTGATAGATGGGCCGCATGTAATGAATGGTCACCGTGACCAGCGCCAGGGCAACCACAATCCCGGGCAGCGAACTGGCAAAATAGTTGCAGCCTTCCAGCACCCGGAACAGCGGGCGCGGATACCGCACCGACAGCCACGCAATCGGGATGCCCGCCAGAATAATCACCAACGCGCCTCCGGCGGCCAGGAGCAACGTCTGGCGCAATGACAGCCAAAGATCGGCCTGAGCCCAGTTTTCAATACCGCCGAGCCACAGCCAGCGGAACAGCACCGCTAACGGCACCACCAGCGCCAGAACAATAACGCCCCCGGCAAACAGCTGACCGAATACACTTTGCAGCCGGGTCAGGCAGCGGGAATGCTGTTCCCGCGGGGAACCGGCCCCCACCCGGGCATAACGGGCTTTGCCGCGCGTCGCCCCTTCCAGCGCCAGGAACATCAGGCAGCATAAGGCCAGCACGCCCGCCAGCATATTGGCCGCCGGGCCGCTAAAGGTCGACTGGAACTGGTCGTAAATGGCGGTAGTGAACGTATCAAAACGGATCATCGCGTACAGGCCATATTCCGCCAGTAGATGCAGAGTCACCAGCAGCGCACCGCCCCAGATAGCCAGCCGGAGCTGGGGCAAAACAATACGGAAAAAGATGGCCCACGGCGGGGTGCCGAGCGAGGCGGCGACATCCTCCAGGGTTGGGTCGAGACGACGCAGCACCGCAGCCACGGGCAGAGTGATAAACGGGTAATAGGCCAGCACTGAGAGAAACACCCCGGCGGATAAACCGTGCATCGAGGGCACGGCGCTGACCCAGGCATAGCTTTGCACAAACGCCGGGATAGCCAGCGGGGCCACCGCTAGCATCGACCAGATACGCTTCCCGGCAAGCGAAGTTCGTTCTGTCAGCCAGGCCAGCAGCGTCCCGGTAAACACAGAAAGCGGGACGGCAATCACCACCAACAGCAGCGTGTTGCTCAACAACTCAGCCACACGCGGGCGAAAAATGAGTGCCTTGACGGTTTCCCAGCCGGTATCAAACCCCACCGCCACCACAAACGCTGGCGGTATCAATGACAGCATCGAGAAGAAAATTGCCAGCAACACCATCACAAACGCAGGACGGCGCTGTCCATCACGAGTCTGTCCGCGTTGACACTCGGAAACGTTAACCACTGACATCAGGCACTCACCACCGCAGGGATTAAAGAAGGCCAGCTTCAGTCATCAAATCAATGACTTTTTTGCTGTTGAGCGATGACGGTTCAACCTTTGGTGCATCCAGGTCTTTCAGGGGAACCAGTTTAGGGTTGGACTGGGCGTTGACGCCGACCGCATATTCAAACGCGTCATTGGTCCGCAGCATATCCTGACCGGCTTTACCGGTAATCCACTTCATGAAGGCCTGAGCCTGCGGCTGATGCTTGCTGGAGGCCAGCACGCCACCGCCGGAGATGCTGACAAATGCCCCCGGATCCTGATGTTTAAAGTAATAGAGTTGGGTATTTTTACTGTTTTCGCCGGTTTTCGCCTGGTCAACAAAACGGTAGTAGTGATAAATCACCCCGCCATCAATCTGTCCCGCGTTGACCGCTTTCATTACTGTGCTGTTACCTTTGTAGGCGACGAAGTTGGTTTTCATCGCTTTCAGCCAGTCGAGGGTCGCTTTCTCCCCTTTCAGCGCCAGCATGGCACTGACGATAGCCTGGAAATCTGCCCCGGAAGGCGATGCCGCCCAGCGCCCTTTCCACTCGGGTTTAGCGAGATCCATCAGCGATTTCGGCAGCTCAGCTTCTGACAGTTTCGCTGGGTTATAAACGAATACCGTGCTGCGGGCGGCAATGCCCATCCAGCGGCCATGCTCGGGACGCCAGGTCGGCGGCACCTGGCTCAGCGTGTCTTTATCCAGCGGTGCGAACAGTTTAGCGTTATCCACCAGCACCATCGCCGGGGAGTTTTCCGTCAGGAATACGTCAGCCGGAGAGGCGCTGCCCTCCTGTACCAGTTGGTTGCCCAACTCGCTGTCGCCGCCGTTACGCAGCGTGACTTTAATGCCTGTCTCCTTGGTGAACCCGTCCACCCACGACTTAACCAGGTTTTCGTGCTGGGCGTTATACACCACGATACCGTCGTTGTTATCCGCTGCGCAGGCCAGAGACGACACCAGCATTGATGAAGTCACTACTGCAATTGAGCAAAGCGTCGATACGCTAAATTTCATCCGTTAAACCCTCATTAAAATGAATACATCACACAGAATGCATAGCGGGCGGATTACAGCACAACATCAGTTGAATGATAATGAAAACAGTTATCATTTCTAAATAAAGGTTAATAATTCGGTCAAATGAGGATTTCCTGAGATGAAAATCCTGCCCTGGCGTTGATGAGTCGACAAAGCTTAATAAAACCTTAGGTAAACCGTTTTGCGTTCAGAACGGACGCAGAGATATGCCTTAAAAATTTTGTTGTATGCTTTAGGGTGTTAGGCGAATAACCCATAAAAATGCTTCGAGGTCATAGTGAATTCATTCAAATTCGTTATGCAGTTGTTGGTATGGTGCGCACTCTATTTCGCTCTTGGATATATCTCACTTTTCCTCGATGATCCGGCAAGCCAGGTTTCCTTTGTCTGGTTCCCGGCAGGCCTTGCCGTGAGCGCATTCTTGTTAACCTCGCGCCGCCGCTGGCCGTGGCTGTTTCTGGGGTTATTTATCGTCAGGACGGGGCTGGATGTGACCCTGTGCCACTCGCTTGAAACCTCTCTCGTACACTCAGTCATCTCATTGAGCAACGACCTGGCGATTGCCTGGTGTGTACGCCATTTCACCCGCCCGCACGACACGCTGCACAGCCTCGGGGTGTGGCTCGCGGCCACCTTATTCATCAGCGCCGTGGCCGCCGCGCTGGGCGGTGGATGGGTGGTCCTGCGCCACGAAGTGGACTTTATTCAGACGCTGTGGATTTGGTGGTCGGCCAACGTGGTCGGCACCCTTTTGGTAACCTCGATTGTGATGGGCCTGTTCTGGCGACCAGCCGCCGATATACGGCGTCATTGGCTGGCGGGCGGTGTATTGTGGCTGCTGTTATGCCTGAGTGCTGTGTACGTTTTCCATCAGCCGATTGGCGGCCCTCGGGGTGAAGCCTTCATGTTCAGTCTGGCCTGTATTCCCGTGATGGTGATGATAGCCATCCCGGTTGTCAGCGGGAATCAGATGGGCGCGGCGGCATTTCTCAGTTTTTGCATTATCGTGATTTATTATTCATGGCAGCGTAATGGCCCGCTATTTATCCCTGGCTTAAAACCGGGCGAACCACTTTTGCTGGCCCAATGCTATCTGTCCGGCACCGCCCTGCTGCTAATCTTTATCTATTTCCTCAGGCACTCACCCAAAACTTTTCTTACGGTATCCTGGTATCTGGACCCCCGAAGCGGTCATCTGACCTGGGATGACCGTTCGCCGAATGTGCTCACCCAACAACTGTCGACTATTCCCGACACCGACCGGCTGCTGTCGCTGATGTCTCCCGGCGATCGGCAAATTATGCGTGAACGATGGACTCGCGTGCAGAGCGGCAGCACCATCAAAGGGTCGTTTCGATTTTTACTTACCCTTTCTCCGACTCTTACATTGCATCTTCAGGAAACAAAACTGATTGCCTTGCAGCAGCCTGACGGCGTGGTGCTGATTGGCTACTGGACGGGCGAATCTCAGGGCCAGGGATCGGCTCGCGTGTTCAAGGGGACGTAATCCATGCTGCAGATAGCACTGTTATTGATGGGCGCTAACTTTCTGCGAAAAGCCGCGCCGTTTCTTGCCGTGATCGGTGTGCTCTGGGGCGTACTGGGCCTCTCTATTTTCCTCGACGGCATGGAAGGTATGCGCTATTTCCCGTTTCATGTCTTCGGCATTTTGCTGCTGATTGAAAGCCTGATCACTCTACTCCTGGCAGGCAGCGCCAAGGGTGCGCAAAAATCGGTTTTTTATTTTAAAGGCGGCATCTTTTGCTTTATTGCGATTCTTATTCTCTCCGGGCGGGAGAGCAGCAATCTGTTACTGGCTATTTTGTTCGGTTTTGCATTTTTCATCACCGGACTGTTTGTGATGGCATCCGCGTGGGTGGTGCGTTACGAAAACTGGCGTCGGGTGTTTCTCGGCGGGTTGGCGCAGCTGGCGTTCGCCCTGTTCCTCTTTCTGCCCTATCCCACCCACCATCATGGCACCATTTCACAGTTTCTCGGCGTGATTATGATTCTGGGCAGCATCCAGTGCCTTAGTCTGGCGCGGCGTGCGTTCCGGCTGCGTGAAGGGGTGTCCTCAGAACTCAGGAACGATGCGCCCGCCGCGGGACCTTTAATTGTGCATGTCTGGACCCCGGAAGGATCGTCTGGAAAATCGCCCATTCCCCGGCCGGTTATCAATCGTTACATCGCCGCGGTGGATATTGACGGGGTGATCTCGACCGGGCACGCCGCGCTGGAAATGTCACCCGATGTGTATATCAGCCTGTATCCCGCTGTCGATATCGACCGTTCGCCGTCAGAGTTTTTTAACACCCTGAAAGCGATTCAGGAAAATAATGTGCCGGGTCAATTTCAACCGAGCTATCAGCAGGAGGCCGCGGCCTGGTGCGACTCCGACCGAAAAATCATCTTCCAGCATTACAACGCCAGCGCCTTACGCCGTTATTGGGAAAATTACCGCGAGGTAAACACCTATAACCTGACGTGGCGCAACTGTTCGAGCAGCGTGGCGTATGGGCTTGAAGCGGCGCTCGAGGGGATCCTCTCTGACGGGCGGGGAGGGTTGCATTTCATCCGCTTATTTTTCATGCCCGAACTGTGGATTGCGGCTCAATTACGAAAGCGTGCCACCACCATGGCCTGGACCCCCGGCCTGATGCTGGATTATGCGCGGGCATTGCACGTGCTGGTTCATCCCAGGGAACATTCGTGGATGCAGCGCTGGAAGCAACAACTGGACAGAACAGGTTGATGGCAGCCCAATGGTGAATAAACACGGTGTCACCGAACTCACCTTAGGGGTGAGTTATACCTTTTAATTAACGGTCATTCCTGACAAACAGGACACGCGAAATGAAAAAAAATGCAGTGGTATGCAGCGTAGTCGTTCTCTGTACGGGTCCCGCCTGGGGGGCGGACTATCTTTCGGGCCAGCAACAACAATACATTCATGATGGTTTTTCACTTACCACCTCGCTTGGTTATATGGGGGGAGAGTCGAAAGAATATGTTTATGACAATAATAAACTTCTCAGTCGCCTTGACTGGAAAATCAAGAACTCGGCAATCCTCAAAATGGAGGCAAATTACGATCTCCTGCCATGGCTAAGTATTAACGCGGCAGGCTGGACGTCGCTGGCCTCCGGATCTGGTCATTTAAATGATTTCGACTGGCAGGATCCTAATTCTTCGTCGAAAACCGACAGTTCCTCCAGTCGGGCCATATTGAATGAAGCCAATCAATACGATCTGAGCCTCCGGGGATGGGTACTCAATAACGAAAATTACAAGGCTGGGGTGATTGCCGGTTATCAGGAAAGTCGCTTTAGCATGACAGGCAAAGGAGGGACTTATGACTATGCCGGAACCGATGCCAATGGTCAGTACGACCCCAATCTCCCGCGCGAACACGGTTCCTTTCCGCCGAATCAATCCGTTATCGGCTATAAACAGACCTATCGCGCCCCGTATATCGGTCTTATCGGCAAATACGCCATCAATAATTTTGAATTTAACGGACTGCTGAAATATAGCCATTGGGTGGATGCCAAAGACAACGACAACCATTATTTAACCGGTGCAACCAGCGCGACAAATACCAACAATGCAGAGCTGTGGGCAGGCCAAATTAACGCCGGATACTGGCTAACATCCCAGGCGAAAGTCTTTACCGAGGCCGACTATACCTATTACCCCAATAAAAAAGGCAAGATTGAACAATGGGATAGCGACGGTTATCAGTCAGCATCCAGTGGGGGTGGCATTCAGAACAGGAACTGGACCATTACCGCGGGACTTCAATATTTATGGTAAACAGGTGAAGGCCTCGGATGTTACTTAATAAGCGGATATTAGCCGTCATCTTTTCGGTGACGGTATTCAGCCTGACCTACGGCCTCAGCTCGCCCTTACTGGCCTTTAAACTGATCCATGCAGGGATGAGCGAAAGCCTGGTGGGCATCAATGCCGCGATGCATGCCGCCGGGGTATTCATCATCGCGCCTTTTTTACCCGCGTTATTCCGTCGATTTTCCCCCGCGACCTTAATGCTGGTCTCGCTTGGGGCTATCGCCGTTATTTTCATCCTGTTCGGCATGGTGGGACTGCCATTCTGGTTTCTGTTAAGAGCGGGCCTCGGCCTGTTCAGTGAAATCATCATGGTCCAAACCGAGACCTGGCTCAATGGCAACACGGTCGAACGCGCCAGAGGCAAAGTGTTAGCCCTGTATACCGCAGGCATGTCGCTCGGGTTCGCCACCGGCCCGTTGATTCTCGCCTGGAGCGGCAGCGATGGAAATCTGGCGTTTTACATCGCCGCCCTACTGGCGGCTATCGCCGTGGTGCTGGTCATGACCTTCGGGATGCCGCGCGTGGCGGTTGAAGAGGATGCCCCGGACGGCTTTCTCAGCAGTCTGAAATTGGCTGCGCTGCCGATTATGGCGACGGTGCTCAATGCGGCGGTCGAAATGCTCGGCATGAATTTCCTCTCCCTCTACGCCATTAAACTGGGCTGGAGCGAATCTGCCTCGGCATTGTTGATTTCAGTGCTGATGTTTGGCGCGATTGCGTTGCAGCTGCCGCTTGGCTGGCTGGCCGATAAGGTTAACAGGCTGGCTTTGATGCGCATCCTGGCCTTTATCGCCGCAGGGCTGGCCTTTATCTGGCCAACCATCCTCGCCGTCCATTGGCTGTCGTACGTAATGCTGTTTATCTGGGGAGGCATTTTTGTCGGGATTTACACCGTGGCGATCACCTGGGTAGGTGAGCGTTTCCAGGGCAGCCAGCTGGCAGGGATTTATGCAGCCATGTCTGTCGCCTGGGGCGCTGGCGCATTAGCAGGCCCGCTGCTGGGCGGCGTTGCGATGCAATATTCGTTACACGGTCTGCCGTGGCTGACCGGGGCAATGTGTTTGGTTTTTGCGGTAATCAGCTTAAGACCAGAGAGATCCCGCGCCATTTAAACGCCTGTCTCTACCAATTATTGTGAGGGACAGGCGTGCAATACGGAATATAAAGTAGCGGATGACCCAGGACCCAAGAAGTAATATCAAAAAAGCTCGCCTGAGCGAGCCTTCAAAACACTATCATCCAAAACGTGTTTATTTACTCACGTCATGGGTAACCGATCACTGATACTCAGGGTCAGGTTTCTTTGTTATCCGATTACGAATATCACGGCGGACAATCTCAATCGTCCACATCCACAAGATATGGCCGAGAGTCTCCGAGAGCAGCTCATCAAATGGCAACTGCCATAGTGGTGGTGCCCAATGGAAAAGCGGCAACATTACACCATGAAAGCCCAGGGTAACGAGGATGGCAAATGCTGCCCCCTGCCATAGCTTTATCGCAGGAAACACCTCTGCAACCAAACAGTAAAACATTGCAAAGCCAATGGAAAAGAGATGATGAATCCCTGCCACGCCCCAATTCACTATATGTCCAGAGTAATGGTAAATCATTTCATTTACCTTAAATCCCATATCCTGAAGCATTTCTGCTGGAGGGATGGCTCTGTCCGGCGTACGAGGTGGCATGGGATTTTCAGTACCCCACTTGACGAAACTTGATATGTTGCCACCCAAAAAACCCGCCCACAGCGCAGCAACATAGTTTCTGGTATGCGTCCTGGTTATTTCAAACATTGTCTTAGCATTCCTGTTGTTAATCTGAGCGCGAAAGATGCAACAAAACGACAACTTAAAATTAGCAACGAATGCGAAATATTCAAATAGTACAGTAATGGAATGTGTAGACGATTGCGGGCAGATATAAAACAGAAAGTCAGTCTGTGACGCCTCATCATAATGTCAAAATTATGCCGACGCGCTGGACGTTCCGATGAGGAGTGAAAAGGAGTAAAAACGATGGCTGAGCGGCAAAAATATGCCCAGAGACTATACCAACACTGTACCAGCACTGTACCAAGCGCCCAAAGCAACAAGGGGTTACCTTTCGGTAACCCCTTGTTTAATTTGGCGGAAGCGTAGAGATTCGAACTCTAGAACCCTTTCGGGTCGCCGGTTTTCAAGACCGGTGCCTTCAACCGCTCGGCCACGCTTCCTAAGTGGGACGCACTATAAACATCCCCGAACTTTCTGTAAACCCCTCTTTTGTTCGCTTGCCTGAAAAACAGTCAAATTGGTGTTATTTGGCTGAAATAACAACATTTTGAGCAGTTATTCAGCACACTTTTCTGCATTAAAGCCTTTAATGCTTTTTGATGTACATGTCTTTGGTGTAGTAGTAACCGAGCTTATCCGGCGTAAATCCCCCCACCCACGGCTTCACGAGGTGCGTTCGCACGTAGTGATAGACCGGAATCGCCGGAACATCCTGACCTAACAGGTCTTCAGCCTGCTGATAGAACCTGCCGCGCTCGGCGGTATCTTTGGCTTTCGCCGCGTTGTGCAGTGCGTCATCGTAGGCTGGATTGCTGTATTTACTGGTGTTCTCGCTGTCGCCGGTACGGAAATTATTCAGGAACGTTGCCGCGTCATCGTAATCGGCGATCCACGCATAGCGCACCGCATCGAAATTACCGGTGTGCATGGTGTCGAGCATGGTCTTCCATTCCTGGTTTTGCAGCTTCGCCTCGACGCCGAGGTTTTTCTTCCACATCGAGCTGACGGCAATCGCGATTCGCTGGTGCGATTCAGAGGTGTTGTACAGCAGGTTGAACGACAGCGGATGGTTTTCCCCAAACCCGGCTTCGGCAAGCAGCTTTTTGGCCTCGGCAATGCGTTTTTCCTGCGGCCAGCTGGCGTAATCCGGACCGTGTAGCGTGACGCCGCCAATCTCAGGCTGGCTGATGAGCCACGCGGGACGCTGTCCCTGCCCTAATACTTTATTGGCAATGATGTCTTTATCTAACGCCATGTTCAGCGCCCGACGCACGCGCGCATCGTTGAAGGGTGCCTTTGTGGTGTTGAACTGGTAATAGTAGGTGGCAAGCTGTGGCGAAACGTCGACCTGATCGCCCAGGGTTTTCTTGAGCATCGCAAACTGGTTAATCGGCAAGGTATAGACGATGTCAATTTCACCGGCCTTGTAGCGGTTCACATCGGCGGCCTCGGAGTGAATCGGCAGGTAGGTCACTTTATTAATGACCGTATGCGCATCATCCCAATATTTTGGATTACGTACCGCAATAATCCGCTCGTTCACCACCCACTGCGAGAGCTTATACGCCCCGCTGCTGACGAAATGTTCCGGCAGCGTCCATTTGTCGCCAAAGCGATTGACAAGCACCTGGTCGACTGGCACCAGCGACGGGTGCGCCAGCATCGCGAGGAACGCCGCATTCGGCTGCGTGAGCGTGACCTGTAGGGTGTTGTCATCCAGCGCTTTCACGCCCAATGTCTCCGGGGTCTTTTTCCCAAGTGCAATGTCGGCGGCATTCACGATATGCATGTTGCCGGGATAACTGGCGTAAGGCGATGCCGTTTTTGGCGAGACCAGACGCTGCCAGCTCCAGACAATATCCTGCGCGGTGATGGCCGTACCGTCGGACCAGGTAACGCCGGGACGCAAATGGAAAGTCCAGACGGTATTGTCTTTATTCTCCCATTTCTCAGCCAGACGCGGCTCTATGCTGCCGTCCGGTTTCACCGCCACCAGCCCGTCGAACAGATCGCTGATGATGTTGAACTCGACGTCGCTTTCCACCTTATGTGGGTCGAGGGAGGCCGGTTCATTGCCGTTATTTCTGACCAATTCCTGTTTATCTGCCAGCGGTGTTCCCTCCGGAACCTGAGCCGCCCAGGCCATTGATGCGCTACCGATCAGCCCGACGGCGAGTAATGCCCGCGTAATGTGATTGCATTTTTGTGGTTTCATATCCATTGCCTTATTGATTTCATTATTGATGACACCGCCTTCAGTGTTAGCGGTGGTTTTATAAGAACGCAATATTTTTCAGTGACCTATAAGATGTCGATCTGACTAATCCACCAAAAGCAACGAAGATGCTGCCGCGAAATTTATCGTCGATATAATCGTCTGTTTAGGAGGGGGAACGAGTCGGTAAAGATGGGTAAAAGCACTAGAGCTTTGGACTTTGTTTCCATATTCTCAGTAGTTATTACACCTGTCATCAATATAGAGAGTGACTATGGATCGCATTATTACCTCATCGCGTGACCGTACATCGCTACTGAGCACGCACAAAGTTCTGCGCAATACCTATTTTCTGCTCAGCCTGACGCTGGCGTTTTCAGCAATCACCGCCACGGCCAGTACCGTGCTTATGCTGCCATCGCCGGGGTTGATCCTGACGCTGGTAGGGATGTACGGCCTGATGTTCCTGACGTATAAACTGGCGGATAAACCTACCGGTATTATCGCGGCGTTTGCCTTCACCGGCTTCCTGGGTTACATCCTGGGGCCAATGCTGAACGCCTATCTGTCCGCAGGAATGGGCGACCTGATTGGTCTGGCACTGGGCGGTACCGCACTGGTGTTCTTTGCCTGTTCCGCCTACGTTTTGACCACCCGCAAAGATATGTCTTTCCTCGGCGGGATGCTGATGGCGGGCGTTATCGTGGTGCTGGTCGGGATGGTGGCAAACATCTTCCTGCAGATGCCTGCGCTGCATCTGGCAATTAGCGCGGTGTTCATTCTGATCTCTTCCGGGGCCATCCTGTTTGAGACCAGCAATATCATTCGCGGTGGTGAAACCAACTACATCCGCGCCACCGTTAGCCTGTACGTATCGCTGTACAACATCTTTGTCAGCCTGCTGAGCATCCTCGGCTTCGCCAACAAAAACTAACGTTGACCGTGCTTCATCCCAGGCCCCGCTTATGCGGGGCTTTGTTTTTTGCTACACTGCAGCGGTTTCTGATAACGGCTATGAATGATTATGTTGAACTTTGAAGGCAAAGAAATAGAGACCGATAACGACGGTTATCTGAAAGAGAGCAGCCAGTGGAGCGAAGGCCTGGCAGAAGTGATTGCCGCGAAAGAAGCGATAACTCTCTCCCCTGAACACTGGGAAGTGGTGCGCTTTGTGCGAGACTTCTATCTCGAATTCAACACCTCGCCCGCCATCCGTATGCTGGTTAAAGCGATGGCCAATAAATTCGGCGAAGAGAAAGGCAACAGCCGCTACCTGTACCGCCTGTTCCCAAAGGGCCCGGCCAAGCAAGCCACCAAAATTGCCGGCCTGCCTAAACCGGTAAAGTGCATTTAATAGCGGATGCCGAAATCGGTCCAGGTTTTCCCGGGCTGGTACGGTTCGGTCAGAACCTTATCCACCCGGGCACTACGCGGTCCACCGGCTTTTAACCATCCCACCAGCTGTTCCACTTGGTCCGCCTCACCGCACGCCAGCACTTCCACACTGCCATCATCGAGATTACGCGCGTATCCGGTTAACCCGAGCTTTAACGCCTCGCGCTGCGTGCTGTAGCGGAAGCCTACGCCCTGCACCATGCCGTGAACCCAACATCTAACACAAATACAAGAATTATTTTTCATCATAAGTACCTCACACGAATAGCTTATATAAGTTTAGTACTCAACAGTAACAACCTCACACACGACACTCGTACCGTTCCATTCATCACGGTAAATCGACGTATCGATCCCACAGCCTGGTTCAAACGACCATCCAGTACTATCAACGAATTTCTTGTACTTCTGTGACTCTCTACGTTCATAGCAATGTACGCCGCTGTACTGAAATCCTGCTGAACCTTGCGGTACTATCCAAACGCCATAGGATGAAAACTTACTGGCATGTTCAATCACCTTGTACTCAAATTCACTGCCCTTATAACGGCCTGTATACGCCTCTGACGTGTTGATCTTACCGAATGGTGGATTGCCATAGGCCACACGATAGGATCGATCTGGTGAGTACTGGAGAGCGTCACCACATATCCATTCAGCTTCTGGAAGTACCCTCTCCCCAATCATTACGTACTCTGGATTCAGTTCAACACAAGTTATATGTGAAGGCTTATTCCTTAAGTACTGGTAGTAGCTAAGGCGACCAATCCCGGCACACAGTTCGATACAGTCACCACTACACCCGGCATCGAGAATGAAATCCCACGCTAGCATTTCGGGAGTGAAGAAAGCACCAGTTGCACCGATACCATCACCCTTGTAGTTATTGAAGATGAACTCTTTATCATCTTGAGTTAATTGTTTATCTGAGTAGACTAGATCCATCACCTGGATGTGTAATCCTGATTCCTTTTTTGTAATTCTTGCCATATACTCATAAAATCCTTTTATAAGAGATATCATTTATGAACCGCTCCCAAAAAATCGGTATAGTAATAATATCCATTAGCGTACTATTAACCATATTTACTCTAATCATTGCTGATTGGAATGGTATTGGAATATCACCTAAACAAACATATTTTGAATCATTCCTGAACGGAACAGCCGCAATAGAATTGCATTCATCTACAATAGAATTTTCCGGATGGAATGAGTGTCTATTATGTGAAAGTAAACTTGCGATATATTATTTTATGCTTCCAATAAAATATGTATTGTTTGTTTTATTAGCTATAATCATTTACGGTATGCTGCTAGCAGCAAACATTATTACATTTCTATTTAAAATATCTTAAAAAGAAAAAGGCTGCATCAAATGATACAGCCTTACCTTAACTCTATATATTTCTGGTTTTCCTTTGAATCCCTCAGTTCATAGCAGTCCCTGCTATAGACAAAATCAGATGAATCTTGCAGAACAATCCATACACCATGCAGTGCAAATGTTGTACGAAGAGAAATAATCTTGCTCTCAAACTCGCAACCGTTATATCGGCCTGCTTATGCTTACGACGTATTGCTCTACCCAAAAGATGAATTGCAATATGCAACACTGTAGAATTCAAATCCGTTCTTGATGAAAGGCGAAGGATTATGTAATTTTAATTGTTGTTTTTCAATGCTAGTCATAATACACTCACTATTCGTGATGGCATTTATTTCCCATCTCTAAATCCCATTGGCTTTTAAAATACCTATTTAAACGTGACTTTTTTGTTTTGGAGTTTAGATGAATAAAATAAAGCATACTAAATTAATCGATGATGTAATAAATGAATTATTATCAAACGTGCCCAACGATGTCTATCGACTTTATAGCAATAGCAAAACAGTATACATACCCATCAATCAAAGCATTATAAATCTCATAGATACCGATGCAAACATGCATAAAATAGGAAATGAGGATTATGTAAAGTCGGCACTCCACAAAAGATACTCTTTACTAATTGAAGGTTATTTTGAGTTATTTACAAAAATTCTTCATAATGAATATGTACCATACGAATACCAGAAAAACACACTTGAAACATACTTAAGAAAGTGTGATGATATTTTAGTAATGTCAATTGATAAAATTAGTCAAAGCTCATTCGATGAGTATGTAGATGCGATTACTATGCCCGTAACATCAACTATAGATAAAGAAACTACAATATCAACAGATGACTTATCAACCGACACCATGATTACAAGTGTAATGGGAGAGAAAAAATATTTCGCTAATTGTGCCCCTCCTCCGGTAACCACCCTTCACTCAATGGCATGTAATCAACATTTTTCAACTTTCAAAACTTCAGATAAAGGGCTAATAAAACTCATAAGGACAAACGGTGATGATTTTGTTTTTCATGCTAGTTATATATCCGAAGTTCTTCCTTGCTATGAGTTTGAAAAACCGTTAGCACATCCTTTTAGAAGTGGAGTACAAATACTACTGGATACTATTTCTGACACGCTTAGCCGATTTAATAGTGATGGGGCCAGTAAAACAGTCTATACTGCAATACGATTAAGTGGGAAATATGAAGGATTGATTTATATTGCAGAGGAATATGAATCATCACTGCAAAAAATAAAAGAAGCAATATCAGTATCCCAATCCATCTATGACAAGAAGCATGGTAGTTTCTCATAGAAAATTGCAAAAAAAGGATGAGTGCAAATAAGGACTTATCCTTTTCAAATATTTCTATCAAAATTTATACCATGTGAGATGTATTTTTTACTTAATTATGACGGGAACTTGTGAAGTTAATCCTTGCAACATTGAATCACGGACCACCAATCAAGATTATCAGTACTTTCCATATTTCATCAAGTGGAACTATGGGAAGTACTATACCAAACAGGAGCAATACTGGCACAATGACGTAGTTCCATAGAATGATGAACGTCAGTACCCACCCTAAGCCCTGTCGCCATGTGAAGCCCTTACGCGTTTCTTCAAGTGTGATCTGGTTCTGTTCATGGCTGTTCTGTGCGACCAGCTCTTGCTTGCTTTGTTCTTTCTTCTGGAAGAAACCTACTCCAGTTTTGATTAAATCAATTATCATCCCAATCATTCAATGATCCCCACGCAATACACCCAAAAGTGTTTTCCCTTAACGAATAGTTTTTTATGTTCGATTACGTACACATCCATTTCATCACCTTGTAGTGACCATGTAAGTACTGAACCGTCCGTTATATTTTGTTTTTTCTCATAGCAAACATTCATAAAATGCTCGATATTAATCTGTTTACTCTTTAGTACCTTCTTGAACTTATTACCAAGAAAGCATTTATGAATAGGCATACTATTAGCCTCTGGTGTATTCCCATCGAGTTTAATCTCACTGGTTAGTTCACCATAATGTTCTTCGAAATTCATCTTGTTACCTTAAATGTTCCTTGTATACCACTCATGACTAACATCACGCCATCATTCACTTCCTGATAGAAATCATAAATTAGTTTACGGCGTTTACTTTCTCGTAGACCGATTACACGCTTTTGTTTTTTCTTTTGAGCAGTATCTATTAATCGTTCTTTTCCGTTTTTACCTTTGACTATCTTGTATCGTCCACTTGATAAGTTCTTTTTCAGACCACTAATGTTACCCTGCTTTGTTAGTCGGGCTTTTGAAGTCGGTACAAATTTATCAATGGCCTTTTGTTCAACCAGTACACCATATAAGTACTGTGCCTGAACATCTTTGACCATGATTGTAGCTGTAACCCCACCACCCCGTTTTTTATAAAAGAATAGAATTGATCGTTGAGTGAAAGGTACTGCACCTTTGTCTACGGCATTGTTCATATCTGCCTGTACTTTCATAGATAATACTCTTGAACGCTTAATTATTTCATCTTGGAACTGTTTACCTAACTTCGTTCCTGTTGTTTGTATATAGTTCGTGGCGTTATCTATACCCGTTATTCTTGTCATGTATTTACCTCACACCCAACATATCAATTAGATCTTGCAGTACTTTAAATAAATCTAAACGGTTCTTTGGTAATCGTGCTTTACACATAATTGCTTTATTCAAACAGTCGGGATGTAAACCAAAGTAGCTAATCAATGCTGTTTCTAAAATCGTTGCCTCTGCGTCAGATTTAACACAGTACAAAATATTTTTAGTGTATGGCATTCCGGCATCAATCATTTCGTTAACGCACTTACTACTACCGGTATAATCAGGCCAGTTCGATTCAACTGAAGTAGCCTTTAAATTCTTTATGTCGCGTACTTTTTTATAGATTTGCTTCTTACCGAAATAGTACTCGCCAGTCTCTGGAAACTGAATAATGTAGATGAACGAAACATAATTCCCATCTGTTACTTCAGATATATCCCACATATCAGTTTCGAACATCTCCCATGCTTTATTAACTCTCACAATAAATATCCCTATATAGATTTATTATAGGTATTTATTAATGAGTAATTTAAAAGACAGATTAAAAGAATATGAAGGTACTATCGCTTATCAAAAGAAACTAAAGTACTTTCACGATAACAAATTTTGGACATACAAAGATTCACTAGGATTTGAAACCATTGGCTACGGTCATTTACTACATGTTGGTGAAAAGCTTCCAGATGGTATTACTATTGAGCAAGCAGAAGAACTACTGGACCAAGATATACTAATTGCAGTGCATAACGTCGAAACACTCAATATCTGGCTACCTGACGACTGGAAAGATTTCCTTGTGATAATGATGTTCCAGTTAGGTTTAGGCGGGGTACAGAAATTCAAAAAGATGTTAGCAGCCCTTAAAACCAAAGATTACCCGGAAGCCATCAGACAGGCTAAAGATTCATTATGGTATAAGCAAACCCCTAATCGTGTTGATACAATGATTGCAGTACTAACTCACAAATAATAAAAAGGCGATAGTATCAAACACTATCGCCTTTTTTCTTATTGTTTCTGTTCAAGAATAGTAATAATCTTTTCAATTTTCACATCCAGATCATGAATCTGGTTTTCAAGTTTAGTTAGAGCATCACGCATCTTATTTTGATCTGTTTCAATACGTACCATACTGCTTTCTTGTACTGCCTGCTTTGTTTCTAAGTCAGAAACTCGTGTAAGTAGTTCATCGGTATCTTTTGTATTGTCACGGAATATTGTGTATAAAAATACACCACCAGAAATAACAAGAGCCAAAATCGTCCCAATATCCATTGCAATTAGTTCTCGCTTATTATTATTTTTACAATAGTATTTATGTTCAGTATCCAGTAAAAGTAGCTAAAGCAATTTGAAAGCCATTGTTACCCATTGCCTGACGATATGTTTTCTGGTTCTTATTTACATACTGCAAGCTGAATGAAGTACTGCTATTGCGTCGAATAACTATTCCCGAATAACCGATTGTTTCCCCATCATCACTTAAGTTACCCGGACATTGTGACCAGCAAAACCACGGATTAGCAACAGGGCTTGTTACTGTGATTGCAGTACTCAAATCAGTTGCCGCAGGTACAGTTAAGAAACCTTGTATACGGGGCATGGTAGCCGCCGATGCAGCAGACCATATCAAAGTACCAGAAGCATTAAACACATCGAGATAACCAGATGTAGGCGTTGCTGTGTGCGTACTCGTCATAAATCGCCCTATCCCCGGCTGGAACAACTCAGCACCGGGAAAACACCAGCCGCCATCTTTCTGTATCTGAAACCAGTACTGCGTAGTGTTCCTGCTCACGATAGTTGCAGGTGGCAAGAAGCCAAGAGCACCACCGTTACCAAAAGCACATGTAAAGCCAGTGTAGTACCCCTGATCAGTCAGTGTACCCATTGCCTTAACAGCACCTGTGAGAATTGACTTGTTAGTACTGTCAATCGTCAGAGCACCCGCAGAATTATAAACTTCAAAACCTGACATATTACACCGCCCACTTATATACGCTGAAACTATACGTACCAGCAAACGGTGATCCCGTTGGGAGATAAATGATAGTCATTGAGCCATTATTACAAATAACAGACCACTCATTAAAAACATCAGTAGACGGGGCATAATAGGCAATCCATCCTGTTGTTTTCATTCCAGGTACAGTAACAGTATAACTTGATGCAGTAGTAGCAGTAATTGAGTAACTACCCATATACCGCATATTATAATCACCGAGGTCTACTACTAATACCCCTGCACTATTCCAGCATTGTAATCCTTGTGCCATATTAAATCCTTTAAGTCATAGGGGAAGTTATCCCCTTGATATTTATTACCATAATCCCATACGTACACGTAACACATTATTATTATCATAGATTTGGATAATGTTATTACTGATAACCATACGACCAGTACCGCCACTACCATTAATCAAAATAGTTCCGGCTTTATTGATTTGCCAGCCTGTAGAGTTAGCAACATAGTTAGTTGATTGAATAGTACTGGCTATCTTCGCCGTAGTAATTGTTCCGTCAACTATTTTAATGGTATTGACTGATCCATTGGCGAGCTTTAAATTTGTAATCGCGGCATCAGCAATATAACCAGTACCGATACTTGCCGCCTGAATCATTGCGGTTTTCAGATAAGTAGTACCGTTAACAATTGCGAAAGGTGCAGTACCGCCCACGGTCGCCGCATCAGTACCAGATACAATAAATTTGTTCGCCGCAAAGTAGATAGCACTGTTGTTACTCGTTCCTGAACTCGCCACCAGACGTATACCCGCTACCGTACCATTAGCCGCACTGATAGAGAGTACTGGCTGTCTACTGTGCTTGCAGTTGCCTTTGTGCTCATCTGTTGGTTAACGGTAGCTATCTGCCCATTCACATCACTACGTAGCTGTGTGACGGCCTGTGATTGTGCTGTGTTGTTAGTCGCTACTGTCTGTGAAAGGTTACTGATTGATGCCGTGTTTCCATTTACTGTATTTTTCAATGTCGATATTTGCGTATTGGTGTACTCGTTCGATTCATTGACGGCGTTCTCTAACGTCTCTGTTAGTCGGTCATCGAGATCCAGAATACCGTTTATCGCATCTGCATCTTCTTCAGTGAACTGGTATTTGCTGTTAATACTAATCGTCTGCTCTGGACAGTACTGAATATTGTCCGTGCCGAATACGTCAAAGAATCCCATCTTAACCTTATATTCACCATCAACGATGTTCGGTACTGAATCGAATTCAGGTGCATAACTGGTAAACAATCGGCTGGTATTCCCGTTAACAATACTGATAACAGCCCCAGCATAATCACGTTCAGTTGATTGTGTCCATGAAGCAAATAAATTACCAAAACCTCCAGTGAATGATACGCCTTGTACTAATCCACATTGTTTGTTTTCTACTGTGATTTTCACTTCCTGTGAATACGTTCCATCATTAAATCCCTGTGCGATAATACCAATAGTTGGTTTACGTACTTTTAAACGATTCATCGCAAGAGCGAAATTGAAACTATTACTTTGCGTATAGAAAGTATCTACAAGGGTTATACCGTTATAGATTTTAATGATGTAGTACTTAAAGTAATCAGAAAACGAGCGACCATTAACGATTAAGTTCTTCTGTGAATCCCATGCAATATTAAAATCAGGTGCATCGGTGATTAACGCTGATTCAGTACGATTTGCCAGTACTACACCAGTTACGGAAGGTAAAGCAAAGTTATAAGACGGCACGATACCGTTAAGGGTTACACGCTGTGAAACAAGACCAAGGTTGTTATACGCCTCTACCCCAAAGTCATAGCTTGCAGTGTCAGACAATCCGAACAATTCGTAATCAAGTTTCTGTACGCCAGTTTGCCCCGCATATGTCCATGTACTGGCACTGTGAAGTTTGTAGTAAAGATAATAGCCCCGTAGGTACGGATCTTCTGAAGCCGTCCAGGTCAAATCAATGATAGAACCGCTGGTAGTGTTGCCCTTGCGTACTGCCTGTAGATTCGTTGGAGCCTTCACAGTAAGTTCAGGGAAGTTAATCACACCACCCGGCGACCATATGCCCGGATCTACCCCGTCATACATCTGGTCAGGGGCTTCTACGGCGGTGATAGTCACATAGCCTACGTTTTCTTGATCGGTGGCAATGTCCTTGTTCAGTACTTTAAATTTACCTGAGATATTCAATTCGGCATTACTGACATTGATAGCATCCCATACCTTGAGATCCCAGCCTTCGGACGTGGTAAAGCTGATAGTACGTAAAGCATACTTTGCCTTGAGTACATCAACGTTTGCCATCTTAGCGATGACATCAGGATCATATGACCAACTGTAATCACGACTAAGTGCGATTACCTGCCCGTCTTGCCGAACGGCTTCATCAACGGTGATATCTGAAGGTATGCGTACAACATCAGTTGTGTACATCGTTTCAGGGTTAGTGAATTTGCAATCAACCACATTGAAGTAGTCAGTACCGCCACTGGTTGAAATCTGTACCGCACCAACCATATTAGATTCATTAAATGACGCTACTGAAACTGTTTTACGGTCTGTCGTAATACAAATCTGTCCGGCGTGAACATACATAATACCGCCAAATGATTGACAGATATTTTCTATGTTTTCTTTATAGCTTGATTGATAACTGATCGCACCATTCGCGTAGTACTCAAAAGCATCACAATATGCCGCAGTTTCTTTGAATGTATCAAGATTAACTAATGCAGGATCAATACCCATCCCATATGTAGTATTTGTTAAATAATCATAGATAATTGACGGTGGATTACTACTTGCTTTAATACTGCCATCCACTAAATCAAAAATACGTTGCCCTTTCATTTCAACTGTCAAAGCAAACTGATCATTAACGAGAATGTTATTTTCTAATGATTTCTGTGTTTTCTTGATAACTGTACTGATACTAACAATTCCTTTACCAAGAAATTTGTTAGTCCATTTTGGCCCTGCATATTGGCTGGCTAACGTTTTAGTACTGGTATAATCACCACCAAAGCGTACTTCTAATTGCAGAAATTCCTGATACTTTGCCGCAATACTGGCTTTCGGTACTATGCCATCTTGTGTAATCGGTACGGCTAAGACTGGTTCGTTATCGATATAAATCTGTAGAATATTCTTTTCAGTACCAGCATATGCTACAGCCTGTTCTGAAAAGAGATTTTGAGAATCACTATTCGGTACGTTGTACCATGACACAATTGAACCTGTCAGTACGTATGAACCGCCTGATACCCCGTTTTTATGCGGTAACTCACCACCATAGATAACAGGTAATCCCGTCGTCGGAGAAGTACTACGGCTTAGTGAGTCCGACACATCCCCATAACCACTTACGCCTATTTGCCCCAACATTGATGTAGCGACCAGTGAAGCAGCTCCCGCAGCAGCACCCCAGGAAACTGCTACTAATACTGTACCGCCAGTAAAATAAACTGCTGCCGCGACAATTACCGCAGTTATGATAGCTCCAAAGAAGCCCCCTAAACTCTTACCCATTGTGTTTCCTTACTCTATAAAATGTTCCCTTCGTTGGTTTTGGATGAAGTTCAAAACCATCATGGTTTTCATTCACTCCAAGTACCCGACCTGATACAACCACTGCCATAAGTAAAGGGTTATCAGGATCTAGCCATATATCACCATCTATAACGACCTGTACGGGGTAACAATACTGTTCAACTATCTTCCCTGTATGATTCCATCCTTCAGCCTTTAGACCTGCTATACCTTCCTGTACGCTTGTATATTGGCGATCTGATAGAGTTGTTGTACCATTAATTAAATCGATAATACGTAATACAATAATATTGCAATCGTTATCTCCAAACTGATACGGGTTATCAATGGCGTACTGAATGATATTCATAATTTCATTGTGTAGATTTTTCATTATTTGTACTTCCAGTTTTGATTTTGATTAACTTGCCCTAACAGACTAAAGTACTCATCACCTTTGTAGTAAGATTGGTATACTGAGTTAGCAGCAATTAAGGCTGGTTGTCGGTCTAGCTTTTTATAAACACTGTTAACGTATATCGTCATTTCGTTAGTTTTCTGATTTGGGTCTGCTACGGCCTGAACGTAATCAATGAATCCTGAGAACATAAGCATTGAATCAATTACAGTACTGTCATATGGATTCAAGATTACTAATTTGATATTCATTTGAGCATCTTTTAAAAATCCACCTAATGCAAGAGCACGTACTGATTGATTCACATTACTGACTTTGAAGTTAATAGCATCATTCGTGATGCCCTTTTGTTCTGAATAGGAAGGAAGTGAACCACTGATAATATCGGGGAAACTAATATATTGATAACCGTCTAAATTGATATCTATAAGTGAATCAGTCCAGTGAAAACCATTTGTGCCTTTTGGGAGTACATCAAAGCAAGTTACCTGTACACCCAAGCTCATTACATCCATTAGTGATAATCGTGTCTTCGTCGTACCTTTAACTAACTTCCAGTACTTCAAAAGATTAGCATTAGTAAAAACTGCATCATTCATTATGTAATATTCTCCGTTGCCTTAAATGTCATATTCATTATGTTACCGACTGGCAATGTATATTCATTATCAGGGTCCAGCACTGCTTCGATCATCAAATTGTTATATTTAATAATCTCGCTTGCCTGTACTGTATTTTGTAAGACAGGGAAAATAGTAATTGATGTACTGGTACGTTCTATAATGCGATAGATTTTATTGTGGTTAGTAAATTGAATCCATTCACCTACCGCCAGTGTATTAGTACTGGTATTGATTACCCTATTGCCTTTGTTAACAAGTACAGTACTGGTTAACGAACCCGTTTGTGTGCCTCTGTACGTACTCAACAATCCAAGAGAAAAAGTGAAGGGCTTACCCTGTGAGTACTGAGCAAGGAAGTTTTGAACCTCGCCAACACTGACAGGATTGAAACTTAACTGAAACTGAATCTCATAGTATTGAATACCCGTACTTCTCATGATACGTTGACCTGTCCATGTCTGATTTGAATAGACAGGCTCAGTACTTTTAATCTGGAAGTTTGTTATTTTTATTTGATTTGAAAAAGATGCCATTGTAACCTCAACAATCCTTGTTTCGAGTATTTATTATGATTGACTTCTTGAACCACATATTGAAAATATTGCCTATATTATCTGCTATTGCATTCCCTATAGTTGTGGTAGTTGTAACTCTTTATATAGTCTACAGGAGTGGAAGCACATCCATCATTGCTAATAAGATATGGGGGATATTCATTGGTGAGAAGAATTTCTTCAATGAAGAATTAGCATTAAAGGAAAAGGTTGAACATGATGTTGCCAAATTCAATTTTAAAGTAAATCTGAAAACCAGGAACCTCACTCAAATTGAACTGTTTTATAAATTCCTGGGAAAATTCGATCTGGATATAGATAACTTTAAAGGACTTCGTGACTGCTACTTGCCATCATTGCAGAAGGTCAAAAAAACATCTAAAACTGAAATGTTTAATATTTGTCTGGTTGTAATATTAGTAGGTGGCTTTTTGTTACCTATATTCGTCGGAGTCTTTATATTCAAAGACATTTCTACTTTCGACGGTGGCAAATTAGCAAACCTATTCATTTATACTTTTCTCATTTCAGCCAGTACTGTGTTAAGTTTTAGTCAGTTACTTAGAAAGATTAAGTCGATCAAAACCCGTAAAATAATCTATAAAAAGAAATGCGAATATCTTGCAAAACGAAAGCCCACATAGGGCTTTCTTAAGTATTACGTCTCTGACTGCTTCTTACTGCCTGTGTAACGCTGTTAGCGTGCTTTTGCAACATCTCATTGAATTTCTTATCATCACCTGCAACGTCACCCTGAATTATTAAGGGAGCGTTAACGGTGATGTCACCAGCAGTACTACCGCCTTTGTCCTGAGTATCGAGGAACTTAGTCAGCTTCTTGTTAGCTTCTGGCTGTACTACACGCTCACCTGCTTTCAGTACAAAACTTTTGTTATCATACCCGGCTGGTAGGTCATCTACGCCGCCGTGGAACTGCCCCGCATCAGCACCTTTTGCAGTACTGATAATGCTCAATCCAAGAGAGGCTACCTGTGCATAGTTCGCAAGGTTTTGAGGCCACGGCGTAGCAAGTGCCTGTGCAAGTGCTGACTGAATTGATAGTACTGTCTGAGCTATCGTGATCCCACGTGAAACCATGAATGCCGCTTCGGCTGCACCAGACGATTCCCCAAATGCGGCCACCATCGCCCCACTAAGGTTTTGTGCAGTATCTGAGAAGATTGTGAGCTGTTGCTGTGCGTTCTGGTTACTGATATCAATGGCCTGAGCATTGTACTTTGCTGTTATCTGAGCCTTACGCTTTTCGTAGTCTTCATGACCTTTCAGCAGTAAATCATTCTGTGCTAATTCAGCATTCATCGCGTCCTGATTATCATTCAGGCGTTGATCAGTATCATCATAAGCAAATGGATTACCACCATTGATACGCTGATTTTGCTGTTGTGATAAGTACCCTTTCTGCTGATCATTTAGCAATCCAGAACCAATTAGAGAATTAGTATCTTTAAGACCTTGATTTGGATCTGAATAGCCAACCATAGAATTAATTAGATCAGTACGTTGTTTAGCACCAGAAGTATTAGCATTCTTTAGCATTTCATCAGGATTAATACCGAGTACTTTAGCTGAATCTGCAATCGTTTTAAGAAGTGCCTTTTGCTGTCTGTCAAACTGCTGTAGGCGTACTTTAAAACCATCTTCCCCAACCTGAGCAAGAGCAGTTTCTAAATTACGTTGAGCCTGTAGGCGTTTTGCATCGGCTTGCTTTTGGGCTTGTTCTGCTTGCTTGCGTAGCTGATCGGCTTTCTTCTGTGCATCTTCACGCTCTTTGCCCTGATCTACCCAACCACCTTTAGGGGCTGTCACTGTAGCAATATCATTCTGAAAGTTGCTCACCAGACCTTCAAGATTCTTTTTAGCGTCGGCGTACTGGTTCCCCTTGCCGTTATCCATCGAGCCAGTATGAAGGGCTGCACCTTGATAGTTTAACGCCCCTGCCATGCGTAGCTTCTCCCAGATATCTAACATATCCTGTAGACTACCTTTGGATTCCTTTATACGTTGGTTAAGATCCTCAAATAATCCCGCCTCATGTGGCTTTTGATTGGCGGCATCATATACACCGTTCATTGCATCAACTAAAGGTGAAAGACCATCGGCGATAGTACCTTTAATATTAGTGGTTAGCTTAGTTAGATTCTTATCAAATTCGGCGTACTTTTCGGCTGCCTCATTAGTAACATCGGCATTCTGTTGCTGGATATACGCAGTTGCATCTGCTTCATTATTGAACTGCTGTAAAGTACTAATCATATGAGATGAATCACTTGCTAATGTTTCCATTACGTTGACAATTTCACCCTGAGATTTACCCGCATCACGCATAGCATAAAACGTATGAATAACGGCTTTCATACCGCCATCAGTTTGTTTCAAGTACTTGTTATAGTCCTGTAGATTCAGGCCAAACTCTTTTAAATCATCAGACACGCCACCGCCAGCACGAAAGGCATCACCGAGTTTATCTAAAGTATCCTTGTTAAAGTCTCCAAACTTGTCCATTTCAAGACCAAGACCACTAAACGCCGATGATAGCTGTTGTAGCTGTACTACTGATAGACCAGTACTTTTACTGATTTCATTCATCTCGCGAACATACTCACGTGAAGACTGTACAAGTGCAGCAAGTCCACCAATACCAATAGCCGCAGCACCTGCAAGGCCAGTCATAGCAGTGCTGAACCCGCCAGCCATCCCACTAAAGCGACCTGTGAACTCTTCAACTACACCGCCAGCCTTACCACCAAATTCTTCAACTGCTTCAGTACCTTGCTGTAAAGCACGCTGTAAGCCACCGGAATCACCGTCAATTTCTACACGGATTACATTATTCTTTGCCATTCTGTTTCTTCCCTAAAACCTGAGATTTAATTAACTCTCCTATTGATTTAATATCACTGGATTGTTTATCTTTTGATTTCTCTTTCCGTTCCTGTTCTTTATCAGCAGTAGTTTTAGTACTGTCACCGAGTACATCCAGAAAATCGAAATCAGCTATTTTTATACTTTTTCTTGCTTCTGGTGTTAAGTTCCCATTACTGATAGTAGTGTAATAACACTGGTACGCATGTTTCATCATTTCAATCTGAGTACCGGACGGTTCAATAAAAGTATCGTAGATCATTAGCATATTAAGTACTTCAGGTTCTAAGTTAAAGTACTCTTCTGGTGATAAGCCTCTTTTGTTAACCATCTTACAAAAGTACTTTAATTCGATATCACCTCTTACTTTTTTTCTACTTCATCCGTAGGATTTGAATCATTTACAAGTTTGATAATTGCTGCGTAGATTTCATTTTGAATGACAAAATCAATACTGTTTACATTAATGCGTCCATCAATATCTTCATCTGAAAAGATAGGATCACCATTTTCATCTTTCGCACATAGGATTAGTGTTTGTGCAACATCAGTACATTTTGCAAAGTCTCTGCCATTTGGACGATGAATATAGATAGTTTCACCTTCCACTTCGTAGGGTTGTAGTACTGGCTGTAGTTTCTTCATAAGCTGGTTTAAGTTCATTTATTTCTCCAAAAAAAAAGGGAAAGTACAATACCTTCCCTTTATTTATTTTTTATTCACCAGTACCAGCAGTGATTAGACCTGAATCGATAGCAGCCCCATCTACAGCAAGTGTGAATGTCTTAGTTACTACTTCGTCTTTGTCACCACCGATAGTAGTACTAGAAACAAAGCATGTATAAATCACATAGAAGCCATTCTCTTTAGTAGCATCTTCAAAATAGCTTAGTTTGATTTGGCAACGTTTTTGATCATCTGCCAGTTGTTCTAATTTTTGGTGTACTGTGTTATCTGCAAGATAGTTAACCGCAAGTGAAATATCAGGGATAGATTTAGTACCCAATAGTTTACGGTCATATGCTGAGTTAAATGTTTTAACACTAATTACAGTACTTTCAAAACCGGAAGTTGTGAAGGTATTCACCTCTGGTACTTCTGCAAAATCAGTAGCAACGGTAGTACCC
The DNA here is from genome assembly GCF_033843265.1 of Scandinavium lactucae. Classification (NCBI taxonomy): domain Bacteria; kingdom Pseudomonadati; phylum Pseudomonadota; class Gammaproteobacteria; order Enterobacterales; family Enterobacteriaceae; genus Scandinavium; species Scandinavium lactucae. The sequence goes on from NZ_JAWXRD010000040.1 coordinate 807,032, forward strand.
GCAGAACCTACCTCTACAGTAATATTAGCACCAGAAAAAATATCCATAGCCATAGTTTTTATATCCTTATATAAGTTTAATCGGGCAACGTCCTGTCACCCTTTTATATTTATTTATTATCGATTAGAGATTGTACTAATACTTTCAAGTTTTCAATTTCAGTACTGAGATCATCATTCATCTGTTTTAATGCTTTAATTGCAGCTAAACCATCTAACATCATTGGTGTTTCATCAAGATGGTAGAGATCACCAACTTCTTTTACGTATTGTGGATCTATATCCATAATCTGTTGTGAAACTACCCCACGGCGTGGTGTCTCGTCCTCATCAAATTTAAAGGTAAAGTTAACAAAGTCCATTCGAGAAATATTATCAAGAGCAATATTGAGATCTAATGGTTCCCCAATATTTTTAGCCCTTTCATCAGAGACAGAAGTTGTAGTTATCTGTGACCAAGGTTGCCATGCTTGTGCATTAGTTTGCACACGGCTATATATACGATTATTCGTATCGTAGAATCTTTGCTGAAACCATGTTTGAGCGGTATTCACTGCCGATGTACCACCTATCTGTAGTCCTTGGGTACATTGAGTGAAAAGTGAGCCATAAACATTAGTAGATGCAGAACCTAAAGGTGAATTAGTCCATGAGCCACCAACAGCACGCCATCCTTGAGCACCTATATTCATATCCGTACCGGAAGAATCGTATGATGTGCCATTAGGGGCAAGTCCTCCAGCAAGACCAATGGGAGAACCATAACCAGAAACTGGCGGTAGATACGCCCAGCCCTGTCCAGTAACTGACCCAATTTTATCTCTGAAATAGAAAATAAGTCCTTTTCCGGCTTCCTGGCTATTCTCAATTCTTACCCGGCGACCGACAACATCACTACCGCCAGTAACATCTAAGTTGATTGCAGCCCAATCATCACGCGATACCGTGAGTTGATTGTTAACCACTTGAGGTTGATTGAACGTATTTGACCTGTCCAATGTCGGTACTTCATGCCACTGCCATTTACCACTGTTCTGTGATGGCTGTACGCCTCCAGCAAAGACACGATTCCCATCAGGCTGAACAAGCATTCCAGAATAAGACGGTGAACCATCATACTGAGCAACAAAACCTGCACCGCCGAATGATGAAGGGGAATCAATAGTTGCTGTAGTCGTTCGAATGAACCCTTTCGGTGCATCTTTCATATCGGCAACATGGCGAGGATCGATTCCAAGCCCAACTTCAGATAATGTGTTATCAATTGAGTAAATTTGCTGTCCGTTCAACGTTGCAGTACTGGCAACTATTCCCAAAGTACCTTTGCCTGTAGCTGTTTCGCCGCCCGATGCAAACAGACGTACATCAAAATCGTTACCAGTACCGGAACTATGCATATCAAGGAATGTCAGTACTGCCGTAGTTGTACTACCCAGCTCAATACCCCTTGAAGTGGTTGAGTTGCTTCCAATAGCAATAGATCCGTTGAAATTCTGCCCCCCATCCCATGTATTGGTAGCGTTAAGCAAAGGTACTGTACCGCCAGATGTACCAACGTTTGCAGTCGCAGCCGTACCAAGTCCAAGATTCGTTCTTGCCGCCGCAGCCGTTGTAGCTCCAGTACCGCCACTCGTTAGGGGTAATGCAGTTGAAAGGGTTAAGGTCGATAACGTCGCCGTACCGCCTGTGATAGCGATTGCATTCGAGTTCTGTACTGCAAGGGAACCTAAACCGAGATTAGTACGGGAAGTGACAATATTATTAAGGTCTGCAAGATTACTTCCGATCTTTAGCTGTGCGTCATTAGTAACGTTACCTAAACCAACATCGGCTTTAGTTACTGTCACATTAGATGATAATGCATGACCATTTACTGTAATTGTTTTGGGCACAAAGTCCGTATTAACATGAGCAGTTAATGTATTAATTGAATTATCAATTTCATCCTTCGAATACACATCCAGATTAGTACGGGCAATTTCGCTATCATCGATATCGGCTAAATTACTGCTAATTTTTAACTGAGCATCATTAGTGACGTTTTCTAATTGAATATCTTGCTTTGTCAGTACTACATCGTCGGAAAGCTCATGACCATTTACGGTACGCTCTACGGGTACAGAACCGGTATCAGTACTGGTTAATGTAAGGTCTGCGGATAGTGCTTTACCGTTGACGGTTCGCGTGAGAGGAACATAACGTGCGTCCATCTGTGTAGCCGTGTAGATCCGAGTCCATGCTGTAGTAGCGTTTTTAGCATAGATACTTAACGTACCTGATTTTGTCATTGCTAATGAACTGACTGCCGAACCATCGACAAGCCCTATGCCCATCATATCGGCCCCGGCAGGATTACCCTGTTGTGTTGACGGTACTTTGATAAAGCTGTTACCCGTTGGTGTGACAGGTGCGTACTGCGGTATACCAGTAGTGTTAGCACCTACGCCGTAATCCCCCTGATAGACAGGAAGAAGTGCAGCCATTGTCATTACACGGGCAACTACATCAGCAGGTGTAAATGAATAGGATTTAGTAACTACCTGATCCTTATCCCCGGATAATTGAGTACCCGTAACGTAACCATTGACGATGGCATAAGTGATCTGACTTTCTTCTAAATCTAATTGATACTGAAGAATGACCTGAAATACAGATTGTGATTCAGCCATTTCATCTAAGAATTGGTGCGTAGGATCATCAGGTAAGTATGCAACCACAATATCAAATGGTTCTACTGATTTATCGGATAGTAGTACTGTCTTATACTCATTATCATAGGTTTCAAAATTATTTGTTTCTGACTGGATGGTTAGAGTAGGAAATTCAGTCACATTATTAATAGTAACATTGCCTATGCCCTGTGGTGAACGGTTTCCAGTGTCCGTATTATATTGGAAAGTTAATCCCTTACCTGAAAAAATGTCGGCCATTTTATATCCTTATAGCGTTATCTTGTTTTCTCCGTAACTTGAATATTTATCGTGAATGATAAAGAAATCGTGCCACTTATAGGGTCTGTGACGATATCGGATTGTTCATATGAGTAAGAGAGAATGATTAAATCTGCATCCTTGAAAGCACGTGCTTTCTCATTATCAAAAGTACTGATAATTTGATCATAAGTAATTGATGGTGCAGTATTGCCTGATTCTGGCTTTGGACTTATCAAGTACTGAATAGCAAAGTTACCTGCTTGCCTCTGCCCGCCAAAAGAAATTGAAGACAATGAGTAATCAAATGCTATCTGTTCAAATACATCTGCATCACGTGATACTGTTAGATTCTTAGTTGCGTTGATTAGCTGTTTCATTGTCTGGCGTACTTTCTGTACTAACATCATATTAGTAATCCTCTGCAAATGAAGCACCAGCAGAAGTACGAAAGTAGCAATTAACCATACCTGACCGATCATCTTCAATATTATAAATTGTTTGGTTTACACCATCGATGATCAGTACTGTACCGATAGCTATATCAGCATTAACTAAATCATCCTTTCTCATTGTTACGTATGTTTCTGTGCTTTCGATAAATCCACCTGCGGCTTCAATAGAAACGGGAAGTACTTCTACAATTCCAGTAAAAGTACTTCCCGTAGAAGTTTGGATTAATTGACCGAAAGCATTTAGAAACGTACCTTGTTGACCGTTAGAAAATGCTCTCATAGTTATTACTCACCAATAACGATATTAACGAATGCTTCAGAATGAGCAAGTGCAATATCTGAGTAATCCCATACGCGGTAAACGATAGTGTTACTTGAACGATAAGTAGTATCGTCAAAATCCACTTCCTGACCTTCCCAATTTGCGATAATTACATTACTGAAATCACCAATTAGGATCTCACCATCTGCAACGAATTCAGAAACAACTACCTGTACTTCATCTGCTAACCACATAGCTTCACTACGATAGCCTTCAACCATCGCTTTAGCGGCGGTATTCTCAAGTACGGCAATCTGACGTAAAGTAGAAAGAGTCTTTGCATTCATCACGGCTTTCGCAGCTCGAACATTCACGTTAGCTTGTGCCAGTTGAGCAACAGCTTTTTGGACATCTTCAAGAGTGATAGAACCCGCAGTAGCAACGTTCAGTACTGGAGCAGCCGCAACGATTTTATCCATTACGTTTTGTTCCAAGCCCTGAGCCGCATAACGCATTAACTCAGACTGTACGAATGTTTCAATATTTGGAGCAGTAAGAATTGCAGTTTTACTTAGTGGAATAGCACCACCGAATGCTTTTGGTGTTAGGGTAACTTTAGTGAAGTTAGCAATAGAATCATCTTGTGCTTCTGCTTCGCCGTAGAATTTAAATACCGGAGCTACACCATTAGCTTTAGGAATGGAAAGATTACCACGACCAGCCAAGCCTGAATAAACAGTAGTATTTAGTTCACCAAGAGCAGATAGCTTTAATAGCTCTGGAATATATTGGTCTTGTAGATCATCTGCGACTACACCAGCAGCCGTAGTAGTATTAGTTGAAGGTACTACAGCACGTACATAACCATTCTTACCGAATTCATAACCTTCAAGAGAGGTTTTATCACCGGCTTTGATAGCACGTAGCATATCCTTTAATAGATTTTTATCCATCGATTTGATTTCCTTATCATGATTAGGATTGTTTTTAATGTCATTCAATTGACGTTTGAAATCGGTCACGGTAATTCCTTTACCAATGGCATCCGATACATCAATATTAAGTACTTTACCGAGTGCTTCTAATTCGCGTACACGTTCAGTATCATCAGTACTATTTATAATTTCCGGTTCTTCACCTTGTACTTTGTTGAGTAAGTCAGGACGTTTAGAAAGAATATCTAAAAGTTCTTCATCACTTAGATCGCGTTTAACTTCATCTACGTGTTCTACTACTTCTTCAACTTCGTCACCTTCGTCTTTTACTTCCTTTTCGGTAGCGTCTACTGTCGTTTCAATTTCGCTATCGTTATTTGTTTCTTCCATGAATTGATCCTTTTGAATTGTTTCACCTGCTTTATTTAGTGAATCAATTTCAATATCGGATTCCATTGAACGGCCTACGCCTACAGAAGCATCTGCTGGTACTGTAACTAAGCTAATTTCATAGATTTCATAATCGGAAACGTAGATATTATTTCCAGAAATGTAGTAATCATTAATGTTATAGCCAATACTGATATGTGTTAGTACACCTTCCTGAATCATTTCCCATTCATCATTAGCGGTAGTACTAATACGTAGCGTTGCACGTCCTACACGGTCGGCATCCATATGTGCAGATACAACAGCACCAATGAGATCATCACGATTATGATTAAAGAGTACTGCACCATTTTGATTAAGACGGCGTAGGTCTGCGTTATCGGAACCGCATAGAAGGATTTCATTATAGATTTCACCATTGATTTCACGTTCTACTGGTGTTTCTGAGCAAAACGCTACATCGATAGTTCGCGATTCTGTATTAATCGCCTGTAGGGGTATCGTTAGTTCCCTCTTCTGGTTTTTGATTTCCATCCTGGTTAACTTCCTTGTTTGGGTTTTCTTTTTCCTTTTCTGCCTGTACCTCTGCTAATACCTTGACTGGATCACCACCAAGTTCGGCGATAACCTGAGTTTTAGATTTAATACCTGCTTCCAATTGAAGTAGCTCAGCCTGTATATCCTTTACAGGATCTAAACTAATTGGCTTTTGTAATATGTAGCGAGCACAAATGAGATCATCAAAGTCTGAAAAACTTAGATTCAATTTGCTGTTATTAATCATTTCATTCTTTAACCAAGCTATATAGATTGGCTTAAGTACTTTACTGATAAGTACATTGGTTCGAGTACGGAAAGTAGTTTGTTGTAGTTTTTCTGTTAATCGTGCAGCACTGAATGAAGCATTAGATGTGTCAGATAATAGAGCCTGTTTAGTTACGTTTAAGCCCATGCTAATTTGATTCATGAGTTCATTAGTGAAAATATCAATCCCGTCTACACCATTCGTCGGAGTGACAGTTTTAATGTCCTGCCCTTCACCTAATTCACCAATAAAGCCCGCTTCAAAGTACTCTGTGTATACGGGTGTAACTTCATCACGCTCATCAGCACCTAACAGATCAGTACTAGTAGTGTCGTTATTATTAGTAATGAATGCCATACTGGAAGCACTTACACGTTTTGCTGTTAATGCAGCCTCTGTGAAGTTTTTCAGATCTTCAATTAACTTACTTGTAGCGACTAAATCGCTTAATCCGCGTTCCTGCCCTTGCTGGTCTGCTATGAAGTAGTGGCATATTTCATTAGCCGGAATGACTTCATAATCTCCAGTACTGTATGTGTACGTAACGGGATCAAATCTACAGAAATAGTAATTTACTGGTCTGTGCCATTGGTCAAATTCGATACCATTACTGATATAATTACCATTGGCCAAATGTTGGTTATTGGATTGTTGTAAACGAGATGTATCTAAGATTTCTAATTTTATTTGACGGTTAATAGTATGAATTCTGATAAAGCATTCACCATCTTGTACCCTGATCTTCTCTACATTTTGTTGGAATAGCTCGAAACTTAAAGCACCATCGACGCTAAATCGGTCTGGATCATAAGCCCAACGATCAAATAGTTTCTCTAATTGTTCATTAATCTGGTTAATTTCTTCTTCGCTTCCGTCAATCTCTACCGCAGGTTTCACATAAACACCATCAGAACCTACTACACCATCTACGGAAAGGTTCATGTACTTTCGCCCAATTGGGTTTTTAAGTACTGCATCACGTGAAAACGCTCGCATGGTAGGTAGTGCTTTAAGTATCAGAAAGTTAATATTGCTTCCTGAATTAGCATTAAATCCAAAATTCATAACCGATGTGTTGCGTACTGCCTGAATATCACGTTTAAGTGTTGATGGTTTAGTACTACGCTCTTGTTTTTGTCTCTTAGGTTTTGCTTCTTGTGTGATTTCTTTTTTATTCCAGAACATTAGCGTGTACTCCCTGGCTTAGGCTTGAAAACCGTAATACTCTTGATTGGTTTACCGCCACTGGATAAAGTACCGCCATTCATTTTCACAAATAGTGAGTTTGCACGCTTCACATAGCGTTCACGCATGGATTCAAGTGATGATAGTGATTCACTTACAAGAGTTTTATTATTTATTGTGATTGAGTAATTAGCACCACCTGCGATTTTATTAGCAATTACCGTATCAATTTCACTGATCATCTGTTTCAATTGTGCGTATTCAGAAGTATAAAGTAATGGATTAATGACCTCAGAAGTAAATGTACTGGCTTGTCCGTTAGATATTTGAGTACAGAAAAGTAATTCCTGTGCTGTACTCATATCTAATGTAACCGTAAAATCTTTTGAAGTACTGCCATTGAGATTATCTAATGATGTACTTTGACCGGATGAAGTAAAACTAATAACGAGAATCGTAGCAGCGGGTACTTTTACCGTTAGATCCATTGGATTTGATACCAAATAGATCTTGTCTGGTAGTAGTGCCATTTGATTTCCTTATCATTTGCCGAACCAATTAGAACCCATACCAGTACGTCTACGCGTCTGTTTTTTCTCTGGTTTGGTTATTGGTTCTTCTACTTTATTTATATTATATTTAGTACTTTCCTGTACTTTATGTTCGCGTAATTTCCTGAATGGTTGAGTACCTAATTGACTTTGTGCATATACAATCGCTATCATTCCATATACAAGGCAATCTAAAGCCTCATTACGCTTTTGACCTTTCTTTAATCGCCAAACTAATTTTCCACCAGCAGGTTTTAATTCTTCTGCTGAAACTTGTTCAAAGTAATCGGACGGTAAAGTGCTGCTAAAGCGTAATTTAACTGGTGCGTTATCGGCTTCAGTACTGAGCATTAGGTTTAAAAGTTTACGTATCGTATTCTTCTGGTCATGTACGTTTAGGATCTGTAGCTGGTAGCCAGCCTGTGTACTCGTCTTGAAGAGATCACCAGTAGTGCTACTTGAACCCTTGATAGGATGGTACTTAGCCCAACGAGCGGTGAACTTCTTAACTGTATCGGTGGCATTACCGTTCGAACTGTCCACGAATACGGCAAGTGTCGGTACTAGGCGACCATCTACAGTACGGAAATCTTGACGGCAAAACTTATCTAGATCCGCCCATGCGGTACTTTCAATCTTTGTACAGTCATGTCCATAGAAAAATTCATGTCCAAGTACATATATGTTCTTTTCATCAAACCCAAGAATACTGGCCTCATTTCTGTCTAATTGTTGGTCTACTGATATACAAATTCCTAGAGTACTTTCAGGGATGTTATGAAGGTTAAATTCATCTTCACGTAGTGATTCCAATTGAAGTATATCCAGTTCTTTCTGGTACTCATCTTCATATGGCAATCCAAGTTCATTATTATAAAATGTTTGCAGATTGAAGTTGTAAAGAGCATCGGCAAACTTTGAAACCATTTCAGTTATAGTATTCAAAGGTGAATACATACGGCTGATTTGATATCCAACCACACCCGGTTCACCCTCTTTGTTAGTAGCAATCCATCGACCACCGTCAATCATTTGGTGGCGTGTATGTTCATCAATCTCTTCATTACAATGAGGACAAATTAAACGGGTAGTAGTACTGTCTGGTATTGCTCGTCCGTTTTCTAATGTTTTAAATTCAAATGCTACTTGTTCCCATTCAAATGTATATTCATGACCGCATATATGCGTAATAAAGTACCGTCGCTTATCTGAAAGGTTATATTCAGCATTGATTAAGTCGTCTTTATATAATGGTGTGGAAGATACAACGACTAGTGAATCACTGCCAAAAGTACTGGTACGTGCTTCAGCCAGTTTAATTGGATTTCCTTCATCAGTAATCTCACAGGTACTGACTTCATCCAACAGAACAACACGTGTTGTAATACCGCGTAGGTTTCCTGGTGTATTAAGGTTTAGCCAATAGATAAACGTGCCGTTGATCATCTGTGTTTGTTTCGAGTTATTGGCGGCGTTTTTATCATTCTTATCTGTTACTAATGGCTTCAGTACTGAACTGGTTTCAATAGCTGGTAAAAACTTACCATCTTTGAACTTCTTCACTTCAGATTCCGAACTACTACCAAAAGCAAAGTTACAGGGATCATTAGCCATTAGATTAAATGCAATTGATTGTAGTACTGTCGTTTTTAAAAGCTGGCTGCATGACTGAAGTACTATCTTTTTAGTACTTCTATCCTGAGCTATATCCATCGGTTCTTTTTGAAAACTAAATGGAAGCCAATCAAGCCCCATATTTGGACCATCAACAAACTTCACTACCCCGTTACTGATCCATTCACTGGTTTTCTGTATTTTCGGTGGCTGTAATGTCGGTAGTACTTTCTTCAATAACCTCGTTAGTTTCTTCTTGTTTGTCTCCATCCTCTAATACATCCATGTCATCGGGTAGCTCAAATTCCATTGAGCCTAATTGGTATAATGTTTTATCAATATGCGTTCTTAATACGTCGCGTAAATCCTTGGAATCTGCTTGTGCAAATAATTCAAGATAGGTTTTTGATGGTATTGCACGCATTGCGGTTTTAACTTGAAACAGATATTCTGTCAGTACTTGTTCTAGATATTCAGTACTGACCACCTGCCCATTCTTTTCAGCTAATTCAAGTTCTGCCAGTTGGCGTTCTGCTGATAGCTTCTTCAATCTTTCTTGTTGTATCTTTTCATTAATATCTGTTTCACGTAATGGTTTTAGTATATTTTCCACAATCCAATTACGTGTCATAGTTTCTTCAATATCTTTACCAATTGGCATCCCTCTGGATTTCCATTGTCTGGCTGTACTCTCATCGTAGCCATATTGTTTTGCAATTGACCTTAAACTTACCATGGTTTTTCCCCTTTCTTGTGTTAAAGTATTTATCTGATTTTCCGGTAACGATCAGTACTTAAATTATGAGGAATCCATGACAGACAAAGCAGATGCAATAACAGTTAGAACCATTATGGAACAATTTGTAAAAGATGAAGGTGTAAAGTCAAGACTGAGAATGATTCGTAAGCGTGATAGAAATGATTGGGAGAAATGGTTACAAGTAGAGCTAGAGTACTTTATAAGCCAAACTGAAGGCATACAAGTAGAAAGAGAAGTAGAAGCATTTCCAGATAATAGAAAATTACGCGAGCGATATAATATGTATATTGATCTTGCTATTAGAAAAAAACGTACCCGTTTAAATTCGTTTATCTTCCTTGAATTAAAATGCTCTCGCAATGTGCAAACATTAATTAATGGATTTGAGAAAGACATTAAAAAGATAAATGCGATTAAAAGATGTATTTACGAAACAAGATCTTTTTGGTGTGTAGGTTTTCACTTGAATTGTTCACCTAATAACATAACTAAAATTAAAAACTATATTGATGAATATGACTATGGTTATCATGATCTGATCAAGTTGTGCGACTGTGATGACGATTTAGAATGTGACTGTAGTGACAGTAAAATTGGTTTTGCCGTAGTTTAAATGCGGTGCGGGAAGCTATCTAAACTTCACACATAACTTAAAGAATCCGGTGCCGAAAACTCGCGTTCTAAGCTGGGCTGCCGGAGTACCTTTTTGAATCATATTGTTAGGCCATATCTTTGATCGTTCGTTCTTTCGGAACTATAATAGTGGTGTCTTTACTTTATAGTAGGCATAACCGAATGAAAAAATTAGCCTTTCTTTTGTTTTTTTCAATACCTGTAGCCGCACAGTTGAATGATAATCTTGTCTTAGATACTTATACTTGTGACAATGACGAGAGGATAGTGTTATCAAAAGACCATATGGATACAATGAATTTTGGCAATCTCCGCTATACTAATGTTCAAACCACTCAAACTAAAAACAAAAATTTCATCACATTGGTCTACACTTCTGAATATTTAATAAGCATTGGTCAATCTGTTTCTTCTGGCTTTCCTCAACTAGTTAAGTATGATTATATTAACCATGCCAATAAACATTTCGGTGATGGTGGCGAATGTATAGCTCAACGTAATTCTAAATTTATTAAACTAACTTCTTATAATTAACATGCTCAATACTCTCATAGCTATATGTATTGCCTGTGAGCATTGTATATTAGCATCGGTGTATTACTACGTTGATAAAAAACCTCATAGGTGTTTACTATGAGGATATAGGCAGCGTGATTATAACTGTTTTATTGGGTAGGAATTACTTGTACTTGACCCGTCACTGTATACTTCCATGATAGTTAGTTTATTCCCACTAACAGAGTATCTTACAATGCTGTCTGCCGGATCATTCCTCCAACGACCTGTGCTATCAGGGTTATCAGAAGCCCACATAACCTGATCTCCTATCAGTTTGCACTTAATCGCCCACCTTGTTCCATCATCCTTCCTAATATAATGAACATAGGCAATACCAGATTCGGTCTTGTCTAATTTCATGATCTTATGGTCACGCCCAAACATTGCAGCCGAAGCGGCCTTGCAAATCTGACCAACATTAACTTCTGCTGCAAGTACTGAAGAGCTAAACACCAATGGTGCAATCAGTAATAGTTTTTTCATTAGATATTGTCCGGGATATACATTGGTGAGTTAACACCATCAAAGTTTTCGTAGTAAGTATCGGTGCGTTTAGTCATAACTTTAGGGGTATGCTCTCTGTAGCTATGCAAATCGGCGATCCGCTCCGCTCGAATCATACATCCAGTACTGCCATTGTCCACCTGGTAAATCGGATTGTAGGTGCGGCCACAATCACTATGAAACTGAGGCCGGTAGTACTTCACCCCGTTACGTGTACCTGCATCAAACAGTACTATTGTAGCCTTGTCATCAACGTTGCCGACAAAGGCTTTATCCATGAATGAGTGATGTACACTGCCGCAGCCTGTGAGCAGTACTACCAACATGACGATTAGTATTTTCATTGTTATATCCCTATAGAAGTTGTTCGCATTGTTCAAAGCGGATTGGCCTGTACTCTCCCTGTACTGCCCATACACCCGACTCTCGTAAAATCTTGTGATTGTTATTGCCGGTGACTTGTACGATCACCTTGTCGCAGTACTGCATGATGTTCTTAATGAGTACCGGGAAGATCAGCCGCTCTATGTGTTCTTCAGTGAACCGTCTATTTAGTCGAACTAAGTCGCAACCGTCCTTTAGCAGTTGTTCAGCAACCATGTACCGTATGAATGGTAGATCGTCATAGCGTGTACCTGTGCCAGTACTGAGTACGCATAACAGCCCCTTTTCTTTGAACCATGCGGCTTTGCCCTGAATCATTCTTAACTGGTTCTGATAGACCACGTGACGGATATATTCACTTTCCTTTCCTGCCCCCATCAGTACCCGGCAACCGTTTATCAGTACACGGGTTTCCAGCTCTACGCCGAGTAATTTTCCATTCAATGAAGTGATCGGAATTGCCCAATGTTCGAGTTTCATGTTGTTCTCTCAGTTGTCATAACTGATTGATAATTGATCATTTTTAATCATTGATCAAATTAAAATGATCGATAATTATATTTCTACCGTTTTTAGTGGTAAGTGATTTTCATGGCTGGATCTGTGCGAAATGTGATGCAATACTGTATGGATAACCAGCATTCATATGGAGGGCATATCATGGGCAAGAATGGTTTTGATCCGGCAATCAAACACGGGGTTCAGCAGTTTGAGCATTTAGGCCAATGGGCTACGGTCTGCTATTGGCGATACAGTCTTGATGAGTTTTCATATGGGGATCGCGTTTTCTTCCAGAACCAGCAAGGTACATACTGGTTAGGCACGATTGAGCGGGATTGCTTCGTGTTCATACTGGAAACGCCGCTATGTTCAGTACTGGAAGGTTTGCATTATCTGAGTACTGAGAATGCCGTCTATAAGCAGCATGATGAAGATGGATGGTTCTGTGAGCAGGGAGAATTACCGTTTTGATAGCACTTCCACCAATCGCCCAAACAAACCTACCCAAATGCGAAAGGTGGAAGTACTACAATTATATCTTTTTGCGTCAAAAATATAACCCAAACTTTGTTCACTTATCCAAAAGCGTCATAAGTTTACTCTTAATCTCATCCGTTATTGCTGGGTGATTCGATTTATAGATGATTTTTAGTGCTTCAACGTTGTCGCCATTCTTAAATACTCTTCGCATTGAAGATGCCTTTGTTCTTGCAGTACTTTCCTTCCATTCTGGATGGTCAGTTACCATCTTTTCAACAAGATCAGTTGTGTTCATACCACGTTCAACATATTGATAGTACTCAACAAATGTCTGCATTCCTATTGTCTGTACATCCCGGATAGTGTTTGAATCTGGCTTCACCGTGATCTCTTCCTTTGAACGTTCAGTATCTGGATCAATAAATTCAATGATGTCAGTTACACGTGGGTCATTAAGTAATAAATTGCTGATTCTTAGAGTGTAACCATTCTGGTGCTCATTATAAAAACCATATTCCTTCACTAATTCATGTGGTATGGATATAGCATAACGAATTGAGAAATCATGGTTATATATTACGGCAATGAGTTCATCGAATTGGTTCAGATCATAATTCCTGATAATTCCAAGAATTAACGATCGGTTTTTTAAATTATTCTTACGAGACTTAATCTGAATTTTTCGATCATCAATCGTTATAGCGTCATACCCTTTAGTACTAGGTGCAGCCAGTACCATTTGCATCTTATCCGCAACCAGCCATTCAGTGTATTCACTGATAGGATTATTTCTGGTTCTGATAACATCTCGTCGTTCTAACTCATCAAGCGTCAACTGATTCAATTGCATCAATTCGACGTTACTCAATTGTGATAAATCCATTTTTCGCTCCAGAATATGTTTTTATTTTTCAAGTCTGCAATTGGAAGTACTTCGCTTCCACGATGCAAATTTAAGCACCACGTAATTGCATAATTATAAAGTCCGCTTTAGCTATTAAAGTCATGTCCGTTTGATAATTTTTTTACCAACTCTTTAGAGTGTTTTATTTTGGTTTGTTTTCTTTCAATATCCAATACTGTAATATCAATCAATTCAGCAACATCGCCCTCACCAACTGATATAATGTATTGGCTTCGGTCGACTTGAAATACTCGCCTTTCTTTTTCCCTAATTTCTATACCATTTTTTTCATAATCATATCTTGTCTCACCGTTATCGTAGTGACATAAAACACCTTCAAGTACCGCAGAACGTCGTCCAATGTTCAATACAGTAATCTCAATTCGATCAATCTGATTGTAAAAAGGCTCACGGATAACTCGTGCATTAATTTTAAGATTTACTCTATCAAGGAAGGCTGTACGAAGTGAAACCCCTAAAGAAACCATTGAAATCAAAAATGCCAAAGGTGCTATAACGAACGTCATAACATCTTTATATTTTAATGCAACCTCTTGAATATTCATTTATGTACCTTTATCCAGTTAGCCGCTTAAGATTATCAGAAAATGGAATTTATGTCATTATCCACGAATAGTCTCTGTCCTCTAGCCAATGAAAAATCACAAACATGAAAGGAAACGGATCGATTGGGTTTCGCTTCGCTCTTATAAGTACAAAAGAATTGGTTTGATGTACATCTCTACACTCATAAAAAGGAAATGAATTCCATTTAGTAGGAAATCGGCAGTATATGTAACTTTAAATAAGAAGTAACTCAATACTTATGCCGATTTCCTACTAAATGGAATTTAAGCTGAACGCTTCGCGTTCGAGCTTCCAGACATTTATATGCATGTATAAAGGCAGTTAGGCGAGCTAACCGCCTTATAGAGTAATCCAAGTACATTCGAACGAGCAAAGCCCGTCCTCATGTACTTGGGATTCCTCTCTTTTATTGCATTTCGGGGGGTAATTACCTATAATCTCTTTGGTATTTTACCCCCTTTATTATGAAGGGGTTCTGATAGTGAAATTTTATTTTGATAGTGAATGCCATTTGTTATAAAAATGTTGACGTTGACGCTCATTTAACTTTGCATTTGATTTCTTGTTCATATACTTTTCGAATATTTCAATATTAGGGTAACGCTCAAGAGTGATACCACCATATCTTTTATAATCATTTTTGGATAAACCTATTGGTTCAAACTTATAAGTACCGTCATCTAAACCCACATCAATGTAGTAAATGTTATCTGTTAATGAACGTGCTTGTTCTTCATCAAAAACGTAAATTACGACTTCTTTTATACTTTCATAGTCACGCAAATTTGACCGATTTGCGAATTGATAAATATTCTCAAATTCACGATTTTGTAAAATTTCTTCGCGTGTGATATTGAACATCATTTCACACAGACGTGATTCTACTGGTGACGGTTTCTGGCTTGCTAACCACACTGCCGTAGTGTACTCCTGGTACTTGTTCATACCACGGCTATTAGGCTTGATATGTTCACCATTGAGTACCTTACCTATACTGTTATTAGTTGTGTAGTAGAACTGCTCTTTTACGTTAGTGTTGATGTACTCAACGACTTGCTTCAAAGCATCTGGGTTAGCGTCTCTGTAGGTGCGTGTGAAGCGGTTGTTTTTCGAGAAGTAGTACACCTTCAAACGATCCAGTACTGGTACTTTACGCTGGCGTATCCCTTCTAATTTGACCTCTTTGAATAGTTCTGGATTCCCCTTATAGATTAGGGTTTCATCGAACCTGTTAGCCATAAATGTCAGATCAAGTCCCTTGTACTTCTCTAGATCAACCCATGCAAAGATAGAAAGTTGTTTACATTCCGTACTGTACACATCCATGTGACCTATCTTGCCGTTTTTGTCGAAGAAATTACTGTTCATAATGAAGTGATCGTAGGAACTTATAAAATTAAAGTTACAGGACATTGATTGAACAAGATCATCTGTAAAAGCAGTTACTGGTTTCGCCGTGACGTAGTTTTCTGTTACCTCGGCAAAGTCCTTGAAAAGTTCATGTTCGATTTCATATTTCTTCTCAGTATTAATTACGCGATAAGTATGAAAATTTACCACATCATCAAGATAGATCTTCCACTGACGTAACAATGAAAGATCTGAAATATGCATGAATGCCTTTTCAGAAAGAATAAGTACTCGATTTGTTGGATTCAGTAGAAAATCACTAACATCTTTTTCAACATTACCCGAATAATCAGATGTTATTACTTTGCAGATACCATCAAGTTCTTTAGCTGTTTGTTCGATCAACTGTTTAGTAGCTTGTACGATGATATAATGATCGTTGGTTCTTTGGATTAGTTTAGTTAGACCGTAGGTTTTCCCGCCCCCACAGTCTACACTTATAAATTTAAATAATGACATAATAATTCCCTTTTATTATAAAGGCGTAGCATTCCTGCTACGCCTTGTTACCTTGTGTAATTTCTTTGATTTTATCTTTAGTAGTTTTTGAAAGTTTATTGAAGTACCTACTATAGGTTTTACCTTTGAAAAGTAGGTGATATGCCGTCTTGTCTGTTGTTCTTACAAAACGTGCATTCGCCCATTTAGTGATAGTAGTAAATGTATATTTCCCGGTAAGATATTCGAGTACTACTTCATCATATTCTTTTTCTGAAAGGCTTCTTTCTCTAAATCCTTTATGTTTACATTTAGATCTATTCGCAGATGGTGTTAACCATTGAAGATTACTGCATCTGTTGTCTAACTTATTTTCATTAATATGATCTACATGCGTACAACCTGCTTGTGGTGAAGGTAGGAATGTTTCTGCAACTAATCTATGAACATCAACCGTTTTCGTAAAATTATTGACTCTTAGATTAACCTTTCTATATCCAGTATTCTTATTAATACTTCCTTGAAGTACATTACCTTTCTTAGCGTGTCGTACCGCCCCCTCATCACTGACTTCGTAATTAGGGTATTTTGTTAGCATCCATGCCATTTTGTTTTTTCCTTATTATACGGAGTACTCCATGTACAACCGTTTATGTTGTTAATTCATTTATTACCTTTTCATAGTTGAATGGGTTAAACTGAATGTAGTGTGTTACTTACCTAAAATGATGTGCTGTAAAACTAAGTACTGTATCGCTCCTGCATATGTCTTAGCTTTTCCATCATCAATTATTTTTTGCAGTGCTTTTTTCTCTGTATCTGTAAAACGTACAGTTGCAATGTTATTTTTATTTTCTTTCATCATTATTTTCCTTATTATGATGTAATCATTCCTGTGTTAACCCCGGCCAAAAATGACCCCGTGGATATACGGGGTCTTTTTAATACTTAGGGAATTATACTTCGCTGATTAGTTTAATCGCATAAATGGATTAATCTAAGAAAGGGATACAACAAGATGTAGTACTTGTTCTATGTTTATCATTCATGACTATTTATCAATCTACCAGTTATAGTATAGTCTACACGGCCTTAACGTTTCAGGAATTATCTTTTGTACCTTCATTCTTATTTATTAATATCGAACAACAATAACTGATTATGAACATTATGCTTTCTGATTCATAAGTATTTAGTACTGCACATTAAAAACTGTTCCAAATTACGTTTAAAAACCCTGGTTCAACACGGCTACGTTACTACTGTACCCTTCGTTCAGACCATCGATAATAGAGTGCTTTTCGTTTTTATCTTTTCTTTGAACATTCAAGGTAATTTCTTACTAATCTATTCATAGCTGGTATCTTCAATGGTAATGCAATGATAAATAGCATCATAAAGAAGAAGGTACAGACTATGTAGAAAGGGAAAAGTACACAAACGCAAAAAATGAATGCCAGTACTTCTAAAATAATTTTAACTAATAAATTCATACATACTCTCAAGTACATTATTTATAGTATTTAGTACTTTAATCGGATGAAGTATTGTTTACTAAAGTACCTATAAGTACTTCTGATGTATTTATTCCTAAAGTACCTATAAGTACTTCTAATGTATTTATTCCTAAAGTACCTTTAAGTTCTTTTGATGAAATAATTCCTAAAGTACTTTTAGTTATTAAGTCTAAAATTATTTTATTGTAACTTAACATATTGATATAAAAGACTATTTTTGTTAGCGTTTTATTCTTTTAGTCAGACTAAAAATATATTTGATTTTTATGTTTTCACTTATTATTATTCACCTCATCGAGCCGCTGCGATTAAAAATAACCACCTAAACATCTCAGGACTAATAAAAATGACATTAAACTTTGATAATAAGACTATTGAGCAAATTCAAGAAATCATTGCTAATGCAAATATGGTATTAGAAAAACGCGAGCTGATAAATGAAGGAATGAACAAGATCCGCGATATAATTAATGAGTATAACATCAACCCTCAAGAATTAATCTATGGCTTAGGGATGCAAGTAACGACAAAATCCATTAAAGAAAACAAAAAATATCGTATTGCAATTGGAAATAATGAATACTATACAAGTAATAAGAAGTTAGTGAAAAAACTAACTGAAAGTAGCGAGTATCAAGAACTAATTAAAGAGCAACCTAAAATGATAGTACTTGATGTGTTCATGCGAGCTTATAACATAGATGGAACATATGAGCAGGATTTTCCTCTAAATGCAAAATACAATGGGGAGAGATTCCATTTAAATAAGAAAGGTGTGTTTAATTCCATTACAAAACATCATTATGACATGTATTTAAAGACAAACAACTTTACAGATGGAAGCCATAGTCGAAAGAAATTTATTACTGATGTCTCTGTATAACGATACACTGAAATAGTAAGCCCGCAGATTTGACGCTGCGGGTTCTCATTTTATATTAATTCTGTGATTTTAGTCATTGGAATAGATTCCAGCCTTCATAAATAACGGCCACGATAAAAATGATACTGAAGAAGTAAGGCCAGAATCTAAGAATGACCCAACCAATACTACATACAAAACCTATGGCTAATATGGTATCGATTAAAGGATTAATCCACATTCTAACCTCTCTTAAATCTCAGGTATTTCTATACTACTATCATATGCAATCAACTTTTTACGCATTGAGATTAATGTTGTTTTAACCAGTAAAGTTTCAATATCATTTGGTGTATGTTTTGTATTGATTTCTCCTGTTTTTAAGTTTATATCAATACATGATGATTTAAGAGATAAGTCATCTTTATCTTCAATGTAACTATATGCCAATAACTCACCATCTATACTCAATGCCACATAATGCATTGCATAATCATGATGATATTCAAAATTAAAAATGAACATCTTTTCATCGTTGTTATTATCTTGAATGATTTTTATTGTTCTAAGTACTTTTTTTAAACTTTGATTATATCTTTCACGCAGCTCTACGTTAGTCTTATCACATAATTCATCTATATCACATGATAATTCTTCGTTATCTATTGTAATCTCTTTCATCAAAGTTGAAAGTTCATTTGTTATTCTCTCTTTTTCACTAACCTTTTCTCTTCGTGCTTTGGTAAGAGGAATTATCTCAGCATGTGTTTCAGATGTATTCAGGAAAATTTCTATTTCGTTGATTTCAGCCACAACAACATTTAATCTTTTTTGTAGAGTATCGATCTTTCCCACATCTTTATTATTACTGTTGTATATCATGCTAAAATCAATGCTTTTAACATGTTCAATAATCGCTCGCTGGCAGTTATCATACCGAATTAAACTACTATTACATGAACCTAATTTTGATCGTTTTCCTAAACAACGCAAATAGTTGCCTTTATTCGTAAAATGACCGATTAATGGCTCATTACAAATTCCGCACCTTGCTATTCCATTGAATAATGATACTTGTTTTGTTGAGTTCCTTATTGTTTTGGCTACGGCATTTGCATCAATCCTGCGTTGTACTAAATCGAACAATTCTTTACTAATAATTTCTGGGTAAATTTTTATCTCACGCGATTTCCATTCTGCTTGTGTTTCAGAACTTTTACGCTTCCCCGTTAACCACCCAATCAAACGCCGATCACGTAACATTACGTTAATGAAATTAGTACTAAACAATTTACCATCATACTTACCACCAACTTTATTAAGTTCACGTACTATTGCAGTAACCCCTTTCCCATTGGCATAACTGTTAAATATCGATCTTATTCTTTCAACTTCTGTTTCGTTTAGTTGATAATTATCCCCATCGAGTTTTAACCAGTACGGGATATTACGCTTTAGTGCTATACCTTCATCTACGGCTTTACGTTTGAGATTCGCCCAACTCTTAGTGACCATTCGCGACTTACGCTTACTTTCTTGGTAAGCACGTTCTATACTCGTCGAAAGTTGGGTAAGTTTGTGATCTAGCTTATAGCTAAAGATTTGCCCTGTTTCTACTTCAATTATGTCAATATTACGTTTTATCAAAAAGGTAAATTCATCGATTGCATCGAAACCTTGTTTACGTGAAAATCGGTCAACACTTTCGATTAATAAACAACCTTCACTGATTTCACCGCTGGCAACGCGACTTTTGAACCGCCCTAGTGAACCCTTAGTGAAGTTGTGGCCTTTGAATCCACTGACGCCCGCGTCAGAATCCAGTACTTCATAATTATTTGGATCTAGCTGGTAGCCAAGTTCTTTCGGTAGGGTAGCGTTTTCAAGAAAATCCATAATGGTAGTGATTTGACGGTCAATCCCAAAACCCCCAAATACTCCAGTCTGTTGTAGTGTAGAAACACGTGTATATATGTAGGCTTTACTCATCGTCTTTTGCGACCTTAAGTACTTGTATGTATCAATGTTAGCATTTGTACCCATGCGATTGTGCACACCTGTGCCATGACTGTTCCCCCGTTATCCATTGCATTTCCCCGCTGACGTGGGAAAATAGCGCCCATTTTCTTTGAATCAACAGAATAGCAAATTATGAGCGTACGTTTAGTGTTAGCCAAAGGCCGCGAAAAATCCTTACTTCGCCGCCATCCCTGGATCTTCTCTGGCGCTGTGGCGCGAATGGAAGGTAAAGCCTCTCTCGGTGAAACGATTGATATTGTTGATCATCAGGGTAAATGGTTGGCCCGCGGAGCGTACTCTCCGTCTTCGCAAATTCGTGCGCGCGTCTGGACGTTCGATCAGAACGAAGCCATTGATATTGCTTTCTTTGAACGTCGTTTGCAGCAGGCACAAACCTGGCGCGACTGGCTGGCGAAGAAAGACGGCCTTGATAGCTACCGTCTGATTGCTGGCGAATCCGATGGCCTGCCGGGCGTGACGATTGACCGCTTTGGCAATTTCCTGGTGCTGCAATTGCTGAGCGCGGGCGCGGAATACCAGCGTGCGGCGCTGATTAGCGCCCTGCAAACGCTGTTCCCGGAATGTGCCATTTACGATCGCAGCGATGTGGCGGTGCGTAAGAAAGAAGGGATGGAACTGACTCAGGGTCCGGTAACCGGGGAAATCCCACCGGCCCTGCTGCCAATTGAAGAACATGGCATGAAGCTGCTGGTCGATATCCAGGGCGGTCACAAAACCGGTTACTATCTCGACCAGCGTGACAGCCGTCTGGCGACCCGTCGCTACGTGGCCGACAAGCGCGTGCTCAACTGTTTCTCCTACACCGGCGGCTTCGCGGTGTCGGCCCTGATGGGCGGCTGCCGTCAGGTGATTAGCGTTGATACGTCTCAGGAAGCGCTGGACGTGGCGAAGCAGAACGTTGAACTCAACAAGCTTGATCTCAATAAAGCCGATTTCGTGCGCGACGATGTCTTTAAACTGCTGCGTAAATACCGCGAAGAAGGCGAAAAATTCGACGTCATCGTAATGGACCCGCCAAAGTTCGTCGAAAACAAGAACCAGCTGATGGGCGCTTGCCGTGGTTATAAAGACATCAATATGCTGGCTATTCAGTTGCTCAATCCGGGCGGCGTGCTGATGACTTACTCTTGCTCTGGCCTGATGACCACCGATTTATTTCAGAAAATCATCGCCGATGCCGCAGTTGATGCCGGGCGTGATGTACAATTTATAGAGCAGTTCCGTCAGGCAGCCGATCACCCGGTGATCGCCACCTACCCGGAAGGCCTGTATCTGAAAGGGTTTGCCTGTCGCGTCATATAAGTTGAAAAGTGAAACATTGCCCACATATCCCCTGTAAGTAATGTTTCCCGGGAGGTGACTATGATGATTGCCAGCAAATTCGGTATCGGCCAGCAGGTCCGCCATTCGCTGTTAGGGTATCTTGGCGTGATTGTCGATATCGACCCGGAATATTCCCTCGACGATCCCTCTGATGATGAGGTGGCGGTGAACGACGAACTGCGCGCCTCACCGTGGTATCACGTGGTGATGGAAGATGACGACGGTGAACCCGTCCATACTTATCTCGCAGAAGCTCAGCTGAAAAGCGAAGCCTTTGACGAGCATCCGGAACAGCCCTCGATGGACGAACTGGCGCAGTCCATTCGCCAACAGCTTCAGGCTCCTCGCCTGCGCAACTAATAAAAAACCCCGCTGATGCGGGGTTTGTTTTATTTGGCGAGTCCCAGTCGCGGGATTTCAATCGCCGGACATTTATCCATAACCACGTTCATTCCCGCATCGCGCGCCAGCACCGCTGCCTGCTCGTTGATTACGCCCAGCTGCATCCACAGGGTTTTCGCGCCAATAGCAATAGCCTCTTGCGCCACACCCCACGCCGCTTCGGAATTACGGAACACATCGACCATGTCCACTTTTTCGGGCACCTCTGCCAACGTTCCATAGCCCTGCTGGCCCAGCAGCGTTTTACCTGCCACTTTCGGCGAAACCGGAATGACGTGATAACCCTGATCCAGTAAATATTTCATCACCCGATAGCTTGGGCGATCCGGCTTGTCGCTCGCCCCGACCAGGGCGATAGTGCGGGTCTCGTTCAAAATGCCTGCAATCTGGTTCTCTTTCATTTTGTCCTCCGGGCAATTTTGCAAAGTGTACGTCAATCCTGACATGCCAGCCATTCAGTCATACCTGAGTATGAGGGCGGAAACGTGGAATATGTCTATATGTTAATAAAAACCTATTTCGTAAAGATTTGATACACTCTATAAACAGGCTTATTTCAGGAGATAGCGATGAAAACGGGGATGGTCATGTTATGTCTGTTGCTTCTGATGCCTGCCTGCGTATCTGCCACGACGCTTCGGCTCTCGGGTGATATTAATTTACTGGTCCTGGACGGCAAAAAAGTCTCCAGCCTGCTGTTACGCGGAGCAGAAAGCCTTGAGGTAGATAATGGTCTTCATCAGGTCGTATTTCGGGTGGAGAAAATCATTGTTTTGCCCGATCAGAATCGTCAGCTGTACGTCTCCCCTCCGCTGATTGCCAGCTTCAACTCGCAGTTAGTTGGTCAGATAAATTTTAGCTTACCGCGCCTCGAAACGCTGGAAGAGACCCAGGCCTTCACCAGCACGCCCCACGTCAGCCTGCTTGATGGCAATGCGATGCCTATTCCGGTCAAACTCGATATCCTGGCCATTACCCAGGCGGGCGGGGAGACCGACTACGAAACAGCCACCGAAGCCTACAACCAGGCGAATAAGCAGGCCTCCAGCAGCCCATTCAGCACCCCCCTTCCTGACGACAGCACGCTATTATCGAAAACCAACGAGCTTGATAATCCGGCGTATCAGTCGCAAACCTTGACCGAACAACGGCTCAAATACTGGTTTCAGTTGGCCGATCCGCAAACCCGCCATCGCTTTCTCGAGTGGGCAAAATCGCAGCCGTCCTCTTGAGATCATGACCTGACACAGGAAAAATTGCCGTTGCCGCTTGCAGCAACAATCACTTCCAGTAATCTGTCCGCATGTTGAATAGTGGAAAATAATTATGGAACAGACAACCCGTACTCTGCCGGGCCGCAAACATATCGCCCTGGTCGCGCACGATCACTGTAAGCAGATGCTGAAAGCCTGGGTGGAGCGCCATCAACCGCTGTTGGCACAGCATAAACTGTATGGCACCGGCACCACCGGGAATCTGGTTCAGCGGGCGACCGGTCTGGATGTAACCGCCATGCTGAGCGGCCCGATGGGCGGCGATCAGCAGGTTGGCGCAATGATCGCCGAAGGCAAAATTGACGTGCTGATCTTTTTCTGGGATCCACTGAATGCGGTGCCGCACGACCCGGATGTAAAAGCCCTACTGCGTCTGGCGACGGTGTGGAATATTCCGGTCGCCACCAACGTGGCTACCGCCGATTTCATTATCCAGTCGGCGAACTTCAATGCCCCGGTTGAGATTCAGATCCCAGATTATCAGCGTTATCTGGCTGAACGGTTGAAGTAAATAAGCGGTGCCCAGCGTTTGCGCGGGCCTACAGGTTGAGTCTGTAGGCCTTTTCATCACGGTTTGCGCGCAACCGGCACATCCAGGTTTTTCAGCACCTCAACAAACGACGACGGCTGTGCTTTGTTGTACATCAACCATACCCGCTGCCGGGCCCGCGTCATCGCCACGTAAAGCAAACGCCGTTCTTCCGCATCCGGAAAATCCTCTGGCTGCGGCAATAGCGCCTGCTCCATCACTGATTCACGTGCGGGGGCCGGAAACGCATCCTGCCCGTCCTGTAAGCCCAACACAATCGCATAATCGGCCTGCTGACCTTTGCTGGCGTGAATAGTCATAAAATCAATTTGCAACTTCGGCCAGCGCGTCGCCGCTTTGTCCAGCGCCGCAGGCTTCAGATGGTGATAACGCGCCATGATCAGAATGCGCTGCTCTGGCTTTGCATACCCGCTGAGCTTATCGAGTAGCGCATCCAGCTGATCGTCGGCCAACAGCGTGACGGCCTTTTTATCGCCAGCCGTCAGGCTGTTCAGCGGCTTGCTAAGCTGATGCGGATTTTGCTGAATAAAGCGATTGGCAATCTCGCCGATTCGGCTATTGAAGCGGTAGGTGGTGTCGAGCGCACAGCAATCACCTTCGCCAAAATAGTGATTAAACGCGGTGGTCAGCGACAGTTGCGCCCCGCTGAAACGGTAGATTGCCTGCCAGTCATCGCCGACGGCAAACAGCGTGGTCTGGGAGTTTTGTTTACGCAAGGCCGCCAGCAGCGCGGCACGCTGCGGCGAAATGTCCTGAAACTCATCCACCAGAATATGTTTCCAGGGGCTGACAAAACGCCCTTTCTCCAGCACGTTAATCGCCTGATGAATCAAGCCGGAGAAATCCAGCGCACCTTCGTCTTTCAGCGCCGTTTTCCATGCTTTAAGCAGCGGGGCCATCAGCTTGATGCGCTTGCCAAACAGCTCGCGTACCTCTTCCGGCGCGCCTTCAATCATTTCGGCCTGTGAGCCACCGTGGCTACGCATCAGACTCACCCAGCGGTCAAGTCGGCTCCCCATACGGCGCAGGATTTTCGGGTCATGCCAGTAGTCTTCCTCCGGCACTTCCCATTCCATTTCCTCTGTTAGCCATTGTCGCCAGCCTTTGGCCTGCGCTTTTTTCTCCTGACATTGCTGCTGCCAGCAGTCGGTCAGTAATTTCTGGCGAGCCACCGTGTCATTTTCCAGCTTGCTGATGACCGGCACTTTTTTACTGCCCTGCTGGATAATATGCAGCGCCAGCGCGTGAAACGTTTTGGCGCTGATGGCGTCAGTATGCAGACGTTCACGGATACGTTCGTCCATCTCCTGTGCGGCCTTTCGGCCAAACGCCAGCAGTAATATTTGTGAGGCATCGGCTTCACCGCGCGTCAGCAGCCAGCCCGCCCGGGCCACCAGCACTGAGGTTTTGCCACTGCCAGCCCCGGCAAGTACCAGTAATGAACGCTCGCCATTCACTACCGCCCGCGCCTGAGCGCTGTTCAACGGCGAGGATTCGATCCCTGCGAAGAAGGCGGCATACTGGCTCAGCATTGTTTCAGTAAAAGCCTGATTGTGCTTCAAGCGGCTGGCATCCCTATCCTTCAACCACGCCTGACACTGCCGCCACAGTTCGCGACAATTGTCAAAACTCTCCAGTCGACTGACGGGTACAGGCAGTGCTTCAAGCGCATGAAGAATTTTTTGTCGCAGCTGTGCGACCGCATCGCGGGTCAGCCATTTGCCTTCCGCGCTGTGACGGGAAATCACCGTCAGCTGCTGGTGCAGTACCTCGGCGGCGATGCTGCTCATCTCCTCGCTCCACTGCTGCCAGCGGGTATACAGGTGATGATGAAAACGTTGGGTATCGGCCCATTCAGTGCCGTGCAGACGCACCACTTTGTCGTCCGGCAGGACGAACTCCAGTTCGCCCCACACCAGCCCACGCTTACAGTGAATAGCGGTTAGCTGATTAAAAGGAATCAGATATTCGTGGCGATCGCCGGACACTTTGACCCCGGCATTCAGGAGTTCAACCCGATCATAAGGATGCTGAGCCATTCGTTTGCCGAGGGCGGTTGCTTTTAGTTCCATGTCTTGCCAAATCCCGGAGGTAGACTTATGCATGACAGTGTAACCGCCAGATTCCAGGTGCTCCAGCGCTAAAAAACGTTACAATCATCGGGTCTTTCGATTCACAGGACTGAACAGAGGTCATATGCGTACCGTTCTGAATATTTTGAATTTTGTGTTAGGTGGTTTTTTTACAACTCTGGGCTGGTTACTGGCTACTGTCGTCAGCATGGTGCTGATTGTGACCTTACCGATGACCCGTTCCTGCTGGGAAATTACCAAACTTTCGTTCCTGCCGTTTGGTAACGAAGCCGTACACGTAGATGAGCTGAATCCGGACGACAAAAGTGGTCTGATGAACACCGGCGGCACAGTGCTGAACATCCTGTGGTTCGTGCTGTTCGGCTGGTGGCTGTGTCTGACGCACATCGTCGCAGGCATTGCGCAGTGTCTCACCATTATCGGTATTCCAGTGGGAATAGCGAACTTCAAAATCGCCGCAATCGCTCTGTGGCCGGTGGGCCGCCGCGTGGTCTCTGTCGAAACGGCCCGCGCCGCGCGCGAAGCCAATGCGCGTCGCCGTTTTCAGTAATCGGGGCTGATTGCCAAATGTTAAGCCCAATATTGCGTCGCTATACCTGGAACAGCGCCTGGCTGTATAACGCCAGAATCTTCATCGCTCTGTGCGGGACCGCCGCCCTGCCGTGGTGGCTGGGTGACGTCAAACTGACCATCCCTTTGACACTTGGTGTGGTGGCCGCCGCGCTGGCGGACCTCGATGACAGACTGGCCGGACGCCTGCGCAATCTGCTGATTACGCTGGTGTGCTTTTTCATCGCTTCGGCGTCGGTAGAACTGTTATTTCCCTGGCCATGGGCATTCGCGCTGGGCCTGACGCTGTCCACCAGCGGATTTATTCTGCTGGGCAGCCTGGGTCAGCGTTACGCCACTATCGCGTTTGGCGCACTGCTGATTGCCATCTACACCATGCTCGGTGTATCGCTGTATGAACACTGGTATCAGCAGCCGTTGCTGCTGCTCGCGGGTGCCATTTGGTACAACCTGCTGACCTTAACCGGGCATCTGATTTTCCCGATTCGTCCATTGCAGGATAATCTCGCCCGCAGCTTTGAACAGCTGGCCTATTATCTGGAACTCAAATCCCGTCTATTCGATCCGGATATCGAAAATGAAGCTCAGGCCCCGCTGGTTGAACTGGCGATGGCTAACGGACAGCTGGTCGCGACGCTTAACCAAACCAAAGCATCGTTGTTGACACGTCTGCGTGGAGATCGCGGCCAGCGGGGGACGCGTCGTACCCTGCACTACTATTTTGCCGCGCAAGATATCCACGAACGCGCCAGTTCCTCGCATGTACAATACCAGTCGCTGCGCGATACTTTCCGCTACAGCGACGTAATGTTCCGTTTCCAGCGCCTGCTTTCGATGCAGTCTCAGGCGTGCCAGCAGCTCTCCAGCTCCATTCTTTTACGCACGCCGTATCAACACGACTCTCGTTTTGAGCGCGTTTTTGCGCATCTGGATGCCGCCCTCGATCGTGTGAGCGCCAGCGGGGCAGATAAAGAACAGATGAAAGCGCTGGGCTTTTTGCTGAACAACCTGCGCGCTATCGACGCCCAGCTGGCAACCATTGAGTCTGAACAGCAAATGGCGATGCCGCAAAGTGAAACCGAGACGCAGCTGGCCGACGATCGCTTGCACGGATTCAGTGATGTCTGGTTGCGATTGAAGCGTAATTTTTCGCCAGACTCCGCTCTTTTCCGCCATGCGGTGAGAATGTCGTTGGTCCTGTGCGCGGGCTATGCCTTTATTCAGTTTACCGGGATGCATCACGGATACTGGATTTTGCTCACCAGCCTGTTCGTGTGCCAGCCGAACTATAACGCGACGCGCCACCGTCTGGCGCTGCGCGTTATCGGCACCTTAATTGGGGTGGCCATCGGGCTACCGGTAATTTTACTGGTGCCGTCTGTGGAAGGACAGTTGTTACTGATTGTGCTGACCGGCGTGCTGTTTTTCGCGTTCCGCAATGTGCAGTATGCCCATGCCACGATGTTTATTACCCTGCTGGTGCTACTGTGCTTCAACCTGTTAGGCGAAGGGTTTGAGGTTGCCCTGCCGCGCGTTATCGACACGCTGATAGGCTGTGCCATCGCCTGGGCCGCGGTCAGCTTTATCTGGCCCGACTGGAAATTCCGTAATTTGCCGACCGTGATGGCGAGAGCGGTCGACGCGAACTGCCGCTATCTGGATGCGATTCTGGAGCAGTATCATCAGGGCCGTGATAATCGTCTGGCATACCGCATTGCCCGTCGCGATGCGCATAACCGTGATGCAGAACTGGCGTCGGTGGTTTCTAATATGTCGACCGAGCCTCGGATAACCGCTGACATGCGTGAAACGGCTTTCCGGCTACTGTGTCTGAATCACACCTTTACCAGTTATATTTCGGCGCTCGGCGCTCACCGGGAAAAGTTAACCAATCCCGATATCCTCGCCCTGCTTGATGATGCGGTGTGCTATGTCGATGACGCATTCCACCACACGCCCTCAGATGAGCAGCGTGTGCAAAGTGCGTTAGCGGGATTAATGGAACGGATCCGCCATCTTGAACCCGGGTCTGATATCAAAGCACCGCTGGTCCTGCAGCAGATTGGATTGATGGTGAGTCTGTTACCTGAGTTTTGCCGCCTACAGCAGCAGGTTACTCCTCAGTCGGTCTGACTTTCCTTTTCGCCGTCATCATCTCTGCCCACGCCTGGAGATGCTGACGGCGCTGCATTGGAATGATAGCCGCATGTATCCCTTGAATCGCCCCTTCCAGTGCAAATAACACACTGATGCTGAGATCTTTGCGAATACCGCGAAGACGAGTCCAGACCGCCACCGCCCCTAATCGACGCAGCGTAACCTCATCATGAATTCCCGCCTCAAACAGCAGGAGTTCAAGCTGAAAAGTGATGTTGGGCAAGTTGCGTAATCGATGTGAATCACAGCGCAAATTCTTTTCGTTTTGCGCCCCCCTTAATGACAGCGCTGACAAGCGCAATAAAAGCGGCTGGTTGTGCCAAAGCGTTTCATCCACCCAGTAATAGTTCAATGAGATTGGTCGCCCACGCTTAGCTAAGGTCAATAATCGAGGCGGCGTTGTGGCGTGATAGGCCGCACTTTGCTCGCAAACCCTAAGGTAAAGGTCGCCATGCGCCACCATGGCAAACACGGTGTCATCGATTGAGAGGCTGTATCCGCCAAATAATGCGCGGTGATGAATCGTTCCTAATGAGGACAAACATTCCTCACATTGATAGATCCGTTTATATGATAGTTTTCCCATGATTATATCCTGTAATCATGCAGTTAGATGAAAGAGTTCTGGTAACGGATCCGTTAGAAATGACCATAAGGAACTTCATTTGCCGGGGCAAGAGGTTCTTTACGAAGGGGACAAATTCTGTGCAATTTTGCGAGGCGCTTTCAGAAAATGAGGTTGATCTTTAAACCCACCGGGTATACTGTATATTCATACAGTAACCCACAGGGCGGGATTCACCATGTACACTTCAGGTTATGCAAATCGCAAAGCAATGGTTTCTGCAACCGCAGTCAACCAACCCCAGCAGAGTGCCACTGGGCTTATTAGCGAAGTGCTTTATCGTGAGGATCAGCCGATGATGACTCAACTGCTGCTGCTTCCTCTTTTGCAGCAACTGGGCCAGCAAGACCGCTGGCAGCTGTGGCTCACCCCGCAGCAAAAGTTGAGCCGCCAGTGGGTTCAGGCCTCTGGTCTTCCACTGTCAAAAGTGATGCAGGCGAGTCAGATGTTGCCAGGTACTACACTTGATTCAATGATTCGTGCACTGCGTACCGGAAACTATAGCGTGGTCATTGGCTGGATTGCTGAAGAATTGAGCGAAGAAGATCAACACCGGCTCGCTAATGCGGCCGAAGAAGGTCACGCCATGGGGTTCATTATGCGTCCCGTTCGAACCACTTCTCAGCCATCGAGACAGTTTCCTGGGCTAAAAATTCACTCGAATTTGTATCATTAAGTAAATTTAGGATTTTTCCTGGTATTTTTTTTGCGCGATCGATAAGCCATGATTATGTACGGGTTATTTTAGGAAAGTGCTTGTGTGGTGCGGTTCTCAGCATTTTGTTCGGAACAAAAATTCAACATAAATGTTAAATAATGTGTATACAACTCTTTTTTTTTCATATGCCTGACGGACTTCACACTTGTAAGTTTCCAAGTACGTTGTAGACTTTACATCGCCAGGGGTGATCGGCTTAAGCCACAGATTATGGCGTACTTATAGTTAGGTCCCGCCCCCGGTGAAGGATTTAACCGTGAACTTCTACATGGATATTCATGGCGATTTTTGGATGATAACGAGGCGCAAAAAATGAAAAAGACAGCTATCGCGATTGCAGTGGCACTGGCTGGCTTCGCTACCGTAGCGCAGGCCGCACCGAAAGATAACACCTGGTATGCTGGTGGTAAGCTGGGCTGGTCTCAGTTCCACGATACCGGTTGGTATGACAGCTCCCTGAACAACAACGGTCCAACCCACGAAAGTCAGCTTGGCGCTGGTGCTTTCGGTGGTTACCAGGTAAACCCGTATGTTGGTTTCGAAATGGGTTATGACTGGCTGGGCCGTATGCCTTATAAAGGCGACCAGGTTAACGGTGCATTCAAAGCTCAGGGCGTTCAGCTGACTGCTAAACTGGGTTACCCGGTAACCGACGATCTGGACGTTTACACCCGTCTGGGCGGCATGGTATGGCGCGCTGACTCCAGCAACAACGTTGCTGGTGACAACCACGACACTGGTGTTTCCCCAGTATTCGCTGGTGGCGTTGAGTGGGCAATGACCCGTGATATCGCTACCCGTCTGGAATACCAGTGGGTTAACAACATCGGCGACGCTGGCACTGTAGGTGTTCGTCCAGACAACGGCATGCTGAGCGTAGGTGTTTCTTACCGTTTCGGTCAGAACGACGTTGCTCCAGTTGTAGCTCCGGCTCCAGCTCCAGCTCCAGAAGTACAGACCAAGCACTTCACTCTGAAGTCTGACGTTCTGTTCAACTTCAACAAAGCGACTCTGAAACCAGAAGGTCAGCAGGCACTGGATCAGCTGTACTCCCAGCTGAGCAACCTGGATCCTAAAGACGGTTCCGTAGTGGTTCTGGGCTTCACCGACCGTATCGGTTCTGACGCTTATAACCAGAAACTGTCTGAGCAGCGTGCACAGTCTGTTGTCGATTACCTCGTATCTAAAGGTATTCCGTCTAACAAGATCTCCCCACGTGGTATGGGTGAATCCAACCCAGTTACAGGCAACACCTGTGACAACGTGAAAGCTCGCGCTGCACTGATCGATTGCCTGGCACCAGATCGTCGCGTAGAGATCGAAGTTAAAGGCAGCAAAGACGTTGTAACTCAGCCACAGGCTTAAGTTATCGTCTAATAAAAAACCCCGCGATGCGGGGTTTTTTTTGTCCTGCGAATCTGAAATAGATAAGCCTGCAGCTACAATTTACCTGAATTATTCCCTGTTACTCTTTCCCTAACATCGCCTGCAAGTCCTGCTTCAGCGTGCTCATCTTAGTAGCATACTTCTCTTTGTTTTCCGCATCTTCAATCAGCTGCACGATTGTTTCTGACAGCGTTTTACCCCGACGTTGTGCCAGGACTGCCAGCCGTTGCCAGACAATAAATTCCAGGTCGATAGATTTCTTGCGAGTATGCTGATGCTCAGCGTTGAAATGCCGCTTGCGCCGCGCCCGAATCGTCTGTTTGAGACGATTGAACAACCCGGGGTTCATGTGTTGCTCAATCCAGTCGTTAACCTGTACAGGTTCGTTTTCGAGCGTCAACAAGGTATCTACCGCGTCCTGTGCCGCGCTGGCCTCAATGTAGCGGGTGATGAGCTCACCTTCCCGGTGCTTTTTCACCAGGTACTTCCATTTCCAGCCGCTTTCAAGGTTTTCCAGTTGTTGATATTTCATTGCGATCTCAATGTGACCGTGTAACTCATTTCAGGATAACAGGTTTTTGCTGATGTGCTGAGAAGAAATCACCCTTGCCTCACAAGGCTCACGCCATCACAAAAGTAGCCTACTAATCCCCGTGTGCTGACTGACGCCTTGAGGTATAATCACCCGCTTTACATCTGACTAAAAAACAGCGACTTTGACGATTACAAAACTTTCACGGCGCGATTTAGCCCCTGACCTTGAAGCTTATCAGACGCTGTTCGCCCAGCCTGATTTAGCCACTGAAACCGATTCCTTACCCAGCGAACTGCAGGCTCGTCTGCACTACGCGCTGGATCAATTCCTTTATCCTCAGGCTATCTCTGACATTCTGCTTGTTAAAGCCCCAGAGGAGCCGGAATACCTGCAACTGCTAGCGGATGCGACGCGCGAATTGCGAACTATCCCGTCAGCGCTGTGTGGCGTTCGCTACACGGTGAAGGGTAGCACTGTCAGTCTGACCCCCGCCTCTACGCCAGAAGACAACTTCGCAAGTCAGGGCCCGGTAATTCAGGCTGATTGGGTTGAAGCCGAGCAATTGTTCGGCTGCGTCCGCCAATTCAATGGCGAAATTACGCTCCAGCCGGGTCTGGTACATCAGGCTAACGGCGGCGTGTTGATCCTGTCACTGCGCAGCCTGCTCTCGCAGCCACTGCTGTGGATGCGTCTGAAAAATATCGTTTCCCGCCAGCGCTTTGACTGGCTGACCTTTGATGACGCCCGTCCCCTGCCGGTCACCATCCCCTCCATGCCGTTGTCGCTGAAGGTGATGCTGGTCGGTGAACGCGAATCTCTGGCGGATTTCCAGGAGATGGAACCGGAACTGTGCGAAAAAGCCCTCTACAGTGAATATGAGGATAATCTGCAGATAGTCGATGAAGACGCGCAGAAACTCTGGTGCCAGTGGGTGTGGCATATCGCTCGTGGCCTGAATTTACCAGGCCCCGATACTGATGCGTGGCCGCTGTTGATTCAGGAAGGCGCTCGCTACACCGGCGACCAGCAGGCATTGCCGCTGTGTCCGCTGTGGATTGGTCGCCAGCTGCGTGAAGCGGCGGCCTTCTGTGAAGGTGAACGCTTTAACGCAGAGCAATTGGCGACGATGCTTAATCAGCGTCAGTGGCGTGAAGGCTACCTTGCCGAGCGTATGCAGGACGAGATTCTGCTTGAGCAGATCCTGATTGAAACCGAAGGCGAACAGATTGGGCAGATCAACGCTCTGTCAGTGGTTGAGTTCCCGGGTCATCCACGTGCCTTTGGTGAGCCTTCACGTATCAGCTG
Organism: Scandinavium lactucae; assembly: GCF_033843265.1. Classification (NCBI taxonomy): domain Bacteria; kingdom Pseudomonadati; phylum Pseudomonadota; class Gammaproteobacteria; order Enterobacterales; family Enterobacteriaceae; genus Scandinavium; species Scandinavium lactucae. Next base: position 840,675 of record NZ_JAWXRD010000040.1, read on the forward strand.
TGTAGTGCATATTGGTGATGGCGAGTTCACTGATATTGAGCGGAAAGCGGAACTCGGCGGCAACATCCATGCCAAAGGCATGATGATCATGCAGGCGTTTCTGATGTCAGAGCTCGGGCTGGATCAACAAATCCCCTTCTCTGCATCATTGACGTTCGAACAATCCTACAGTGAAGTGGACGGGGACAGCGCATCAATGGCTGAACTCTGTGCGCTCATCAGTGCGCTGTCGAACGTGCCGGTCAATCAGAGCCTGGCGATTACCGGTTCCGTTGATCAGTTCGGTCGTGCGCAGCCGGTCGGTGGCCTCAATGAAAAAATTGAAGGCTTCTTCGCCATCTGTCAGCAACGCGGCTTAACGGGCAAACAGGGTATCATTATTCCTGCCGCCAACGTGCGTCATCTTAGCCTCGCGCAGGATGTGCAGCAGGCCGTAGAAGCGGGTGAATTTTCACTGTGGGCGATAGATGATGTGACCGATGCCCTGCCACTCCTGACTCAGTTGATTTGGGATGGGGAAGGTCAAACCACGCTTCTGCAAACTATTCAGGAACGTATAGCTCAGGCAAATCAGCAGGATACACGTCATCGCCCGTGGGCGTTACGCTGGATGAACTGGTTTCATTCAAACTGATCGGACTTGTTCAGCGTACACGTGTTAGCTATCCTGCGTCGCGAACTCAAAATAAGGCTTACTGAAAACATGGTAGATAAACGCGAATCCTATACAAAAGAAGATCTTCTTGCCTCCGGACGCGGCGAGCTGTTTGGCGAAAAAGGCCCACAGCTGCCGTCAGCCAACATGCTGATGATGGACCGTGTCGTTAAAATGTCCGAAACAGGCGGTAACTTCGATAAAGGCTACGTGGAAGCAGAACTGGATATCAATCCAGACCTGTGGTTCTTCGGTTGCCACTTCATTGGTGACCCGGTAATGCCTGGCTGCCTCGGCCTTGATGCCATGTGGCAGCTGGTTGGTTTCTATCTGGGCTGGCTCGGCGGTGAAGGCAAAGGCCGTGCGCTGGGCGTGGGTGAAGTGAAATTCACCGGTCAGATCCTGCCGACCGCGAAAAAAGTGACCTATCGTATCCACTTCAAACGCGTTATCAACCGTCGTCTGATTCTGGGTATCGCGGATGGTGAAGTGCTGGTTGACGGTCATCGCATCTATGAAGCGACCGACCTGAAGGTTGGCCTGTTCCAGGACACCTCTGCGTTCTAATTCGTTTCATTGCCCTTCAGGGCTTTCAGAAACGGCGAAGCCTCTGCATGCAGAGGCTTCTTTGTTTTAAAGAGACAGCATCAGGCGATAACTGCCCTGTCCTCCATGGCTTCTCGCCAGCCTCCCAGCCAGTGTGACCTTTGATTTAAGGTCTGATAAGGACAGATTTCTTTTGATTTACCAGCGATGCCAGCCTGGTATCCACGTTGATGTGCCCGTTCCAGGCGATCACGTTTTTGTCTCTTCATGCCTCGTTTCCCTCATTTTTTGATCTGGTGGAAAAGAAAACAATGGTCACCAAATGTGCAACCACACATTAGGGATAACCTGAATCGGGCGCAGCGTCAATGCGCAAAATTCACGCCAGTGTCATATTTGTGAGCTACTCAGAAGTTCATTTGTACAAAAAGTGTGAAGCGGCACAACTAACCGCCTGAGGCCAAATGCAAAAAAAACCGCAGCAGAAAATTGTCTGCTGCGGCTTTAACGGTGATGAATTTTACTTATGGCAAGCGATTCATCGACTGAGCAATCGCGGCGGCTTCCTGACTCCAGGCCTGCGCCAACGTTTTTACCATCGCATCATAACCGTCCTGCTGTTGCTTGATTTCGATGTGGAATGGACGCTTGATAAGCTGCCCCTGATGGTTCAGAAGCCACTCACCGCTGACAATCACCTTCCCATCGTAACGACCATGGAAACCGCTGACATTGACGTTCAGCGTATCCTGGCTGCTGCCTAACGGCTGTGAGGCCACTACCCAGCCCGGAAGCTGGTTACTCAGGTTCGCCACCAGGGTGGTACGCAACTGCTGATCCAGCGGGCTGGCCCACAGATTGTTATTGGCAATCACGTACTGCACGTCGCTGGTCTGATACACCACGCCGTTTCCGGCGAGGTAATCAGGAATGCTCACTTGCTCCACCCACAGCAGCCGTCCATCCTGGCTGGTGGTGCTTTGTATTCCCGTTTGCGGGAGCGGCAGTTGATAGTACGTTTTGCTTTCAGTGCCGCTGCTGCATGCCGACAGCAGGCAGACCATCGCTACGGCGGGTAGCCATTTTTTCATTGTTTTGCCCTCTTCGGCTGCGGATCCTTTTTATCCTTCGCTTCGAACACCAGTGCGTTGCTCTTATCGTTGAGCGTCTTCAGTACCGGCTGGAGTTCACGCAGGACCTGATCCAGACGCTGCATATCACCGACCATCTTGTTGTAGGCCGCGGAACCCGGCTGGAAGCCCTGCATACTGCGGTTCAGCTCACGCAGCGTTTTCTGCATGTCGGCTGGCAGGTCCTGCATCGACTGGCTGGCGGTAATCTTATTCAGATTATCCAGTGTAGCCTGCATATGCTTCATGGTAGTCTGGCTTTCTTGCAGCGTACTGGTTGCCTGCTGTAACAGCGGGTTCAACGGCAGGTTGTTGATCTTATCGAGAGCATCCATCAGACGCTGTTGAATCTGCGCCAGGCCACCACTCACGGTTGGAATGATGGCGAAGCCGCCGAATTCACGGAACTTGCCGCGCGGTTCAGCCTTCGGATAGAAATCGAGATCGATATACAACGCGCCGGTGACCAGATTCCCTGACTTCAGAGAACCCCGCAGTCCCCGGTCAATCAGGGTATCCAGATGTTTACGAATATCCGGATCGCCGCCGAGCTGATTAATCAGGCGTTCGGGCTCGATACGCACCTGGACCGGAATGCGATAATCGTCATTCAGACGCTGATGCAGCCCTGGAATAAAGAACGGCACTTTACCGACAGTCCCGAGGCGAATACCGCGGAATTCTACCGGTGCGCCAGGCTGAAGGCCACGAACCGAATCTTTAAAGAACATCACATAATCAATATGTTCGGTGTACATCGCATCCTGAATGGTGCGCTGATCATCAAACAGGTGATATTCCGTTTTATTCGCCACCGGCTCGCCGAGTTCCTGCCCTTCCGGCACGTCAAAGCTCACGCCTCCGCCAAACAGAGTGGCCAGCGATCCCATCTCGACACGCATCCCGGCCGAGGTCAGATCCACCGCAATGCCGCTGTCTTTCCAGAAGCGTACGTTGGTGGTCACCAGTCGATCGTTCGGCGCATTGATAAACAGCTGATAACTGATAGTGCGTTTTTCCGCATTAAAGCTGCTGGTTTCCACCGAGCCTACGCGATAACCGCGGAAAAGGACTGGATCACCTGGAGAGAGTTGTCCTGCCTTTTTGCTTTCGAGGTTTATGCGGATGCCTTTCGCATCTGGCGGTGCCAGCGGCGGCGCATCCAGCAGCGAGAACTGGGCAGGCTGAGCGCCCTTTTTACCCGGTTGCAGTTCGATGTACGCCCCCGACAGCAACGTGCCAAGGCCGCTGATCCCTTCGCGCCCTACCTGTGGTTTGACCACCCAGAACACGGAATCGCCATGCAGCAGTTTTTCCATGCCGGTGTTTAGACGCGCCTTAATTTCGACGTGCGTCAGGTCATCAGTCAAGGTGGTACTTTCCACCACGCCGACGTCTACGCTGCGGCTCTTAATGCGGGTTTTTCCGCCTTCAATACCCTCTGCGTTGGTCGTCATCAGCGTCACTTCCGGGCCCTGATGGCTGTAGTGATAAAAGATTATCCAGGCACCGATCAGTGCGGTGACGATGGGAAAGATCCACACCGGCGACCAGTTCTTCACCTTCTGCACTTTGGCCTCTCCACTCTTATTTTCCATGTTATTGCTTTTCCTCATGGCTTGATTCTGGCTCACGATCCCATAACAGACGCGGATCGAAGGTCATGGCGGAGAACATTGTCATCACGACCACCAGCGCAAACATCACTGCTCCAATCGCCGGATAGATATTCATTAACCCTCCCATGCGTACCAGTGCTGACAGCACTGCTATCACAAAGACATCAATCATTGACCAGCGGCCAACGAATTCAACCACCTCATACAGCAAATGCAGCCGCTCGCTGTCTCGCTTCCCTTTCCCGTTGGCATTCCAGCACAGCCAGGCGATGGCGATCATTTTCAGCGTCGGCACCATAATACTGGCAATAAATATCACCATGGCGACCGGATAGGACCCTTCACTCCAGATCAATATGACACCCGCGATAATGGTCGAGGGCATTTTATCGCCCAACAGATCCGTAATCATGATCGGCATAATATTGGCAGGAAAGTAGAGAAGAATAGAGGTCACTAACAGTGCCAGCGTCCACTGTACGCTGTTTTTACGCCTGACCGTGCCCTTTGATTCACAGCGCGGACATACGTGCTGGTCAGCAGGCAAAATGGCCGTGCAGCAGGTGCAGGACCGTAGGCCTTGCTGAATGCCCGGCACGCCTACTTTTAGCGGCTGCTCCAGTTTCGGCATCGGGGCGATATCTTCCCACAGCCAGCGGCGGTCAACGCACTGAAAGGCGCGCAGCTGTAGCAAACAGAACAGACACCAGGGGATAAAACTGCTGCCGACACCGACATCGCCGTAAGCCATCAGCTTCACAAAGCTGACTAATACTCCGGCGAGAAATATTTCCGCCATTCCCCAGCTTTTTAAATGGAACAGGATGCGGGCAAGAAAGGCCTGGATTTTTTCCGGCAGCGGCACCCGATTGACCAGCAAGATAATGGTCAGCAGGCAAAACGCCGGGACCAACTGGACAAACAGCAGGAAAAAGGTGCCGAGGCTGGCGTAGTCTTCGGTGAATAATACGCGGGGAATTTCCAGCAGTTCGACTTCACTGTTAATTCCGCCCACGCTCATATTGACGAAGGGAAACAGGTTAGCGAGCAGCAGCATGAACAGCGCCACCAGCGCATAGGCGGTGGGCCGCTGTCGCGGCTCATCCCATTCCGTGGTAAGCGTTGTGTGACAACGAGGACACAACGCTTTGTGGCGGTGCTCAAGGTGCGGTAACGCCACCAGCATATCGCATTGTGGGCACAGAATGTGCCCGGTCGCAGGGTGATGCTCGCACATGAACGTTCCTCTCATTAACCGCCGTTTTTTAACGCTTCAAGGTATTCCCAGCGTTCAAAGGCTTCTTCCAGTGCCTTTTCCGCTTGCGCCATATCCGCCAACACCTGTTGCGTGTGGTCATGAGATTGACTAAAGAAAGTCGGGCTTGCTACCTGCGTCTGTAAACTTTCCAGGTTCGCTTCAAGTTCCTCAAGCCGTTGAGGAAGCTGCTCTAATTCGCGCTGCAGGTTATAGCTTAGTTTGCTGGGCGCACGTTTGACAGTTCCTGCTTTCGCCTGTTCTTTGGGAATCTTCGTATCGACAGACTGTTTTCTCGCCAATGACTGCGATTGTTGACCACGGGCATCATGATAGCCGCCAACGTAGGCACCGATTTTGCCATTGCCTTCGAAGATCCAGCAGTCGGTGACAGTGTTATCGACGAACTGACGATCGTGGCTGACCAGCATAACCGTACCCTGATAGCCGTCGATCAGCTCTTCAAGCAGTTCGAGGGTTTCAACGTCCAGGTCGTTGGTTGGTTCATCGAGGATCAGCAGGTTGCTGGGTTTGAGGAACAAACGCGCCAGCAGCAGGCGGTTACGTTCCCCACCCGATAGCGCGCGCACCGGCGTCATGGCGCGTTTAGGATGGAACAGGAAATCCTGCAGATAGCCGAGCACATGGCGCGGTTTACCGTTGACCATCACTTCTTGTTTACCTTCGGCCAGGTTGTCCATCACCGTTCTGTCCGGGTCGAGCTCGGCGCGGTGCTGATCGAAATAGGCCACTTCCAGCTTGGTGCCCACATGCACGCGACCGCTGTCAGCCTGCAACTGCCCCAGCATCAGTTTCAACAGCGTGGTTTTACCACAGCCGTTCGGGCCGATCAGCGCAATTTTATCGCCGCGCTGAACCTGGACAGAGAAATCCTTCACCAGCACTTTGCCATCGACCTGGTAATCGACGTTTTCCAGCTCAAATACGATTTTGCCTGAGCGGCTGGCTTCTTCGACCTGCATGCGCGCGCTGCCCAACACTTCGCGGCGCTCGCTACGCTCACGGCGCATATCTTTCAGCGCACGGACTCGGCCTTCGTTACGGGTACGGCGGGCTTTAATACCCTGGCGGATCCAGACTTCTTCCTGCGCCAGCTTGCGGTCAAACTCAGCATTTTGCAGTTCTTCCACGCGCAGCATCTCTTCTTTTTCCAGCAGATACTGATCGTAGTTACCCGGGTAGGTCACCAGCTTGCCGCGATCGAGATCGACAATGCGCGTGGCCATATTGCGGATAAACGAACGGTCGTGCGAGATGAAGATAATGGTGCCTTTGAACGTTTTCAGGAACCCTTCCAGCCAGTCGATGGTTTCGATGTCCAGGTGGTTCGTCGGTTCGTCGAGCAGCAACACGCGCGGGCCGCTGACCAGTGCGCGGCCCAGCGCCGCTTTACGCAGCCAGCCGCCGGAGAGCGAACTCAACGCCATGTCGGCCTCGAGGCCCAACTGTTCCAGCACTTCGTTAATACGGCTTTCAATCTGCCACAGACCGTGGTGATCCAGCAGCTCCTGTAGCTTCGCCATCTCGTTGAGATTTCTGTCGCTCGGGTCGGTCATCACCAGATGAGAAATCTCGTGATAGCGCTTGAGGTATTCCGCCTGTTCTGAGATACCTTCGGCGATGAAATCGTACACGCTGCCTTCCACATTGCGCGGCGGATCCTGTTGCAGACGCGCCACGACCAGGTCCTGTTCATAGATGATGCGACCATCATCCAGGCCCTGTTCGCGGTTGAGGATTTTCATCAGCGTCGATTTACCGGCACCGTTGCGCCCAACCAGACAGACGCGTTCGTTATCCTCGATATGCAGTTCGGTGTTATCAAGGAGAGGCGCATCGCTGAATGACAGCCATGCGCCATGCATACTAATTAAAGACATTTATTCTTTCCTTCAGGCTGCAGTAATCAGCCAGCAGTTATGGATCTGACGGTTACGGGCAAAATCAGGCGAAAGCGTTTTTTGAGTAATTTCTTCTGCTTTCAGGCCCAGTTTTGCCATGCCGTCGCTATCGAGTTTGAAGCCACGCTTGTTGTTGGAGAACATGATCGTGCCGCCTTTACGCAGCAAGCGTTTCAGATCGGCCATCAGTTTCAGGTGATCGCGCTGCACGTCAAACGTATCTTCCATGCGCTTGGAGTTAGAGAAAGTCGGCGGATCGATGAAGATCAGGTCAAACTGTTCGTCCGCATCACGCAGCCAGCCGAGCACATCTGCCTGCAACAGACGATGTGGACGCCCGGTCAGACCATTGAGACGCAGGTTACGTTCAGCCCATTCCAGATAAGTACGCGACATATCCACGGTAGTGGTGCTACGTGCGCCGCCCAAACCTGCATGTACGCTGGCGCTGCCGGTGTAAGAGAACAGATTAAGGAAGTCTTTGCCTTTGCTCATCTGGCCCAGCATCCGGCGAGCGATACGGTGGTCAAGGAACAGGCCGGTGTCGAGATAGTCAGTCAGGTTCACCCACAGGCGCGCGTTATACTCGCTAACCTGCATGAATTCGCCCTTCTCGCTCATTTTCTCGTACTGATTTTTACCTTTCTGACGCTCACGGGTTTTCAGCACCAGACGGTTGGCGGCAATGCCCATCACCGAAATGGTCGCGGCAATCACATCGAACAAACGCTGACGCGCTTTGGTCGCATCCACGGTTTTCGGCGGAGCATATTCCTGAACCACCACCCACTCACCATAGCGATCGACCGCCACGTTGTATTCCGGCAGGTCGGCATCATACACACGGTAACACTCAATGCCTTCCTGACGCGCCCATTTCTCAAGCTTCTTGAGGTTTTTGCGCAGACGGTTGGCGTAATCATCGGCCAGCATCACCGTAGCGGTGCCATCGGTTTCGGCCAGATGATAGTTTTTCTGTACGCAGTCCAGTGGGCCGTTCTTAGCTTTGAACTGGCGCTCGGCGCGCAGTTGCAGACAACTCAGCAGCTCTGGAGAGGCGCTGAACAGCGACAGGTTCCAGCCGCCGAACTGGGTTTTCATCAAGCGACCCAGCAGGTTGTGCAGGGCAATCAGGGCCGGTTCGCTGTCCAGACGTTCACCGTAAGGCGGGTTACTGATAACCGTGCCATATGGGCCTTTCGGCAGCGGATTGCTGAGCTTAGCAACGTCTTTGACTTCGAAGGTGACGAGATCGGCAATGCCTGCCCGGCGGGCGTTGCTGCGTGCGCGCTCAATCACGCGGCTGTCGATGTCAGAACCGTAGAAGTGGGATTCGTAAGCGGCAAGCCCGGCACGAGCGCGCGTCTGTGCCTCAGCTTTCACTTCCTGCCAGACCGCTTCGTCATGCTGTGCCCAGCCGCTAAAGCCCCAGTGACCACGGTGCAGGCCCGGTGCCCGGTCGGTCGCCAGCATCGCGGCTTCAATCAGCAATGTACCGGAACCACACATCGGGTCGAGCATCGGGGTACCCGGCTGCCAGCCGGAACGCATCACGATGGCCGCCGCCAGCGTTTCTTTGATGGGTGCAATACCCGTCGCGTCACGATAGCCACGCAGATGCAGACCTTCGCCACTCAGGTCGAGGGAGATGTACGCGACTTCTTTATTCAGACGCACGTTGATGCGTACGTCCGGATTTTCTTTATCGACGTTCGGTCGCGGCAGATTTTTACGGGTGAACGCATCGACGATGGCGTCTTTCACCTTCAGCGCCCCATACTGGCTGTTACGAATTTCTTCGTTCACGCCGCTGAAGTGCACGGCAAAGGTCGCGTCCTGATTGAACATCTCTGTCCAGTTGATGGCCTGCACGCCAAGGTACAGGTCCAGATCGCTGTAAACCTTGCACTCGGTGAGTGGCATCATGATACGGGACGCCAGGCGGCTCCACATCAGGCTCTGATAGAGCAGTCGCGTGTCTCCTTCAAAATGGACACCACCCTGAACCACCTGACACGCCGTAGCGCCCAGGTTTTCCAGTTCAGTTTTTAACAGCTCTTCCAGCCCACGGGCCGTACTGGCAAACAGAGAATTCATATCGTCACTTATTACTCGCAGAAAATTGTTGCGCATTATAGCGAATCTGGGCTTCATATAGGGCGACTTTTTTCAAACGCAGGGGATTGCGGAATGGCGACGTTGGGAAAGCTCTATATTCACCCGGTAAAATCTATGCGCGGGATCGGTGTCACTCACGCGTTGGCTGACATAAGCGGTATGGCTTTTGACCGTATTTTTATGGTCACCGAGCCAGACGGCACCTTCATTACCGCCCGTCAGTATCCGCAGATGGTGCGCTTTACACCGGTGCCGATGCATGATGGTTTGCACCTCACCGCTCCTGATGGCAGCGTGGCGATGGTGCGTTTTGCTGATTTTACCGCTGACGCCGCACCAACCGAAGTCTGGGGCAACCATTTCTCCGCATTCATCGCGCCCGCAGATATTAATCAGTGGCTGTCGGTCTTCTTTAAGCGCGATGTCCAGCTGCGCTGGGTCGGCCCCGAGCCTACGCGTCGGGTAAAACGTTATGACGCTGTACCGCTCTCATTCGCTGACGGTTTCCCCTATCTGTTGACCACCGAAGCCTCGCTACGCGACCTGCAAAATCGCTGCCCGGCCAGCGTGCAAATGGAACAGTTCCGCCCCAATCTGGTGGTCACCGGAACCCGGGCGTGGGAAGAAGATGGCTGGAAAGTGGTTCGCATCGGCGACGTGGTCTTTGATGTGGTCAAACCTTGCAGCCGCTGCATCTTTACCACTGTCAGCCCGGAGCGCGGACAAAAACACCCGGCTGGTGAACCGCTGGCTACCTTACAACAATTCCGTACTGCCCAGGATAACGGCGACGTCGATTTTGGTCAGAACCTGATTGCCCGCAACAGCGGCGTGGTTCGCGTCGGCGATGAAGTGGAAATTCTCTCCACCGGCCCGGGCAAAGTCTATGGGGCTGGCGCAACGGAAGAGATGCTGGAGGTTGAGACCGCGCAGGACGCGGTGGTTGATATTGACTGGCAGGGCAAGGTGTTCAAAGGAAACAATCAGCAGGTATTACTGGAACAGCTGGAACAACAAGGGATTCGCGTACCTTATTCCTGTCGGGCCGGTATTTGCGGAAGTTGCAGGATTACGTTGGTTGAGGGAGAGGTGAGCCCGATGAAGCAAAGCGCAGTGGCAGACGATGGTACTATCCTGTCCTGCAGCTGCGTTCCGAAAACCGCGCTGCGACTGGCGCGTTAAACGGCCTGACCGTAGCGCATCGTTGCCGATATTGGCTGCGGCTGGAGGCGGTCATTCATCACTTTAATCGCATCACCTAACTGCATGGTACGACCGGCCAGCGTCAGACCCGGTTGTGCCAGCAAACAGAGCGCCGCATTATCGCCCGGCTCGACCACCAGCAAATTTACGCGTTCACCACTGTCGCTCAACCATACCGCGGCCGCATCGCCCGTTACCGGCTGCCAGCTATCGCCATGCGCGACAAAGTGCCAGCTTTTAGGCATCTGCGGTTTCAGGAAACGAATGGCCACCAGCGCGTTAAGAATGAGTTCGGCGCGATGTTCTTTGGTTAATTCAAGGTCACGGCATTTTTCTTCAAAAGAGAAATAGAGGGCGGCGTCATCAACACAAAAGCCTGTAGAATCAAAGGCATCGGGTGTCAGCATGCGGCGGGCAAAACGAGAACGAAACAACATACCATTGGCTAAATCGAGCATCATACGATCGTGCTCTTCATCAAAATACCAACGCCAGTTATCGTCAGGTTTAATTCGCATTTCTGTTCCCCGCTCTCTTAAGCATCCGATGCCCGAAACTCATATTCCCGTTTCGTTAATTTGTCTGAATTAAGAAAAGACCATAAAGTTTAAATTAGCAACACTTGTGGAATATAAAACAACCAGGGCAGGAAATAAAGCCCTGGTTGTAAACTGTGCAGGAAAGATTAGAGATGGGTAACGATTTCTTTTATCAGCGGCGGGCCTTTAAAAATAAACCCGGAATAGATCTGTACCAATGATGCACCGGCAGCCATCTTCTCACGTGCGGCGATCACCGAATCGATACCGCCCACGCCAATAATAGGTAAGCGTCCCTTTAATTCGGCAGACAGCAGGCGAATAATTTCGGTACTTTTTAACTGTAATGGACGACCGCTTAAACCGCCGCTTTCATCACAGTGTTTCATTCCCTGGACGAGAGAACGATCGAGTGTCGTATTGGTGGCAATAACACCATCAATATTATGGCGAAGCAAACTATCAGCCACCTGGATCAATTCTTCGAGCGAAAGATCGGGTGCGATCTTAACCGCCACCGGGACATATTTATGGTGGATCGATTGCAGCTCATTTTGCTTATTCTTAATCGCCGACAGCAAATCATCCAGCGCTTCACCATATTGTAAGGTGCGCAGGCCGGGGGTATTTGGCGATGAAATATTAATCGCAATGTAACCGGCGTAGGCATAGACTTTTTCCATACAAATCAGATAGTCATCTTTGCCCTGTTCGACCGGTGTGTCTTTATTTTTGCCGATATTAATTCCGAGTACGCCATCGAAATGCGCTTTTTTAACGTTCTCAACCAGGTTATCGACACCCAGGTTATTAAAGCCCATACGGTTGATCAAACCCTCGGCATCGACCAGACGGAAGATCCTCGGTTTGTCATTTCCCGGTTGAGGGCGTGGCGTTACGGTGCCGACTTCGACGGATCCGAAACCCATCGCCCCGAGGGCATCAATACACTCTCCGTTCTTATCGAGTCCTGCGGCTAAACCCAGCGGGTTTTTGAACGTCAGCCCCATGCAGGTTACCGGTTTTTCAGGCACTTTCTGGCGCACCAGCGCTTCGAGTGGCGTACCGGTGACACGGCGTAATTGTTGAAAAGTAAATTCATGAGCGCGCTCAGGATCGAGCTGGAAAAGGGCTTTACGAACGAAGGGGTAGTACATGAACTCTCCTGGATTCCCGGTAGCAAACCGGGGGCGTATTATGTTCTATCCGTCGCCGAAAGGGAATTGACCTGTCGCAAAAAATACCCTTTTAGACGCAATCGTTTACTTACATGCGTTTTTTGGTAATCCACTGCCAGAAAAATCATTTAGCGAACGCGCCTGCCTCTGACACACTCCTGTTAAATGTTATCAATGTTAGATAAAAGCAAACATTTAGTTGTAAGGAGAGGTTATGCGTGTCATTACGTTAGCGGGCAGCCCGCGTTTTCCTTCACGATCCAGCGCATTACTGGAATATGCCAGAGAAACGCTATCCCGGGTCGACGTCGAGGTTTGCCACTGGCATCTGCAAAACTTCGAGCCGGAAGACCTGCTCTACGCCCGCTTTGATAGCCCTGCCCTGCTCACACTCATAGAACAACTGGCGCAGGCCGATGGCTTAATCGTTGCTACCCCGGTTTATAAAGCGTCATTTTCTGGCGCATTGAAGACCTTGCTCGATCTGTTACCGGAACGCGCGCTGGAAGGCAAAGTGGTGTTACCGCTGGCTACCGGCGGCACCGTGGCCCATATGCTGGCGGTGGATTACGCGCTCAAACCGGTGCTCAGTGCGTTGAAGGCACAAGAGATCCTGCACGGCGTATTCGCCGACGACAGCCAGGTGCAGGATTACCAACATAAGCCGCAGTTCAGCCCAAATCTGGAAAAACGCCTCGACAGCGCGCTGGAAACCTTCTGGCAAGCGCTGCATCGCCGTGATATTCGCGTCCCGGCTTTTCATCTTAAGCAAGGAGTCGCCCATGTTTAATTTGTTCCGTCCCCGCATTCGCACCTTAGCCCTGACCGGTTTGTTAACGCTCTCCGCCTGGAGTCAGGCTGCTGAACCGGCCCCCGATGCCCTGCGGATTGGCTATCAGAAAGGCAGCGTCAGTATGGTACTGGCCAAAAGCCATCAGTTGCTGGAAAAGCGCTACCCGAACACCAAAATTTCGTGGATTGAATTTCCCGCCGGGCCGCAAATGCTTGAGGCCCTGAACGTGGGTAGCATCGACCTGGGCAGCACTGGCGATATTCCACCCATTTTTGCCCAGGCCGCCGGGGCGGACCTGGTGTATGTCGGGGCTGAACCACCAAAACCGAAAGCAGAAGTGATCCTCGTCCCGGAGAACAGCCCGATCAAAACCGTGGCCGATCTGAAAGGACACAAGGTTGCGTTCCAGAAAGGTTCGAGTTCGCACAACCTCTTATTACGTGCGCTACAGCAGGCGGGCCTCAAATTTACCGACATCCAGCCAACGTTCCTGACACCTGCCGACGCCCGCGCGGCCTTCCAGCAGGGTGATGTCGATGCCTGGGCCATCTGGGATCCGTATTATTCCGCTGCGTTATTGCAGGGCGGCGTGCGGGTATTAACCGATGGCAGCGAACTGAAACAAACCGGCTCGTTCTATCTGGCATCCCGCCCCTACGCCGAGAAAAACGGCAGCTTTATTGAGGGCGTGCTGAACACCTTCAGCCAAGCCGATGCATTGACCATTAGCCAGCGTCAGCAAAGTACCGAACTGCTCGCCAGAACCATGGGTCTGCCGGAAGCGGTGATTGCCAGCTACTTAAGCCATCGCCCAACGACGGTAATCGGCCCGGTCAGTGATGAAACCGCCCGTCGTCAGCAGCAAACCGCCGATCTGTTTTATGAGAATCGCCTGGTGCCGAAAAAAGTCGATATCAAAAGCCGCATCTGGCAACCCACGACACAACCTTCTACACAAGAACAAGGAGCAAAATCATGAGCCTGAATATGTTCTGGTTTTTACCGACTCACGGTGATGGTCACTATCTTGGCAGCGAGGAGAATGCCCGCCCGGTCGATCATGGCTATCTCCAGCAGATTGCCCAAACCGCGGACAGACTCGGTTTTACCGGGGTACTGATCCCCACCGGGCGCTCCTGTGAAGATGCATGGCTGGTGGCCGCGTCAATGATCCCGGTCACCCAGCGGCTGAAATTTCTGGTGGCGCTGCGCCCGAGCGTGATTTCACCGACCGTTGCCGCTCGCCAGGCTGCAACGCTGGATCGATTATCGAATGGTCGGGCGCTGTTTAACCTGGTGACCGGCAGCGATCCGCAGGAACTCGCCGCGGACGGGGTGTTCCTCGATCACACTGAACGTTATGAAGCTTCGGCGGAATTTACCCACATCTGGCGGCGCTTGCTGGAAGGTGAAACCGTTGATTTTGACGGCAAGTATCAGAAAGTGCGCGGGGCAAAACTGCTGTTCCCGCCGATTCAGCAGCCGCGACCGCCGCTTTACTTTGGCGGTTCATCAGAGGTCGCGCAGGAGCTGGCGGCTGAGCAGGTTGATTTGTATCTGACCTGGGGCGAGCCGCCGGAACAGGTGAAAGAGAAAATTGCCCAGGTTCGCGAGAAGGCCGCCAAATACGGACGCAAGGTGCGGTTCGGTATTCGCCTACACGTGATTGTTCGGGAAACCACGGCGGAAGCATGGGAGGCTGCCAACCGGCTGATATCCCGTCTGGATGACGACACCATCGCCAAAGCCCAGGCGGCCTTTACCCGAACGGATTCGGTCGGACAGCAGCGAATGGCGGCCCTGCACGGCGGTCAGCGCGACAAACTGGAGGTAAGCCCAAACCTGTGGGCGGGTGTCGGTCTGGTACGCGGGGGGGCCGGAACCGCACTCGTCGGCGACGGGCCTACCGTCGCGGCACGTATTAATGAATATGCGGCTCTGGGTATCGACAGCTTTGTGCTGTCCGGTTATCCGCACCTCGAAGAAGCTTACAGAGTCGGTGAGCTGCTGTTCCCGCACTTAGATGTCGCCATCCCGGAAATCCCGCAGCCGCAGTCTTTACCGGTGCAGGGCGAAGCGGTAGCAAACGAATTCCTGCCGCGTAAAGTCGCACAAAGTTAAGGAGCGTTTTATGCCCACGCCTGCAAAAAGATGGCTGCTCCGCGTTGCCCCCTGGCTGTTGCCGATCGGCATCGTGATTGTCTGGCAAATCGCCTCCGTCACCGGCTGGCTCTCAAGTCGCATTCTGCCCTCGCCGGAAGGCGTGATTGAAGCGTTCTGGTCGCTGTCGGCCAGCGGCGAACTGTGGCAACACCTGGCCATCAGCTCATGGCGCGCGCTGGTCGGTTTCTCCATCGGCGGCTCGATTGGCCTGGTGTTAGGTCTGATTAGCGGGTTATCACGCTGGGGCGAACGCCTACTGGATACCTCGATTCAGATGCTGCGTAACGTGCCGCATCTGGCGCTGATCCCGTTGGTGATTCTGTGGTTCGGCATTGATGAGAGCGCCAAAATTTTTCTGGTCGCGCTCGGCACCCTGTTCCCGATTTACATCAATACCTGGCATGGGATACGCAACATTGATCAGGGTCTGGTGGAGATGGCCCGCAGCTATGGACTCTCCGGCTTTGCATTGTTCTGGCATGTGATCCTGCCCGGTGCCTTGCCCTCGATTATGGTTGGCGTGCGCTTTGCGCTGGGTCTGATGTGGCTGACACTGATTGTCGCGGAAACCATCTCTGCTAATTCCGGGATTGGTTATCTGGCGATGAACGCCCGTGAGTTCCTGCAAACCGATGTGGTAGTGGTCGCCATCATTCTCTACGCACTGCTGGGCAAACTGGCCGACGTCAGCGCCCAGTTCCTGGAACGCGTCTGGCTGCGCTGGAACCCAGCTTATTATGTGAAGGAGGCAAGCGTATGAATACGGCACGTCTGAACCCGGGTATTCCGCTGCTGCTGAACGGTATCGGCAAGCGTTACGGGAATAATACGGTACTCAACGCACTGGATTTGCATATACCGGCCGGGCAGTTTGTGGCAGTAGTGGGCCGGAGCGGCGGCGGGAAAAGTACGCTGTTACGTCTGCTGGCCGGGCTGGAAAAACCCAATGCCGGTGAACTACTGGCCGGAAACGGCCCGCTCGCGGCCAGTCAGCAGGAAACGCGGATGATGTTTCAGGATGCACGCCTTCTGCCGTGGAAAAGCGTGATTGATAATGTTGGCCTTGGGCTGAAAGGTAACTGGCGAGAGGCGGCGCAGGAAGCGCTGGCGGCGGTAGGGCTTGAAAGTCGTGCGCAAGAGTGGCCAGCGGCGTTATCCGGCGGGCAGAAACAGCGTGTGGCACTGGCCCGGGCGCTGATACATCGCCCCGGTTTATTGTTGCTGGATGAACCTCTTGGCGCGCTGGACGCCCTTACCCGCCTTGAAATGCAGGACTTGATCGAGTCCTTGTGGCAAACCCAGGGGTTTACGGTGCTGCTGGTTACGCACGATGTGAGTGAAGCGGTGGCCATGGCTGACCGGGTGTTGCTGATCGAAGAAGGCAAAATCGGTCTGGATTTAACCGTAGATATCCCGCGCCCACGGCGAAAAGGATCCTTGCGCCTGGCGGAACTGGAAGCAGAGGTGTTGAATCGGGTGATGAAACGCGGCGTATCGGAAACGCTGACGGAACCCCGCGTGCGACATGGCTAAAATAACGCCCGGGGATCCGGGCGTTATTATTTAGGCTAACGCTTTGGTGATTTTCTCGAACAGATCGCCGGACAGATTTTCCAGCCCTTTCAACTGTTCCAGCGCCGCACGCATTTTTTCCTGACGCGCCGCATCGTAACGTTTCAGGCGAATCAGCGGCTCAATCAGACGCGAAGCCACCTGCGGGTTACGGCTGTTCAGCTCGGTCAACATCTCGGCGAGGAACTGATAGCCGCTGCCGTCTTCCGCATGGAACGCCGCCGGGTTACTCATTGCAAAGGCCCCAATCAGCGAGCGGATACGGTTCGGATTGCTCAAGGTGAACGAACGGTGTTTCAGCAGACCGCGTACCGTTTCCAGTACGTTTTCCGCTGGGCTGGTGGACTGCAAAATAAACCACTTGTCCATCACCAGGCCGTCGTGATGCCATTTGTCGTCATACTCCTGCATCAGCGCGTCACGGCACGGTAGCTGCGCCGCCACCGCGGCGGCCAGCGCGGCCAGCACATCGGTCATGTTGTCGGCGTGGTGATACTGATGGCTCACCAGTTTATCGGCCAGCTCAGCGTCACCGTAAGCCAGATAGCGCAGGCAGGTATTTCGCAGCGTACGCTTGCCGATGTCGGCGTGCTCCACGCGATAGGCATCCAGTTGGTTGGCGTTGTAAATCGCGAGGAATTCGTCCGCGAGTTCTTTCGCCAGGGTGCGGGTCAGCGCTTCGCGTACCGTCGCAATCGCCACCGGATCGATAATCTCAAACAGCTCAGCGATTTCGTTCACTGAAGGCAGGGTCAGAATTTCTGCCGCCAGCGCCGGGTCAATGTTCTCATCCAGCAGAATGGCCCGGAACGCATCGGCCACATGCAGCGGCAGCGACAGCGGTTGCTGCTGCTGATGGCGGGCTACGTTCAGCTTGATGTAGGTCGCCAGCAGACTCTGGGCGGCATCCCAACGGGAGAAATCATTGCGGGCATGGCGCATCAGGAAGGTCAGTTGCTGATCGCTCCATTTGTATTCCAGTTTCACCGGAGCGGAGAATTCACGCAGCAGCGACGGCACCGGCTGGAAGTAGACGTTATCAAAGATGAATGTCTGCTCGGCCTGGGTCACGTTCAGGACGTTATGCACCGGATGACCGCCCTTCTGTAGCGGGATAACGTTACCTTCGTTGTCATACAGCTCGATGTCGAACGGAATGTGCAGCGGCTGTTTATCCTGCTGCTCAGCCGTCGGGGGCGTGTGCTGTTTGATGGTCAGCGTGTATTGCTCGGTTTCCGGGTTGTAATCGTCATGCACGGTCACAACCGGCGTCCCCGACTGGCTATACCAGCGGCGGAAGTGCGAGAGGTCAACGTTGGACGCATCTTCCATCGCCTGCACGAAGTCGTCACAGGTCGCGGCGCTACCGTCATGACGCTCAAAGTACAGCTGCATCCCTTTCTGGAAATTGGCTTCGCCCAGCAGCGTGTGCAGCATGCGAATCACTTCTGAACCCTTCTCGTACACCGTCAGGGTGTAGAAGTTGTTCATTTCGATAACCATGTCCGGGCGAATCGGGTGCGCCATCGGGCTGGCATCTTCGGCAAATTGCATCCCGCGCATGGTACGCACGTTGCTGATGCGGTTGACCGCACGCGAACCGAGGTCGGAACTGAACTCCTGATCGCGGAAAACGGTTAAGCCCTCTTTCAGGCTCAGCTGGAACCAGTCGCGGCAGGTGACGCGGTTCCCGGTCCAGTTGTGGAAATACTCGTGACCGATAACGCGCTCAATATCGAGATAATCTTTGTCGGTCGCAGTATCGGTACGGGCCAGCACGTATTTGGAGTTAAAGACGTTCAGGCCTTTGTTTTCCATCGCACCCATGTTGAAGAAATCAACGGCGACGATCATATAGATGTCGAGATCGTATTCGAGGCCGAAACGATCTTCGTCCCATTTCATTGAGTTCTTCAGCGAGGTCATCGCCCATGGCGCGCGGTCAAGGTTGCCGCGATCGACAAACAGTTCCAGTGCCACTTCACGGCCAGAACGGGTGATGTATTTGTCGCTCAGGACGTCGAAGTCCCCGGCCACCAGCGCGAACAGGTAGCACGGTTTCGGGAACGGATCCTGCCACTGGACCCAGTGACGGCCATTTTCCAGCTCGCCCTGCGCCACGCGGTTTCCGTTGGAGAGCAGGTAGGGATATTTGCTTTTATCGGCGATGATTTTGGTGGTAAACCGCGCCAACACATCCGGACGGTCCAGATACCAGGTGATGTGGCGGAAGCCTTCCGCTTCGCACTGGGTGCAAAGAGCTTCACCAGACTGATACAACCCTTCCAGCGCAGTATTCGCCGCCGGGCTGATTTCGTTTACGATGCGCAGCGTAAAACGCTCCGGCAGGCCGTTAATCACCAGCTGATTGTTTTCTTCTTTATAGTCACTCCACGGCTGGTCGTTGACGTGAATCGACACCAGCGTTAAATCTTCGCCATTGAGGCGCAGCGGTGTGGCAGACGCAGCGTGACGCGTAATCTGGCTTTCGGCGGTCACGACGGTTTTTGCGGCGTCCAGGTCAAAGGTCAGGTCGATATCGCTGATCAGGTATTCCGGCGCACGGTAGTCGTGGCGGTATTTGGCTTGGGGCTGTTGTGTCATAAAAAACCTTTAGCATCTTTTGTAAAGTATCGGGTTCAGTCTATTCCTGTTGTTACTTTCACGCTATGCAGAATGTTCATCTTTTCAGGGGCAAACACGCAAATTGCTACATATTGATAACACGCGGCACGTTTTGCCCTCGACCCGTCTGACGGCTTGTGTTGTGATCGGGGTTCAATAAATCAATAAACAAGGTATACTCCTGCGGTTTCAGGCGTTGTTTATTGTACTAAACGCTCCTTTATGAGGACGCTATTGCGCACCATGACACGATTCGCTTCCCCTGTTCTGCAGACGCTGCTTGATACAGATGCTTATAAGCTGCACATGCAGCAGGCCGTTTTCCATCATTATTATGATGTGCAAGTGGCTGCAGAATTCCGCTGCCGCGGTGATGATCTGCTTGGGATTTATGCAGATGCTATTCGCGAACAAGTCGAAGCGATGCAGTCGCTCCGGCTGCAGGACGACGAGTTTAAGTGGCTGTCAGGCCTGCCGTTCTTTAAGCAGGATTACCTCGACTGGCTGCGCGATTTCCGCTACAACCCGCAGCAGGTCACGGTTCATAACGACAACGGCAAATTAAACATTCGCCTTGAAGGCCCGTGGCGTGAAGTCATTATGTGGGAAGTTCCGCTGCTGGCAGTCATCAGCGAGCTGGTGCATCGTTACCGCTCGCCCGACGCCGACGTCGCACAAGCACTCGGCACCCTGGAACGCAAACTCACCGATTTCAATCAGTTGACTCAGGATATCGACATGTCTGGCTTCCGCCTGATGGACTTCGGTACCCGCCGCCGTTTCTCGCGCGAAGTGCAGCAAGCCATTGTTGAACGTCTGAAGCAGGAGCCGTGGTTTGTTGGCACCAGCAATTATGATTTGGCGCGTCGACTGTCGCTGACCCCAATGGGCACGCAGGCCCATGAATGGTTCCAGGCCCATCAGCAAATCAGCCCCGATCTGGCCACCAGCCAACGTGTGGCGCTTGCGGCCTGGCTGGAAGAATATCCGGATCAATTGGGTATCGCCCTCACCGACTGCATCACCATGGACGCCTTCCTGCGCGATTTTGGGCCGGAGTTCGCCGAGCGCTATCAGGGCTTACGTCATGACTCCGGGGATCCGGTGGAATGGGGTGAAAAGGCTATTGCCCACTATCAAAAGCTCGGTATCGATCCGATGAGCAAAGTGCTGGTGTTCTCCGATAACCTTGACCTCACGAAGGCCATTGACCTCTATCGTCACTTCTCTTCACGGGTGAATTTGAGCTTTGGTATCGGCACGCGTTTGACTTGCGATATCCCCCAGGTGAAACCGCTGAATATCGTGATTAAACTGGTGGAATGTAACGGCAAGCCGGTCGCCAAGCTGTCGGACAGCCCGGGTAAAACCATCTGTCACGATAAGGCTTTCGTGCGTGCCCTGCGTAAAGCCTTTGACCTGCCCCAGGTCAAAAAGGCCAGTTAATCAACAAAAGGGAGCCTCCGGGCTCCCTTCTTCTTGTTATTTTCTCAATTCCCCCCGTCTCGTAGCGATTTTTTCTTGTCTGAAGAAAGATGACAGGTAACATAGGGATCCCCCTTAATCAGGGCGGAAATTGATACCTTTATTCCGGACTACTAACAGAGAGATTACTATGAGCGTTGTGCCTGTAGCCGACGTACTCCAGGGCCGCGTAGCCGTTGACAGCGAAGTCACCGTGCGCGGATGGGTGCGTACCCGTCGAGATTCAAAAGCTGGTTTTTCCTTCCTCGCCGTCTATGACGGTTCCTGCTTTGATCCAGTACAGGCCGTCATCAATAATTCTCTGCCCAATTACAATCAGGAAGTGCTGCGTTTAACCACCGGCTGTTCAGTGATTGTCACCGGCAAAGTGGTGGCGTCTCAGGGCCAGGGCCAGAGCTTCGAAATCCAGGCTTCTCACGTTGAAGTGACGGGTTGGGTTGAAGATCCTGATACCTATCCAATGGCAGCAAAACGCCACAGCATCGAATATCTGCGTGAAGTGGCGCATCTGCGTCCGCGTACCAACCTGATTGGTGCGGTCGCACGCGTGCGTCATACTCTGGCGCAGGCGCTGCACCGTTTCTTCCACGAGCAAGGCTATTTCTGGGTATCTACGCCGCTTATCACCGCGTCTGATACCGAAGGCGCGGGTGAGATGTTCCGCGTATCCACGCTGGATATGGAAAACCTGCCGCGTAACGATCAGGGCAAAGTGGATTACGACAAAGACTTCTTTGGCCGTGAAGCCTTCCTGACCGTATCAGGCCAGTTGAACGGTGAAACCTATGCCTGCGCGCTGTCTAAGGTTTATACCTTCGGCCCGACGTTCCGCGCAGAAAACTCCAATACCAGCCGCCATCTGGCTGAATTCTGGATGCTGGAGCCGGAAGTTGCCTTCGCCGATCTGGAAGATAACGCCGCACTGGCAGAAGCGATGCTGAAGTATGTCTTCAAAGCGGTACTCGAAGAGCGTGCCGATGACATGAAATTCTTCGCCGAGCGTGTCGATAAAGATGCCATCAGCCGTCTGGAACGTTTTGTCGAAGCCGATTTCGCGCAGGTTGATTACACCGATGCGATTACGATTCTGGAAAACTGCGGTCAGACCTTTGAGAACCCAGTATTCTGGGGCGTGGACCTTTCTTCCGAGCACGAACGTTACCTGGCTGAGAAACACTTCCAGGCACCGGTCGTTGTTAAAAACTACCCGAAAGACATCAAAGCGTTCTATATGCGCCTTAACGACGACGGTAAAACCGTTGCCGCAATGGATGTTCTGGCTCCGGGTATCGGCGAAATCATCGGTGGCTCCCAGCGTGAAGAACGTCTGGATGTTCTCGATGCACGTCTGGCGGAGATGGGCCTCAATAAAGAAGATTACAGCTGGTATCGTGATCTGCGTCGCTATGGCACCGTGCCTCACTCAGGCTTCGGTCTTGGTTTCGAACGTCTGATTGCTTATGTCACCGGTGTTCAGAACGTGCGTGACGTGATCCCGTTCCCTCGTACGCCGCGTAACGCCAGCTTCTAAGCACCCAACCATGATGAAAGCCAGCTATCGAGCTGGCTTTTTTTTGGCTTTGTCAGGATTTGTGTACAAATTTCTACAAACATAAAGGTCAACCCCTCGCTTTAACCCAAATGTTACACCTCATTTCACGCAATACTTCTGCACATATTTCCTACAACACTTCTCTGGCGCTTAAGTAAAGCCCTGGTGCTTAGCACACAAAACAAACAGCCTCAACGCGCACGAATAGCTAAATTTGGGCCATAAGAAAAATAGTGATGAGAATCATTCTTAGATAAGAAAAGCCGTTATTAAAATTAAAGATAAGCTTTTCATATAGATAGATATAGAGGTGGCGTTTAATTCAGCAATACGGCAGGAAATTTGAGGTGGTTCACAAAGTTCCCTAATTTACACAAATTATTACACATTATTTCTTCTTGTTACCTATTTACGATATTTGTAGCACTTTCAGGCTAGCGAAACGTTGTCATGAATGGAAATATGCCTGTCAGACACAGAAAGACACCAAACTCTCATCAATAGTTCCGTAAATATTTATTGACGAAAACTATTGGCGGCAGTGGCAAGTGTCCATAAAAAAACCAATGAGGGTAATAAATAATGATGAAGCGCAATATCCTGGCAGTGGTTATCCCTGCCCTGTTGGCAGCTGGTGCGGCAAACGCAGCAGAAATCTATAACAAAAATGCCAACAAACTGGACTTCTACGGTAAAGCAGTCGGGGAACACATCTGGACCACCAACGGCGACACTGGCAACGAAGACACCACCTATGCTCGTATCGGTTTCAAAGGCGAAACTAAGATCAACGATCAGATCACCGGTTACGGCCAGTGGGAATACAACCTGGATGCGTCAAACGTTGAAGGTTCTCAGGGGACTAAAACCCGTCTGGCGTTTGCAGGTCTGAAATTTGGTGACGCTGGTTCTATCGACTACGGTCGTAACTACGGTGCCATCTACGACGTAGCGGCATACACCGATATGCTGGTTGAGTGGGGCGGCGACTCTTGGGCGGCGACCGACAACTTCATGAACGGTCGTTCTACTGGCCTGCTGACCTACCGTAACAACAACTTCTTCGGTCTGGTTGATGGCCTGAGCTTCGCCCTGCAGTATCAGGGTAAAAACGACCGTAACAGCCCAGTTACCGTTAACTACGATGACAACAACGGCACTGCACAGAATATCTCTCTGGGCGGTAACGGCGCGAAAGCGAACGGCGACGGCGTGAGCACCTCCGTTCAGTACGAATTCCTCGAAGGCTTCAGCGTTGCTGCGGGTTATGAAACTGCTGATCGTACCAACGACCAGGTTAACCCAGAAGTTCGCACCATCAACGGTGTGACTTACGGTAACGCAAGCGCCGGTGGTGACCGCGCTGAAGCATGGTCTACTGCATTCAAATACGACGCGAACAATGTCTACGCTGCTGTGATGTATGCTGAAACCACCAACATGACTCGCGAGCCAGACAACAACTTCGCGAACAAAACGCAGAACATCGAAGCTGTGGTTCAGTACCAGTTCGACTTCGGTCTGCGTCCGTCCATCGGTTACGTGCAGTCTAAAGGTAAAGACCTGCTGGCTCGTTCCAACAGCAACGGCTCCTTCGCGGGCGGCGATGCTGACCTGGTTAAATACGTAGAAGTGGGTACCTGGTACTACTTCAACAAAAACATGAACGTCTACGCAGCATACAAATTCAACCTGCTGGACGACAACGCCTACGCAAAAGCATCGGGTCAGGCTGTTGACGACCAGGCTGCTGTAGGTATCGTTTACCAGTTCTAATCAGTACGCCACTTTGTTATATGCTTGAAAAACAGGGCTTCGGCCCTGTTTTTTTTATCTCCGGCAGTGATTAATAATGACTTTTGAAAAGCGCCGCGCTTTTTCTCGCAAACGGTTGGCTTTTCGTCAATCTCCCGTTAACCTGATAGCGGATTTCCCTTCAGTCACCACAATGGAACCTCGTCATGTTTGAGAACATTACCGCTGCCCCTGCCGACCCCATTTTGGGTCTGGCCGATTTGTTTCGTGCCGATGACCGCCCCGGAAAAATCAACCTCGGGATTGGTGTTTACAAAGATGAAACCGGAAAAACTCCGGTACTGACCAGCGTTAAAAAAGCAGAGCTGTATCTGCTGGAAAACGAAACCACCAAAAACTATCTCGGCATTGATGGGATTGCGGAATTCGGCCGCTGCACTCAGGAGCTGCTGTTCGGTAAAGGCAGCACGATTGTATCTGACAAACGTGCGCGTACGGCACAGACCCCGGGCGGGACCGGCGCATTGCGCGTGGCAGCAGATTTTCTCGCTAAAAACACTGATGTGAAACGCGTGTGGGTCAGCAACCCAAGCTGGCCGAACCATAAAGGCGTGTTCAACTCTGCGGGTCTGGAAGTCTGTGAGTACACCTATTATGACGCAGAACAACACACTCTCGATTTTGACGGCCTGCTGGCGAGCCTGAATCAGGCCCAGGCTGGCGATGTGGTACTGTTCCACGGTTGCTGCCATAACCCAACCGGGATCGACCCGACGCTGGAACAATGGGAACAGCTGGCAAAACTGTCCGTTGATAAAGGCTGGCTCCCGCTGTTTGACTTCGCCTACCAGGGCTTTGCCCGTGGCCTGGAAGAAGATGCTGAAGGTCTGCGCGCGTTTGCTGCGGTTCATACAGAGCTGCTGGTGGCGAGTTCCTTCTCGAAAAACTTCGGTCTGTACAACGAGCGCGTTGGGGCTTGTACACTGGTCTGTGCCGATAGCGAAACGGCAGACCGTGCTTTCAGCCAGATGAAAGCCGTTATTCGTGCTAACTACTCTAACCCACCGGCTCACGGTGCCGCCGTGGTGGCGACTATCCTGAGCAATGACGCTTTACGCGCCATCTGGGAGCAAGAGCTGACCGATATGCGCCAGCGCATTCAGCGTATGCGTCTGTTGTTCGTGAATACTCTGGCCGAGAAAGGTGCAGATCGCGATTTCAGCTTTATCGTGAAGCAGAACGGCATGTTCTCCTTCAGCGGCCTGACCAAAGATCAGGTGCTGCGTCTGCGTGAAGAGTTTGGTGTTTACGCCGTGGCGTCGGGCCGTATCAACGTTGCGGGTATGACCCCCGACAATATGGCTCCGCTGTGTGAAGCCATCGTCGCCGTGCTGTAATTCAGCCAAAATGAAAAAGGCCGCTAAGCGGCCTTTTTTGTTGATTCATTCCGATATGCCTACCAGACGGGCATTTCATCCTGCAGGAAAGGATTATGTACGCGCTCATGACCGAGCGTCGACATTGGGCCGTGGCCCGGAATAAAGCTAACCGCATCACCCAGTGGCAATAATTTGCGCTTAATCGAATCGATAAGCTGCGCATGATCGCCGCGCGGGAAATCACTACGCCCTACTCCACCTTTAAAGATAACATCGCCCGAAATCAGCAGCTGTGAAGCGGCGTCAAAGAAGACGATGTGCCCCGGCGTATGGCCCGGACAATGCAGAACCTGCAAGCTGACGTTACCGACAGTGACGGTATCACCTTCGTTAAGCCAGCGGTCTGGGGTTAATGGCAGACAATCTTCGAGACCGAACATCCGGCTCTGCGCCGGCAGTCCCTGGAGCCAGAACTCATCTTCTTTTTCCGGTCCGATAACCGGCACACCGTAATGCTGTGCCAGTTCCGCAGCGGCACCCACGTGATCGAGATGACCGTGGGTCAGCAGGATCTGCATCAGCGTCACGCCTGCGGCGGCCACTTCCTGTTTGATACGCTCAGCATCGCCACCCGGGTCCACCAGTGCAGCAAGTTTCGTTTGCTCACACCAGATGAGCGAACAGTTCTGAGCGAAAGCCGTAACCGGAATAATACGATAGTTCATGATGCTCCTGTTTCGTTACCAGGTCCGGACCGGCCCGGTATCAATATGCACAAAGTTACTACGTGGGTAATATCCTACACCACCTGCGCGCATAGATAACGCAGCTTTGCGAATATTGCTTAACGAAACGCCTTCAATATGAAAATCCATCGCCTGGCCTTTGGTGTGATAGCTGTGTTTCGCTACCCCGCGGCTGTGAGCGCGCAGTTCATCGTTGGTATCTAATGAACGATAGCCGGAAATAAGCTGCACGGGCTTGTTGGTCCCCAACAGTCCCTGGAGGCGGTACAGATGGTCGAAGAGCTTTGGATCGATGGATTTCATTTTATTCGCGCGATAGTCACGGAAAAAATGATTGAGTCTTGCTAATTCATCCTGAATATAGCCTCTGCCATCGAAAAACTCCGCTTTGAGCGTCTCACCGGTGTGCAGGTTATTGAGCGTCAAAACTCGCGGACGAGGTGTCGAGAGGGTGGCAAATGCTGGCGTTGGCAGGATGGCCGCTGCGCCAAGCGCAACACCACCTAACGCCAGCAATTTGCGGCGATTAGCGTCAAATTTGTCCATGATAATCAGGTCTTCAAGTAAGTGATCGTTATTTATGCACTTCTGGCGCACGAAGGGCACCTTAACCGCCGTTTGAAGCGACGTCAAGGCTCCCTAACCCCAGTCAATTCAGGCCCTGTAGCCATTCGGGCCTGAATTGGCTAATTTATACGACACCTGAATTATCTGAACTTCTTCATTTACCTGATTAATTGTTCCGCTTTTGGCAGGATTTGTGCGCCAGATCGCGCGGTGAGATCATAATTGTAAATATCTGTACGATATTGTGCCCGGCCATCTGCGCCGACGAAGGCCGTCAGATAATAGAGGTTAACCGGGATATTCTGGCGGATATTCACGTACCGCGTGTTCCCCTCTTTAAGAGCATCAGAGATCCGCGTGTCATTCCAGCCCGCATCCTGTAACAGCATATTTGCAAGTTCAGACGCTTTATTGACGCGTACACAGCCCGAACTCAGCGCACGTGAGTCTTTCTGGAACAGGGTGTGGTTCGGCGTATCGTGCAGATAGATAGCATCCGAACTCGGCATATTGAATTTGTAACGTCCCAACGAGTTATGGGCCCCCGGTGCCTGCTGGAAACGGAACGGCAAATTCGAAGGGGTGATCGTCGACCAGTCTACGTGATAAGGGTTAATAGCCTCGTTGCTGTTCCAGCCGCGCAACACGGTATAACCGTGTCTGTCCAGATAGCCTGGATCGTTCCACACTTTCGGCAGAATATCTTTGCGGGCCAGGGTCGAGGGAACGTTCCACGGTGGATTGACCACCACGTTATTCAGGGCGCTGCTCATCATTGGCGTCTTCCGATCCGGTCGACCAACGATGACACGGGAAGCCAGTACCTGATTACCATCAAGGTAATACACCAGCGAATAGGCCGGAATATTGACCATAATCCCGGTAGACAGTTTGCCCGGCAGGAGTCGCAGACGCTGAATATTGAGCGCCAGTACCCCTGCCCGCTGTGCCGGGCTGACATTCAGCCAGTCACGCGTGGATTGCCCAATCACACCATCCGCCCCCAGCCCTTGCCAGGTCTGGAAACGCTTCACCGCCTCGACCAGCTGACGATCATATACCGCAGGCGCGTTACTGCTCGCTTTGGTTTTCTTCGCAGGCAATGCAGACGGACTGACCACTGGGTTATCACCCGGCAGCGCGATATTTGGCGCAGGATCCATCATCCCGGTGCGCTGAAGAATTTCGCGCAGGGCCGGAACGTCTTTACTCCACTGCCCCGGAGAAAGTTTGGTGGTACTGGTAAGCTGCGGCCACGGGCGGGAATCGGTCAGTTGGGCCAGCAACGCCTGATGCATCGCCGCATACTGAGGATGCTGCGGGGCCAGACTGGCCACAAACTGCGGCAGGGAGCCGTTATCCAGCGCCAGTTGCCATTGGCTAATAACCGACAGTGGCGGCGTGGAGAGCGTATAAGGCTTGTCGCTGTACAGCCAGCGATTGCCCTGCATCGGAATACTGCTGATGAACTGGAGATAGCCCATCATCGCATCGGAAAGCACTACATCACGCGCCATGCCGGTAACGGCCGGATCGGTCAATAACTCGACCCACTGCGTGAACTGCGGCTGGAAACCGGCAATGGCGACTTCGGCCAGCTGTTGCTGGAACGCCTGCACGGCCTCCCGATTTTCCCACATCGGCTTCATGGTTCTGGCGGCATACATCGCCGCCAGCTGATTCATATACACCGGCGTGTATTGGGCTGGCAGGAGTGACTGAATCTCGGCCCGGCTTTTGGCGGCCGCACCGTCAGGCAGCGGTTGGATCCCGGCCATCATCGCCACGGCAGGGGCTTGCCCATCCGCCTGGGCCAATGCCTGGGAAGAATCGCCAGGTGTGGCTGAACTGTCTGTTGGCACCAGTTCAGGCTCGTCGGCCTGCGCGTTGAACAGTGGAGCAAAAGCCAGCGTCAGACATAAACTTAGCGCTGACAGCCGACGACCATATGATTTATTCAGCGACATCCCTTGCCCCCTGTTGTTCATTGCTGCCCGTACTAACCGGGGCTTACTCTCAGTATATAAAGACAAAAATACTTTTGCCTGACCAAATGTAAAGAAGATTAAAGATAATACCCTCTTCCCGGCGGAAACAGGAAACAAAAAGGGCGACATCGCTGTCGCCCTTGTTTAAAAAAAGACTTACACCTACGAAGCGTCTGCTGTGCCCGGTAAGGTTTCCGGGAGCTGTGCCGCAAAGCCGCGCAGCCCAACCACGTGAACGTGTTCCGTATTCTGGAAGACTTTACGCACCAGTTTATACGTGGTGCCTTTTTCCGGGCTGATGTTTTCCGGGGCCGCGATGATGAGCTGCATTTCCAGACGGTCGCATAGCTCAAACAGCGTGGCGATGGAACGGGCATCCAGACGGGCCGCTTCATCGAGGAACAGCAGACGGCATGGTGAGATATCTTTCCCGCGCAGACGACGGGCTTCATCTTCCCAACTCTGTACCACCATTACCAGGATGGACATCCCGGTACCGATAGCTTCCCCGGTAGACAGTGCACCCGATTCCGCACGCAGCCAGCCGTCAGATCCACGGTTAACTTCCACTTCCATTTCGAGGTAGTTACGGTAGTCCAGCAGCTCCTCACCGATGGTCTGCGGCGTACGCTGACCCATATCGATTTGCGGATTCAGTCGCTGATACAGCTTCGCCAGCGCTTCAGAGAAGGTCAGACGGTTGCTGTTGAACAGGTCCTGATGCTGTTCGTGCTGTTCAGATAGCACCTCCAGCAGCGTGGAGTGAGTTTCACGCACGTTCACATTCAGACGCACGCTGTTCACCTGACCGAAGGACACGCTCTGTAGGCCCTGGTTGAGCATACGAATACGATTCTGTTCGCGCTGAATGGTCTTGCGAATAATGTTCGCCACGCTGCGCGAGCTGATTGCCAGCTTTTGTTCACGTGCGGTCAGCTCTTCCGTCAGACGACCCAGTTCGATTTCCATCTGCTCGATGGCTTCTACCGGATCGTCGGTGCGGATAATATCCTGACGAATACGCTCACGCAGATGCTGGTACACCGCCACGAAGAACTGAATTTTACGCTCAGGTCGCTTCGGATCTTCCGACATACGCAGCACATCACGCAGGTGTTCGTTATCCGCCACGGCCAGACGCAGCGCACCCAGCGCCTTATCCGACATCGAACGCAGATCGTCTGCGGACAGGTAAGCTAGCTCGCGGCGATGCAGGCGGCGTTCGACGTTGTTGTCTTTCACCAGACGCATGACCGCACACCAGCCCGCCTTGGCGCTAACCACTTGCTCGCGCATTTCGAGATAGTTGCGCTCGAGGCTACGCAGTTTACGGGTCAGGTTGTCCATTTCCGCTTCGCAGAAGGTCAGCGCTTTTTCGAGCTGGTTGCGGCGGTTACGGTTGTTGGAGAGCTGCGTATGCAACTCGTCACGGCGTGAACGGGCACGCTCTTCCGCCCCGCTGTCAGCCCGGACGCCGATGTCCTGTAGCTCGCGATGTAAATCGGTCAGCAGCTCTTTCTTGGTGTCGAAGGAGCTTTTCAACGACGCCATAACCTGGCTGTATTGGCTGAGCTGGGCGGCGTGATGACGCAGCGCTTCACGTGCGCGGGCACGCTCCGCTTCCGCCTGCTCCAGACGCTGGCGCAGCTTTTCGTTCAGGTCGCTATTACCGTTGAGCATTTCCGCCGAATCGGTATAGCCAAAGTGCGCGCGGCGCTGAACCACTTCGGTCAGGGCAAACGCCTGCTGACGCGCATCACGCTGCATCTGCTGAGAATACGCGTAGTCTTCTTTTAGCTGTTCATACTGTTCCGGGTCGCTTTGCAGAACCGAAACCATTGGCTCCAGTTTTGCCAGCTGGTTGCCATGCTGCTGAATAAAGCGCGCGGCTTCCTGGGCTTCATCCAGACGCTCCTGGATTTCATCCACCCGATCGGCCAGCGTTTCGTCAGCCAGCAGATTGAGACGCGGCAACAGGCGGTTCAGCTGGGCAACGCCCTCTTTAGCCTGCTCAAACTGTGCCCGGCTCTGCTGGTTGTCATTTTCGTGGTTGCTGAGCGCACGCTCCAGCTCGCCACGACGGGTATTCAGTTTGCGAATTTCCGCTTCCGGATCCGCTTCAAACGCGACGGCTAAATGGCTGCCGATGAAACGGCTGAACGCCTGATGCAGACGCTGGGTTTTCTGGACGTCAAACGACAGAGTCGCGAAACGTTCAGACAGGATTTCACGTTCCGCGTGCAGCGCTTCGATGCGGTTTTCACGCGCCGCGCGGCCAAATAACGGCAGCGTCGGGAAGCGCGAGTAACGCCACTGACGATCGGCGACTTTCACCACTACCGCTTTTTCCAGCTCGTCTACGGTGAAGACGCTGTCATCAAAGGAGGAAGGATCCCCTTCGATGAGATAGAGATCTTCCGGGCAATCTTCCAGACCTTCGAGCTGCTCGGCAATCTGTGACAAATCCGGCACCACGATCGCATGACGCGACGGACCGTACAGCGCGGAGAAGTACGGGGCATCGTCGAGGCTTACGTCATCATAGATTTCTGACAGCAGCACACCGCCAAACCGTTCCGCCAGCGCGTTCAGACGCTGATCTTCGGAGCCGCCAGGCTGGCTTAAACGTTCGATTTCATCATCAACCGCACGCTTACGCGCCCCGACTTCATCACGTTCAACAATCGCTTCGCGCTCGCGCTCCAGCAACTGCTGCATGTATTCGGTCACGTCCTGACTCGACTCGAACGCTTCGCCGCTCTGCTCACACAGTTGAGTCAGGCTGCTTTGCGCCGCCAGCCAGATAGGTGCCCGTTGCAGCAGAGTTTGCGTGCGGCCCTGCAATTGTTCCAGTTCCTGACGCAGCGTCATACGCTGTTCGCTGGCGGAAGAGACACTGTCCGACAGCGCAGAGATGCGTTCTTCCAACTCCTGATGCAGCCCTTCCAGTTCGTCAATTTCAATATGACGGCCCTGACGCTTGCAGAATTCTGCCAGCAGACGCTCGGCATCCTGCTGCTCACGCAGTCGCTGTTCAAGCTCGTTCAGACGACCGCGCAGGGCGGTTGACTGTTCGGCCAGGTGACGCTGGTTAACCCCTTCCCGCAGCAGGTCGCGGGCAACATCCCACGCCTCATCACGGCCCAGCGGACCATTAATGGCGACCACCAGCTGATAAGCCTGCTCGAACTGGCTGTGCGCGGTTTGCGCCACGCTCATTTTCTGTTCCAGCGACAGCAGTTTTTCCGTGGCTTCCTGCTCTTTCGCTTTGAAGGTATCGAGCCAGTCGTCAGCGCTTTCCGGGGTTAAGTCCGGCAGATGGCAGAGGTCTTTCGCACGCTGTAGCGCCTGTAATGCCTGGCTGTATTGGATCGCGCGAGTCTGCTGCACATCGAGCGCCTGCTGGTAATCGGCGAGCTGGTTTTTCAGCTCATCCACTTCCAGCTCAGCGGCTTCGGCGCGGGCTTCGTTCTCTTCTTGCTGTTCGGCGGCTTCGGCCACCACTTCGTTTTGTTCTTCGAGACGGATTTGCAGTTCGTCGAGATCCGCTTCGTAGCGCTCGATTTTTTCCTGCTGACGCAACGCCGTCTGCACCAGGTTAAGGTGATCGCTCGCCGCCTGGTAATCGGCTTCCAAATCGCCTTCCGCACCGTTGTGCTCCTGCAACTCACGCGCCATTTCGACGTGTTTGTACTGCTCGGCAGCCAGCTGTTGACGCGAGGTCAGCAGTTCACGGCGGAAATCCAGCGCTTTGTCGAGATGCACCCGACGTTCGTTGGAGTGACGCATGTAGTCCGCCGCCACGTAATCGGTCGCTTCGGAGATCAGGTGCTTGAACAGGTCGCGGTCAGACTGGGTGACGCGAATCGCTTCCAGCGTCATGCGGTTTTCACGCAGCGCGGCTTCCATGTCCTGGAAGGCCTTACGCACCCCACCGTTTTCTGGCAACAGGTAGTCGCGCAATGAACGGGTAATGGCACTCGAAATCCCGCCATAAAGCGAGGCTTCGATCAGGCGGTAGTATTTACTCCGGTCAGACGCCGAGCGCAGACGACGGGCGACCACGCCCAAATCGAACATCAGCGAGTGGTAATCGGTAATCGAGTTGAACTGTTTGAACTGAACGCCTTCCATCCCTTCGAGCTTATCTTTCAGCTCCTGGAGGGTGAGGACGCGAGCCTGGCGCTCGTTCAGCGTTTCGGTCACCAGCTCGGTCGGCTGGAAGGACATCGGCAGACCCTGGATAGCAAACGGTTTGATATCCACTTTGCGGTCACGGCCAGCAACTTGCTGCAGGCGGACGCCCACCAGCACGCGCTGATGACGAGAGTTCATTACGTCCAGCATGGAGTAACAGACACCGGCTTTCAGCTTACCGTGCAGACCTTTATCGCGGGAACCGCTGGTCGCACCGGCTTCGGTGGTGTTACGGAAGTGCAGTAACGTCAAATCAGGGATCAGCGCCGTCACAAACGCCGCCATGGTGGTGGACTTACCGGCCCCGTTACCGCCCGAAAGCGTAGTAACCAGTTCGTCGAGATCAAAGGTTCGGGCGAAAAAGCCGTTCCAGTTAATCAGGGTTAATGAACGAAATTTACCGCGTTCAATCATTATTCTTCCTCCCCGCTATCCGTATCCGGCTGAGCATCGTCATTCTCGTCATTGAGCAGCAGATGGTTTTCAATCGCTATCGCTTCGCCATCGCGGATCATGCGCAGCTGCGCTTCGCGGGCATCATCCCCGGAACGAACGTCCGCCCCGAAGCGGAACACCGATTCGGTGATACGGAACTTGCTGCTGTCATGCCCCATGAACCACACCATGCCCAAACGGCGCAGGCGGTTCAGGGAAGAACGCACTTTTTCCTGCAGCTTTTGTCTGTCGAGATCTGAACCGGTGGAGCGGTTATTCACCAGCTTCAGCAGCTTGGCCTCATCTGCCAGGCTCATCAGTTCGTCATAAAGCTCCTGCTGGGTGAAAATTCCCTCGTTCGCCAGACGTTCCGGACTGAGGTAGAGATAACAGAGGATTTTACCGACCATCATATCCACTTCGGACAGCACCGAACGCGGGATAAGCGTGGTGGAACGTGGGCGCAAATAGAAGAAACCTTCCGGCGCACGAATCAGTTCCACGTTATAGCGGGTGTAAAACTCTTCCAGATACTCCTGGAAATCCATCAAAAAGGCGTGGTTGTCCAGTTCATCCAGACCGACATGACGGCCTGAACGCAGGGCGCTATCCAGCGCCGGGAATAACGGATTGGCCAGGGCCTGTGCCAGCTTAACTGGCATCACGTGTTCAATATTTGTCGATGACATGTGCCTGTACCTTGGCTCCGTAATCATTAATCGGCTGCCACTTCGGCGGCAGTCCGGTGAAATCTGCTTGTGCTACGCCCAGACGGACGGCCTGATCGACCACGATACGTGCCATGTCGAAATGACGCGCGCGTGGATACTGGGTGAGGTATTCGCGCACCACCAGTCCCAAATCCAACGGCAGCCCTTTTTCTTTATAGATGGCCAGTTGCTGTTCGATGAGCGCCGCCAGCTGCTCGCGGATTTCGTTGAATTCTTCGTATTCGAGATCCGGCGGCAGTTCCCCGGTGACCTCTTCATCACGCAACATCATCTCTTCATCGCGCATGTCGTACAGACGGTCAGCGTTGGCGTAGGTTAAGGCCCACGGGGCATCGAAGTAATTCTGCACCGATACGCGCAGACGCTGGGCGAAGACGCGGTTCTTATCCATATCGATAGCGGTACGGATGAATTTATGCACGTGTCTGTCGTAGCCGATCCACAGGTCGATAGCCTGCTGGCCCCAGCTCACGATGCGATCGAGCTTGCTCTGCAGGTCGAACACCAGACGATCGACAAAATGCAGATCGTCATGCACCAGGGTTGAGTCCTGAATGCGCAGCAGGTTGGCCTGCAGCTTGTCGCCCGCGGCTTCCAGGGTATCCTGAAGCTCACGCAGGGTGCCGGAGGTTTCTGACAGCAGCATTTCACAGCTGGAAATCGCCGCTCGCCAGTCTTTGTTGAGCAACTGCGCGATGTCTTCTTTTACCGTCTGTTGTTGTTCATCCATCAGACGCTGCGTGAGGTCAATGCTGTCAAAGATTTCCGCGACGGAATATTTCAGCGGCGCATACACGTTGCGATGCCAGTGAAACTCATCCCCGCCCTCTTCTGCCGCATCCGCAGCACGTTTGAGCTCGCCGCCGACGATAGACAGCTGCATTGACAGGCGCAGCGTGGAAAACTCACGCTGGCGAATATAGTAATCGGTTATTCCGATGCCAAGCGGCGTCAGGCGGTAGATAGCGTTGCCTTCCGTGATTTCGCTGGTAAAGCGGTTCAGCAGACGTTGACGCACCATATCGTTGATCGCGTTGTTCGCGCGCACACTGATGGTTTCGCTGGTTTGCTCAAACGCATCACTGACGTGGCGGAAAGCGTCAATCAGCTCACCTTCGGTAAGCTCGCCTTCAAGCCGTTCGCCGTTCAGCGTTGCCACGGCCATCAGGAATGACAGCCTGTCGACCGGCAACGAGATCGAAAAATCATTTTTTCTGGCCCAGGCAACCAGTTCGGGGACTGTCTGGGAAAAATCACTCATCGTTAGTCCTTGTATCTACCTGCGGTTTTAGCGCGGTGACGTGAATATAGCGGCCCAGGCTTATCCAGGGCTCTTCGCGACAATAGCGTGTTTCCAGTGCCAGCAACTGCTCGTACCGCTCATGCTGCTTTGATTTTTCACGCAGATAATCATGAAACACGCGTACTCCGGTTTTCCCGGTTATTTGCCAGCCTGTTTCCAGCAGCCAGTCGTATACCTCTTGCGGTTTACGCGGATGGTTCGGCGAAAGCTTGCGTTTTCGGGTCTTCGGCATCCCCGCGTCGACGTAGTCAAAGTTCGTCACCACCATGTTGTGCATCAACAGGCCGTTAGCATTGTAGAACATTAACGACAATGCGCCGCCCGGTCGCAGCACCGACCACAGCGCGTGCAAAACCGCCTGCGGATTAACCACCCACTCAAGTACTGCATGGCACAATATCAGATCAACCGGCCTTTCCAAATGCTCCGCAATATCCTGCACCGGGCATTGTACAAAATGCATGTTGTGGCTCACACCTTTCTCAACGGCTGCCTGTTTTGCGAGGGCAATCATCTCAGCTGACAGGTCACATAGGGTAACATGATGCCCCCGCTCTGCCATCCGAATTGCGGTTTGTCCGGCACCGCCGCCGCTATCAAGAATGCGCAATGGCCCTTCACCGAATGAGGCCAACAAAACGTCTAAATCCTGCCACAGGATCGCCTGGCGCAGCTGTCCTTTTGTCGTGCCATAGATATTGCGCGAAAAACGTTCCGCGATACCATCAAAATTGCGATCCTGCACGCTGGACTCCACTTGCTCGCCACAAAGACGCTATTTTGTCATACCCACAGCGAGAGGGAAGCTATCTGGTGTAATATCCCTGCATATCCCCTGTCAGATGGTTAAAAAAGGAACCAACAAGGATGCTTTTTACGCTAAAGAAGGTTGTTGGCGGCATGATTTTACCGTTACCTCTCTTGTTGCTGCTCATGGCGCTGGGTCTGGTGCTGCTGTGGTTCAGCCGCTTCCAGCGCAGTGGTAAGATTTGTCTTAGCGTCGGCTGGTTGGCGCTACTGTTGTTAAGCCTACAGCCGGTGGCCGACAGTCTGCTCAAGCCGATTGAAAATACTTATCCAACCTGGCACGGCACTGAGCGGGTGGAATATGTTGTGGTGCTGGGCGGGGGATACACCTGGAACCCAGAGTGGGCTCCGAGTTCGAATCTGATTAACAATAGCCTGCCACGGCTGGCGGAAGGGATCCGCCTGTGGCAGGCCAATCCGGGTGCCAGGATGATTTTCACTGGTGCCGCTGCGGTCACCAATCCGGTGAGTACCGGCGAAGCTGGTGCCCGCGTGGCAGAAAGCCTCGGCGTGCCGCGCAGCGAAATTATAGTGCTCGATAAACCTAAAGATACGGAAGAAGAAGCCGCAGCGGTAAAAGACGCGATTGGCGATGCGCCTTTCCTGTTGGTCACCTCGGCGTCGCACTTGCCTCGCGCGATGATTTTCTTCCGACATGCAGGTCTGCATCCGCTACCCGCGCCAGCGAATCAGCTGGCCATTAGCTCGCCGCTAAATCCGTGGGAGCGCATGATCCCGTCTCCGGTGTGGCTGATGCACAGCGACCGCGTGGGTTACGAAACCCTGGGTCGCATTTGGCAATGGCTGAAGGGCAGCTCAGACCAGCCAGGGCAGCAGTGATTTTGCAGCCAGATCAAAGTTAGCCCGGTTGAAACGCCCGGTATTCACTAACTGGGCGACTTCATCCCACAGCAAATACAACCAGCGCCGCCAGAGAAACGCTTCGGCAACCGGCGCGCGCTGGAGATAGTGCCATAACAACCCTTCTGCCAACCCGCTATCGGTCAGGCGAAACAGTTCATATTCACGCGGGGCCCATAGCATGACACCCGGTCCAACCATCGCCAGCAGCTGATCGCTACGGGAATCTTTCAGCATACTGCGCAGCGTAAAGTTGCCGTGAACCAGCACGCAGTTATCGTTGAAACCGTCAAACAAGGTGGGCAGGCATTCGCGGGTACGAAACAGTATGCGTTTATCCTGCATCGTCAGCCCGGTATTGTTGTAGAGATTGAGCGTGCCCCACAGCACCTCAACCCGCTGGCGATACCACAGCGGCCAGAGATTTTCCTGAGTGCTGTCGACCGTACCGACGCATCCTCCGCTGTCCTGACGATGCCAGGCCAGCAGTCCCTCGACGATTTGATCTTTAAGCTGTTCCCAGCGGTCGGGCGTTCTGGCAGGCGCTTCAACCGGCACCCCGCGCAGACGTTCCAGTAACAGGATATCCGGACCCGGATGTTCTTCATGGGTCATCACGCCGTAAACCACCGGCATCCGTACCGTACCGCTGCGGGCCAGAGTCGAGATTTTCCACGCCAGTTGCCGCGCGAGCCCCGGTGTCGAAAAACTTCGGGCCAACAGCGGCATCGGGTGACCCTGAGCATCGTACAGCGACCACAGTGATGAATCCGTTTTCTCACTCACGCACTCCACCCGACTTAGCTTTTCGCCGAGCAGGTGGCTCAGTTCGGCTCGCAGTTGTTCCATATCTGGTTACCCCTGTGAAGACTACTGTTTTTATAATGAGCGCCGATGCCGGAGATGTCACCGGGTAAGATCAAAAACGAGGTAAAAATTAGGGATAAAACGAGACGGGAAGTTCTCCCCTCCGGGCAGAGGGGAGCGGGCGTTAGCGCAATTCTGCGCGCACGCGGGCGAGGTCTTCAGGGGTATCGACCCCGGTGCCTGGCACTTCTTTAGCAACAGCAACGTGAATTTTTTCGCCGTACCACAGGACACGGAGCTGTTCGAGCATTTCGATTTGCTCCAGCGGGCTCGGCGTCCAGTTCACATAGCGACGGATGAATCCGGCGCGATAGCCATAAATGCCAATGTGGCGCAGCAGCGTGTCGCCGATGGTTTCGCGGCTTTGGGCAAAGCTGTCTCTGTCCCAGGGAATGGTCGCCCGAGAGAAATAGAGCGCATAGCCTTCGGCGTCCATCACCACTTTTACCGCATTCGGGTTAAACGCTTCTTCCGCATCGTGGATGGGTACCGCGAGTGTGGCCATTCCAGACTGGCTGGCGGCCAGATTTTCGGCCACCTGGCGAATGATCACCGGTGGGATCATCGGCTCGTCACCCTGAACGTTGACGATCAGCGTGTCATCTCTGAAACCGCATTTCTCAACGACTTCGGCCAGACGCTCAGTTCCGGACTGATGATCAACCCGGGTCATGCACACCTCGCCCCCGGCGGCTTCAACCGCCCGCGCCACGTCTTCATGATCGGTCGCGACGATAATGCGGTCCGCACCGGATTCCCGGGCTCTGTCGAGCACATGAAGGATCATCGGCTTGCCGTTGATATCCTGCAAAGGTTTGCCCGGCAGGCGGGTGGATGCATAGCGCGCGGGGATAATGACAACAAAACTCATGGATGGCTCTCTTCTGCGCTCAATGGGCGGGCTTCGTTTTCCAGCAGCACGGGAATACCGTCACGCAGCGGAAAAGCCAGGCTGTCGAGTTTGCAGATAAGCTCTTGCTTATCCTGACTGTAATAGAGCTTCCCGTTACAGACCGGGCAAGCGATGATTTCAAGTAAGCGGTGATCCATAGTTCCTCCAGATGGACCGAAAAAGTATCTGCCGCAGCATAGCACAGAGCCTGTTTATGCGGCGTCAATTTCCCATCCCGTCGCCTGAGCGCTGAAAAGTTGCTCAGGACGGTGTTTGAGTTCAATACGCCCGGCACCCTGCCAGCGCGCAAAATCATTGATGGCCTGCATCAGGCCCTTTTCCAGCGACTGACTCACCCGCACGCCTTGTTGTAGATAAAGGGCAAAGATTTCCAGCACGCCGGTTTTGCGGTGCATTTTGCTGTCCATTCGGCCAACCAGTTTGCCCTGATGCAGCAAAGGCAGAACAAAGTAACCAAACTGGCGTTTCGGTGCCGGGGTGTAACATTCCAGGCGATAGCTAAAATCGAATAACTGCTCGGCGCGTTTGCGATCCCAAACTACCGGATCAAACGGCGACAGCACCGCGCTATGGGTGGCGGTCAGTTTTCCCGCCTGAGCCTGTTCCAGCAGCGGTGCTAAATCCGCATCCAGCCACATCGGCCCCAGTGCTTCTACCTCGACGGGAATAACGCGTCCTTCTTCCTGCCAGCGTGAGAGCAGTGCGGGTAGCGCAGGCTGACGCAGACGATAGTAATCGGCGAGCCATTGCCCGCGAAAAATACCCAGGCTGCGGGCGCTATTTTGTAGCATCACCGCTTCGGCTTGTTCCTGATCAATAAGATCGCACTCATCGTTCCAGTGCGGCATGGCGCGCGTGGTCAGGTCATAGATGCGCTGAAAATTATGCCGCCCGATGACCATCACTTTACCGGCGGTAAACAGCCCTTCGAGGTGCCGCTTATGCGGTTTCCATTCCCACCATCCGCTGGTCCCTTTACGCGGATGCTCAAAATCTGTCGAACGCACCGGGCCATTTTGCAGGATGTGGTCCATTAACGCTTCAATCTCTGCAGCGTGTTCCTCCATCCACTCTTTGCGGTATTTCCAACCCATTTTGTCCGGGGATAACATTCGGTGACGCACCAGCGAAAAGTCGGTTCTGGGTAAGAAACAAGCCTCGTGCGCCCAGTATTCCATCAGATCGCCCCGGCTCAATGCTTCGTCTAGCCACTGCGGTGGATAGGCTCCAAGCCGACTGAATAGCACCAGATAGGGGCTACGCGCCACCACGTTGATGGTGTCGATTTGCAGTAATGACATACGCTGGATTGTTGACAGAATGTCGGCAGGCTGGGGGCGACAACGGGGCTTTTTCAGCAGTCCCTGCGCAGCAAGGTGCAGATGGCGTGCGGCGGTAAGTGAAAGCGTTACTTCTGACATGTAAAGTCCTCGTCAGCGTTGCCTGCACCGCACGCGATAAACTAGCGCTGCGCCAGGCGGACCAGTTGCTGAATCAACTGTGGGGCACGCTCGTCATCAAAGACGGCATCCACAGGTAAATACCACCAGTTGTCTCGGGCAAAAGCGCGGCATTTTACAGCGTCTTTTTCCGTCATCACTAGCGTTTGCTGGTCATTTGCCAGCGCCTGCACATCGTTGGCATTCAATGCCTGATGATCGGAGAGTGCGACCGTTTTAACCGGCTGGACGCCGCAGCTTTCCAGGGTGGCAAAAAATCGTGGCGGATGTCCAATCCCGGCCATCGCCACCACCTCGGTTAAGGTGGCAACGCTGCGCTTTTCGCCCGTTTTAAGATTCACTGCCAGGCCTGGATTAAGCCGCATCGCAATTTCGTCCGCACGCGGTACGCCGCCGTTGACGATAATCGCGTCCACGCTTTTCAGGCGGGAGGCTCTCTCGCGCATCGGCCCGGCAGGCAGCCACCATCCGTTGCCAAAGCGGCGAACCCCGTCAATCACCACGATTTCAATATCGCGGGCAAGACGGTAATGCTGCAGGCCGTCATCCGTAATGATGATTTGCAGGTCGTGTGCAGCCAGCAGCGCCTGAACAGCATCGCTCCGGCTGGGAGAGACGGCGACGGGTACGCCGGTGCGCTGATAGATCAACACTGGCTCGTCGCCCGCTTCAACAGGGGTTGTTTGTGCCGACAGGAGCAACGGATAATGCGCCGCTTTGCCGCCGTATCCGCGTGAAACCACGCCCGCTTTGATACCCTGCAGTTGAAGTTGTTCTACCAGCCAGATAGCCACCGGAGTTTTACCGTTCCCGCCTGCGGTGAGGTTCCCCACTACCACTACCGGGACCGGCGCACGCCAGGCTTTTTTGATCCCAAGACGATAGCTGAGACGAATAAGACCGCTCACCAAGCCGTAAAGCCAGGCAAGCGGCAACAGCAGCAGCCAGAGCGGGGATTCACCGGACCAGATGCGGGCGATCATTGTCCAAATTGCATTTTATGCAGCTGAGCGTACACGCCGCGGTGTTCCAGCAGATCCTGATGACTACCGCGCTCAACGATGCGTCCATCTTCCACAACGACGATTTCGTCGGCTTTTTCGATAGTCGACAAACGGTGAGCAATCACCAGCGATGTTCGGTTTTTCTGCAGTTCATCCAGAGCCGCCTGAATTGCACGCTCGGATTCGGTATCAAGGGCCGAGGTGGCTTCATCCAGAATCAGGATTGGGCTGTCACGCAGCAGCGCACGGGCAATGGCAATACGCTGACGCTGGCCGCCGGAAAGCAGAACCCCGTTTTCGCCGATGATGGTATCCAGACCGTTGTCCATCTTGTTGATGAAGTCCATGGCGTAGGC
Organism: Scandinavium lactucae; assembly: GCF_033843265.1. Lineage (NCBI taxonomy): Bacteria > Pseudomonadati > Pseudomonadota > Gammaproteobacteria > Enterobacterales > Enterobacteriaceae > Scandinavium > Scandinavium lactucae. The sequence continues at coordinate 882,399 of NZ_JAWXRD010000040.1, forward strand.
CATTTTCGCGGCCTTTTCAATATCTTCACGGCTGTACTCTTCGTTGCGAGCGTAAGCGATGTTATTTGCCACGGTATCGTTGAAAAGATGTACATTCTGGGAAACCAGCGCCACCTGATCGCGCAGGGATGCGAGGGTGTATTCGCGGATATCGTGACCGTCAAGCTGGATACTGCCGTTATCAACATCATAGAAACGGGTCATCAGGCTTGCGATAGTTGATTTACCCGAACCGGAGCGTCCTACTAATGCGACGGTCTTGCCTTCAGGAATATGCAGGTTGATATCACGCAGGGCGGGGACTTCACGCCCCGGATAGGTGAAGGTGACGTCGTTAAAGATCACTTCGCCCTTTGCACGTTCGATAACGCGAGTGCCTTCGTCTTTTTCCTGCTCGCTGTCGAGAATAGCGAACAGAGTCTGACATGCTGCCATCCCGCGCTGGAACTGTGCGTTGACGTTAGTCAGCGATTTCAGTGGACGCATCAGGGCAATCATTGAAGAGAAGACGACGGTAATCGTACCGGCGGTCAGCGTTTCCATCACGCTCGGGAAGCTTGCCGCGTACAGCACGAAAGCAAGGGCCAGAGAGGCAATCAGCTGAATGATAGGATCGGAGATTGAAGAGGCAGAAACCATCTTCATACCCTGCAAGCGCATTTTATTGCTGACTTTATCGAAGCGTTTGGTTTCAACTTCCTGACCGCCAAACATCAGCACTTCTTTATGCCCTTTAAGCATTTGCTCTGCACTGGTGGTCACCTGCCCCATCGTGTTTTGCATGTTTTTACTGATGCTACGGAAACGCTTGGAGACCAGACGAATCGCGAAGGAAACAATAGGGGCCAGCACGATAAGGATTATCGACAGCTGCCAGCTGTACCAGAACATCATGATGAAGAGGCCGATGATCGACGCACCTTCGCGCACCACGGTGATTAGCGCACTGGAAGAGGATGAGGCCACCTGTTCTGAGTCATAAGTAATACGTGACAGCAGCGTGCCCGTGGACTGTTTGTCAAAGAATGACACCGGCATGCCCATCATATGACTGAAAAGACGTCGACGCATGGTCATGACGACTTTCCCGGAGACCCAGGAAATACAGTAGCTAGAGATATAGCTGGTGATCCCGCGCATGATCATCAATCCGATCACGACCAGCGGCATCCACAGCAGCACTGAGCGATCCGTTTTCCCAAAACCATCATCCAGTAACGGTTTAAGAAGCGACAGCATGAAGGTATCGCTGGCAGCGTTAAGAACCAATGCGACCGCAGCTACGATAAGGCCCGCCTTAAAAGGCGCAATGGTTGGCCAAAGTCGGCGGAAAGTCTGCCACGTGGAGAGATCTTTGTCGTTCTGCATTCAAAAAACCAGCTTATGTTGAGATAGCCGAACATTCTACCCGTTATCACGGGCATCGCCAAACCACTGATGATACCAACGGCGGTATATTTGATCGCGTAAGCTATGGATTTGCCAGCCATCAGGCGAAAAATTGACCGTAACCTGCCCCTGATGCGGCGTATCGAACCATTGATAGTGCCGTTGTAAATAGCGTGCTTTTACCTTTGCGGATGGAAAATGCCAGGCGTTGTATCTCGCAGCGGAGGCCAGCGCTGCCCCGCCCTCAACCGCTTGCAATAATGCTAACGACGAGGAGGTTGAACTGCCATGATGCGGCACCTGAACAAGTGTAGACGCAAGATAGCGCCAATAATGGCTGAGCATTGACATTTCAGCCGGAATTTCAATATCTCCCGTCAACAGGACGCTATGTATTCCGTCATCGACCCGGACCACACAGGATCGATTGTTGCCCGTTTCTGTCGACCCTGGCAACGGCCACACTGCGCGGAACGTCAGCCCCTGCCATTGCCAGCTTTCGCCCCGATAGCACGGCTGATGCCCTTTCCATCGCAGCGGACTTCTGACCCATAATCCGGGCCAGGTCTTGACCAGGGTATTCATTCCTCCCCGGTGATCAAGATGCTCATGGCTGAGAATAATGCCTTCTGGCCGAAGATGGTGCCAACGTAGCCATGGCACTATTATCTGCTGGGCACTGTCGCCGCCTGGCCACGCCAGGCCGGTATCGTACAACACCGCTTTCCCGTTGCGGGCAATGACCATGGCAAGGCCCTGCCCCACGTCCAGCATCGTCAGCGACCAGTCTTGCGTTGGCGGCTGCCGCCATAGCGGAAAGGCCAGCGCCGTGCTACACGCCAGGGCCGACGCAGACCATTTTCGCCAGCCGTTTAATCGCCAGAAGATAATTCCCAACCACGGCAACATCACAATCCCCTGCCAGCGGGAGTCAATGTCCTGCCAGCCCTGAGGCAGACTTCGCAAAAACCAGAACAGTCCGGCCAACATGCTGTCGGCCAGCCACCATAGGTTATTCTCAAGCCATACAGGCCCACTAAAATGCACGGCCATTCCAGCCAGCAACAGCGGTACCTCACCCAGCGTAACCAAAGGAACCGCCACAATATTCGCCAGCAATGAAGTCCAGGATGCCCCATGAAAGACGATTACCTGCAGCGGAAGCAGGAGCAGCATCAGCCCTGCCTGCAAATGGACAAATGCCCAGAGGGAATTCAACACTGCGTTGGATTTCACCCGCAAACGGGGTGCCCATTGATACCAAAATATTAGCGTCGCTACGGCAAAGGCTGAAAGCCACAGGCTTTGCGCCAAAATGGCCAGGGGATCCAGAATCAGGATCGGCGCGATACAGCACAGCCATACCTCCCACGGAGTCCATCTCCGGCCATTTAACCGTAGCCATACCCAAACGCCCGTCGCAATAATGGTTCTCAGTGCAGGCGGTTGTAAGCCACTGAGCCAGGCATAAGCCACCGCCACTGTAAAGCTGGCGCAAAGGGGCACTCGCCAGTCTATCCACCGACACGGCAACAGGAACTGCATTCCCCGCATGATAAGCCAGCCAATCATGGCGACCAGGGAGATATGCAGCCCGGAAATCGCCATCAGATGGGAGGTTCCAGTTTGCTGTAGCAGTAATTTAATCTCTGCTGGCACATCAGCCCGTTCGCCGACAGCCAGCGCCAGCATCACCTGTTGCCAGGGATAGGGTTCGAGACCTTCTCGCAGCGAAGAAACAAATCGGGCCCGCAGGTTGCAGCTTTGCTTTTCTACACGAGCCTGAGTGAAACGCCCCGTTAACGGACGGTGTAATGACAGCGCATGGCGCTGACTGTCAAATATCCCTTCATTGAGCTGCCCGTGTACTGCCCTGGCATGAATGGTCATGTGCCAGACCTGCCCCGGACAGGCGTTATCTGGCAGCGCCTGGCCATACAGTACAATCTCGGGGGCCGGAAACTGGCGTTGCCCGTTAATTTGCAGCAGCTTCCCGTAATAAGTTGTTTCCCCGTCCGTGGCGGTGATCGCTACCTCGGCCTGCACTGGCTTCCCGGTGAGGGAATTGGCAGGCAAAACCATCTTTTGGGCGGCAAGAATTCCCCAGCAGAAAAAGAGCATAATCAGCCCAATTATTCTGAATCGGCCCGCTTTCACGCAGAGAGCGATTGCCAGGACAGTCATCGCCCCTGTCTCTGCGAGCGTCGGCAACGCCGGCAGCCAAAGCAAGGGGCAAATACCGAGGATGGCGCAGAATGCTAATGTCGGTAATCGCATGACACCTCCATGTCGTTGGCCGCAGTGTCGCGATTTCAGACCATGAAGTCGTCAGGAAAAAAGAAAGTCTACGAGGAGGATTCCAGGGAAAATACATGATTGCTGCACATGGAGAATATACTGCGAGCACGGTTCAGGAATGGCGTAGTTGAGTGCAAGAATGCTGTTCAGGAAACAAAAACGAAAAAAGCACCTGACAGGTGCTTTTTTCACGTTCAAGTTCACGGGAAACCCGCAGTAACTCAACCGCCGTAAATGTTGGCGCGATCGCGCAATTCTTTACCCGGCTTAAAGTGGGGAACGTATTTACCTTCCAGCTCGACTTTATCGCCTGTTTTCGGGTTACGCCCGACGCGTGGGGCGCGGTAATGCAAAGAGAAACTGCCGAAACCGCGGATTTCGATGCGCTCGCCTTGGGCCAGCGTAGAGGCCATATGTTCCAGCATCTCCTTCACAGCATCTTCAACCGCTTTCGCAGGGACGTGAGATTGCTGGCTTGCAAGTCTTTCGATGAGCTCTGACTTGGTCATGATTCCTCCGGTTTCCTTTCAGGAAAGTATAAGCTAACAGCTTGAACAAGGGCGGCCGTAGCCGCCCTTTGTTGTTGATTACAGGACGAATCCTGCAATCTGTCAAGTTACTCGTAAAGAGTGACCTGATTACTCGCCTTTAGCTGCTTTAAATGCTTCAGCCATAGCGTTGGAGAAGTTGCTTTCTTCCTGTTTGTTGTTAACAGTCGCGATTGCATCTTTCTCGTCAGCTTCGTCTTTAGCACGTACAGACAGGCTGATTGCACGGTTCTTACGGTCAACACCGGTGAATTTAGCTTCAACGTCGTCGCCTACGCTCAGAACCAGAGTTGCATCTTCAACACGGTCACGGGATGCTTCAGAAGCACGCAGGTAACCTTCAACGCCGTCAGCCAGTTCTACGGTTGCGCCTTTAGCGTCAACTGCAGTCACTTTACCGTTAACGATAGCGCCTTTCTTGTTCAGAGCAACCCAGTTGTTGAACGGATCTTCAGCCAGCTGTTTCACGCCCAGGGAGATGCGCTCACGCTCTGCGTCAACCTGCAGAACAACGGCAGCGATTTCGTCGCCTTTCTTGTATTCACGAACGGCTTCTTCGCCTGCAACGTTCCAGGAGATGTCAGACAGGTGAACCAGACCGTCGATGCCGCCGTCCAGGCCGATGAAGATACCGAAGTCAGTGATAGACTTGATTTTACCTTCAACACGGTCACCCTTGTTGTGGGTTTCCGCGAACTGCTGCCATGGGTTGTTTTTGCACTGCTTCAGACCCAGGGAGATACGACGACGTTCTTCGTCGATGTCCAGAACCATAACTTCCACTACGTCACCAACGTTAACAACTTTGGATGGGTGGATGTTTTTGTTGGTCCAGTCCATTTCGGAAACGTGTACCAGGCCTTCAACGCCTTCTTCGATTTCAACGAAGCAGCCGTAGTCGGTCAGGTTGGTCACGCGACCAGTCAGTTTGGTACCTTCTGGGTAACGCTTAGCGATAGCTACCCATGGATCTTCGCCCAGCTGCTTCAGACCCAGAGAAACACGGGTACGCTCGCGGTCGAACTTCAGCACTTTAACAGTGATTTCGTCGCCAACGTTCACGATTTCGCTTGGGTGTTTAACGCGTTTCCACGCCATGTCAGTGATGTGCAGCAGGCCGTCTACGCCGCCCAGATCAACGAATGCACCGTAGTCAGTGAGGTTCTTAACGATACCTTTAACTTCCATGCCTTCCTGCAGGTTTTCCAGCAGCTGATCGCGTTCTGCGCTGTTTTCAGATTCGATAACAGCACGACGGGAAACAACAACGTTGTTACGCTTCTGGTCCAGCTTGATAACTTTGAACTCAAGCTCTTTGCCTTCCAGGTGCAGCGTATCGCGAACCGGACGAACGTCTACCAGTGAACCTGGCAGGAACGCACGAATACCGTTCAGCTCAACAGTGAAGCCACCTTTAACTTTGCCGTTGATAACACCAACAACAGTTTCAGCGTCTTCGTATGCTTTTTCCAGCGTGATCCAAGCTTCGTGACGCTTAGCTTTCTCACGGGAGAGCAGGGTTTCGCCGAAGCCGTCTTCTACTGCGTCCAGCGCAACGTCAACTTCGTCACCGACCTGGATTTCCAGCTCGCCCTGGGCGTTCTTGAACTGCTCTGCCGGGATGGCGGATTCAGATTTCAGACCGGCGTCAACCAGTACGATATCTTTATCGATAGCAACAACAACACCACGAACGATGGAACCCGGACGGGTTTCGATTGTTTTTAAGGATTCTTCAAATAGTTGAGCAAAAGATTCAGTCATGTTTAATCTTCGAAGTTAGATTTAACGTCCACCTGACACCTTGTCGGATGGGGTTGTTTCACATACCCGCTCACAATCCTTTGCAGCGGGGGTACTACTAATTCGGAGGCTCGCCTGTCTTTTAATCAGACAGCAGCCAGTTTTTGACGCGCATATTGTAGCGCTTTTTCAATCACTTGCTCAATGCTTAATCGTGTTGAATCCAACACTAAAGCATCTGCTGCGGGAACTAACGGTGCCACCGCACGGTTGCGGTCACGGTCATCGCGTTCCTTTATCTCGAGCAAAAGGCGTTCAAAGTTAACACTAAAGCCCTTCTCCTGCAACTGCAGCATCCGGCGTTGAGCACGTTCTTCCGGTGAAGCATCGAGGAAAATTTTTACCGGCGCGTCGGTGAAAACAACGGTTCCCATGTCGCGACCATCAGCAATCAGGCCTGGCGCTTCGCGGAATGCACGCTGACGACGCAAGAGTGCTTCGCGTACGCGCGGGAAGGCCGCCACTTTGGAAGCAGCATTCGCCACGTCCTGAGTACGGATTTCGCCGCTGACATCTTCACCTTCCAGAATCACTTCGAGGTTGCCGTTGGTCGACACGAAACGCACATCAAGGTGCGCAGCCAACGGAACCAGAGCCTCTTCAGAGGTGACATCCACGTGATGATGCAATGCAGCCAGGGCCAGCACGCGATAGATCGCACCTGAATCCAACAGATGCCACTGCAATGCTTCCGCCATTGCTTTGCACAAGGTGCCTTTACCTGCACCACTTGGCCCATCAATGGTGATTACCGGGGCAATTGCCGTCATCGTTTTCTCCTTCATTCAAGGCGTCAGTGATATAAACGCCGCGCATTATACTCGCCAACGCTTGTAACCGTTAATATTGCTTTCAAATAGCAGAATGTTTGAAGGTGAGTGTAGAAGAAATGCGCAGAGGTAACGTCAGGAAGTGTCATTCTGCGCTACGCCAGAAGACGTAGCGCGAAAGGCATCAGGCAGGCGTACTGATACGTGCCAGTTGTTCGAAATAGTCCGGGAAGGTTTTCGCCGTACATTTCGGATCAAGAATGGTCACTGGCGTATCCGACAGCGCCACCAGCGAGAAGCACATCGCCATACGGTGATCGTTGTAGGTGCCGATCTCTGCAAAGGTCAGCTGTGCTGGGGGCGTAACACGAATGTAGTCTTCGCCCTCTTCCACTTCCGCACCCACTTTGCGTAATTCAGTCGCCATCGCAAACAGGCGGTCGGTTTCTTTTACCCGCCAGTTGTAGATGTTACGCAGCGTCGTCGTGCCTTTGGCAAACAGTGCCGCCGTGGCGATTGTCATCGCTGCATCAGGTATGTGGTTCATGTCCATATCGATGGCGTTCAACTCGCCGTGCGTACAAGCGATAAAATCGTCGCCCCAGGTAACGGTTGCGCCCATTTTTTCCAGCACGTCAGCAAAGCGGATATCGCCCTGCACGCTGTTACGCCCGATACCGGTCACTTTAACCGTACCGCCTTTAATCGCTCCCGCCGCCAGGAAGTAAGACGCGGAAGACGCATCGCCTTCCACCAGATATGCGCCCGGAGACTGGTAATGCTGGCCACCTTTCACCACAAAACGCTGATAGTTCTGGTTATCAACCTTCACGCCGAAGGTGTTCATCAGATGCAGTGTGATATCGATGTACGGTTTTGACACCAGATCGCCTTTAATGGTGATGAGGGTGTCCTGCGGTGCCAGCGGAGCGGTCATCAGCAACGCCGTCAGAAACTGGCTGGATACGCTGCCGTCAACGGCCACTTCGCCGCCTGTAAAACCACCTTTCAGGCGCACCGGCGGATAGTTTTCCTGCTCCAGATAATCAATCTGCGCGCCACCCTGGCGCAGGGCGTCAACCAGATGGCCAATCGGACGCTCTTTCATGCGTGGCTCGCCGGTCAGCACGATATCATTGCTGCCCAGACACAACGCCGCTGCCAGCGGACGCATCGCCGTCCCGGCGTTCCCGAGGAACAACTCCAACGCAGCAGCGGATTTCAGCGGGCCGCCGTTACCGGTGACTTCACAGCGGGTACGGCAGGCTGAAAGCGTGTATTGAACGCCCAACGCGGTCAGGGCATTGAGCATATGGCGCACGTCGTCACTGTCCAACAGATTGGTCAGTACGGTGGTACCCCGCGCCAATGCCGCCAACAGCAATGCGCGGTTAGAAACACTTTTTGAACCGGGTAAATTGATGGTGCCGTCTACGCGCGCGATGGGTTGTAACGTCAGGGATTCCATGAAACTCAACTCTCAAAAGCAGAAAATAAAAAACCCCGCAGACAAGCTACGGGGATGAAAACGTAAAAGATTAACCGTGGCGGCGTTCGAACTCTTTCATAAAATCGGTTAACGCCTGCACACCTGCCAGAGGCATGGCGTTATAGATGGACGCCCGCATACCACCCACTACTCGGTGGCCTTTCAGCGCATGCAGCCCTGCGGCAAAGGATTCTTCAAGGAACAGTTTATCCAGCGCACTGTCCGCCAACTGGAAAGGTACATTCATGCGTGAACGGTTGGCCGTCGCCACGTCATTACGATAAAAGTCACTGTTGTCGATGGTGCCATACAGCAGTTCGGCTTTCTGCTGGTTAATGCGGTCCATTGCCGCCACGCCGCCCTGCTCTTTCAGCCATTTGAACACCAGTCCAGACAAATACCAGGCAAAGGTCGGCGGGGTGTTGAACATCGAATCGTTATCGTTCAGGACGGTGTAATCCAGAATCGATGGGCACATTTTATGCGCTTTACCCAGCAGATCTTCACGGACGATAACCAGCGTCAGGCCAGCGGGACCGATGTTCTTCTGCGCCCCGGCGTAAATCACGCCAAAGCGGCTGATATCAATCGGGCTGGACAGAATCGAAGATGAGAAATCCGCCGCAACGACAACGTCTTTGCCAAAGTTTGGCATTTCATTGATAGCGATGCCGTCGATGGTTTCATTCGGGCAGTAATGCAGATACGCCGCATTGTCAGAGAGCTGCCAGTCGCGCATCGGTTTTACCGCGCGCTTGCCATCAACGATAGTTTTGGCGTCGATAACATTCGGAGAGCAGTATTTCACCGCTTCTTTTACGGCGCTTTCCGCCCAGTAGCCCGCATCGACGTAGTCAGCGGTGGTTTTATCACCGAGCAGATTGAGGGGAACACCGGCAAACTGACCGCGCCCGCCGCCGTGGCAGAACAGCACTTTGTAGTTGGAAGGGATATTCAGCAAATCACGGAAATCTTTTTCTGCTGTTTCAGCGACCTGGATGAACTCTTTTCCACGATGGCTGATTTCCATCACCGAGGTACCCAACCCCTGCCAGTCACACAGTTCCTGTTGAGCCAGTTGAAGAACATCTGCCGGAAGCATTGCCGGACCTGAACTAAAATTAAAGACCTGAGCCATTTCCCCTCACCACGCTGTGCACGTTATCTACCCGAAGGCATAAGTTATTCCTGTGGCTATCGGTTTTACCATTCAGTGACACACGCCGCAATGGCTAATACTCGCTGGCAGAAAAATGTGGCGAAGCTCACACAACACAATCTGCCAGCTTGACGATACAATGCCGACATTTTTGCTGTCAGGTGATCCGTTTCGCCCGACTGGCCTTTGCCCACTCCGGATTTGCACAACGCGGACAGTTTCGACGGTCGCCCGCATGCAGATGAAAAATCGCGCTGCATCGGGTACAGGAATAATCGTTTTCTTCCGGCACGGTGGTGAAACGCTCGACGCATTTACCGGGCAAAATCGGCAGCCCGGCTTTCACCTCATCGTCACCGAAAAAGTAGACGCTGATTTGGCCGTTGGTTTCGAGGATGGCGCGTTTAATCTGTCCGAGGTGTTCGATGCCATTCAGGCGAAGTTCCATAAAGAATTCAAACTCGGTCATGTTCTCGGCTTGCAGCTTCTCCCAGGCGAGCTCTCCGTCGGTCACAATAATGACTGGCTTACCCTCCAGCAGATCCTCTAGCTTTTCGCTGTGCGCCATCAGCCACATCACGAGGCGGTAAAGCCCCGCCAGCGAGATAAAGACCACCAGCACCGGCAGCATAGGCACATCATCATAGAACGCCACATCTCCGGCGGCGGAACCCAATGTCAGAATAATGAGCACTTCAAAGAGCGACATCTGCCGCACGCCGCGACGTCCGGTAATTTTTAAGAACAGAAACACCAGAATGAAGGTGTAAAGGCTACGCAGCGCCACTTCCCCGAGAAACTCAACGGGGACCTTGTCAAACGCCATGCGGTGCAAATCAAATGCTTTCATTTTTATATGCCTTAACAGAGAGTTATTGGTTCTAAGCGTAGCCGAGGCTTTTATTTTCGCCGCCTGGGCCGGGACGATAGCGCCTGACACACAAAACCCGTATCATTGCGCGCTTTCCGTACGACAAAAGTGACCGCCATGACCCAAACATTTATTCCCGGCAAAGACGCCGCTCTGGAAGATTCCATCGCCCGCTTCCAGCAAAAATTAACCGACCTCGGTTTCAACATTGAAGAAGCGTCCTGGCTGAACCCGGTGCCTAACGTCTGGTCCGTGCATATTCGCGACAAAGAGTGCGCGCTGTGCTTCACCAACGGTAAAGGCGCGACTAAGAAAGCGGCCCTGGCGTCTGCGCTCGGCGAATACTTTGAGCGTCTGTCCACCAACTATTTCTTTGCTGACTTCTGGCTAGGCGAAACCATCGCCAACGGCCCGTTTGTTCATTACCCGAATGAAAAATGGTTCCCGCTGACCGAAGATGACGACGTGCCGGAAGGCATTCTTGATGAACGTCTGCGCGCGTTTTACGATCCGGACGATCAGTTGACCGCCAGCCTGCTGGTCGATCTGCAGTCAGGCAATGATGATCGCGGCGTGTGCGGTTTACCGTTTACCCGTCAATCCGATGGCGAGACCGTTTATATCCCGATGAACATCGTCGGCAACCTGTATGTCTCCAACGGTATGTCCGCCGGTAACACGCGTAATGAAGCGCGTGTTCAGGCGCTGTCCGAAGTGTTCGAACGTCACATCAAAAACCGCATTATCGCCGAAAGCATCAGCCTGCCGGAGATCCCGGCCGAGGTAATGGCGCGTTATCCGAGCGTGGTGGAATCTATCGCGAAGCTGGAAGCCGAAGGATTCCCAATCTTTGCCTATGACGGCTCATTGGGCGGCAAATATCCGGTTATCTGCGTAGTGCTGTTTAACCCGGCCAACGGGACCTGCTTCGCGTCCTTCGGCGCTCACCCTGACTTCGGCGTGGCACTGGAGCGTACCGTGACCGAACTGCTGCAGGGTCGTGGTCTGAAAGATCTCGATGTGTTCACCCCTCCGACCTTCGATGACGAAGAAGTCGGCGAGCACGCCAACCTCGAAACCCACTTCATCGACTCCAGCGGTTTGATCTCCTGGGATATGTTCAAACAGGATGCAGACTATCCGTTTGCCGACTGGAACTTCTCCGGCACCACCGACGAAGAATTTGCCACATTGATGGCGATTTTCCAGGCGGAAGATAAAGAAGTCTATATTGCCGACTACGAGCATCTGAGCGTATATGCTTGCCGTATTATCGTCCCGGGGATGTCTGATATTTATCCAGCAGAAGATCTGTGGCTGGCGAATAACAATATGGGCAGCCATCTACGCGAAACGATTCTTTCTCTGCCGAACAGCGAGTGGGAAAAAGAAGATTATCTGGCGTTGATCGAACAGATGGATGATGAAGGTCTGGACGACTTCACCCGTGTCCGTGAACTGCTCGGGATGGCGACCGGGAAAGACAACGGCTGGTACACTCTGCGCATTGGCGAACTGAAAGCGATGCTGGCACTGGCCGGTGGCGATCTCGAGCAGGCGCTGATCTGGACCGAGTGGACGATGGAGTTCAACGCCTCCATCTTTAGCCCGGAGCGCGCAAACTACTACCGTTGCCTGCAAACGCTGCTGTTGCTTTCTCAGGAAGAAGAACGCCAGCCGCTGCAGTACCTGAACGCATTCGTACGCATGTATGGCGCTGATGCAGTGGAAGCCGCCAGCGCGGCGCTGAGCGGCGAAGAGGCCTTCTACGGCCTGCAGCCGGTAGACAGCGACCTTGAGGCCTTCCCTGCCCATCAATCGCTGTTAAAAGCGTATGAGAAACTGCAGCGCGCAAAAGCGAGCTTCTGGTCTAAACAGCAGTAAAACCACAAATAATCTATGGCGAAATTATTCGCCTGCGTTATATTACGGGGCCTCTTAAAGGGCCCCGTTTTTATTTTTTCTGCCCTTTCGTTAATTTGTAATATTTAAGTTAACCATGAGTAAATACTATTATTAGTAGCTTACTATTTATGTTAATTTTAATGCATATTACTCCATTTTAATTAACCGTTAAAAAGGGGGTTACAGAAAAAATTCAACTGTAGTTTTAAATTTTAAAATTTATTTTTATTTTGATAATCAAAAAGTTACGCCGTGAATGCTGAAAAACCATGCGTTTTGCGGGCCTATAAGCCAGGCGAGATATGATCTATATCAATTTCTCTTCTATAATGCTTTGTTAGTATCTCGTCGCCGACTTAATAAAGAGAGAGTTAGTGTGAAAGCTGACAACCCTTTTGATCTTTTACTCCCAGCTGAGATGGCCAAAGTGGCCGAAGAAGCGGGTGTCTATAAAGCAACGAAACAACCGCTCAAAACCTTTTTCTTGGCGATTACTGCGGGTGTCTTCATCTCCATTGCCTTCGTCTTTTACATCACGTCCACGACAGGCACTGCGGGAATGCCGTTTGGTATTGCCAAGCTGATTGGCGGTATCTGCTTCTCACTGGGACTTATCCTGTGTGTCATTTGCGGCGCAGACCTTTTCACCTCTACGGTGCTTATCGTGGTCGCGAAAGCAAGTGGTAAAATCACGTGGGGACAGCTGGCTAAGAATTGGTTAAACGTCTATGTTGGTAACCTGATTGGTGCCTTGCTGTTTGTTCTGCTGATGTGGTTATCTGGCGAATATATGGCTGCCAATGGGGGATGGGGACTCAACGTCCTACAAACCGCTGACCACAAAATGCATCATACTTTTATCGAGGCTGTATGCCTTGGTATCCTGGCAAACCTGATGGTCTGTCTGGCGGTGTGGATGAGCTACTCCGGCCGCAGCCTGATGGATAAAGCGATGATTATGGTTCTGCCCGTGGCGATGTTTGTTGCCAGCGGCTTCGAACACAGCATTGCGAACATGTTTATGATCCCGATGGGTATCGTCATTCGCCACTTTGCCAGCCCGGAATTCTGGACCGCAATCGGTTCAACACCGGATAGTTTCTCTCACTTGACTGTCATGAACTTCATCACTGATAACCTGATTCCGGTGACAATCGGTAACATTATTGGTGGTGGTCTGTTAGTCGGGTTGACGTACTGGGTCATTTACCTGCGTGGCAACGACCAGCATTAAGGGTTGTTTCAGGCAGTAAATAAAAAATCCACATAAGAAGGTAGGTGTTACATGTCCGAACTTAACGAAAAGTTAGCTACAGCCTGGGAAGGTTTTGCCAAAGGTGATTGGCAGAAAGAAGTCAACGTCCGTGACTTCATCCAGAAGAACTACACCCCTTATGAAGGCGACGAGTCCTTCCTGGCCGGCGCGACTGATGCGACCACCGCCCTGTGGGACAACGTAATGGAAGGCGTTAAACTGGAAAACCGCACTCACGCGCCAGTTGATTTTGACACCTCCGTTGCGTCAACCATCACTTCTCACGACGCTGGCTACATCAACAAAGCCCTTGAGAAAATCGTTGGCCTGCAGACTGAAGCTCCGCTGAAACGTGCGATTATCCCGTTCGGCGGCATCAAAATGGTTGAAGGTTCCTGTAAAGCGTACAATCGCGAACTGGACCCGATGCTGAAAAAAATCTTCACCGAATACCGCAAAACCCATAACCAGGGTGTATTCGATGTGTACACCAAAGACATTCTGAACTGCCGTAAATCTGGCGTTCTGACTGGTCTGCCTGATGCATATGGCCGTGGTCGTATCATCGGTGACTACCGTCGCGTTGCGCTGTACGGTATCGACTTCCTGATGAAAGACAAATACGCTCAGTTCGTTTCCCTGCAGTCCGATCTGGAAAACGGCGTAAATCTGGAAGCCACTATCCGTCTGCGTGAAGAAATCTCTGAACAGTACCGTGCTCTGGGTCAGATCAAAGAAATGGCAGCAAAATACGGCTGCGATATCTCTGGTCCTGCAACCAACGCGCAGGAAGCTATTCAGTGGACCTACTTCGGCTACCTGGCTGCTGTTAAGTCTCAGAACGGTGCAGCAATGTCCTTCGGCCGTGTATCCACCTTCCTGGATGCCTTCATCGAACGTGACCTGAAAGCGGGCAAAATCACTGAGAAAGATGCTCAGGAAATGATTGACCACCTGGTCATGAAACTGCGTATGGTTCGCTTCCTGCGTACCCCAGAATATGATGAGCTGTTCTCCGGTGACCCAATTTGGGCAACTGAATCTATCGGTGGTATGGGCGTTGATGGCCGTACTCTGGTCACCAAATCCAGCTTCCGCTTCCTGAACACCCTGTACACCATGGGTCCTTCTCCGGAGCCGAACATCACCGTTCTGTGGTCTGAAAAACTGCCACTGAACTTCAAGAAGTTCGCGGCTAAAGTCTCCATCGATACCTCTTCTCTGCAGTACGAGAATGACGATCTGATGCGTCCTGACTTCAACAACGATGACTACGCTATCGCTTGCTGCGTAAGCCCAATGGTTGTTGGTAAGCAAATGCAGTTCTTCGGTGCGCGTGCTAACCTCGCGAAAACCATGCTTTACGCTATCAACGGCGGCGTGGACGAAAAACTGAAAATCCAGGTTGGTCCAAAATCTGCACCAATCAAAGGCGATCTGCTGAACTATGACGAAGTCATGGAACGTATGGATCACTTCATGGACTGGCTGGCTAAGCAGTATGTCACCGCCCTGAACGTTATCCACTACATGCACGATAAGTACAGCTACGAAGCGTCGCTGATGGCTCTGCACGACCGTGACGTGGTTCGCACCATGGCATGTGGTATCGCAGGTCTGTCCGTTGCCGCTGATTCCCTGTCTGCAATCAAATATGCGAAAGTTAAACCTATTCGTGACGAAGACGGTCTGGCTGTCGACTTCGAAATCGAAGGCGAATACCCGCAGTTTGGTAACAACGATTCTCGCGTTGATGACATGGCGGTTGACCTGGTAGAACGTTTCATGAAGAAAATTCAGAAACTGACTACTTATCGTGATGCAATCCCGACTCAGTCTGTTCTGACCATCACCTCTAACGTGGTTTATGGTAAGAAAACCGGTAACACCCCAGACGGTCGTCGCGCTGGCGCACCATTCGGTCCAGGTGCTAACCCTATGCACGGTCGTGATCAGAAAGGTGCTGTTGCCTCTCTGACTTCCGTCGCTAAACTGCCGTTTGCTTACGCTAAAGATGGTATCTCTTACACCTTCTCTATCGTGCCAAACGCGCTGGGTAAAGACGACGAAGTGCGTAAAACCAACCTGGCGGGTCTGATGGACGGTTACTTCCATCACGAAGCGTCCATCGAAGGTGGTCAACACCTGAACGTGAACGTTATGAACCGTGAAATGCTGCTCGATGCGATGGAACATCCGGAAAAATATCCGCAGCTGACCATCCGCGTTTCGGGTTACGCAGTACGTTTTAACTCCCTGACTAAAGAACAGCAGCAGGACGTTATCACGCGTACCTTCACTCAGACCATGTAATGGGTTTTTGACTGAAAACGTGATGTAAAAAGCGTACAATAAAGGCTCCACGCAAGTGGGGCCTTTTTAATAACATCTCTCCTGCCCCAGCCTGCTTTGCCAGCCATCTATACTATGGGTATCTGTCAAAACAGACTTAACACAGCCGGTTTTGAGCTGTGCATACACTGGCCCCGGATGGGCCGTATCTGGAGAAAACACCGCAATGTCAGTAATTGGTAACTTGTTTTTCTAGATAACAAAATGAAATAAAAGGATTTATTTCAGGTCACGTCCACATATTGACCATCATCTCCCAAGCCCTGCCCTGTGCGGGGCTTTTGTTGTTCAGCGTTGGCAGATCTGCGCCCTAAGAAAACCTAATACATACCATCGGATCAAAGAGGCCTCGCATTTGCGAGGCCTCGTTTTTACATCCAGGCGATTTGTTGCTGTCCTGTCGACGTGGGGTGAGGTAGGGCCGGTGTCACTTCACCCGGCTTTACGATGTAGCGCTCGACCGTTTCCGTCGTGACGAACGTGCAGCTGCAATTGATATTTGTGCACTGGTGATAGCGCTCTTTTGTCGTGTCAGTAAAGTAACGGCTGGTGCGGGCATGGGCGGCTGTATGGCATAACGGACAATGGAACATTTTTATCACCTCACCTTAATGATTTAATGTCGCCATTTTATCCATTAAAACCATACAAAACAAATAGATAAATGAAATCATTCACTCATCAGCCACTGCTTCGCACTCCACATCAGAAAGCCTTACCTCAAGCTCTACGCCCGTCGTGAAGCCGTTATTGTTGAGGTTATGGGTCACCTTACTGATTAACCATGCCTGCTCGTCTATAACGCGCTTAAAGCCTGATACCCTAACCGGCATTTCCGGGTAAATATCTGCTCGACCGGTCGCGAGGGTGATTGAAAATTCCGCCACACCGCGCTGCAATTTATCCCACTTCGCCTGAGCCGCCCGCATGGCCTGCGCCTTTGATGCGTAAATCGTGGTCATGGCGAAAACATTATCCGACTCACCGGCCATATACTCGCCCTCGCGGGCTTCCTGCTCTTTCTGTTTTTTGGCCTTTGCGGTGCTGCTGACCGGTTTCGCTTTTGGATGCTGGAGCGCCCGCAGGTGCTGCTCTTTCGGCTTACGCTTCAGCTTTACCTGTTGCGCCTGCTTCTGAGGCTTCGGGTCTTTGGTATGCAGCCATTTAGCTGTCACGCCGGTATACGCGCCCCGGTCAGCAATCGCGAACTGATGCCGGTCACCATCACTGCGCTGAATAGTGATTTGTGGGATGGCCTTACCGCTGGCCGTCACGCCGCTCCCGGCTTTGAGCATCAGCAATTTGCCCGCCTTGACCGACACCGCCCCGCCGTTCCGCTCGGCGAGGCGGGTCAGGAATACCGCGTCGGATTCCTGCGACTGGTCAATATGCGCGATGTGGATGTTCGCGAGCGATTCCGCCACGCTGGCCGTTAATTTATTGCGGGATGCAATCGCCCCCACCACCGCGCCGAGCGTGGTGTCATGCCAGGACTCTTCCCGGCGTGAATTGAGCGTTCCGCGAAAATCTGCACTCCGCGCCCGTAACGTGACCATGTCCGGTGCGCCGTGGTGCTCCACCTCATCGACAGTAAAATCACCTTTCCCCACCAGGGCAAAACCTTTCCACCCGAGATACAGCGACAGCACCGCCCCGCGCACCGGCAGCTCGACCAGCCCGTCACTGTCGTCGAGCTCAATGTCGAGCTGGTCAGCCTCAAACCCGCGATTGTCGGTCATGGTCAGGTTAATCAGCCTGTCACTGATGTTGCCGGTGATGTCCTTGCTGTTGAGCGTCAGCATAAACTGAGGCGTCAGGGTTGCGCCTGAGCCGGTGACGATATCCGGCATGACTAACCTCCCACCAGTGAAAGCACATTACCCGCCTTACCGACAAGAGATTCGGCCTGCTTACCAATATCGCCATAGAGCGCCGCAAGGGAATCATCGACACGCGTCAGTGACAGCGTGAAGCTGATTTTTCGCGGTGAGCCATCAGCGAAAAAGACGGTTCCGGTTTCGCTCACGTTGGTAATGACAAACATCCCGTAAATGGTGCCGGTGCCGGAAATCAGGGGCCACGCCCGGCCCTCATCCGCCATCGTATAGAGCTCCAGCATCGAGAGCCGCCCGCCGGTCATTTCAGGGTACAAATCGCCAGTGAGGGTGATTTTGTCGTCACCGGGGCCGAGGAACTGAAACACATCACGCTTCCCGACCCGGCTGTTTGACGGCCACTGGTAATCCGCGCTGCGCTGCAAACTCTGATAAGGCAGCGACTGGCGCATAAACACAAACATTCCAAGAGTGAGCATCATCATCAGACTCCTTAATCATGCATCATGCTGGCGCGGGCTTTGGCTCGCTTGTTGCGCTCGTATTTTTCAAGCGCATCCTGCAACTGGTTACCGAGCTGGCCGCCCGGCGCACCGCCGCCCTGTAACTGGATTTGATAGGTTGGGCTGCTCTGGTCGATGTACGTGCGACCGGCGGGCGCGGTGACCGGCTGATATGCCTGATAGCCCCCGTATGAGCTGGTCGCCGGAATGTATCCACCACCCTGCCCGACCGGCTGCGCCTTTGCCGTCGCGGCATCGATGGTGTCCGATTCCTTTTTAACGATGCCGAGCTTTTCGAGGATCACATCAAGGCCGCCGCGCAGCTTGTTGAAGATATTCAGCGGCAGCATCAGCGCATCCCCCAGCGCCCGGCCAAACGCCACCCCGGCATTTTTGCAGCCGTCTAAGGTTTCCTGCGTGGCTTTTACCGGCGCGATAAGGTCTTTAAACCATTTCCAGACTGCGCCGAGTTTCTGGCCGAGCCCGTCAAAAACGGGAGCCAGCGGGGCGAACATCTCTCCCACCGGCGAAAATGCGGCAATAAGCCCCTGCACCACACCCGAGAAAACGGCGCTAATGGGCTCCCAGTATTTACGGATGAGCAGCGCCCCGCCGACGACGGTCGCCACAACCGCAGTGACCACGGCGACAACCGCCCAAAGGGGCCACGAGATAGCCCCTATTACAGCAGCCGCGGCCGTGCCGATTGTCGAAAGGGCAAGGCTTAACATGCCCGCCGCCGCAACGATGGCATTGATACCTGCGATAACCGGCCACGCAACCAGACCAATTACACCCAGCACCGCAACCAGCCCCAGCCCCGCCGCCGTGATGAGTCCGAGCGTGGTCGCCAGTGATTTATTTTTCTGGATCCAGCCATCGAGCTTCAGCACATAGCCGGTCGCCGTCTGCACCAGTTTGCGCAGCGATGACTCCTGCTGGTCGAAAAGGTCGGTCCCGACGGCCTCATAGGCTGACTGAAACTCTTTAAAATCGCCGCCGAGGTTGTCCTGCATGACTTTAACCAGCGCGGCCGTTTTCCCGTCTGAGGTTTTCAGCGTGGCGGTTAGCTGGTCGAGCTTGCCGGTCGACGCGGCTGACATCAGCACCGCCGCCGCAGAGCTGGCCTCTTCGCCGAAAATGGTTTTCATGTACTCGGCACGCTGGCCCGAGCCAAGGTTATTTTTCTCGAAGCTGGCCTGCATTTCTTTCAGGATGCTGAAAATCGGCCGGGTGTTCCCCTTACTGTCAGCCGTTTTGACGCCGAGCTCTTTGATAGCGTCAAAGGCTTTGCCGGTTGGAGCCTGTAAACGACTGAGCACCGCCCGGCTTCCAGTCCCGGCCATCGAGCCGGTGATTTTGGCATCGTGCAGCGCCCCCACCATCGCGGCAGCTTCTTCGATACTTACCCCGGCATTTTTCGCCACCGGTGCGGCATAGGTCAGCGCATCACTCAGCCCGTCAAAATCAGCGGCGGTTTTGTTCATCACCGTCGACAGCACGTCGCCAATGTGCGCCACTTTGTCGTTTGAAAGCTGGAAGGCCGAGCGCATCCCCATCAACAGCGCGGCGTTCTCTTCCATTGTGCGACGGTTGGCGAGCGCCATATCCAGCGTGACCGGTGTCACCGCCTGAATGGCCGCAGCATCACCGCCGCCCTTCGCAATGATAATCTGCGCCCCGGCAGCATCATCCGCAGACGCGGCCGTATTATCCCCGAGCTGTCGGGCCTGCTGACGTAACGCCTGCATTTCAGGGGATTGTTTGTCTACCCCAAGCACCGCCTGAAGCTCAGAGTTTTTCTGTGCGAAGTCATAACCCGGACGCAAAAGAGTCACCCCGGCCAGCGTGCCCGCCGTTGCCACACCAACCCCGGCCATACCTGCATTTCGCGCCCCGGCAGCGAGCGCCTGCCCGGACTCATAGCGGGCTTTCACAGCGGATAATTTCGCCTGCTGCGCACTGACCCGCGCCAGTGCTTCACGCTGGCGGTTTAACTGCGCCGTCGTTTGGCTGATGGAATTTTTCAGACGCAGCTCATCGCTCGCCAGTGTCCGGGTATTAATCCCCGCCTGCCCGAGCGCCTGCCGCTGACGCTGCACGGACAGACGCAGCCCGTTATATTTGAGCTGTAAGTCAGCCGCATTCTTTTGGGCAAGCTCCATTGCACGAGCCTGCGCTTTCGTCGGATTTTCGGTGTTTCTAAAGGCCACCGACAACGCGGTCGCTTCCTGCTTCGCTTTGGCAAGTGACTGCCCGGTGACGGCCAGTTGGGCGCTGCTCTTACGAAAACCGTCGATTTTCGATGCCTGACTGTTCAGGTCGCGTAACGACTGCTGCGTCGAGCGAATATCACCCGACAGCGATTTGCTCGCTGTCTGGATGGATTTAAAAGGTCGGGATGCCTGGTCGACAGCTTTCAGCAGCACTTCGAGTTTGAGGTTATTACTCATTCGTGTTTCCGCTTCGCTGTAGCGCCTTGTCGCGCCATGTGATGAGCTCGGGAATACTCAGGGGATACAGCTCTGATGGCCCCCAGTGAAAAATCACTGCGACGTCGGCCATCAGGTCATCAACC
This sequence comes from Scandinavium lactucae, assembly GCF_033843265.1. NCBI lineage: Bacteria > Pseudomonadati > Pseudomonadota > Gammaproteobacteria > Enterobacterales > Enterobacteriaceae > Scandinavium > Scandinavium lactucae. The sequence goes on from NZ_JAWXRD010000040.1 coordinate 903,154, forward strand.
GAGAAATTTTTCGGGAAAGTTACGCCGCCGAATTCGGTGACAAAAAACCGACCACCTCACCGGCGAAACTCAGCAGGTCCGGCAGCTCCAGCGCGGCAACCTCCTGCTCGGTCAGCGACGGCAGGGTCATGCGTGGCAGCACCTTAATCAGCGCATCGACGTCCGAGTTCGCCACCGCCGCCAGCCCGACACCGCGCAGGGTTCCGGCGGTCGGTTTCAGGAGGGTCACCTCTTTAATTTCGGTCTCGCCGCGTTTGATGGTTTTTACCAGGGTGACGACGTGTTGGTTTTCAGCTTTTTTCATGATGTCTCTGTCTCATTCAGTATTCAGGGAAGCCCGGCCAGCGGCGCTGACCGGGTGAACATTACATGCCGATGTTTCGGCGATGCTCTTCGAGCTTGTCGACGCCGTTGACCTTCTCAATCAGGTTCAGGGTGTCGATTTCGACCAGTTCCTTTCCGTTGAGGGTGAGCCTGTAATAGGTGCAGTCCATCGAGATTTTCGACTCGGTGTCCTCGCCCTGTTTGGCGTCGCCGGTGTCGATTTCTTTCTGACGTCCACGCAGCACCACTTCGACCGGTACCGTCTCGCCAGTGTCGTCGCGCTGGTAGGAGCCAGCAAAACGCAGCGGCACCGCCGAGGCTGTCGCCGCAGCGTAGAGCGACCAGATAACGTCATCCGGAAATCCGCCGAGGGAAAACTCCGCCGCCAGCGCATCATCATCGAGACCGAGGTCGACCGGGGCCGCACCGTTCATCCCGCCGCCGCGATATTTCTCGAGTTTGCGGGTCAGCTTTGGCAGCGTCACCGACTGGACGACACCGAGAAAGTTCGTGCCATCAACAAACAGATTCATGAGCTTTAACTTGCGGGGTAATGCCATGTCTCAGGCTCCTTATTTGCTGTTCACTGACGAGATGAGATTCGCCAGATATTTATCGGTAATGCGCTGGCGCAGGGTCAGGTTTTCGAGCGGCGGTACCGGCGTATAGTCGTAATCCAGATACAGCTTCCCGGCCTTGAGCGACTCCTTATCGTTGGCGCTGTCGTCAAACCAGCAGGTGGCATCGACGATATAGCCCCCGGTTTTCAGCTCGCGGAATTTGGCATTGATGCCGTCAACGATGTCGCGAATGAGTGTGGCGGTCACCGGTTTATCGACCGCCCACATATGCGCCTCAGCCATCGTGTCGGCGATAACCTGCGCGGTGCGGGTGTAGTTTTCAAACAGGAAAAGCGGGTCATCTGAGCAGGTGCGGTTCCCCCAGAAGCGGAAACCGTCTTTGCGGATCAGCGTGGTGACCCCGGCTTCGTTCAGCAGATCGGCATCGGTGCCGGGTTCCTGCAAATCCCAGAACACAGACGCACTGATACCGGTAACGCCATTCACGCCGACGTTTGACAGGGTTTTGTGCCAGCCAGTGTCGTTGTCGATTTTGGCACGCAGGCCGAGCGCTCGCGCGGTGGCATATGCCGTTTCCGTTGCGTTAGCCGTGGTATCCCACGACAGAAAATCCGGCCAGATGACCATCAGCTCGCGGGCGCTGAAGTTGTCGCGATATTTGATGGCATCAGAAATGGTTTTACAGCCCCAGGCGCTGACATAGCCGAAAGCCCGCAATTTTTGCGCCACCGGCACAAGTGCGGTCGCTACCTCCAGTGAATCGAGACCCGGCACGCCGAGAATACGCGGCTTGACGCCAGTCACCGCCTGCGCGGTCAACAGCGCTTTCAGTCCGGTGTATTTCCCATTCTCGTCGGTGGTGCCGATGATGTTAGAAATGGTCTGCGCCTGCGCCGCGTCCTCATCGTCGCCGGAGCCCTCTTCCACACGCACGACAATGGTCACCGGCTTTGACTGGTCAGCGATGGCCTGTAGTGAACTTGCGAGTGTGCCTTTGGTACCGGCTTTCCCGATGACGCTTTGCGGGTTGGTAATTAACACCGGCTCATTGAGCGGGAAGGTCTCGACATCAGCATCGCTGGCCGTGCAGACCATGCCGACAATGGCGGTGGAAACAGTGGAAATGATGCGCGTGCCGTCGTTGACTTCGACGACCTGCACACCGTGATGAAAATCACTCATCCGTTTAACTCCGTTGGGTTGGGGTGAGTGCTATTTTCGGATGTGCGGTATCGGTGGGCTATTGATGCAGGTTGGTCAGGAGTTGGTACAACTGGGAGCAAAGAAAAAGCGGGCATGAGCCCGCCAGCCTTATTCCGGTACGACCGGCCACGCGATATTCGGGGCATCGTTGACATTGATGCGGTTAAGCAGAACGCGGTATTTTTTCCATTCAAGCAATGATGCGTTTTCATCGTCGGTCGCCATTTCGAGCTCAACCGCATCCTGCAACGCATTTATGGCGAGTGTGGCAACGCCTGTTAACCGGCTCTTTTCGTCTTCGGCATTTTTTACCGCCGCGCTGTATTCGGCTTCCTCATCTTTTACCCACGCCTTGCCGCTCCAGCGCATGAACTCGCCTTCAGGCGCAATGACCGTTGTGTCAGGAGGTAAATCTCCGAGGGAGGTGATAAAGACTGCCTGACCGTTGTCAGTCCGGTACACGGTCTCACCGCGATAATCCCGGACCAGAGACCATTTATTCTGACTGAATACCGCCGCTCTCCCTTCGGAAATATCTGGAGGTGCAATGTGTGTACAGTTCGCGGGTAACCCGGTATGCGCCGGTAACCAGGCATCCCCGGTGCCGATAAATTCGCAGGTGTCCGCGCTTAAATTGAAAACTCTGATGGTGCGATCCACATCGCTCATTTTGAACGTCATTATGCAAGCCTCACGATATAGTTGAATGCGATGTTTTTAACGGTGTTTTCGGCGTTACCCGCCGCAGCCACGGAAACCGCATGCGTATGCGACCCCATGACAATGGTGTGCGCATGCGCCCCGACCGGCACGGTGTGAGTGTGTCCGCCCATGACGACAGAATGGGTATGCGCCCCAATGGCGACAGTATGCGCATGCGCGCCTGCACTGCTGGTCGTCTGCGTGGAATCCTGTTTTTTAGGGTCACCGCCGTCAGCCATACCCGTACCACTCGAGCTGGCCGAGTTCGCGAAGGTATGGGTATGAGCGCCGGTGTTATTGGTGGTCTTTGTGCCGTAATCAAACGAGGACGTCGTTTTGGTACCTAGGTCAGTCGACGCCGCCGTTTTATTGCCATAGTCGAATGAGGAACTTGTCTTCGTACCTAAATCCGTCGCTGACGCACTGGCACTATGGGTGTGTGATTTAATCCCGTCCTGCTCCTGCGACAGCACCGCGCGACCGCTGGCGGGTTTCCCCTTAATCGTCCAGTTACGCATGTCAGGAATGACGCCTGACGGGTAAGCAATCGCCAGCAGCGGGTAAACCGCCTTATCAAACTTTTGCCCCTGCATGAAGGCATACCCGGTCTGAATGCTGTCAGACGGCCACGCAATAGGCGCCCCGACCGGGAACGTGTCGGCAGGTGTCCACGGCGTCCAGCCGCCGGTGGAATACTGGCTACGGGAATAACTGCGCGATGAGTTGTAGACGCAATAAATCTGCGTGACTCCGGCATTTTTATAAATAATCAGCGTCCCGGCGCTGTTCTCCGGGTATTTCAGGGCGGCCGTGGCGTTGGCATTCGCGGGCTGGTGATACAGGCCCGGTGTTTTATAAGTGTCGAGGTTCTGATTTGCACCGATTTCCGTGCTCTGGCCGTTGAAAATATCCTGCGAAGTGACACTGATGTCGCCATTCAGCGCTTTGCCGTTCACCTTGCGGGTGGCAGGCACGCGACCATTAGCATTGTCATTCGCCGCTTTTACCGCCTTTGGCGTCGCGGCCAGTGCTTCAGACGTGCTGTCGGTTGCGCTACTGAGCTGCACGATACCTTTTTGCGCCGTGGTCGCGTCCTGAGCCGTGTATTTGCCTTTGGCGAGGTCATATGCCGCCTTCACCGCTTTCGGTGTCGCAGCGAGCGCCTCAGACGCGCTGTCGGTGGCGCTGCTGAGCTGGGTAAACCCTTTCTCTTTCAGCGTGGCGTCAGGATGGCGGCGCGATTGTTCGTGCTCCGCAATTTTGTCGTCAACATAGTCCTGCGTTGCCATCACCATTGATGAGTCGATAGCAAGCTCGACAGACTCGAGGTCAGACAGGATAATCACCATGCGCAGGGTCTGCGCCCTGCCGGAACCTTCTTCCAGTTTTGGCTTGTAGCTCTCGGCCATATTGCCGACGGCGACCAGCGTGCCGGTGTCATCGTACAACCCCATTTCACGCAACCAGAAACCACCCGTTTCCGGCGGGATCACCAGCTCGGCCACCACGTAGTTTTTCTTCTTGTTGTCCTGGCTGATTTTGTTCAGCGCATGACGCCAGACCTCATTGATGAGTTTTGTCTGGCCGGTGTTCGGCTCGGGCAGCGTGCCACCCCCATCACCGACAGCCATCGCCACGATGTTGACCTTTTTGCCACCCGGCGTCAGTGCAGCCGCAAATTTTGCCGCCCCGGCCGTGGTGACCACTGTTTTATATTTTACTGTCATTCTGCTCTCACTTAGCCCGGATACACGGTAATGATGTCGCCGTCATAACTGACGCCCCCGGCGAAGAGATAACCGGCCACGTCCTGAATAATGTTGAGCCCGAGAAGGTGACGACTGGCTGGTTTGGCATCGGCGATGAGGCGCTCCATCTCGAGATACATTTCCTCGGTGATGCCAGTTTCCAGCACACCAATGTCGAGTCGAAAGGTACCGGGCGGGTCACTGGTTTCCCACCACTCCGTCACGTTAATCACATACCCCAGCGGCTCGACCACGCGCCGCACTGCGCCAATGGTGCCTTTACGCCGGTGAATGAAAAAAGCTGCCCGAATCACGTCGCGTTTGGTCTCTTCCGGCCAGTCACTGTCCCAGCGGTCAACGGAATACGCCCAGGCGAGCCACGGCAGCAGATTCACCGGGCAGGTGTCAGGGTTCCATAAGCGGCGTAACGGGATCGGGGTGTTTTCGATTTCCGCACAGGCACGGGCGGCGGCCACCTCCAGCGGTGATGACCCGACCGGCAGGAGACGTGCCTCACTCATCCGAGCCCCCGAGCCTGATGTGATAATCCGAGCAGAAAGACGCCTGCGTTTTATCGAGCACGATGTCTGCGGCCGGGGCCACCAGCTCGACCCGCTGCACCCCTTCAACATGCAGGGCGGCGTAAATGGCAGACTGACGAATGTCACGCCCGAGCCGGTGCTGAGCGCTGATGTAGGCTTTCAGTTTTGCTTCTGCTGCGGCGCGGATGGGTTCGCTTTCCGGGCCAGGAAAAATGAAGAGCGTCGCGTCTATGGTGTAGTGAATAATCTCCGCCGACTGGACAGTCACCCGGTCGGCAACCGGTCTGACGTCTTCGTCGTTAAGTGCGTTACGCACCACGGTCAGCAGCGCATCCGATGCAGCTCCGTTATCCTCTCGGGAAAGCACGGAAATGGTCACGCACGCAGGCTCAGGACTGATGACGGAAATGTCAGCGACCCGACCGTCAGCACTGCGGCCGTGAAACTCATACGCCCCCACCGGCCCCGCGACGCTTAAGCCCTCAAAAGCCTGTTGCGCCCGCAGACGAAAATCCGTGTCGGACTCCATGACCGCCGGTGTCGGCGGGATGGTGCTGTCGTCGGCCGGGGTGATAATCAGGCGGGCGGTATTGGTGTTCGCGGCCATCACATCGAGGTCGTTGTTTTCGGCGTACGCCAGCGTGACAGCCAGCGCGGCCTCGTTCACTCGCTGACGCCATAACACTTCGCGGTATGAATTTTCTTCCAGATATTTCACCAGCGGATCGGACTCAAGTGCGAGTGTACGGGCGATAGCCTCCTGCTGCTCTTCCGGGTAGAGCGAAATCAGGGTCGCCTTACGTTCGGCGAGGATGGATTCATAATCCAGCGTTTCCACCACGTCGGGCGCGGGGAGCTGGCTCAGGTCGATAATGGCCATAGGTTCAACTCACTGGAATGATCAGGGATAAAGGGGCGGCTGAGTCTTTGATTTCACCGGTCAGGTCAACAATCATCTGCCCGTTAAACTGGCGCTCAATCGTCAGTGACGTGATGGTGACGCGAGGCTCCCACTTCAGCAGCGCCATATAACAGGCACACATCATCTGAAGGTTCAGGGCATCGTTTTGCGGCATATCAATCAGGGAGGACAGCAGCGAGCCGTAATCACGACGCATCACCCGCGATCCGACAGGCGTGCGCAGGATATCGCTCACGCTCTGGCGGATATGGTCAGCGTCGGTTATGGCCCGGCCTGTCTCCCGGTTCATGCCGAGGTAGCGGGTCGTCATTTCGTACCCTCCGTCCGGCTGTTCCCACGTTCGACACCGCCGTGGTCATGGTCATCCACCTGCACGCCGTTGGAGGTAAATTTCCCGCCTGCGTGCTCGATGTCACCGCTCATCTTCCCGCCTTTACGCACTTCAAGCGTGCCGGTGATGAGCTTGTTGGTACATACCACCTCGGGCGTATCGAGCGTGACGCGAGTCGACGCCTTAATCATGACGACCGGTACCGTGGCGGTAATGGATTTCGAGGCAGTAACCTCGGCGGTTGTGATGCCCGTCGCCGACAGCGCCCCGGTCTCAGGTTCGTACTCGATAACTGCGCCATCAGGAAAGGCAATGTGAAATGCATCCGCAGAGGCCGAGGGCGCGGGATGGTCATCAGAGAAAATGGCGGGCAGGACAAACGCCGTATCGAGCTCACCGCCCACGGCCAGAATGAGCACCTGCTCACCTACTGAGGGAGCCCACCATGTACGCGACCGTCCGGCGCGATGCGTCAGCCACTGAAGCCAGTCGGTAATGATGCCGCCGGTCTGCACGCGGCAGCGGCCCGCATCGAGGTCAGTCTCGATGATGACGCCGGTGCGAATGAGATTGCGCAGCAGGCGCAAAACATCCTGAAGAGTGGATTGAGTTTTCATGCGGGAAAGGATGCCGCCGGAGAGTTGAGGCGGCAATCGAACGGAGTCTTGTGGAGAATGGCACAACAATCGGAATATAAGATGTTTAAGATTACACTTTAATATCGCTTTGTCTTAGATGCATAACCCGCAAGGAAAAGGCCCATAAGCACCAAGCCTGAAAGCGATTCAAATGCTGAAAATAAACGCAGAAAACTACTTTTTTGCGTAATATCACCAAATCCTAAAGTGGTGAATGAAACGACACTGAAGTATAAAGATTCAACTATGGTATCTGTGGTTGTGTTTTCATTAAAATAATACATCCCCGTAGATAGTAAAATTACTGCTAAAGATATCACCAACGTTCTTGATGGCTTTTCGCCAAACCCCCAGCAAAGATAATTAAACACATCTGAAAAACCACTAAAAAACTTTTTCAATCTAAATAATTTTCTTTCCTTTTTACTCATTCTGAAAGTAGCATTCCTAAATCCCTTCCAAGGTTGCAAAGACTCAAGCATCATTGCTTTTCGTTTTTTATAATAATATTCTCCAGCCAGAGAGTAGTCATTGGATTCACTAAACAGATTTATAACCTCTGTATAAAACTCACTCTCTGATTGATATGAGTACTTATCAACTCGATCATAAACAAAGTGGCATTGGCTATCGAATCGAGCGAAATCGCATATAACTTTAAGATTACAATTGTTAACGGTCATATGCATCATATTCGCTGATACCAACTTCAAATCAACCTGACACCTTGTGAATGACAGTTCCTGGAAACTTCCACTTTCTAAAGTAATTCCATTGTGATTAGGTTGTATTTCTGAAAGCTTGCACTCTCTAAATTTAAGGAAGGCTACGCCACCAATAATTTTAAAATTAATAGCCGATGAACAGTAAATGTAAAGATGTTTATTGTTAAAAGGTTGCACAAGAACAAGAGAATCAAGAGAAACAAAATCAAGTAACTTTCCAGATAAATAGGCTTTTTGAACACGTTGACCTCCAACGTTTCTTAATGGCACCTCATCCATAAAATAATGGTGGCCATTCTTGAATGAATTAATACAAAACGTATTTTTTATAGTTCTATATTCACTATCACACACATGTTTTTGCAGCCAGATGAAGTATGGGGTGAAAGCAGTGTATTCTTTTATCCAACCAGATTTTTTTCTTTCTCTGAAATCCATTGCTCCATCATCCCATAGGAGATAATCATTCTGTTGATGACAGCAATAGAGCATCACATCTGAAATTATGAATCTAGCCAATCCGTGTTGAAACATCATCTCTTTAGTGATTTTTTGATCTGTCATCCAATCTTCAAATTGAGGGAGTTTTCTTATAAATAAATCATAAAGGAGTGGGTAATCTTCATTTCTTCTTATGTCATTAAAATGCTTTTCCGCCATGCCAAAATAATCCACAACTAAACTCCATATAGTAATTTAAAATGACGGCATATCATTATTTGTCCAAAATGGATATGCACTCCCAACAACATATTAGACAGATCTATATGGAAACAAAGATGTTTTACTTAAAAAACAATGCTCGAGTTAATTGTTCCAACCTCAAGATCATGATCCAATGTTAGTATGAGTAGTATCTTAAAACCCTTGTGGTCATGTCAATCCAACTTCACCCGAGATTTTTAATTATCAAATGTTTAATAAGTGATTCATCGCTCTGATTGAATCCAAGTAAGTCACGTTCCGAATATTGCACGCCCGGACTATGCGGGTTTGGTCGGTCTTTCAACCCGTAATGATGCACCTTCGCTATACGCTGCACCTTGCCAGTAAACTCCACCACGGCCGCATCATATCTCCCGGTTGCTTTCATAAAACGGTTAGTGCGCAGCTTCGCGAACATCTCCCGCTTTACCCGACCCTTTTTGGCCCTGACCGGCTGGCGTTTTCTGGCGGCATATGGGGTGCCATCCGGGGCTTTTTGCGTTTTGATACGGCGCTGCTGTCGGGTGCGCAGCGTCTTCGCGATATCAGTGGCCATCCGTCGACGACTCGCCGGTGACAGCGCCGCAATCAGCCCGGCCAGCCGGTCATCAAAGGGCTTAAATTCATTCATCCCATTCGCTCACAAGCTCGCCGTGAACATACAGCTTCATCGGGCGGGTTACCGGCTCTGGCGGTTGCGGTTCGGCCGCGTGCTCGATGTGCAGCTCGGCCCCGACTTCTTTGACGATGGTGCGCTCGGTCAGTAACAGGCTGATGCTGAGGTCGATGCTGTCATCGTTGTTGATGTCAGCCTCGTAGATGAAGCCCCGTTTGCGGCCCTCGTCCGTGGTCATGATGTCGGCCTGCTGGACCCGCAGCCATGCCTGAATCGGCACGAGGATCAAATCAATATCGCCCGGAAAATCGGTAACCACTACGTTGAGCGTGTACTGATTTTCAAACGACAGCGATGTCGCAAGCGTGGAGGCCAGTTTCCCGTTATCGATAAAAATGCGCATCATGTCGGGGTTCGCTTTCAGCACCGGCACGGCATCAGTTAAGGCGTTGCGCAGACTCTTCGGTTTGAACATCAGTTTTATCCTGACAGGCTTTAATCGTTTCGACCTGAAGCGCACAGCTTTCGAGCGCGGTCTCGAGCTGGCGAATGTCGGCGCTCAGGTCGCCATTGGTTAACGGGTCACTGCCCGGCATCGGACACAGGCTGACTCTCGGGCAGGCGTTCAGCACAACGACCTGCTGCGATGCAGGGGGCGCGTCGGTGCAGGCTGCGCACAGCAGCAGGCAGCTCAGCGCTGTACCAGCGGCGTAAATCCTCGTTTTCATTGAGTAGCCTCGTCATGGTTCGCTCCCGACGCGCGGCCCGCGTTCCGGCTGCGGCGAGTTTCTGGCGCAGTTGCACCTGCGCCCGGTCATTGTCCGCACTCAGGCGCTGCGCGGTGAGGAGCTGGTCTTTCAGCATGGTGATAGTGCGTTTCTGGGCGCTGGCGACGTCATTCGCGCGGGTAAACGCGCGGCTGAGCTTGCTGTTTTCATGCTTCAGCCAGACCAGCGCCAGCCCGGCCACAGCCAGTAAAATCATCAGTGTTTTCATTTTGCCCCCTGTATACAGCGCGACCATTCGCGGGCGCGACGGTTTTCAAGTCCGGTATTCCTGACGCCGTTCACGTACACCCAGCGGGTGAGCTGGTTGCACGCCTGCGCCCACTTCTGACGCTTAATTAACGAGACCAGCGTCGAGCGACAGGCCGCACCCGTGCCAACGTTAAAGGCGAAACTGACGAGCGAGTCATAGACCGGCTGCGGCATCTTCCCCGGCACGCACACCGCCAGCCGTCGCTCAGTATTGAGCACGTCGGCGACCAGATTCACCGCGGCGTCGTGTTCGGTGATAATGCGTTTGGGTACCACCCCGGCAGTGTGGCCAATGCCTGATGTCCACACGCCCGCGCTGCACTGGTAGGGGCGCAGACGGCACCCCTCAAGGTCTGCAATCAGGGCGAGACCGTCCGGCGAGGTATTCAGCAGACGAAAATCAGGCACCAGTGCCGCCAGCGCCAGCACGACGGCCACACTGCAACGTTTAACGACTGAGGCCACGGATCACCCCCTTGTCGATTCCGGCCGCAACGAGATAGCGGTAGGTCTGGCGGCGGTACCAGAAATTCACCAGCGCGGTGAAAATGGCACACCCACCGCCGACATACAGCGCGAGTTTTTCCGGGGTCTGCGTGCCGAAATAGGCCAGCGCCACGGAAAACCAGTACGTCAGAAACGTTGTGATTTTTTCCATCGTTAATCCCACAGGTTAAGGGTCTCCGTGACGGCCGCGGTGTCGACGACCGGCAGGCTGATGCACGTGCCGTGCGGCAGAATGGCCCCAAGCTCAGCCAGACCCGGATTAGCGGCGAGCACCGCCTCGACAACGCCCTCAGTGCGGCCGTAATGGCGATGACACAGGGCGTCGAGGGTGTCGCCCTGCTGCGCGATGACATTCATCAGATTTGCCCCACGATGCAGCGGGCTTTGTCCTGAATACGCGCCACTGACCAGCGCATATCCCGCCACAGCTCATCGATGGTGCTGTCGATGCTGTCGGCCTTTTTGTCACCTTTGGCGCTCGCATCCACCCCACGATAGCGCTCATAGAGCGTGGCGGTGGTCATCGCACACACGGCGTTGAAATAGTGGAAAACGCGCACGCTTTCACCGTCGAGCTCATCGGTCGGCACCTCCGCGAGCGTGGCATGACCAGCCCCGAGCTGAAGGTCGCGCCAGTCGCGCAGCTCGGCGTTGGTTTCGGCCATTCCGGCCTTAATCGCCCGGCGCAGACGCACAGGGGAAACCGTCTGCTCGAGGCGCATTTCTTCCCGCACGCGCTTCGGGTCAACGTCCGGGAAAAAGCCGGTGTTTTTTATCACCGGTTCATCGTCCGGCACCGGCGGAATGACCAGCGGCTCGCGCGGTCGTGCCGGGTTACTGACTACAAGCGTCGTCATGACTACCTCTGAAATAGGTGGGCGGTGGACGCTGGCCTCTGCTCAGGTGAAACACCTGCCTCGGCCAGCGTGCCGCCCGGCGCGGGGCGCATTCTGTTAACCGGCGACTTTCCTCGGGCGACCACGCCCCCGTTTCGCCGGTGAATCGGTTGTTTTTTTGGTGGCCTTTTTCGCGGGCTTCGGCGGGGTTTTCTTCACCGGGGCGACAGGTTTCGGCTTCAGCTCCCGGCCGAGGCGCTCGATGTCTTTTTTCACCCCGCAACTGTCATCGAGCTGAATGGCGCGTTGCAGGTGCGTCATCGCCTCATTCAGCAGCCCGGCGTCCCGCTGGATAAGACCGGCGACCTTATGCAGGCGGGCGCGAACCTCGTCAGGCATATCGGCGGAGCGGGTCATCTCGATAACGGTCAGGAGCGGCTGCACGTCCACCGGCTGACTGGCCGCGCGGGCGCGAAGTGCGGCCAGCGCCACTTCTTCGGCCAGCATGTACGGCGCGGTACGCGCATGACCGTCGGGCATCGACAGGCCAAAACGCAGCGCGTAGCGGGCAATCTCAATCGCGCCGGGAATATCTCCGGCATCGAGACGCCACAGCAGCACGGTCATCAGGATGTCATCCTGCGCCCCGGTGCCGGTCTCGAGCACGCCGGTCACCCACGGCAGGTAAAACGGCAGCAGCTCGCGCTTTTTCTCTGCCTTGCGTTCCCGGGAATGGATTTGTGAAAGCGTCCTGCGGTCTGCGGCCAGCTTCACGAGCATTTGCTCGTAAGCCGTGGCATGGCGCAGCGGGTGCTGTTCCCGCTGCGATGCCTGTTCGGCCGAGACCCGCATCGCGTGACGCCGTGCGGGGCTCGCCATCGGTTACGCCTCCCCGCCGTCGGTATGCGCGTCAGCCTTTGGGGCGTCTGCATGTTGAGTGACAACCCCGGCTGTCAGCGCCTGCATGGCTTTCACCATTTCGGTCGCAAACACTTTCGCGCTCGCCGCTTCCGGGGTGGCCTCTTCGTCCTGCTCGAGGATTTCGATGTTTTCAATCAGGCAGCCGGCCGCGTAATCCTCGATAACGAAATCGACTTTTACCTGCTCGTAGTTTTCCACCTGGTCGAGTTTCGGGTTTTCGACGATGTGGCGGCGGTGGCCGTCTTCGTACAGGTAGATGGAAATGTTATCCAGCGTGGTGATAAAGACGCTGTTCGCCGGGAAGAACGGCGCACGCACCGCCTGAAGCTGGCCGATGGTTTTCTGGCTGACAATCAGCTCTGCGGCGAGCTGTTCGCTGTTGGCCTGAAACTTGTTAATCATCGGGAAATATTTGTCGGTCAGGATGCGACGGCCGCAGATGACCACCATTTCCGGGTTTTCGCGGTGGATCTCTTCAATCAGGGATTCGTGCGCATCCATCACCAGCGCGTCGAGGTTGGCGTAATGCCCGCCCTTGCCGACTTTAATCGTGTCGGAAATGACCGTACCGTCATCATCGACGACGTGTGACATCACGCGCTCTGGCGCATCGTTGCGGTACTTTTGCAGCCAGCCGACCGCCACGTCCTGAAGCAACGGGTTTTTCGTGCGGTCGGAGGTGGGGGCGCGGCTCGTGCCGTTAAAGCCGATGGTGATGTAGTCCAGTGCCTGACGCTTGATGATGGCGTTGCGAATACGGATCTGAAAATCTTCAAATCGCGCCCACAGGTCGAGCTTGTTGTACTTCAGGTTGTAATCGAAGTTGACCGGTTTGCAGAAGTAGCGGAATGCGTCCAGCTTCGAGAAGTCCGCCGTTTTACGCTCGGTACCGCCGTCGGTGTCGGTGGTGCTGGCGATAGTGCCGGTGACATCGATGCCGACTTTTTCCTCGGTCAGCTCGCCCACGGTCACCATGTTGATGAGTTGCAGGAACGAGGACGACTGCTGGATTTTGTCGAAGAGTTTCTGCGTGACGGACGGCTCGACGTTGAATTTTTTATCGAGGTCCGGCACCTCCACGCCGTTCAGCTCGGCAAGGCGGCTCAGGTATTTATTGAATTTAAAACGGGTCTCTTTACGCATTGATTTTTATCCTGTTTGAAATGGGTAAATCAGCAGTCGGTCAGCGTCACATCCGCCGCATCACCGCCGGTGCTCAGCAGGCGACGCGGCTGTTTGATGCTTTCGGTTTTGTCCAGGGTGGTTTTGATGGTGCTGAACTGCTGCGCCGTTTCATTCCCCTGCGCGGCGACGTCCTGCTTCAGGATCTCGAGTTCTGTTTGCAGCGCAGCAAAACGGGCTTCAGTCGCGTCGTCGCCGGTCTGTACACGTTCGGCGATGGACGTCACCGCTTCATGCACGTCGGCGAAACGGGCGTCATCGCTCTGTTGCTTGCGGCTGAAAATGGTTTTGACGGTGTCGGTCAGCTTGTTGAGCAGGGTTTCGGGCTGGTCTTCAAACTCCAGCTCGGCGAGGGTCGCCACCGAAAACAGGTCGCCCGGCTGCTCTTTCTTGCCGTTCAGCGGGTTTGCCGTGGCACGGCTGCAAAATTCGAGGTACTCAGTGCCGAGGCTCGCCGGGTCATCGGTGACAGCCAGCCCGGTGAGGTAGCACTTGCCGGAGTTGGCGAAGTTCGGGCGAATTTCCATCGAGGTGTAAACCTTCTGGCCTTTCGCCACCATGTCGATGAGGTTATCGAGCGGGGTGATTCTGCCAAACAACGCCAGTTTGCCTTTCAGCGCTGAGTCATCATCGATGACTTCGGCTTTCACCTCGGCAACGTCGCCATAGCGGCCGTACTGACCGTCGGGGTTGATGCTGCGGATATGTTCGAGATTAATGCGGCAACCGTAGACACGCGGGTCAAAGGTGTCGGCCATTTCCTGAATGTCGGAGGCGCTGATGACGCGACCGTCGCAGGTGTCACCCTCGACGCCGATGCGAAACCATTTCGAGATTTTGGAGGCTTTTTTTGCCATGAGTCAGGTGTCCTGAGGTTGGGTTTTCGGGTCAGGCTTAGTTTCCCGACTCACCCCCGCAGCGGCTATCGATTGCGGATGGCGTACCCCTGACACAACAGGGCTTTAGCGATTCACCGCCCCTGTTTCTTTAGCCTTGCCCTGTATCAACCACGGCGAGGCAAACATGACCATCACCACTGAGACCACACTCCTGAGCGACCCGCGACGACAGGCGGCGCTGCTGTTCTGGCAGGGCTTTTCCGTGCCGCAAATCTCGGAGATGTTGCAGACCAAACGCCCCACGGTGCAGAGCTGGAAACAGCGCGACCAGTGGGAAGCGACCGCGCCCCTGACACGCGTCGAAACCACACTCGAAGCACGACTTATCCAGCTGTATGCAAAGCCCGACCTGACGGCACATGATTTCAAGGTCGCTGATTTTCTGGCGCGACAGATGGAGCGTCTGGCGCGGGTGAACCGCTACGGCCAGACCGGCAACGAGGCGGATTTAAACCCCAACGTCGCCAACCGCAACAAAGGCGAGAAGAAGAAGCCGAAAAAGAACTTTTTCAGCGATGAAGCCATCGAAAAACTGGAGGACATTTTCCTCAACCAGTCATTCGACTATCAGCTCGACTGGTACCGCGCCGGACTGGCGCACCGTATTCGCCATATCCTCAAATCCCGCCAGATTGGCGCGACGTTTTATTTTGCCCGCGAGGCGCTGATGCGGGCGCTGAAGACCGGCAATAACCAGATTTTCCTGTCGGCCAGTAAAACGCAGGCTTACGTGTTCCGCGAGTACATCATCCAGTTTGCGAAGCTGGCCGAGGTTGAGCTCACCGGCGACCCGATTGTCATCGGCAACAACGGCGCGAAGCTGATTTTTCTCGGCACCAACTCCAACACTGCGCAAAGCCATAACGGTGATTTGTACGTCGATGAAATTTTCTGGATCCCCAACTTCCAGCAACTGAAAAAAGTCTCCTCCGGGATGTCATCGCAGGAGCACCTGCGCACCACCTATTTTTCGACACCGTCTTCACTGGCGCACGGGGCTTATCCGTTCTGGTCAGGGGAACAATTCAACCGTGGCCGGTCCAACGCCAGCGAGCGCGTCGACATCGATATCACGCACGCCGCACTGGCGAAGGGCGTCGCCTGCCCGGACGGCCAGTGGCGGCAGATTGTCACCCTTGAGGATGCCCTCGCCAAAGGCTGTACCCTGTTTAATATCGACACCCTGCGCCGCGAAAACAGCGTCGATGACTTCCGTAATCTGTTTATGTGCGAGTTCGTCGACGATAAAGCGTCGGTCTTCCCGTTCGAGGAATTGCAGCGCTGCATGGTCGACAGTCTGGAGAAATGGGAGGACGTCGCGCCGTTCGCCGACCGGCCATTCGGTCACCGCCCTGTATGGGTCGGCTATGACCCGTCATTACGCGGCGACAGTGCCGGGTGCGTGGTTATCGCGCCGCCGGTGGTCGCCGGGGGCAAATTCCGCATCCTTGAGCGTCACCAGTGGAAAGGCATGGACTTCGCGCAGCAGGCCGAATCCATCCGCGAGCTGACGCTGAAATATAACGTCGAGTATATCGGCATCGATGCGACCGGGCTCGGTCAGGGGGTCTTCCAGCTCGTGCGCTCGTTCTACCCGGCCGCGCGTGAAATCCGCTACACCCCGGAAATGAAGACCGCGATGGTGCTGAAAGCCAAAGACACCATCACGCGCGGCTGTCTCGAATATGACGTCGGCGCAACCGACCTCACGCAGTCGTTTATGTCTATCCGAAAAACCATGACCAGCAGCGGGCGCAGCGCCACCTATGAGGCCAGCCGCACCGAGGAAGCGAGTCATGCCGATCTGGCATGGGCAACCATGCACGTCTTAATTAACGAGCCCCTGACCGCCGCCAGCGGTCAGCCGTCATCCTCGATTATGGAGTTTTATTAATGAGCAAACGCAGCAAGAAAAACCCGTACACCGCGAAGCCACGCCAGCACACCGCCGCGCCCGCTCAGAGCATGGAAGCGTTCACCTTCGGCGAGCCGACGGCGGTGCTCGACCGGCGCGATATTCTCGATTACGTGGAATGCGTCGATAACGGCCAGTGGTACGAGCCGCCGGTGAGTTTCTCGGGGCTGGCGAAAAGTATGCGAGCCGCCGTGCACCACAGCTCACCGATTTACGTGAAGCGTAATATTCTGGTGTCGACCTACATTCCGCACCCGAAATTATCCCGGCAGGACTTTAGCCGCTTCGTGCTCGATTTTCTGGTCTTCGGTAACGCCTTTCTCGAAATGCGCCGCAGCCTGAGCGGCAAGGCCGTCAAATTTGAGACCTCACCGGCCAAATACACCCGGCGCGGCGTCGAGGATGATGCTTACTGGTACATTCAGTCATTCGCGCAGGCGCATCAGTTCGCCCCCGGCTCGGTGTTTCACCTGCTGGAGCCGGACATAAATCAGGAACTCTACGGCCTGCCGGAATACCTGAGCGCACTCAATTCCGCCTGGCTGAATGAATCCGCGACGCTGTTCCGCCGCAAGTATTATCAGAACGGGGCGCACGCCGGGTACATCATGTATGTGACCGACGCCGCGCAAAGCAGCACTGACGTCGAAGCGCTGCGCAAGGCGATGCGTGATTCGAAGGGGCTCGGGAATTTTAAGAACCTGTTTTTTTACGCGCCGAACGGCAAAGCTGACGGGATTAAAATCGTGCCGCTGAGCGAAGTTGCCACAAAGGATGATTTTTTTAACATCAAGAAAGTGAGCGCCGCCGATATGCTCGATGCACATCGCATCCCGTTCCAGCTCATGGGAGGCAAGCCCGAGAATGTCGGCTCACTCGGCGACGTTGAGAAGGTCGCGAAGGTCTTTGTGCGTAACGAACTCAGCCCGTTACAGTCGCGCTTCATGGAGCTGAACGAATGGGCAGGTGAAGAGATTATCCGCTTTAAAAAATACTCTCTGGAGCCTGAGGACGAGTAACATTCGCAGCCGCCGGAAGGCGGCTTTAAGTACAAAAGACATCGAAGTGGATTGAACAAGATTACTTAAGTGAGGACTCCCAATCGAATGGCCTGCCAAAAACACGACGAACTACATAATTCTTTGATAAATATAAATAAGAAAGCGATCTTCTGTAGATGCCGACTGGTAAAAGGAGAGTAAAGCATGGCGAATTTGTATTAGCTCAGATTTGAACTGACACAATTATGGCAAAAAGCCATACCTAATCTGACTGTTTGCTCCGTTTCAGGAGCGGACGTTGCGCATAAAAATCTCTTTAGGAAACATAATCAGTATGTCGAAAGATCATTAAAAGTGAATGATTCATTTGCGGTGATACTTACAAAGGGAGTAGTTATCAAGGGCAAACACCGCCTGGATGAGGGTGTGAGAAAGTGTTAATGAACGTCAATTTATCTTTGGGTACATTTCCGAAAATGAATGAGATCGATTGCAGGAAGATAAGGAGAGTGCTTAACTGCACTCCTGAATTTTCATCGGTACTCGCCGTAAGCTGAACATGAACAGCAAAAAAACAATTCAAAAAAAACTTCTGAAATATCAAAAAAATATCTTTTTAAATCCACGCCATCAATCGGATATGTCAGGTGCCGACTTGCGGTTTATGGATCTGCGGAGACTCAACTTGCGCAATATTAATTTAGCCGGTAGCGATCTGTCGTTCAGCGATCTCCGAGAGACCGATTTCTCTTATTCCTCACTGAATGGAGCAAACCTTAGCCACTGTCAAATCGAAGGGGCAATCTTCAGTCATGCAGACTGTACCGGTGCGGACTTTTCTGCGAGTAACATCCGCGCAGCCAGTTTTACCGGGGCAATGACGGAACAGGAAAACTTCGCGGATGACACACTGTCATCGAGGCCGCTCATCTCTGTCTATATGCCCACATGGAACCGAGAAGCTCTGACGATTCGGGCTATTCAGTCAGTCCTTAAACAAGACTATACGCACTGGGAACTGATCATCATCGATGATTTCTCTTCATCATTTCAGCAACTACAGGCGTACATCACCGATCTGAACGACCCGCGTATTACGTATATCCGCAATGAATTTAATTCCGGTGCCTGTGCGGTGCGGAATCAGGCGATACGGCTGGCAAAGGGGTATCTGATAACGGGTCTGGACGATGATGATGAATGGTTGCCAACACGTCTGTCCTCATTTCTTGCCTGTCAGCATAAACTCCAGCAGCATGGATTTTTGTATGCCAATGATTACCTCTGCGACAGTACCGGGTATCACCACCCTGATGAATTGCAGGTTTACCCGAAACCAGCCTATAAAAAGAGCCTGTTTGATAAGCGGAATATTATCGGCAACCAGATGCTGACTTTAACCAACCGGATGCAGCAGGTTCTTTTCGATGAGAGTCTGACTGCCGCCCAGGATTATGATGCCTTTTATCGGCTGGCAGAAACCTATGGCGATCCTTTCAAACTGGAGGTGATCACTCAGGTGCTTTATGTCAATCATGGCGAGGTTCGCATCACCTGCTCAGGACGCAAGTTTGCAGGCTATCTGGATTTTTACCGGAAGCACAAAGGTAAGCTCGACGCGTCGAGTAAAAAATATCAGCTGTTCACCCTCTACTATATCCGTAATAAAAAGATGAGCCCGCAGACACTGATGAAATTGATGACACTGCGCAACCTTAAACGCTACCTGATGATGTATTCCAGCTTCCGCCACAGAAAATTCTAGGTAATGGCTGCTCATAGCTCACTGAGGACTGTTAAATTTAATTGCATGCTGCCTGAGGAAACTCTCAGCTCTGGTTTGAGCTAATACAACCTATTCGTTAAAACCGAGGCTTGAGTCTTCCATGCCTCGTTTACGCGATTCGTCTTCGAAGTGTTCAGTCGTAATCTCATAATTAAACACGTCGGCAGTCCTACGATGAACAACTTTGTTTTAGCATTCAGCTTCATGCCACTGCTTACTCTAAGTGACTAGATTTTCTATCAACGATGATTGAAGATAATCTCATTCTGATATGCCTGCACCGCATCTCCAGCGTTTTTAAGGCTTCCTAAGGGCCACCAAATGCAGACGAGGCTCTTGGTCGTTTGTAGTACCCATTTTCTCGTTCAAACACTCAGGGAAGCGCTGAGATGCGAGATAATAATTATTGGCACTGCGTCGAGCGCGCAATGCTTTCCCCGCCACGCCTGCCCGCTTTAGGGGTCGGTTTTAATGCACTGCACGAGCCCTAAAGAATCGCGTCTTTCATAGGAAGAGATAGAGTAATTTTGCCATATTGATGTATGCAAACTCATGCACCAGATGTTTGCAAGGTTCTTCCTAATCTATTTTTTATTTATCCCAGTTTATTTCCACTCTTCCGAATAAATGGCATCGGACGATTTCGGGCCAGGAACCGCCTGATGAATTGAGATTCTGACTGGAAGGTTAAAAGCTGAACCAAACGCGACAGCGTCCCCTCTTGGCAACCCCGATATTTGTCTTAACATTTGCTCATTTCCACTTTCCATAGCATACCGGAGCGCTTGCAAATCTCTTTCGTTAGTCAAACGTAATGAGAACCAGTTCGAACACATAGCCAAGACAGTCGAAGACAGTTCTGAAGGCCGTTGAGTGCTAACAATTAACGAGCATTTGAACTTTCTTCCCTCTTTCGCTAGCCGTTCATAAGCTTTAATCTGGGAATCCACTTCAGCATAGGGATCACGTAAGTAGTGATGGGCCTCTTCAAGAAGAAGAACTGTTGGATAGGATTTATCTTGCCCTCGAATAAATAATATCTCAGCAAACATTTCTAACAAAGCACTAAGCAACATCGGGGCATGATCTTGTGCTAGATTTTTCATGTTTACTATATGGACATTCCACCCATTACCCTCGCCTTTTTCCTTGCCAAAAAAGTAGTCAACCTCATCCCTCATTGCTTTTCCCCAGTGAATACCCCCATCTGCCAACTCACCCCCACCATCCAAATCAACCACAGATTTAAAACGCATATCCTCAGATAATTGTTGTATGATTTTCACAAGAGGTAATACATTACTAAATCCGAAGGCATCACGCTTGCTTCCACCTTGACGTTCAGCGGCAACACAACCAAACTCCGCAACCAAGTTAGCTAGACTATTAAAAGGCGGCCACACATTTGTCCGAACCAATCGCCTTCTCCTTAATAGCATAAGCCATTCCGCAAGTTTATTTTGATCGGTATCACGGCAGTCATCATACAAATTAAAAATGCCACCTTCATTGTTTTGCAAATAAATATTACCGCGTCTAAAATGCGTTCTATTTATTGCACTTAACGCATTTCTCAATGCTGGTAACTGAGTTTTATCGCTCGGTCTTAAAAGCTTAATCAAGCCAGCAAAACCTAATGCCTGGTAGGGTATTTTTTTGTAGCAGAAATATTCTTCTGAAAAAGGCTCCCCTTGCTTCTGAGGATCTTTAACATGTTCTCCCTCTCCCTTTTCACCTAAAATAGTATGCTTAACATTTGGTAGACCCACAAAAGCTTGCGCATACTCACCATTAATATCAAAAATAACGACTCTCGAATTAGGGTACTTTTCTACGACCTTCCGAGTTAATAACGCATTAAAATTCGATTTCCCATACCCTGTACTACCTAAGACAGCTAAATGACGCGTTAATAATTTATCTACACTAGCTAATATTTTTACGGATTTTGTTCGTGAATCTAAACCAAGCTCGATAGCGTTCTCCAAATCATCCTTATCAATACTATAAATAGTATTTAAAAAATCTGAAGTTAAAGGAACTGCCGAAGACCCCAAAGCAGGTAAGCGCCAATCTTCTGAAATGAAAATATAACCATCGGAATCCCTCCGAACAAAACCGATTGCATAGGCAATAATCTGTCGTAAAGGCATATCTGTTAAATCAGACGTTCCAACGTTGGCCTTATGTGCCTTGTCAGCCTCAACAAATGCCATATCAGTGACCCTTGCAATCACTAATATGTTTCCAGCATCAAATCCAATAAGATCCCCAGGTTGAGTAACTGAGCTCACACCTTCCCTATGGGATGCTAGCCTTCCTTGAAGACCTTCGTGGAGATTCACCCTAATTTTCTCCCCTTCCAATCCTACAACGTAACCAATAGCCGAAAGCTCTGATAGTTTAAAATGGGACATTCCCTTCTCCTTTTGATAGTTTCGTTATTGCATCAACCAGATCATCAACAGTATTATCTCTTGGGAAAAGAACTGGGTACGGTAAGTGTTTTACGAAACTATCAAAATAAGCATCACCACCACCACCAACTACAGTTACCTGATTAAATGTCAAATTCTTCAAAGTGACAATTGCTTTTTCCCCTTCCGATGCCACATTATTTTCCACATTCAACAAGGCATTATGCAATTCGGGATAATATATAACAACATGGAATGAAGGGTTCAACAATGCACCTAGAATAATTCTGTTTATGTGGTAATCACCAAATCCAAATCCATTTATAAAAAGTGCTGTTTGAGGTTTTGACAAGAATTCACCAAATCGCCTAAACATCTCTCCATAGACAAATCCAATGGTATGGCTGTACTTATTTGCACCAGGATAAATCAAATGCTGCCCTCGATAATAATCCTGTTCATTTATAATACTTTGAATATAATTATCATAAGCTTGAGAGGCACTGACTTCATTAACTGTTAAACTATCATCTTGATACCAAGTAAGAGAACCATGTAATTTATAAAGATATGCATGGTAATGACCAAACCTTGCTTCCCCTTTTGCATTGACATTCCTGAAGGCCAAGTCAAAGTTTTGAGGATAAAACTGTCTTGTGTGCAAACCAGAGAATCCATTGAACAACTGAATACCTAAATCTTCAGCGGCCCACTCTAAAGCCAAATCATAATTCGTTGTGAAAAGTGCTGGAGCTGACTGACCTGGCTGCCGATTTGAGATTAATTTTGATATTAATTCTTTATGATATTTAAACTGAATTTTTTTCCCCTGATTTTTCTCTCTGAACTCATCTCCTGTAAGTAATGCTGCTCTAGTTACCCCCTTGTATAATGCACTTAATATTGTTCTGAACTCCTGCTCTTCAGCTGCGCTACCCCTAGTTTTTGCTACAGATAAAAACTTTGTCGCCTCATCAATTAGAAGCTCGACGTTTACCAGATCATTATCTGAATCAGACTGTGAAACTAGTAAATACCGCTCAATAAGCAAAGATAAAAGATCTGGATGGTCTTGCTTAAAGGACTGCCACACTTCCTTCATGGTTTTCCCACCGCAACCAACTGAAGCACCAGCACCTAAGAGCACACCTACATTGTCCAACTGACATAAGGAATAAACATGAGAACGAAAATCATCCTCATCAATTTCTTTACCACCTTGATAAATAAGCATAAACATCCCTTTTAAACCGAATTAGGTCTGAGTTTAGTATCTGCATTAATAATGAATTATGATTGAATTTTTCACGAACTAACAGCCCAGTGATTCAATGAATTATCATCATCACAAAAACCATTTGTGCTTAGGAAGGAATACCTTACACCACCATAAATAACCGTTGAGCCTCGAGATAAAGCATTGAGCTCCCACCGTTGCAGCGTGATGCCCTTCTGAGCTAGCTCGAAGCGAATGCGAGGTATCTGCTCCCGTTCTGCTTTAGTCATCCGCCCCGATGGCGCAATCTGATTCGGTTTCAGCGGTTCACCGCATCTTTGCTGTCGCATTGGTTTCGGTGCATCGTGCTTTAATGCTCCCCTGAGCACCGTCACGACTTCCGGGTCATCCCATCCGATAACGCCACTATCAACCAGATTTAACACCGCTGCGGCATGCTCAGACGGCGTAGGCGTCATAACTGGATCATCACCGACTTTCAGCTTCCCACAGTTATTGACAGGACTCCGAGGCGCGGTAATACCGCTTTTTAAAGTCAAAGGCTCAACGGCCAAAAGCTTTGGAACAATGCGCCAGTATGCCGACCGGGTAACGTGAATGTGATTAGCGCCTATATGCGGGGCATAAATCCCGACGATGCGCTCGATGTCTTCTTCGTAGTCGTTGACCTCATCAGTCACATTGCGGGCCACCCTGACGGTCTGGCTGTCGCGTGGCACATTCGCCCCACCCTGCGCAGCGATGTATAAATCAAACTCTCCTTCATCGGCCGCAGCTCGAGCCGCTTCGACGCGCTCGTCAAATTCCGAAGCGATACTGACGCCACGAGGCAGTTTGCGCAGCTCGCGATAAGCGCCCATTGTAGGCAAGCCAATCGGTTTAAATTGAGGTATGCGCCACGTCGACGCCCACGCCGTTACAGCCGCAGCGGTATCCTGTAGTGGTTTGCCGGTGTCATGATCGAGCTGGCCATCGAGGGCGTAACCGTCGATATTTTTCGCGATGTATTTTGCGATATAACCTGCCGCGCCCCCCTGATTGAGATGCTTTGCCTGAAACCGCTGTTTCGCAGCGCCCCGCTCATCACCATCTTCTTTCAGGGCATAGCGCCGCATGATGTCGGTAATTTCTTTGCGCTGGCCGGGTTTGCAAAACAGCATCATGTGCCAGTGTGGCGTGCCGTCATGATGCGGCTCAACCACGCGCATTCCGTAAACCTGTAAATCGTTATCCTTAAACGCCGTGCGCATCAGGCTCCAGATATGGCACAGATAGCGCTGCGTATCTTTCGGGGTGTACCCCTCATCATTCCAGCCATGATTAAGCTGAACGGTTTTACTTTGCCCTTTGCCGACCTGACGAGTCGGGTGATATTTCGACGGCGCGGTCAGCGTGATAAACATCCCGACATCACCCTCACTGGCCGCATAACGCTCAATACCGGCGATGGTATTCATCAACTCCATACGGCGGATCTCAGGGTTGGAAATACTCCCCATCACCTTAGTGATGAGATCGATACGCTCACCGGTGACTTTATTTTCGAGCTCGCAGGATTTCAGGTATTCGAGGTTAGCCAGACGGCGAGAATGCACATCACGGATGGCGCTTTTGCTGGCATACGGGGAACGGTCTTTATTCACTTCACCGGCGGCGATAAGCAGTGATTCGTGCCAGCGCATGCGCTGCGCCTTAAACTGGTTAACCCACCACTCATCATTGATGAGACGCGCCACGGCGGAAAATGCCTGGCGGATTGTCATCTGACCTTTGCGGTATTTCTTCCAGAAAAGTGGTGTGATATTGAATGCACGCGCCGCGCCAGCCACATGACCATAAAGGTGAGCCTGCGCCTCATCAGTAAATAGCGATTCTTTGCCGTCGTGCGCTTCCGCCCACGCATCGCTTAATTCCTCATACATGATGAAAAGCTGCGCGGCGATGCGGGCCGCGAATTTCTTCAGCTCTTTGTCATTCATTCCCGGCAGTCGGGCGTAGTTCTCGCGCTCGGTCAGGAACAGCAGCGAAGCATCAGCATTCATTTCGTTACGCTGATTGACGCGCTCGATGCGCGGCCATAACCGGCGCAGGAATGTCGACTTGAGGAAATACAGCCCATGCACCGGGCTTTTGTTCCGGCGTATGTAGTCATAGCGCGAGGTAAAGAGCGAGCTCAGGAAATATGGCAGGTAGTCAATCTTTGATAAAACACCTTGCACCTGACGCAGTTCGTCACGTGTAAGAGGTCTCTCGCGCCCGATGGCCTCACGGGGTGCGTTGAACGGGTAAGCACCGACAAATGGTTTGTCGGTGCTTTTGGAAAATGGCGGTGGAGGTGTAGGGGCAATGCGCCCCATTCTTTCAGCGGTCATTAACGCCAAACGCCTCCGCACACGCCTGACCGACTCGCTCAATCTGCGCTGCTAGCTCAGCGAAAGCGCGGGCTTCGCCCGTTAATGCATCATGCAACATCAGAGTCTTAACGAGCTGATCCAACTTAGTGTAATAGCCGACAACATCCAGCCATTCATTACCGGCATTTTTCCCGGTTTTGGCTGTTTTCTTCTCATGCAAAATAAACTGAAACTGATCACTAGTGACGACATAGCGGTCGCCAATTTCGATGCGAATGCTCATGCCTGCCCCCGGTAGTGTCTGGCGTTGGCTTCCAGCAGCGACTGACAATGAACACAACGTAAAGCTGTTGGATGGGCGGCGCGACGTTCAGCCGGAATTGGCCGGTCACAATCAACGCAAACCAAAACAGCAGCGCCACCCGATTTCAGCCGTGCGGCATCGACATGACGGGCCAGTGATTCGGCCTGTAGCTCCTGAACGTGATCCATATAATCTGGCATTGCCCTGACTCCTTTATGCATTCAGCTTGTTGAGCTCAGCCCGACAGGCGGCGCTCAACTCTTCGGTTAATTTGGCAAACTCATCAAAACTGGTTATCTGCTTTAAATAGATGGCGCGTTTAAGAAGCAAATTGACCATGTCCGACAAGAGATTTAATTGGCTCGCGTAAATAGCAATAACAGCTTCGATTTTTTCGCCGGTGCCTTTATCGCGTTTAATATCCTTCAGTGCTAAATCACCGTTATCCATTACAGTGACCTTTAGCCAGTTATTCAGTAATACGGACTTGTGCGTAGCCATTAGCAGCACTCTCCACGCAACAGCCCCGCATTATGAAACTGTGTTGATTCCTGACTGAGTAACTCGACAATCTCAACCTTGTTCAGTTCACGCTCGGCGATGTGGCGAATCAGCCCGTCAAGATGAGATGAGAATTTCGTCGCAGCATCCGCCTGCGCCTCAGCCCTGGCCTGCTGTAACAACAAAGAGAACTTAGCGCACTGCTTTCCTGTTTTAGTCATAACGACTTTCTCCAGATAAAAGGAAGCCCCGCACAATCAAGTGCGTTAAAAATCACGGGTAATTAATTAATGCAGATATTGCTCGGGCTTAACCGATGTCAAAATTGTTGGAGCATGTTCAAACAAGCTGAATAATTCACGCAATGCGCGGAATAGTTTCTCACGCCAATAACATGAATCCTCATCAATTCGCCAGTAAGGTTGATTAAATTCTTTCTCGGTTAAACCGGCATGCATGAATAAACTGCGGCGCTGGCTGACAGTTAAATAACTGATATAGGCAATTTCACTCGCCCCAACCTGACGACGTTTTGAAAATGCTGCACGCAACTCATCAATCGCGCAGGCCAGACGTTCACGGTCTACGTCGCCCATCTCTTCAAAGCGCATGGTCGCGTGACGTTGTTTTAACTGCGCATGAAAACAGACGGTCAGGCGCTCGCGTTCCATCATCTTGTTATAGAAATCGCAGCTTTCCTGCCAGCGCGGCGCAGCAAGATATCGACCAACCAGACCACGCAAACCTTCCGGCTGCTGAGCAACCACACCGAGCGTCATCACAGCCATTTCCAGAACCTCCGAGTTTTCATCAGTGTGATAGCCGTACCGATCACACTCGGCTTGCAGGTGCGGATAATGATGCCTTTACGGCCGCGACCGTGGGTAATGGTGAAAT
The DNA here is from genome assembly GCF_033843265.1 of Scandinavium lactucae. NCBI lineage: Bacteria > Pseudomonadati > Pseudomonadota > Gammaproteobacteria > Enterobacterales > Enterobacteriaceae > Scandinavium > Scandinavium lactucae. The sequence goes on from NZ_JAWXRD010000040.1 coordinate 929,985, forward strand.
TAATCGGGGTCAGGTTCTGCTGGTTACGCAAAAGCTGAGCAATGCAACGAGGCTCTTTCATTAAACGGCTCCTTATGCTGCAACTCGACCACGGCCAGACTTGCCGTAGCTGATGCGATTTTTCCAGTCATGCCACTCGGTCGGTGCATCCTCGACTAGTTGGGCGGCGTATTTATCCCATTCACGGCGATTAACCCATAGCTCCGCTTTACCACCCGGTTTCAGTGGGTCAGTCATGTAAAACGCAGGCAACTTTCCAGCTTTAGCCATCTCAACCACAGCACGAGGGGTTTTGCCGATATACAGTGCGAAGCCCTCCTTTGAAAGCAGATCTGCAGGCTTCTCAGATAGTTGAATTTGAGTTCTAGAATTTTTTCCTGGTTCAGAAAAGTTATCGCGATTCTCGTAAGAATTTTCAGATTTGACAGACATTTTGCTATCCTCAACTTTATGTCTTTCTAACTAGAGCCACCTAGAGTTAGCTAAAGACACATTCAATGTTCAACAAGACACATAATTGGAGATTAGCAAATATATGTCAAGTCCACAAAATGAAAAACTGAAACTTATCAGAGAGTCTGAGCGCCTGAAAGCAAAGGAAATAGCTGATTTAATTGAAATAAATTACTACACCTATCATGGCTACGAATCCGGCAAGTCTAAGATGCCTCTCGATGCAGGGATGAAACTGCTTAAGCACCCTCGCTTTAGAAAATATCGCGATTGGTTTTTATTTGATGAAGTGGATCCATCATCCGGGCAAATTGCGCCGGCACTCGCACACTTTGGGCCAGAAAACGAAACATCATCCCACTCCGACCAAAAGACTGGCTAACGGTCTACGGGGCTTATCTGTGCAGTAAATGCACAAATGAAGATTGCTACATAAACACGCGTGAAAGAGTACCCAGCCGTATCATCGAGGTGACCTATGTCCGTTAAAAAACTCGATGATGGCCGATATGAAGTGGACGTTAGACCGCAGGGCGCAGACGGAAAACGCATCCGGCGGAAATTCAGTACAAAGGGCGAGGCTCAGACGTTTGAGCGTCATGTGCTTGTTAACTATCACAATAAGGAATGGCTTGAGAAACCGGCAGACCGGCGCAAGCTGACAGAACTGCTGGACCGATGGTGGATCTATCATGGAAAAACCCACGCAAGGGGCGAGATAGAAAAGGGTCGCCTGACGACGATAATCACGAGGTTTGGGGATATGGGCATTCACAGGGCCGACCAACTGACCAAGAAATCAATTATCGATTATCGCGTAACCCTAATGAATGAAGGACTCAAGCCATCCAGCGTAAACAGGCACGTCGCCATACTGAGCGGCATGTTTACCAAACTTATTGATGCTGACGAGTATCACGGCAGCAACCCTCTTCATGAGGTGAAGCGCCTTAAAGAAGCTCAAACAGAAATGGCGTTCCTGTCCACCGATGAGATAGAGATGCTGCTCTCGCGGCTGGAAGGAGACGAATTGAATGTGGCACTGATCTGCCTGGCTACTGGTGGCCGGTGGGGCGAAGTTTCAGGTTTGAAGGCTGAGCACATCATTCAGCAGGTGGTCACCTTCATGAAAACCAAAAACGGGAAACGACGCTCAGTGCCGATTTCTGTCGAGCTGGCGGAGCGCATTAAGACCAAAAACAGCGGTCCATTGTTTAGGGCAAAATACAGCACTGTCCGCAGAGTGTTGAAAGAGATAAAGCCCGATCTGCCTGATGGGCAGGCGGTACACGTAATGAGGCATACATTCGCCACACACTTTATAATGAATGGAGGTAATATAATTACATTGCAGCGCATTCTAGGGCACTCGAACATCCAGCAAACGATGATTTACGCGCACTTTGCCCCGGACTTTTTACAGGATGCAGTGACACTCAATCCACTGTCCAAAATGTCCAGAATGTGTCCACAAACCAGAGTTAACTAGAGCTAATCAGAGCGATATGAGTAATTTAAACACTTGTAATTTAACGGAAAACACTGATGCACCAGGAGCTGTTAAGCCAGTAATTGGTCGCATTCACTCCTTTGAATCCTGTGGCACCGTCGATGGCCCGGGCATCCGTTTTATCACCTTCTTCCAGGGCTGCCTGATGCGCTGCCTGTATTGCCATAACCGCGATACCTGGGACACCCACGGCGGCAAAGAAATCACGGTTGAAGAACTTATGAAAGAAGTGGTGACCTATCGCCACTTTATGAATGCCTCAGGTGGTGGTGTGACGGCGTCCGGCGGCGAAGCTATCCTGCAGGCTGAATTCGTGCGCGACTGGTTCCGTGCCTGCCGTAAAGAAGGCATCCATACCTGCCTCGACACCAACGGTTTTGTCCGTCGTTATGATCCGGTAATTGATGAATTACTGGAAGTGACTGACCTGGTGATGCTCGATCTCAAACAAATGAACGATGACATCCACCAGAATCTGGTCGGCGTGTCGAACCATCGTACGCTGGAGTTCTGCCGTTATCTGGCGAATAAGAATATTAACGTCTGGATCCGTTATGTCGTGGTGCCGGGCTGGTCTGACGACGATGATTCCGCGCATCGTCTCGGCGAATTTACCCGCGACATGGGCAACGTCGAGAAAATTGAACTGCTGCCTTACCACGAACTGGGTAAACATAAATGGGTCGCGATGGGCGAAGAGTACAAGCTGGATGGCGTCCATCCTCCGAAGAAAGAGACCATGGACCGCGTCAAGGGCATCCTTGAGCAGTACGGCCATAAAGTCATGTATTGAGACAGACAGCCTCTTCGGAGGCTGTTTTTACATCCCCTCTTCCATCACCGTGAGCATTTGAGCCAGCATCGGCGCACTCACTACGCCCGGTTTCCACAACGCCACCAGCGGATGCGTCAGCCCACGCGCCCCCATTTCGGTGTCGATCCGACTGACCCCATCCAGCCGCTCGGCGGCAAAATGATCCGGCAAGAATGCCCAGCCATATCCGCTTTGCAACATCCCTTCCAGCAAGGTGATTTCATTGACGTGAATCAGTTGGTCAGCAATACGAATCCGCCCCGCCAGCGACGGCGGCAGGTCACGAAACGGCATCAGCTGGGGCCGAGAAGCCAGGTGCAGTAATGAAACTGGCTGCTTCGGAAAATAGTCTTCACGTGCGTATACCGCAAGGGAAACACTGCCTACCGCCCGCCAGTGCAGATGATCGTTCACCGAGCGATTCACCGCCTGAAAAAGACCAAAATCAACGCTGCCTTCATCCAGCCATTGCTCTGCCTGCACGCGTTCACAGGCAATCATATCCAATTGTATGTGCTGCACCTGAAGCTGTTCGGCCAGCCGAAGCAACAATCCCCGGGGCGTAAACAGGTCATAGCACAGCGTCAACTGCGTTTCGATTCTGTCGGGGATCTGCCTGGCAATTCGGGAAAAGGCTTCGGCCTCGTGCAAAAACAGCCGGGCCTGGCGATAGAGGAGCTGGCCCTGTGACGTCAGGGTCAGCGGCCGCGTGGTGCGGTCAAACAGCGTATAACCGAGATCGACTTCCAGATAATCCAGCAGCTCGCTGACGGTCGTCCTGTCTTTTTTAAGCTTTTTTGCCGCCTGTGTCAGCGTGCCGGTTTCGCACACGCAGGCAAAGGCTTCAATCTGGGCAAGCGTAAAGCGCAGCAGTTCCATCAGGTGTCCTTTTTCGCAATGAAGCGGACACTTTACCGGAGAGTGAGATAAGAAAAAAGCCTGTCGGGCGACAGGCTTTGGCTATCAGGCGTGCGCCACCGGCGTCGGGTGATGCCCGGCTTTTCGCAGTAACATCAACAGATAGATAAACGACACGCTGGCAATCATCACAAACAGCACGTTGTCAGAATAGTTCTGCATCAGCATCGCGGTAAACGTAGGGCCGAGCAGGCTGCCGATGGTATAGCTCAGCAACAGCGCCTGGTTCATCGCCACCAGCTGATGGTGTTCAACTTTTTCGCAGGCCCAGGCCATTGCCACCGGGTAGAGCGTAAAGCCAGCAGCCCCCAGAATAAACAACGTCGGAGCCATTGCCGCCCCGCTCAGCATCGCCAGACAGCCGAGGATGACCACGAACACCTGCACGCGCAGAACCAGCAGACGACCATAGCGATCTGCCAGCCGTCCGACTGGCCATTGTCCGACAATCCCGGCACTGACCATTACCGCCATCCAGAAGCCAATTCCGGCATCGCTCACGCCCTGGTGATTAAGCCACAGCGGCATCAGCCCATACAGAGAACCTAATACGATCCCGGAGATGATGCAGCCGTTAACGCCCAAACGCGCGTGGCGCAGTCTCAGCATTGGCCAGACCTGGGTCGGGGCATGCTCTTCCTGCGGTTGATTAACGATACGGGTAAACAGCAGTGGTAAAATTGCCGCCAGAACCATACCGGTGACCCAAGGCAGTACGCTCATCAGGTCGGTCGGCAATTTGCTGACCATTAGCTGGCCGAGGACGGTGCCGACGTAATACACCATCATATACGCCGCCAGCAAGCGACCACGGTTACGTGACGTTCCGCTGCACATCAGGGCGCTCTCAACGACGACCCAAATCATTGCGCAGCCGACGCCCGCGAGGAATCGCCAGCTCAGCCAGCTCCAGAAGCCCACGGTCAGCCCTAATCCCACGCAGCCCACCGCGAACATCAGCGACGCGAGATAGTAGCTGCGGTTAAAACCAAGACGCTTGATTAAGCGTCCGCAAAGCAGCGTGCCCACCAGATTCCCGGTGAAATAGGACGAGCCGACCATGCCAACCTGCCAGGTAGGCAGATGCTCATGGGCGAGCCAAAGCGGAACGAGCGTGTTCAGCACTGCGATCGCCAGCGTCAACAAAAGTAAGCCACAGAGCAATAACAGCACTGGGCGGGAATACGTGGACATGGATATACAAACCGTGAGGAAGTTCAGAATTCGAGCGCATCATGCCACTGCCATTGGCAAAGTCAATTCCCCGCAGGCCAGAGCTGACGCGGTATTCAGAGGAACAATAGAAGTTTTTTATCCAGCGGAGCGGCAATGGAATTTATTATTAAATTATTCCATTGTTTTTATTAGTTAATTGGAAAAACGGGAACTTATTTTCAGTTGAAAAATTTCATGGAACACGCGCATTTTTTGTTGCGCCGGACCGTTGCAGTCCGGCGCAATAAACGCCTTAGCTGGCGATAGCCATGCCCACGGTCATGTGCAGACCATAGAACACGCCACGGCCAATCAGCTCACCAACCACCACCAGCACAAAGGCCAGACTCAGTAGCGGGATAGCGGGTTGACGCCCTTTCAGCTGCGGCGCAACCCAGCAGACCAGCGCCAGTGCGAGAGCCACCAGACGCCACGCCATCAACGAGCCATAGGCCGGAACCAGCGCTGAAGCCTGCACAATGGAGCTGTGGATCGTGGCCAGCTCGCTGCCCTGCATCACTACCACCATTGCACTGACCAGCAGCGCCACCAGCGATACCACCGGCAACAGACGCATGGCCCAACCGTTGACGCCAGCCACGCGCAGCAACAGATAACCCAGCAGCGGCCCACCGATAAACATCGTCAGGAAGAAGCTCATCGGCGTCCAGACGCTGTACCAGGTGGGTACGGTGTCGATGGTGTTATACACCCGCACCATCATCCAAACGAAGATAACGCCTAGCACCATGGTCAACACCAACCACAGATTACGCAGCGACTGCGGCAGCTTGTTAATAACGGCCAGAAGCCAGCCGATACCGCCGACGGCGAAGAACACAGAACCGCTGGCAATTTCATTACTTAGCGACGACGCGCCAATGCGGTTGAGTGAGTTAAACGCCCGCAGCGGTGAGCCCAGGTGCAGGATAGAAGCGATGAAGCCCAGCCCCATCAATACCCACAGACCAAACATGCTCAGTACCACCAGGCGCTGCTGCTCGCGAGAGAGTTCGCCTTTCATCAACGCCAGAGCCAGAACAATAAAACCACCGGCGACGCACTGCCCGAGGACCGTGAAGATCATCAGCGGCCATTCATGCCATCCACTTCCCATCTTAAACCTCCTTCGGGTTTGCCAGGTAGCCGGTGGTGTCACCCGTCGGACGGCTGTTGGCGTTAGGTTTGATAACAATGCTTGGTTTGGTGAAGTGCGCCGATGGCAACGGCGCAACGGCGGCCAGCTGACCATGCGTTTTACGCAGCTCTTCAATTGGGCCGAAGTCCAGCGCACGCAGTGGACAGGACTCAACGCAGACCGGTTTTTTACCCTCGGCCACACGCCCATGGCAACCGTCGCACTTGGTCATATGGCCTTTGGCTTCGTTGTACTGCGGCGCGCCGTACGGACACGCCATATGGCAGTAACGACAACCGATGCAAACGTCTTCATTCACCACCACAAAACCATCTTCACGCTTATGCATCGCCCCGCTCGGACAGACTTTGGTACAAGCCGGGTCTTCGCAATGGTTGCAGGCGATAGACAGGTAGTAGGCGAACACGTTCTGATGCCAGGCACCGTTATCTTCCTGCCAGTCGCCACCGGCATATTCATAGATGCGACGGAAGCTGACGTCCGGGGTTAAATCTTTGTAGTCTTTACAGGCCAGCTCGCAGGTTTTGCAACCGGTGCAGCGACTGGAATCAATAAAAAATCCATACTGAGTGGTCATCGGTTACTCCTTACGCTTTAACGACCTGAACGAGGTTGGTGTGCGACGGGTTACCCTTCGCCAACGGGGACGGACGCTGGGTGGTCAGCACGTTAATGCAGCCCGCCTGATCCACGCCTTTCGCATCCGGGGCATACCATGCGCCCTCACCCAATGCCACCACGCCCGGCATCATGCGCGGGGTGACCTTCGCTTCAATGTGGACTTCACCGCGCGCGTTGAAAATTTTCACCCGGTCACCGTTGGCGATACCCCGCTTTTTAGCGTCCATTGGGTTTATCCACATTTCCTGGCGGCAGGCCGCTTTCAGGACATCAACGTTGCCGTAAGTCGAGTGGCAGCGCGCCTTGTAGTGGAAACCCGTTAGCTGGAGCGGATAGTCTTTGGTCAGCGGATCGTCGTAGTTTTCAAAACCTGGGGTGTAGATCGGCAGAGGATCGATTACATCGCCTTCCGGCAGTTGCCAGGCGGCGGCAATCTCAGCCAGCTGTGCCGAATAGATTTCGATTTTGCCCGATGGGGTGGTCAGTGGATTAGCCGCCGGGTTCTCACGGAATGCCTTATAGGCGACGTGATGCCCTTCCGGGTCGCGCTGCTTATAGATGCCCTGCTGGCGGAATTCATCAAATGACGGCAGGCCTGGGATCTGTTGGCGTGACTGCTCATACAGATGGCGCATCCACTCTTCCTGAGTACGGCCTTCAGTGAATTTCTGCTCAACACCCATCCGTTTTGCCAGCTGGCTGGTCATTTCATAGATGGTTTTGCATTCAAAGCGAGGCTTAATGACCTGATCGGCAAAGATGACATACGACATGTTGCCGCAAGACGCATCCAGCGCAAAGTCCATCTGTTCAGACGCCGTGCAGTCTGGCAGCAGGATATCGGCATATTTCGCCGAGGAGGTCATATGGCAATCCACCACCACAATCAGCTCACATTTTTTGTCATCCTGCAGGATGTCATGGGTGCGGTTGATGTCGGAGTGCTGGTTAATGATGCAGTTCCCGGCGTAGTTCCAAATCATCTTGATCGGTACATCGAGTTTATCTTTGCCGCGCACGCCATCGCGTGTGGCGGTCATTTCCGGGCCGCGCTCAATGGCATCGGTCCACATAAACATCGAAATGCTGGTTTCAACCGGGTTTTCCAGGGTCGGCATACGTTCAAACGGCAGATCGTAGGAGCCTTCACGGGCACCGGTGTTACCGCCGTTAATGCCGACGTTACCGGTCAGAATCGACAACATGGAAATCGCACGGGTAGCGATTTCACCGTTAGCATGGCGCTGCGGACCCCAACCCTGGCTGATAAAGGCCGGTTTGGCGGTGGCAATTTCGCGCGCCAGCTGGACAATGCGCTCTGCCGGGATCCCGGTGACCGAGGACGCCCACTGCGGCGTTTTCGCGATACCGTCTTTGCCCTGGCCGAGAATGTAGGCTTTATAGTGACCGTTCGCTGGCGCACTGGCAGGCAACGTTTTTTCGTCATAGCCAACGCAATATTTGTCGAGGAACGGTTGATCGACCAGATTTTCGCTGATCATCACCCATGCCAGGCCCGAGACTAACGCCGCATCGGTGCCGGGACGAATAGGGATCCATTCATCTTCGCGGCCCGCACCGGTATCGGTATAACGCGGATCGACGATGATTAGACGGGCGTTTGATTTCTGACGGGCCTGTTCGAGATAGTAGGTCACCCCACCGCCGCTCATGCGGGTTTCGCCCGGGTTATTCCCGAACAGAACCACCAGCTGGCTGTTTTCGATATCTGACGGGCTGTTGCCGTCGGCCCAGCCGCCGTAGGTGTAATTCAGACCTGCAGCAATCTGTGCGGAAGAGTAGTCGCCGTAATGGTTCAGATAACCGCCGCAGCAGTTCATCAGACGTGCGATCAGCGTTTTTCCCGGTGGCCATGAGCGGGTCATGGTGCCACCCAGTGTACCGGTGCCGTAGTTCAGGTAAATTGATTCATTACCGTAATCTTTGATTAAGCGCTGCATGTTAGTGGCGATGGTGTCATACGCCTCTTCCCAGCTAATGCGCTCGAATTTGCCTTCACCGCGTTTACCGACACGTTTCATCGGATACTTCAGACGGTCCGGATTATAGACGCGGCGACGCATGGAGCGCCCGCGCAGACACGCGCGCACCTGGTGCAGACCATCGTAGTTATCATCGCCAGTGTTATCGGTTTCAACGTATTTGATTTCGCCATCAACCACATGCATGCGCAGTGGGCAGCGGCTGCCGCAGTTAACCGTACAGGCGCTCCAGACAACTTTTTCGGTAGCCCCTGCGGGCGCGATGGCGTCTGCTGCGTTAGCGATACGGGTAAAGGGTAAAGTGAATGCGCTACTGGCCATTGCCAGTCCGCCAATAGCCGAGGTTTTCATCAAACCTCGACGGCTGACTTCCGCAGTCAGCAACGCGTCGGGGGCTTTAATTTTCATGGATACTCACTTCATTGCTCATTGAAACGATCAATCCGCTATATACGTTTATATATACCGAAATCAGTCTTTTTTAGAGTTTTATATACTGTTTATAATTCGAAGGGAGTATCCCCGCTTTCGACTGAAGGGTTATTGTTCAGTATCAAGACAGGTATAAAAAAAGCGCCCGGAGGCGCTTTTTCAGGAAGGATTGTGACAGCCTCAGCTTAGCCGATGAACTCAAGACCGTTCATGTACGGACGCAGCACTTCTGGCACGGCAATACGACCGTCAGCCTGCTGGTAGTTTTCCAGCACGGCAACCAACGTACGCCCTACCGCCAGACCCGAACCGTTCAGAGTGTGAACCAGACGGGTTTTCTTGTCAGACTTACTGCGGCAACGAGCCTGCATACGACGCGCCTGGAAATCCCAGCAGTTGGAGATGGAAGAGATTTCGCGATAAGTATCTTGCGCCGGCAACCAGACTTCGAGGTCATAGGTTTTACGTGCGCCAAAGCCGATATCGCCGCTGCACAGCAGCACTTTACGGTATGGCAGGCCAAGCAACTGCAGCACTTTCTCAGCGTGCCCGGTCATCTCTTCCAGGGCGTCCATCGAATCTTCAGGACGAACGATCTGCACCATCTCAACTTTGTCGAACTGGTGCATACGGATCAGACCCCGGGTGTCACGCCCGTAGGAGCCCGCTTCGGAACGGAAGCATGGGGTATGCGCGGTCATTTTGATCGGCAGTTCATCTTCGTCGATGATTTCATCACGCACCAGGTTGGTCAGCGGGACTTCCGCGGTTGGGATCAACGCGTAGTTGCTGCTGTCTGCTTCTTCATCCAGGGGACGGGTATGGAACAGGTCGCCACCAAACTTAGGCAGCTGGCCAGTACCGTACAGCGTGTCCTGGTTCACCAGGTACGGGACATAGTTTTCCATGTAACCGTGCTGTTCGGTATGCAGATCCAGCATGAACTGGCTCAGCGCACGATGCATACGGGCGATTTGGCCCTGCATGACAACGAAACGGGAACCGGTCAGCTTAACCGCCGCCGCAAAATCCAGACCTTTCGCCATTTCACCTAACGTAACGTGATCGCGGACGTCGAAGTCAAATTTACGCGGCTCGCCCCAGCGGCTGACTTCAACGTTATCGCTGTCATCTTTACCGTTAGGTACGCAGTCATCAGGGATGTTTGGCAGGGTCAACGCGATTTCACGAATTTCAGCCTGCAGCTCATCGAGCTCAGCTTTCGCGGCATCCAGCTCTTCACCCAGCTTGTTGACTTCCAGGCGTAATGGCTCGATGTCTTCCCCGCGCGCTTTCGCCTGGCCAATGGATTTCGATCGCGAGTTGCGTTCTGCCTGCAGGTTTTCAGTGTTTACCTGCAGAACTTTACGACGCTCTTCAAGAGCGACCAGCTTATCTACATCCAGCTTAAAGCCCCGGCGTGCCAGTTTTTCTGCGACTGCGTCTGGCTCGGTACGCAGCAGATTGGGATCGAGCATGCTTATCCTGTGCTTATCGAATTAGTAAAATGAGAAAATGACCGCAGCCTGCGGTCATTAGAGATTCAACGATAACCTTACCGCAACGCCCTGTTTAGCGGTAGCGTTTTGTGGGGCTATTTTGATCCTGCTCGGTAAGCCAGGCGAGCTTTTCACCAATCTTACCTTCAAGGCCACGAGATGAAGGGGTGTAATAGCGCGTTTGCGACATTTCTTGCGGGAAATAGACCTCGCCCGCCGCATAGGCATTTGGCTCGTCGTGGGCATAACGATACTCCTGACCGTAGCCCATTTCTTTCATCAGTTTCGTCGGGGCGTTGCGCAGATGTACCGGTACGTCATAATCCGGACGTTCCCGCGCATCGGCCATTGCCGCTTTAAAAGCGGTGTAGACCGCGTTGCTCTTCGGCGCACAGGCCAGATAGACAATCGCCTGCGCAATAGCGCGTTCGCCTTCCGACGGACCAACGCGGGTAAAGCAATCCCATGCCGAAATAGCCACTTGCATCGCGCGTGGATCGGCGTTCCCGACATCTTCAGAGGCGATAGCCAGACAACGACGGGCGACGTACAACGGGTCGCCACCCGCGGTGATAATACGGGCATACCAGTAAAGGGCCGCATCAGGTGAGCTACCACGAACGGACTTATGAAACGCGGAGATCAAATCGTAGAATCGGTCGCCTTTGTTATCAAACCGCGCGCTGCGTTCTCCGGCGATTTCGGTCAGTAATTCAGGCTTTAATACGCGTTTACCGGAGGCATCCAGTTCTGCCATGTCGGCCATCATTTCCAGCGTATTCAGCGCGCGACGGGCATCCCCGTTAACCAGTTCCGCAATGGCGCGCCGGGTATCGTCGGGTAACACAATATCCTGCCCGCCGTAACCGCGCGTGCTGTCGGTCATCGCCTGGGTTAACACCTGCTCGATATCCTCGACGGTCAACGATTTCAGCAGATAAACGCGGGCTCGCGATAATAATGCCGAGTTGAGTTCAAACGAGGGGTTTTCAGTGGTCGCGCCGATGAAAAAGATGGTGCCGTCTTCAATATGCGGCAGGAAAGCATCCTGCTGGCTCTTGTTGAAGCGATGGACTTCATCGACAAACAAAATGGTGCGTCGTCCGGCATTGCGGTTCTGCCGGGCACGTTCGATAGCTTCGCGGATCTCTTTCACACCGGACGTCACCGCAGAAATGCGTTCCACATCGGCGTTGGCGTAGCGGGCAATGACTTCCGCCAGCGTCGTTTTCCCGGTGCCCGGCGGCCCCCACAAAATCATCGAATGCAGATGCCCTGCTTCGATAGCCCGTGGCAGCGGTTTGCCGTTAGCCAGCAGATGCTGCTGGCCAATGTACTGCGCTAAATTTTCTGGCCGCATACGGGCGGCCAGAGGTTGAAACGCATTATCGGAAAAATCGAGCGACAGATTGCTCACGCGCGCCTCTTATTTACGCTGATCGTCCACCGTTACTCCTTTAGGCGGAGTAAAGGTAAATTTCGCTGCATCCACCGCGCCGTTCTGCTGGGACTTCAGCTGATAGCTGCTGCGCTGATCGTCCTGCTCAATGGCGCTGAATTGATGAATAGTGCCGTCACGGCCGACATTGATGGTGAACTCTTTCAGGTTACCGTTATTGCCTTTCGGCGTCAGCACGAAGTCATCACCGCTCTGCTTGATATTGTACTGCTGCCAGTCGCTGGACTGGTTGCGGGCAATCAGCATAAACGGCGTGTTGCTGGTGGCGTCTTTCAGCCAGGTGGCGGTCGCCTGTTCAACAAACGGGTTGTAGAACCACAGCGTTTTACCGTCAGACACCAGAATACTTTCATCCGGCTGGGTCATGTGCCAGTTAAAGAGGTTCGGACGCTTTACGGATAAATTACCCTGCCCGTCCTGCACCGCGTTGCCGCTGCCATCGGTCACTTTTTGAGTGAAGCTGGCGTTAAAGCTGCTGACTTTGTCCAGGCGGCTTTTCAGATCGCTGGCCGCATCGGCCCAAGCCTGGCTCACAACAAAACTGGTCAGTAAGGCACAGGTGATGGCAAATTTTTTCATCTTCATTCCTTAAATGCGTCACTCCCGACGCGGGAGTCTCTTTGTCTCCACTGTAGGCTTAGCGCCTACAGTGGGACAGGAGAAAATACTGATTTTTAGGTTGTTTACGCAACTTTTCAAACGCAGCGTTTAGTCAAACGGCGGTGGGGCAAGCACTTCACGGTTGCCGTTATGGCCCGCCTCACTGACGATGCCCTGCGCTTCCATCTGCTCAATGATACGCGCGGCGCGGTTATAGCCAATGCGGAACTGACGTTGAACACCGGAGATCGAGGCCTTACGTTTTTCGGTGACAAAATTCACCGCCTGATCGAACAGTTGATCAAGCTCTTCGCCGTTGTCCAGACCGGCAGACCCGCCTTCGCTTTCGCTATCAGAGGTAATGCCGTCGACGTATTGCGGACGACCGCGGGCCTTCCAGTCCTGAACCACGGCATGCACTTCCTGGTCACGGACAAAAGCCCCGTGAACACGCGTCGGTGCTGCGCTGGAGTTCGGGCCAGAATAGAGCATGTCGCCCATACCCAGCAGTGATTCCGCGCCGCCCTGATCGAGAATGGTTCGGGAGTCAATTTTGCTCGATACGGTAAAGGCGATACGGGTCGGAATGTTGGCTTTAATCAGACCAGTGATGACGTCAACAGACGGACGCTGCGTGGCAAGAACCAGGTGAATACCGGCAGCACGCGCTTTCTGCGCCAGGCGGGCGATCAACTCTTCCACCTTCTTACCGACGGTCATCATCAGGTCTGCAAATTCATCCACCAGCACCACAATGTACGGCAGTTTTTCCAGCGTCGGATGCACTGCATCCATGCTGTCCCCCGGTTTCCAGTACGGATCCGGAATTGGGCGGCCCATTTGTGCCGCCTGCGCAATCTTCTCGTTGTAACCTGCGAGGTTACGCACCCCGAGCGCGGACATCAGCTTATAGCGACGTTCCATTTCATTGACGCTCCAGCGCAGGGCGTTGGCAGCATCCTTCATGTCCGTCACCACTTCAGTCAGCAGGTGCGGGATCCCTTCGTATACCGACAGCTCCAGCATTTTCGGGTCGATCATAATGAAGCGCACGTCTTCCGGCGTCGCTTTATAGAGCATGCTCAGGATCATGGCGTTGACGCCCACCGACTTACCGGAACCAGTAGTACCAGCCACCAGCAGGTGAGGCATTTTCGCCAGGTCGGCAATCACCGGTTCACCGGCAATGTCTTTACCCAACACGATGGTCAGCGGGGACGGGCTTTCACGGAACTTGGCGCAGTCCAGCACTTCACGCAGGTAAACGGTCTGACGTTTTTTGTTCGGCAATTCCAGGCCCACATACGGCTTGCCTGGGATAACTTCAACCACACGCACCGCAACCGTGGACAGGGAACGAGCCAGGTCACGAGACAGGTTCGAAATGCGCGCGGCCTTAACGCCGGGAGCCAGATTCAGCTCAAAACGGGTGATCACCGGGCCTGGGGAATAGTTCACCACGTCCGCTTTAATGCGGAAATCAGCCAGACGCGTTTCTACCAGGCGGGCAGTCTGCTCAAGGGCAAAGGTATCAACCGGCTCAACTTCGCTCGGCGGCTGGGTCAACAGATCCAACGATGGCAGCGGCGTAGTCGGTTTTTGCAGCGGACGGTCGTCTCCGTTACGCATCAGCAGCGGGTGAATGAGACTTTCCTGCGGCTGTGGCGCGGGCGGTTGTTGCAGGTGTGGTTGTTGATAAGCCTGTGGCTGATACGTCTGCTGAGGCTGAGCAACCTGCTGTGGTTGCTGATAGGCCTGCTGCTGCGGTGCCACCGGTTGCGGCTGCTGGTAAACCTGCTGCGGCTGTTCCGGCATCGCGCTTGGGGTAAACAACGGCGCTCTTGGTGACTCATCAACCAGGGTTTTCATCGGCGAGAATTCATAATCCGCCGGTGAGAAAGGACTCGCCCCTTGCGGCTGTTCGCTGGAATAACGCTGCTGCTGCGTCGCCGCAAACTGGCGAGCCAGCTCGGCTTCCGCCGCATTATCTTCGTCTTCCTGCGACGGTTCCTCATACTGTTCGCCGTAGCGCTGCTGCTGCGTAGCGGCAAACTGCCGAGCCAACGCGTCCTGATGCATCTCATCGGCTTCTTCATCGCCCATCAGCTCATCGGTGTAATGCTGATTAAGCCCCTCTTCACGCTCGCGCTCTTCTGCCATGCGCTGAGAAGGCAACTTAATGCCAAACGAAGCCGACGCCAGCTCACGACGGGTTGGAACGCGCACCCGATTCGGACGCGGCAGCTGCGGGCCGATGCCCTCTTTGATCTGGGGACGCGGGGCCTCCGCCGGGCTGAACATCTGTGCTGCAGACGCCGCAGCGGTTGCCGCGCTGGCCGCCGCTGTTGCCTGATGAACGCTGGCGGCCACAGGTGCAACGGCTGCCATCGGATCAATCACCGGGGCAGAGGGTATAGGCATGGTAGGCATTGGCGTGGTCGGTATCACGGTTGCCGGTTCAGGCGTTGGCTGATACCACGCGGCAAGCTGCTCACGCTCACGCGCCCGCTTCTCTTCCACTTCTTCGAAGTAATAAAGTGGTGGACGCTGCGGTTTAATTTCTTCTTCCGGAACCACGTCCGGCATCGGCGGCGGCGTCTGTTCCACAGGCGGGACATACGCAGGTTGAGCGTGATACTCAGGTTCTGGCTGCCAGTGCTGCTCCGGCGGCGCATATTGCGGCTGTTCCGGTTCCGGCCACAGTTCTTCAATGGAAGGGGGTTGACGGAAGGCTTCCGGTTGAACGTATTCAGGTTGAGACACTGGAGCTTGCGGCGGCCAATTGTCCGGCGACGGCGCAATGACGGGCTCAGGGGTATGCGGGGTCGGGACAGGCTGCCATTCAACGCTTTGCGGTGCCATTTCGGCACCCGATACCGCCCCCGAGCCTGCGCCAGTAGCAACATCCGTCACGACGGGCGCGACCATCGCCGGCGCGGCAGTTTCAGCCCAGGTCTGGAGTGATGCAGTTGCGGCGGCTGCGGCAGCAACCGGGGCCGCAATAGAATGGCCGTTCATCAGCGGGTCGTTATCATCCCACGCCGGTGAATGAACCGCAGTATTGCCAGAGAACAACACATCATCCGCATCGGCGGCCTGACCGCGAGCGCTATAATGCACATCACTTTCGGGTTCATCCATTCGACGACCCGAGAACAGCGCCGCATCGGTTTTGCGTCCCATCGGGTTGCTGAACTTATCAGCAATACGCTGCCGACGAGCCAGTGCGCCGCGAAGAATGCGGGCGCGACGCCCTTCTTTACGCGGTTCGGTGACATACTCATCTTCGTCGTCTTCAAACTCTTCTTCATCAATCCAGGTGTCGTCGCGACGCGTTCGATTGCTGGCGAAGGTCAGAATATTGAGGATCCAATTGCCAATTTTCTCCGCGATACTCACCCAGGACCAACCGGTGAACAGCGTCAGGCCAGCGGCCCAGATGCACAACAGCGCCAGGGTGCCACCGCTGCTGTGCAGCATCGGCTGTAACGCCGTGCTCAGCAGGCTACCGATCACCCCGCCGGAAGCGAAGTACCAGATATCATCCGCGTTGATTGCGGCAAGTCCGCACATAGTGAGGATCATCGCCAGCACGCCAATCAGGCGCAGCGCAACGGCAAAATAATCGACGTATTCGTCACTGGCCTGATGCCGGTAAGCAAACCAGCATGCGCCGATAATCATCACCGGCAGGGTATAAGCCATGATGCCGAAAATGAAGAACAGCGTATCCGCGAGCCAGGCCCCTGGCATTCCGCCAAGATTATGGATCGGTTCATGCCAGGCGGTTTGTGACCAACTGGGATCGGAAGGATTGAAACTAAGCAATGCTGCCATCAGCCAGATGGCAAAAAGAGAACAGAGGATCAGGAACGCTTCCAGGAGTCGGCGCCCGCTGCTTAATCTGTTAATGGTAACTTCTTTTTCTTCAGTGTATTCCTGGCTCAAGAAAGGCTCTCCAGGTCCTTGATGCTAAAACGGACAACAGCGCCGGGTCTCCCCGGCACTGTTGCTGTATGGATTACCAGGAGTGTAATCAACTTACGCTGATTTTGCACCTGTTCCGTGTTAGCGCGTCTTAATTACCAGACGATTACTCTGCTTAACCTCTTCCATAACCACGTAGGTACGGGTGTCATTCACGCCTGGCAGGCGCAGCAGGGTTTCACCTAACAACTTACGGTACGCTGACATGTCCGGTACGCGGGTTTTCAACAGGTAGTCGAAATCACCGGAAACCAAGTGACACTCTTGAATTTCTTCAAGTTTTTGCACAGCGGAGTTAAATTGCTCAAACACATCCGGGGCACCACGATTCAGAGTTATCTCAACAAAGACCAGCAGCGATGCATCCAGATAATGCGGGTTCAGCAGCGCGGTGTATCCCTGAATAAACCCTTGTCTTTCCAGCCGACGAACACGCTCAAGGCAAGGCGTCGGAGAAAGTCCCACTCGTTTAGAAAGCTCAACGTTGGAAATTCGCCCATCCTTTTGCAATTCGTTCAAAATGTTGCGATCGATGCGGTCGAGATCTTTGCCTGGGCGCTTCTTGCTATCTACCATTATTATTGTCTCTCTGTATTCCTTCCCTACTCCTGTCTTGACCCTGTGCACTTCACTGTTCAGAGCCTGTGCCCGTCGCCTGCGCTACAAATCTGTCACCAGATGTAATGCATAACCCAAGGGTACGTGTTGAGAAGCCGTTGCCTGATGGCAGTCATCGTTATCTCGTATGGCGTCTGTCCACGCCATGCGTCGATAATGCTGACCCGGTTAAAAATGGCATTTGCGTGCATGAAAATTCACCACACGACAAACACTGCTTTTTTCTCCCATCAATGTTTTCGCAAAAGCACAGGGGATTGTCAAAGCAAAACATCGATTTTTAGTACAACATGCCAGTTATTCATTATCACCCCGGGTTGATCATCATGTTATCTCCTTATAATCCCCCGGTTCGCAGTAGAATGAGTTATCACAGTCGTTGATAAAAACACCAATTCATTGACGCAATCTATTACACGTATCGTTAACAAAATTTCTGCACTCTTTTATTACCTCCGCAAATTCCCTACAATCCCGCCCATTGTCTGCCAACATTTATGGGGATCTCATGGGCACGGCCAAACACAGTAAACTGCTTATTCTTGGTTCTGGACCAGCGGGCTATACCGCTGCGGTCTATGCTGCACGCGCTAACCTGCAACCGGTACTGATTACCGGCATGGAAAAAGGCGGTCAGTTGACCACCACCACGGAAGTGGAAAACTGGCCAGGTGACCCGAGCGATCTGACCGGTCCGCTGCTAATGGAACGTATGCATGAGCACGCGGTGAAATTTGAAACCGAAATCCTGTTCGACCACATTAACAAGGTCGATTTACAGAACCGTCCGTTCCGCCTGACCGGCGACAGCGGCGAATACACCTGTGATGCGCTGATTATCGCCACCGGTGCTTCCGCCCGTTATCTGGGCCTGCCTTCAGAAGAGGCGTTCAAAGGCCGCGGTGTGTCTGCCTGTGCCACCTGCGACGGTTTCTTCTACCGCAACCAGAAAGTCGCGGTGATCGGCGGCGGCAACACGGCGGTTGAAGAAGCGCTTTATCTGGCCAACATCGCCTCTGAAGTACACTTGATTCATCGTCGTGACACCTTCCGTGCGGAAAAAATCCTGATCAAGCGTCTGATGGATAAAGTCGAAAGCGGTAACATCGTGCTGCACACCCATCGCACCCTGGAAGAAGTGACCGGCGACCAGATGGGCGTCAGCGGTTTACGTCTGCGCGATACTCAGAACAGCGACAACGTGGAATCACTGGAAGTGGCGGGTCTGTTCGTGGCTATCGGCCACAGTCCAAACACCGCCATTTTCGATGGCCAACTGGAACTGGAAAACGGCTACATCAAAGTGCAGTCCGGCATCCACGGCAACGCGACCCAAACCAGCATCCCTGGCGTGTTCGCGGCTGGTGACGTTATGGACCACATTTACCGTCAGGCAATCACCTCAGCGGGCACCGGCTGCATGGCCGCACTGGACGCCGAGCGTTATCTTGACGGTCTGGCCGATCAGGCAAAATAATCTTTACAAGTCAGTAACAAAGGTAAAGAAGGCGACGATAAGTCGCCTTTATTTTTTCCTCGTTGTAACATTGCCGTGCCTAATGATTCCTAATAAGACACCTGCTAAGCACGCCATGAATAAAACCCGTCAACAAGAGCTTACCCGCTGGTTAAAACAGCAAAGCGTTATATCCCGTCGCTGGCTGATGCTTTCCCGTCTGCTCGGGGCGGTCAGCGGAGTGCTGATTATCGCCCAGGCGTATATTCTGGCCCGAATTCTCCACCATATGATCATGGAGAACATTCCCCGGGAAGCGCTGCTGATGCCATTTGTGGTGCTGGTGTTGGTGTTTATTTTGCGTGCCTGGGTGGTGTGGCTGCGAGAGCGTGTCGGTTTTCATGCCGGGCAACATATTCGCTACGAAATTCGCAAAATCGTGCTCGACCGATTGCAACAGGCCGGGCCTGCCTGGATCCAGGGCAAGCCTGCCGGAAGTTGGGCGACGCTCATCCTTGAACAAATCGACGATATGCACGACTACTATGCCCGCTATCTGCCACAGATGGCATTGGCCGCATCGGTTCCGTTGCTTATCGTGCTGGCTATCTTCCCGTCTAACTGGACCGCGGCGTTAATTCTGCTGTGCACCGCCCCGCTGATCCCGATGTTTATGGCACTGGTCGGCATGGGGGCTGCCGACGCGAACCGTCGTAACTTTCTTGCCCTGGCACGTCTGAGCGGTCACTTCCTCGACCGGCTGCGGGGCATGGATACCTTGCGTATTTTTGGTCGAGGTGCCGCGGAAACGGACAATATTCGTCGGGCCTCCGAGAATTTTCGCCAGCGTACGATGGAAGTTCTGCGACTTGCGTTTCTCTCTTCCGGCGTTCTGGAATTTTTCACCTCACTGTCAATTGCAGTCGTCGCGGTGTACTTCGGCTTTTCCTACCTTGGGCAGCTGAATTTCGGCAGCTACGGCACCGGCGTGACGCTGTTCTCGGGTTTTCTGGCGCTGATCCTGGCCCCGGAATTTTTCCAGCCGCTACGCGATCTCGGCACGTTTTATCACGCTAAGGCGCAGGCCGTGGGTGCCGCCGACAGCCTGAAGACTTTTCTTGAAGCACCTCTGGCTCAGCCGCAGCGTGGCAGTATCAAGCCGGATGACAGCCTGTCAGTCAGTCTGGAGGCGCAAGACCTGATCATTACGTCGCCAGAAGGTAAGGTCCTCGCCGGACCGATGAGCTTTAGTCTTGCCGCCGGGGAGCGCGTAGTGCTGGTCGGTCAGAGTGGCTCGGGGAAGAGCTCGCTGCTCAATACCCTGGCCGGTTTTCTACCTTATGAGGGTTCGTTGAAGGTGAACGGCATCGAGCTCAGTGACCTCGATCCCGACACATGGCGGTGCCTGTTAAGCTGGGTGGGGCAAAACCCGCAGCTCCCGGCGCATACGCTGCGTGACAATGTGCTACTGGCCAATCCACAGGCCAGCGAGGCACAGCTTCATCACGCCCTGGAGCGCGCATGGGTCAACGAGTTTGTCAGCCAGCTTCCACAAGGCATTAACACCCCGGTTGGCGATCAGGCCAGTCGGTTGTCGGTCGGTCAGGCCCAGCGCGTGGCCGTGGCGCGTGCCCTGCTCTCTCCTTGCCGCTTATTGTTACTGGATGAACCTGCCGCCAGCCTCGATGCACACAGTGAACAGCGCGTGATGCAGGCGCTGACCGAGGCTTCCGCGAATCAGACCACCTTAATGGTCACTCATCAGTTGGAAAATCTCACTCAGTGGGATGCGGTATGGGTGATGCATCAGGGTCAGATCGTTGAACAGGGTCAGTTTGCTGAACTTGCCACGGCACAGGGGCATTTTGCCCGCCTGCTCGCTCACCGTCAGGAGGAGATTTAAATGCGCGTGTTAGCCCCCTACCTGGCGCTGTATAAGCGTCACAAATGGCTGTTGTCCCTTGGCGTTATCCTGGCGATTGTCACCCTGCTGGCGAGTATCGGCCTGATTACCCTGTCGGGCTGGTTCCTGTCGGCGTCTGCCGCCGTCGGTTTTGCTGGCGCTTACACCTTTAACTACATGCTGCCCGCCGCGGGTGTGCGGGGTGCCGCCATCGTCCGTACCGCCGGGCGCTATTTCGAACGTCTGGTCAGCCACGACGCGACGTTCCGCGTGCTCCAGCATCTGCGGGTGTTTACCTTCAGCAAGCTAATGCCGCTCTCCCCGGCCGGGTTGGCTCGTTTTCGTCAGGGCGATTTGCTCAACCGCGTCGTCGCCGATGTCGATACCCTCGATCATTTATATTTACGCGTGATTTCGCCGTTGGTCAGCGCCCTGGTGGTGATCGCCGTAGTCACCTTTGGTCTGAGTTTCCTCGACATTACGCTGGCGTTGACGCTTGGCGGAATTATGCTGCTGACGCTGGTCGCCTTGCCGCCGCTGTTTTATCGCGCCGGGAAGCCGACCGGTGAAAGCCTGACCCAGCTTCGCGGCGAATATCGCCAGCAGCTGACCTCGTGGCTGCACGGCCAGGCCGAGCTGAGCATATTCGGGGCCAGCACGCGCTATCGTGAGCAAATGGAGCAGACCGAACTCAGCTGGCATGAGGCCCAGCGTCGCCAGTCGGAGCTGAGCGCACTGTCCCAGGCGCTGATGCTACTGATGGGTTCAGCTGCCGTTATCGTGATGCTGTGGATGGCTGCCGGTGGCGTGGGCGATAACAGCCAGCCAGGCCCGCTGATTGCACTGTTTGTCTTCTGTGCACTTGCCGCCTTTGAGGCGCTGGCCCCTGTCACTGCTGCATTCCAGCATCTTGGGCAGGTAATGGCCTCCGCCGCGCGTATTACCGAACTGACCGAGCAGAAGCCTGAGGTGGACTTCCCACAGACCGCCGCTGAAGTACCAGGACAGATGAGTTTGACCCTCAACAACGTCAGCTTCAGCTACCCGCAGCAGACACAGCCTGCCCTGGCGAATATCCATTTACAGGTCAACGCCGGAGAACATATTGCTATTCTTGGCCGGACCGGCTGCGGCAAATCGACACTGCTCCAGCTACTGACCCGCGCGTGGGATCCGCAGCAGGGCGAACTGCTGTTAAATCAGCAGCCGATTGCCGCCCTCGATGAAATAACGCTGCGCCGCAGCATGAGCGTGGTTCCGCAGCGCGTTCACCTGTTCAGCGCCACGCTGCGCGACAATCTGCTGCTGGCAGCCCCGGGCGCAACGGATGACGAGCTGACAACCGTTCTCACACGCACCGGGCTGGATAAACTCCTCGACGACAGCGGGCTCAACAGCTGGCTCGGCGAAGGTGGTCGGCAACTCTCTGGCGGTGAGCTACGTCGTCTGGCAATTGCCCGCGCCCTGCTCCACGATGCGCCGCTGATGTTACTCGACGAACCGACCGAAGGCCTGGATGCCACCACCGAAAGCCAAATCCTTGATTTATTGGCAGATGTGATGCGCGATAAAACCGTGCTAATGGTCACCCATCGCCTGCGCGGCCTGGCCCGTTTTGAGAAAATAATTGTGATGGACAACGGACACATTATTGAGCAAGGTAATCACGCAGAATTGCTGGCGCAACAGGGTCGTTATTACCAGTTCCGACAGCGTATCTAAACTACTATTGATCATTATCAGGCGTGGAGTTGTGAAGTATGCGGCTGGTCCAGTTGTCACGTCATTCCATAACCTTTCCATCGCCGGAAGGTGCCCTGCGCGAGCCTAACGGTCTGCTCGCGCTCGGGGGCGATCTCAGCCCAGCGCGCCTGCTGATGGCCTATCAACGCGGTATCTTTCCCTGGTTCTCTCCCGGTGACCCTATTTTATGGTGGTCACCGGACCCGCGCGCCGTGCTATGGCCCGCTGATTTTCACCTCAGCCGCAGCATGAAACGTTTTCATAAATCGTCACCCTATCGCATTACGCTCAACCATGCCTTCGGCCAGGTGATAGAAGGCTGCGCCGACGACCGTGAAGAAGGCACCTGGATAACGGAGAGTATCGTGCAGGCATATCACCGTTTACACGAACTGGGCCATGCGCATTCGGTCGAAGTGTGGCTCGGGAGCGAACTGGTGGGTGGCATGTACGGCGTGGCGCAAGGTGCGCTGTTCTGTGGCGAGTCGATGTTCAGCCGGGCAGTCAATGCCTCGAAAAGCGCATTGCTGGTTTTCACCCAGGCTTTCGCCAGCCAGGGTGGCAAACTGATGGATTGCCAGGTGCTGAACAACCACACTGCATCGCTGGGTGCCATCGAAATTCCCCGCCGTGAATACCTGGATTACCTTGCTGAGCTGCGAGCGCAGCCGCTGCCCGGGCATTTCTGGGTGCCGCGCACGCTCTTTTCACCTCAAGTGTAAATGTTTTCGGCACATTTTTTGTCAGGGTGATATAATTGCGCCTGAAGTCGTTTCTGCCTGCTGCCCCGCCATCGTTTCAGGAATATCCCTCAATACGTTTGCGCTCGTCATACGGTACTCATGTGTGACAGACGGGTAATGCGCAAAAACGATCTCTTTTTTACCCTGCACAACGGCATTAGGCCGAAAGGTGACGGGTAAATCTTTACTTAATTGCTGAATTTCGGCATTATCTTGCCGGTTCAAAACAATGGTAGTGATACCCCCCGAGGACTAGATGGCCAAAGAAGACAATATTGAAATGCAGGGTACCGTTCTCGAAACGTTACCTAACACTATGTTCCGCGTAGAACTGGAAAACGGTCACGTGGTAACTGCGCATATCTCCGGTAAAATGCGTAAAAACTACATCCGCATTCTGACGGGCGACAAAGTGACTGTTGAGCTGACCCCGTACGACCTGAGCAAAGGCCGCATTGTCTTCCGTAGTCGCTGATTGACCTCATGCCGCAAGGCTAGCAGTATGCTGAAAGGCCGGGATAGTTCCTGGCCTTTTTCATTTCCGCTCGTACGTACTCGTCCCCTCAGACTTAAGTGAACCTTAATATGAGAACAAGCCCCGCTGTAAAGTTAACAAGCGAAACCATAACTCATTGTTCTTATTTAATTTATTTCACGTTCACATTAATAAAACAGAAATAAAAATTTAACAATCACTTCTTATACTTCGCGCCATATTCATCATTGATGGCAAGGAGTATCGTTTTGAAATCTTCTGTTCAACCTCTGGCTCTGCTTATTAGCCTGGTTTGCTGCGTCGCACAGGCGGATGACCTGTCACTCTCAACCCCGCGTCTGGCAGGCATTGATAACTTCCGTGATGTCGCCGGGTTAACCAGCGCTTATCGTACTGACCATGATGGCGTTATGCGCGCGGGGGTCTTTTACCGTTCCAATGCCCTGACGCCTCAAGGTGACGACCTGGCGGTACTGAACACGCTCAAGGTGACTACGGTTATCGATTTACGTTCACCGACTGAGGTGGCATCCCAACAGGATTCGCTCCCGGCTAACAGTCGATATGTGAATGTCGATTTGATTGGCAGCAACGGGGCTTTCGTTATTGATCTCAGCAAAATGACGGTAGGCGATGTCGATACCATGATGGAAAGCGGCGAACGGAGCTTCGTCACGAGCGACTATACCCGTCAAGGGTTGGGTGAGGTCTTCCGTGAACTTGCCAGCGCCGATGAGGCTACCCTGTTCCACTGCACGGCGGGAAAAGACAGGACAGGCTGGGTCAGCGCCGTCTTACAGACCATTGCCGGGGTAAGCCAGGATGACATCATGGCCAATTATCTGGCGACTAACGCCTACACTGCCCCACGGATCAATGCCACCCTTTCCACGCTGCCCGCCTCGATGCGTGATACCTACGGAGCCCTGATGGGCGTTCGCGCCAACTGGTTGCAGGCGGGCCTGGATCAAGTTGTTGCCAGCTATGGTTCGATGGATAACTACCTGAAACAAGGTCTCGGTCTCGATCAAGCCACGCTTTATGTGCTGCGTGGAAAAATGGTGCGCTATCTGAGTTTACCGGGACAAACCGCCTTCAGCGGAAATGCGGCCGAAGGGGCTGGGTTGTTGAATGCGTTGCAGGATTCGGCGCTGTCTGGTCGCTACACCGCCTATAACTATTATCTGCAGAATGCTATCGATACCGGGTCACTCGCCGGGGTCGAAAAGCAGGTTGGCGGCCAGGTTCATGCTGATGCGGCAAGCTATTTGCTGCGTCAGCCGTCTCGTTTATATGATGCTCTCGCCCCGGTCATTTCCGGACAAGGGATGCAAAATGAGCAGTCACGGGTGTGGTTACAGGGCCTATCCAGCTATCTCGGTACTGACAGCAGCGCCCAGGCTAGCGCCAGCAGCGAACACACCAATGGCGCGATGGTCGGCGTCACCTACCGTGTGAACGATCGCGGCGCAATCAATGGCGGCTTAGCCTACAGTCATGGTGCCGTCTCCTCCGCTGGGGGTGAGGTGAAGACCAACACCACTGCGCTCAGCCTTGGCGGGCGGTATGCGCTGGAGACCCTCGATAGCGGTCCCTGGTTGGGCTTACAGGGCAGTGCGGGATATATCGACTACCAGAGTGAGCGCCATCTGAACGGCGTCTTAGGGACCGCCAGCGGCGATTCTAATGGGCAGTACTTCAGCGGACGGGCTTCCGTTGGCTGGCTGACCAACGCTGCCACCCTTTCTTTAACGCCAGCACTCGGGGTACAGGTCAGTCACCTCAATATCGACGGTTTTCAAGAAAGCGGCAGCGAGTTGGCGCTAGATATGGCGGGCGTCAACGAAACGCAGACCAGCCTGACCGCCGATCTCGGCATCAATATTCAACCCCAAACCGCAGGTAACTGGACGCTGATGCCAGGTATAACGCTGGGATATGAACGGGTGTTGAATGACGACACCACCGCCAGCCACGGCACGTTGTATGGCTTCGGTGTGGATCAAACGTCTGCATTTGGCAGTAACAATCTGTATAAGGCTGGGTTACAACTGAGCGCGAGTTACCGCAACGTCACGGTCGGCACACGCGTGAACTATCTGACCGCAGATACGCACAGCGATGGCGTTTCTGGCCAGCTGGATGTGGCTATCGCTTTTTAATAGCAACTGAAAATGAGGTCTGTGCAAAAGCATGGACCCTGTTCATAACAAACGTGAATTAAGCATCTCTAATAATACATTTAAGTTAAATGTATTACCTCATTAGAAGGCTGTTTTATTTACGTTTAACACCGCCATTACCCCCCCTATTTCACGCGTTTCCATTTATAGCCATGTCATTGTCCATTGTTGCACACCGCCCCCCCTGTTAGCATTATTAACTATTTTCCAAAATTAAATATTCAATATGCAAGGAAGAATAAATGAAATGGAAGCCAAGGCTACTGAGTAGCTTAATTGCATTGGCACTATTTGATGCCGACGCAGGAATTATGCGAGAAGATGTTTCGGTGCAGGACTATCGTGACTTTGCTGAGAACCTTGGCAAGTATGGGGTCGGTGAAGAAAACATCGAAGTTTTTAAGATGGATGGCACGTCGGCTGGCATTCTTAATTTCCCAATGCCAGATTTTGGCGCAATTAATAGCCTGGGCTTTGCTACACTAATTTCACCCTCTTATGTTGCCAGCGTTGCTCATAATACCGGATATAGCACTGTTGATTTCGGTAATCACGCTAAATACAGAACCACCTATAAATTAATTAGCCGTAATGTTCATCCCGCTTATGAGCAATGGAACAAAGACTTTCATGTCCCTCGCCTGAATAAAGTGGTTACTGAAGCAGCCCCAATGCCAATGGTTGATACTCAGGAGGTACGTAATAACCGAGAACGTTACGTTTATTTCGCGAGAGCCGGATCGGGAACGCAGTATCAGGTTGATCCGATAACTAAAAAACCCGTTTATATTACTGGCGCATACGAATGGAAAAGCGGTGGCACTATGGTCAATCCCACCTTTGAACCATCGCGTTTACGGTGGACAAACTACGGGCCGCCTGATGCACGTGCTCAGCCATTCAGTTCAGCGATACAAGCCGGCGACAGCGGAAGCCCTCTCTATGTTTACGATAACGTTGAAAAAGAGTGGAAAATCTATGGTGTTTCTCCATGGGGAGGCACAGGAAAGACAGGATACGAATACACCAGTTATACGCTGGATATGCAGCTCAATTTCCTCAAGGGCATTATCTCTGATAATACCGATCCGGATGTGACCGATGTTGCCGCCGATGGGGATATTCACTGGTCGGCAGCCAATATTACACAGGGCGAAAATAGCTGGCAGTGGCACGGCGTTGATACCGAATTGCCTTCTCAGGCCACGGCTGATGAACTTAATACCTCCAAAGACCTACGCTTTGCCGGTGACGGTGGTCTGATCGTGCTCGACAACGCGGTCAATCACGGTGCGGCAAAACTACAGTTTTCCAACGATTATCGCGTCGTATCTGCCGAGGGAGCCGACAGCACCTGGGTTGGCGGTGGTATTGAAGTGGATACGGGTAAAACCGTCGACTGGGAAGTCAATGGCTTAGCCGGAGACACGCTGCATAAAATCGGTCAAGGTACGCTGTACGTCAATGCAGTGGGCAATAATGGCGGGGCGCTGAACGTCGGTGACGGGACGGTGGTTTTAGCCCAGCAGGCCAATGAGGCTGGTGAGCAACACGCCTTTTCCAAAATCACTATTGTCAGCGGCCGCCCGACCGTGCAGATAGGCGGTGAAAACCAGATTGATAGTAGTGATATTTACTTTGGTTATCGCGGCGGCAACCTGGATTTGAATGGCTATGATATGGCTTTCAGCGCCATTAATCACAGTGATTCTGGTGCGGCGATTATTAACAGCAATCCAGACCAGCTCAGCACGCTGACATTAAATAACACTGGCAACCAGACATTTGTTGGTCATCTCGGTAGTCAGGAAACAGCCGCCAATTTAAACGTTGACTACACCCCTGATTCTACTGCGGGCGTCTGGGAACTGGCCGGTGGGGCCGATCTGAATCAGCTTTCCGTACAAAACGGCATTCTTAGACTGTCTGGACGCCCAACGCCTCATGCCGGGAATACCGTTTTCACTGATGACTGGATTGATGAAACCTACAACATCAACCAGCTTGATGTCGCAAGCTTTGCCACCTTACGACTGAAAGAGCATGCCACCCTGAATGCCAATGTGAAGCTCGATAAGCAAGCAAACTTGATGCTGAACAGCAAGTCACATTTAAGCGGTCAGGTTGAGCTCACCGCCGGGAGTATAATTTCCGTTGATCAGGCCGAAAGTAAAACCAGCAGCACTGACGGCACGAATGATGTGGTCATTGATGCGGTCATGTCCGGTAACGGAACATTGAAAAAAATGGCTCCGGGTGCGTTGTATATCAATAGTGATAATACCTTCACCGGCTCTACGCATATTTACAGCGGAGCGCTGATCCTCAACGGATCGCTTATCTCGCCCCTCATTATGGAACAAAACACCGTGTTGGCGGGTAACAGCACCCTCAAGAATCTCATCCTCAAGGATGATGTGCAGTTGCTGCCTTACTGGCCAACGGAAGGCGAGAACGACGTCTTTGCGCCAGCAACACAAACCGTTAACGGCTCGCTGTCCGCTGGCAACAATAACCTGCTTAGCTTACGGACACATTTCGAGCCGGACTCTGCACAAACAGACAGGTTGCTTATCAATGGCGATGTCGTTTCCAGTAATCCAATCAGTGTGCAGGTCATGCCGTCAGGCGTCGGGTACTTCACGGATGCGGATAATGACGGAGCGGCGGATAATCAGGAAGGGATTTCACTGATTCAGGTAGCGGGTCAGGCCACAAAAGACAGCTTTAAGCTGGCCGGAGAATATGTTGCACGTGGCGCGTATGCCTACAGCCTGTATGCTTTCGCACCGGGTCGCAGCGCTGAAGAGCAGCGTGCAGTGACAGGCGATGGCGACCAGTTCTGGGATTATCGTCTGCAAAATAATATGCTGACCGAAGGGGATAACACCGTACCGATTGACAATACGCCAGTGCCTGACCCAACACCCGATGATGACGATGACACGCCGGTTCCCGACCCAACACCCGATGGTGGCGATGACACGCCGGTTCCCGATCCAGCCCCGGATGACGGCGATGATACACCGGTTCCCGATCCAGCCCCGGATGACGGCGATGACATTCCTGTACCGCCGATGCCAACGCCGGATGATGATGATAGTGGGAAAAATGCACGACCGGCAGTCACGCCGCAGGTGCCTTCCTACTTGTCTTTACCTTCTGCCTTGCTGAGTTTTAACAGTCGGGTAAGTGAAACGTTCCGTAACCTGGCGTTAGCGCAAGATGACAATAAGCTGAGCATCTTCTTCCAGTATCTCAACGGGGAAGACAACTATCATTCCACCCTCGGCTTTATGAATTATGGTTATGACTATAAACAAAAAGAGGAAGGCTGGTTGTTTGGCGGAAAGGTTATGCATCTGGAGGATGATACTCACTCTCTGGCGCTGAATCTTGGTCTCTCAAGTGCCAATCTGGAGGTCACACCCGATGCTGCAGATGGCAATAGCAAAACGGAATATACGGCCTGGGGCTTATCCTCCCTGTTGTCTTATAAAAATAAGAGCGGGTTAATCGTAGATCTTGCGTCAGACGTTGCCATCTATGACGGCAATGTTTCTACCGACCTGCGTGGCAGTGAAGTTGCAGATATCAATGCTACCTCTTACAGCGGCTCAGTTGATATCGGGTATCAATTCAACCTCGGTAATCATCAACTGACACCAACCGCCGGTATGGGTATCCAGTACCTTAAAGTAGATGATTTTACTGACATTGATAACACTTCAGTACATTACGATGATATGACCCGCCCGACAGCGCGACTGGGCATGCGTTACCGCTATGACTGGAATACAGCAAATGCCGGGAAATGGGCTATAACGGCTAACACATTATTAATCAAAGATTTTAGTGATGATATGACACTCAAAATTGGAGACAGCTACAGCAACGTCAGCAACAGTTTCCGTAGCGGTGTAGCGGGAAGCTCGGCGATGATCGATTTGGGAATCATCAATAACCCGACCCCAAATGTGTCCCTGAACACCGGCGTTCAGTATCAGCACCGACTTGAAGATGAAGGCGTGGATTACTTGCAGGCCGTTGCAGGGGTAAAAATTAGCTTCTAAAACCTCAATATTTCAGAGGCCGGTAAACCGGCCTCTGAAACCGTCGTGACATCTTATCTTGCCTGATGGCGCTGGCGCTTATCAGGCCTACAAAATCTTAAGACATAAAAAAACCGGGCTTTCGCCCGGTTCGGTTTCATAACCTGATCGTAGGCCCGGCACGCAAGCGCTGCCGGGTTCGAGGCTTAATGTGCCGCTTCCGCTTTGCGCTTCTGCGCCGCCTGGAAGTCATAGGTCAGCGCATTGGCTTCGGCATCGAGCGCGACGGTCACCTGACCGCCGTCGACCAGTGAACCAAACAGCAGTTCGTTGGCGAGCGGTTTTTTCAGGTTGTCCTGAATGACGCGCACCATTGGACGCGCCCCCATCGCACGGTCGTAGCCTTTCTCTGCCAGCCAGTTGCGGGCTTCCTGACTGACCTCCAGCGACACACCTTTCTGATCCAACTGCACCTGCAGTTCGACGATGAACTTATCGACAACCTGATGAATAACCTCGGTCGACAAGTGATCGAACCATATGATGTTGTCCAGACGGTTACGGAATTCCGGCGTGAAGATTTTTTTAATCTCTTCCATCGCATCGGTGCTGTTATCCTGGTGGATCAGGCCGATGGATTTACGCTCAGTTTCACGCACCCCGGCGTTGGTAGTCATCACCAGCACCACGTTACGGAAGTCTGCCTTGCGGCCGTTGTTATCGGTCAGCGTGCCGTTGTCCATCACCTGCAACAGCAGGTTGAAGACGTCCGGGTGCGCTTTCTCGATTTCATCCAGCAGCAGTACCGCGTGCGGATGTTTAATTACCGCATCGGTCAGCAGACCGCCCTGATCAAAGCCCACGTAGCCCGGAGGCGCACCAATCAGACGACTGACGGTGTGGCGCTCCATGTACTCAGACATATCGAAACGCAACAGCTCAATACCGAGCGCTTTCGACAGTTGCACCGTGACTTCGGTTTTCCCGACCCCGGTTGGCCCGGCGAACAGGAAGGAACCGACCGGCTTATGATCCTGACCCAGACCAGCCCGGCTCATCTTGATGGCTTCGGTTAAAGCCTCGATGGCTTTATCCTGACCAAAGACCAGCATTTTCAGGCGGTCGCCGAGATTTTTCAGGGTGTCCCTGTCGCTCTGCGAGACGCTTTTCTCCGGGATACGCGCAATGCGCGCCACCACGGTTTCAATGTCCGCAACGTTGATTGTTTTCTTGCGTTTGCTGATGGGCATCAGACGTGCCCGCGCGCCCGCTTCATCAATCACGTCTATCGCTTTATCCGGCAGATGACGGTCATTTATGTATTTCACCGCTAGCTCCACCGCCGCACGTACCGCTTTAGCGGTGTAACGCACGTCGTGGTGCGCTTCGTACTTCGGCTTCAGCCCGTTGATAATCTGCACGGTCTCTTCCACCGACGGCTCAGTAATATCAATTTTCTGGAAGCGACGCGCGAGGGCGCGGTCTTTTTCGAAAATATTGCTGAATTCCTGATAGGTCGTGGAACCGATCACCCGAATTTTGCCGCTGGACAGCAGCGGTTTAATCAGGTTTGCCGCATCCACCTGGCCGCCCGACGCCGCACCCGCCCCAATAATGGTGTGGATCTCGTCGATAAACAGGATGCTGTTGGTATCCTGCTCCAGCTGTTTGAGCAGCGCTTTGAAGCGTTTTTCAAAATCACCGCGATATTTGGTGCCCGCTAACAGCGAACCAATATCCAGCGAGTAAAGGGTGCAATCAGCGATTACTTCCGGCACGTCACCCTGCACGATACGCCAGGCGAGACCTTCCGCAATCGCGGTTTTACCGACGCCGGACTCACCGACCAGCAACGGGTTATTTTTACGACGACGGCACAGGACCTGAATGGCGCGTTCCAGCTCTTTATCGCGACCGATCAGCGGATCGATGCCGCCTACGCGAGCAAGCTGATTCAGATTGGTGGTGAAGTTTTCCATACGATCCTCCCCGCCTGCTTGCTCTTCAGTGTTCGGTTGGCTTCCGGAATCGGAAGACTGGCTCGGCTCGTCTTTACGCGTGCCGTGGGAGATGAAGTTCACCACATCGAGACGGCTGACTTCGTGCTTACGCAGCAGATAGGCTGCCTGGGATTCCTGCTCGCTGAAAATGGCCACCAGCACATTGGCCCCGGTGACTTCACTGCGACCAGACGATTGAACGTGGAATACGGCACGCTGTAATACGCGCTGGAAGCTGAGCGTCGGCTGAGTGTCGCGCTCTTCTTCGCTGGCAGGCAGAACCGGCGTGGTCTGTTCGATGAAGGCTTCGAGTTCCTGACGCAGCGCCACCAGATCCACGGAGCAGGCTTCCAGCGCTTCGCGGGCAGATGGGTTGCTGAGCAGAGCCAGCAACAGATGCTCGACGGTCATAAACTCATGACGGTGCTCGCGCGCTCTGGCGAAAGCCATGTTTAAACTGAGTTCCAGTTCTTGATTGAGCATAGGCACCTCCCCCAATTTGAATGCCTGAAATCAGGCCTGTTCCAGCGTACACAACAACGGATGCTCGTTCTCCTTGGCGTACAGGTTCACCATCGCAACTTTGGTTTCGGCGACTTCCGCGGTAAACACCCCGCAAATCGCTTTCCCCTGATAGTGAACGGCGAGCATCAGTTGCGTTGCACGTTCTACATCATAAGAAAAGAATTTCTGTAACACGTCAATAACAAACTCCATCGGCGTGTAATCATCATTGAGCAAAATCACTTTATACATCGACGGCGGCTGAAGCGCGTCGCGCACTTTGTCTTCTGCAAGCTGGTCAAAATCCAGCCAATCTCGCGTCTTACCCATTGTCAGTGTTCATCTTCGGTTGCCGCTCCGGCGGAAAACATCCCGTCGGCTTCCCAGAGCGAGTTCTAATGAATCTACAGTAAAGCGTAGATAACTATCCTCTATTACTGCCATTCGCCATTCCTGCTATTCGCGACTTTCGTCACATTCCTTGCAATAGCGTTAACTGCTTCAAATTTTGGCGCATTTTTCACCGAACTTCGCTAACTGTCGCTTGACGCGTTGCCTGATTTATCTAAATTGTACAAGCGAGAGTTGGCGAGGTTTTGAACAGCCCGCCGATTTCACCACCGGTTCTTTCCATCTGATTATAAAGATTCTCGAAGGATGTCGATGTATGGAAATGGGTACTGTTAAGTGGTTCAACAATGCTAAAGGGTTCGGCTTCATCTGCCCTGAAGGCGGCGGCGAAGATATCTTCGCGCATTACTCCACCATCCAGATGGATGGCTACAGAACGTTAAAAGCCGGACAGCCCGTTCGGTTTGATGTCCATCAGGGACCCAAAGGCAACCACGCTAGCGTGATTGTTCCTGTCGAGGCTGAAGCCGCCGCAGTTGCGTAACGCTTACGCTTTATTGTGTACCAAAATGCCAGTCCTGACGACTGGCATTTTTCTGTCTTTTATTCACGCGCCAACGCATCGACCGGGTCAAGCCGGGCCGCATTCCGCGCCGGTAACCAGCCGAACAGCACCCCGGTCAGCGTTGAACAGATGAACGCCATCACCAGCGCCAACGGGGAAAAACCAATCCCCCAGTCCGGCAAGAACAGTTGTAAGGTGAAGGCGATAATTAGCGAAAGGCTGACACCCAACGCCCCGCCCACCAGGCACACCAGCACCGCTTCAATCAAAAACTGTTGCAGCACATCGCTGGCACGCGCCCCTA
This sequence comes from Scandinavium lactucae, assembly GCF_033843265.1. Taxonomy (NCBI): domain Bacteria; kingdom Pseudomonadati; phylum Pseudomonadota; class Gammaproteobacteria; order Enterobacterales; family Enterobacteriaceae; genus Scandinavium; species Scandinavium lactucae. Next base: position 963,573 of record NZ_JAWXRD010000040.1, read on the forward strand.
CTGCCATCCGAATACCGATTTCCCGGGTCCGTTCGGTGACCGACACCAGCATGATATTCATCACCCCAATGCCCCCGACCACCAGCGAGATAATCGCCACCAGCGTTAAGAACAACTGTAGTGTATGTGTGGTCCGCTCGGCGGTTTTCAAGATGCTGTCCATATTCCAGGTGAAGAAATCCTTCTTCCCGTGACGCAAACTCAGTAGTCGGGTCAGCTGTTGATCCGCAAGGGCGCTGTCATAGCCTTCGTTGACCCGCACCGTGATTGAGTTCAGCCACGACTGACCCATTACCCGCCCGGCCATGGTGGTATACGGCAGCCAGACGCGCAGAATTTTGCTGCTGCCAAACATCGATTGTTTCTCATCCGCCACGCCAATCACCGTCGCGGGCGTGTTGCCCACCAGCAAAATTTCACCGACCACGTTGGCTTTGTTAGGGAACAGCTGACGACGGGTATTGCTGTCGAGCACCACCACCTGCGCCCGGCCGTTAAGCTGCACTTCATTGAAAGTATTCCCTTCGCTAAAGGTCATGCCGTAGACGTTAAAGTACTGCGCGCCTACGCCTTCAACGCTTGCCGACACATCGGTATTACCCACTCGCAAACGCAGGCTTTTTGAGATGGCGGGCGTCGCTGAACGCACCCACGGCTGTTTTTGGATAGCCAGCAAATCGTCATATTTCAGTGCCTGCTGATACTGTGGGTCGTCATCGCCAAAATCTTTACCGGGATAGACGTCGATAGTGTTGGTGCCAATCGCACGGATATCCGCCAGCACCATCTGTTTGGCGGCATCACCGACCACCACGATCGACACCACCGAGGTAATGCCGATGATGATCCCGAGCATGGTTAACAGGGTGCGCATTTTATTGGCGGCCATTGCCAGCCACGCCATGGTTAGTGCTTCCCGAAAACCGCTGACAAACTGCCGCCAGCCGGTGATTTCCACCGCCGCCGCGATCTTCGCTTCCCCCGCCACGGCCATTTTCGGCGGGGGATTACTGATAATTTCGCCATCGCGAATTTCGATAATCCGCTCGGCCTGCGCCGCCACCGCCGGATCGTGGGTCACAATAATTACCGTATGACCCTGCGATTTCAGCTGATGCAGGATAGCCATCACTTCCTCACCGGAATGGGTATCCAGCGCCCCGGTCGGTTCATCGGCCAGAATGACCTGTCCGCCGTTCATTAGCGCCCGGGCGATACTCACCCGTTGCTGCTGGCCGCCGGAAAGTTGCGACGGCTGATACTCCACGCGATCGCCCAAGCCGAGACGCTGCAACAATTGCTGCGCACGTTCCAGACGACGCTTGCGCTCGGTGCCCGCATACACCGCTGGCACTTCCACGTTTTGCGCGGCGGTCAAATGCGACAGCAGATGGTAGCGCTGGAAGATAAAGCCAAAGTGCTCCCGACGCAGACGGGCCAGCGCATCACCGTTCAGTGTCGCCACATCGGTTCCCGCCACGCGGTAGGTGCCGCTGGTCGGTTTATCAAGACAGCCGAGAATGTTCATCAGCGTCGATTTCCCGGAGCCGGATGCCCCGACGATCGCCACCATTTCCCCGGCATTGATGCTGAGCGTAATACCCTTCAGCACCTCCACGCTCTGCTCCCCGGACGGATAGCTTCGCCGAATATCGCTCAGCTCAAGCAGCGCCGTCATTTCGCCGCTCCGGGTTTGCCCTCGCCGGTAATCACTTCATCGCCCTCTGCAAGCCCTTTCACCACTTCAACGTCGGTGTCGTTGCGCGTACCGATGGTCACTTCGCGCTCTTTCACCTCACCGTTACGCAGCAGGCGCACGTTGTAACGATTATCGCCAACCGCATCGCCGAGGGACGAGAGTGGGATGGTCAGCACGTTGTTGACTCCGGAAAGTTGAATATGCACCTGAGCCGTCATTTCCAGGCGCAGCACGCCTCGCGGGTTAGGCACTTCAAAACGGGCATAGTAAAAAATGGCATCGTTGACCTTCTCCGGGGTCGGCAGAATGTCTTTCAGGGTGCCTTCGTAGCGGGTGAGCGGATCGCCCAACACGGTGAACCAGGCTTTCTGCCCCGGTTTAAGATGAATAACGTCGGCCTCAGACACCTGCGCTTTCACCAGCATGGTGCTGAGGTCGGCCAGGGTCAGAATGTTTGGTGCCTGCTGCGCGGCAATCACCGTCTGGCCTTGCAGAGTGGTAATTTGCGTCACTTCCCCGGCCATCGGGGCCAGAATGCGGGTGTAATCGAGATTGGTTTTGGCGGTGTCGAGCGTCGCCTGATTGCGCTTGATCTGCGCATCAATGGTGCCAATCTGCGCGTCTTTTACCGCCACGTCGGTGGCGGTGGTATCGAGATCCTGCCGCGAAATCAGCTGGGTTTTTGCCAGTTGCAGATTACGGGCATAGGTCACCTGCGCGAGCTTACGCTCCGCCAGTGCCTGTAAGCGCTGAGCGCGCAGCTCCATCAGCGTGGCTTCCACTTCTTTAATCTGGTTTTGCGCCTGTTCAGGATCGATAACCCCTAACAACTGGTCTTTTTTCACCTTATCGCCAATCGCCACTGACAGCGTTTTCAACTGGCCGCTGACCTGCGCCCCGACGTCAACCTTACGCAGAGCATCGAGTTTCCCGGTCGCCAGCACGCTCTGTTGCAGATCGCTTTTACGGACAATCAGCGTCTGATAACTCGGTAACGGCGCGTTCAGCGTCCGCCATAACCAGACCCCGCCCAGCAGCACCAACACCGCCAGAATCAGGTAACCTTTTTTGCGTTTTCCCTTTAGCTTCATAAAAATCCCGAATGTTTGTCTTCTGTCGTTGATTGTATCTAAACATTTCCTCAACGAAACCCTATCTTTCAGTGAAGCGTCTGACTCGTTGTGTCGACGTTGAAGAAGCCGTTGATAAAGTCGGCTTTTCAATCCGGCAAGGCTCTCCAAATGTCACTCAACGCAGAACTTTCTTATTCAGAACAACCGACCCCAAAAACCGGCTGGCAACTGTTTCGCCTGTTGAGTAGCGGCCAATTGATGCCGGGGCTGGCGTGGAAAAATCCGTCCTATCGCCGCAAATTTATTCTGCGTTCACTGGCGACCCCGTTCACGACTGCCACCCTACTCTCACGCCTGGCAGCGCTGCCGCAACTGCGTGAGATGTTACAGGTGCAACCGGGTTTACCGTGCCGCCTGCATCGCCCATGGCTGTCAATGAACATGCCGCGTCAGAATGCTGCGCAGGCGCTGATGTCGCACTATGAAATCATGGCCGAGCACCTGCCAATGCCGGTGATGAATGCCTGGCTGAGTCGCCGGGGCGTAACGCTCGCGACCCTGACTGGACGTGATGAGCAGGTCTTTAGCATCCGCCTGCTGTGCGATGCGTTTCTCGATAAAGAAGGCGAAGCGACGCTGGTATTCAGCGATGCGGAAAACACCGTGCTGGCCGAGCTTACTTTTACCTTATGTGAGTTCAACGGCAAGCAAACGATGTACATCGGCGGAATGCAGGGGGCGAAATCGCACGTCCCGCATGAGCTGATTCAGGGTGCGACCAAATCCTGTAACGGCCTGTTCCCAAAACGTCTGCTGGTGGAAACCGCAATGGTGCTGGGCCAATTGATGAAGGCAGAAGTCATTCGCGCGGTCAGTAATGAAACCCATATCTATCGTAGCGTTCGCTATCGTCGTAAAAAACAGGACAAGCTGCATGCGGATTACAACAGCTTCTGGGAATCACTGGGCGGCAGCCTCGACACCAACGGTGATTATCTGCTGCCGCTGACCATGCCGCGTAAGCCAATGGAAGAGATTGCCAGCAAAAAACGGTCGGAATACCGTCGACGTTATGAGCTGCTCGACGGCCTACAGGCGCAAACCGTCACGGTATGCCAGCGCTAATCTGCCCGCCCGCGTGCCAACCATAGCACGCGGGAAAACATCTTACGCAACAGCACAGGAACGGCTTCCACCCCGCGTCGCCCCGCCTCCATCGCCACCTCAATGGCCAGATCCGGTTTTGACGAACGGTGAATCGCCTTGATGATTACCCGTCGCATATTCATCGGGAGCCCTTCCGGAATTTGCGCCACCCGGTGATAAACGTCATCGAAGCCCTGGCGATACATAAAATGCTCCATATCGAGCGCCGGGAGCGTGGTCAAATGCTGACGCTCCAGCTCCCGGTCGTTATTCAGCAGGCCGCGCACCGTGGCAGCGTACTTTTTCCCGGCCTCGTCGCCATCCACCAGCACATGCCATTCAATGCCCATCCGCCGGGCGAACTTGATCAGCGGTTTAAGGCCTGACTGCGCGAACTCGATGACTTTAATCCCTTCGGCATCGAAGTGATGACCGCACTGACGCGCCAGCTCGTTGATCACCCAGGTTTCAGTCTCGCCCTCTACCAGCAGCCAGCAGCGGGCAAACAGCGATGAGGCCCGATTAAAGCGAATATGAAACGCGATGCGCCGCCCGTCTTCCGCGCTCAGGCCGTCCGGCCCCAGACGCCAGGTGGCAACCCGGGAGGAGTCGCGCACCAGACGGCAGACATGCTCCACCGGGGTCATCGACAGCAGTTCGCCGGAATTGGTAGTGGTGATGCGCTGGAGCGGCAGCAGGTTGAGCAGATTCCAGGCCACCGACAGCATAATCGGATGCAGCCGGGTCTCCGGATCTTCCACCAACAGCAGCGGGCGTGCGTCTTTATCGAGCCGCACCGTGCCTTTGGCCTGTAACAGCGTGGAGAAAAGCCCGAGCAGGATCACCCGATGGCTGCGCCCGCCGGGTTTGTCGATCATCCGGTTGATGATATCGAGGTAACGCCAGCTGCGCTGCTCGTCATGCGAGCGACGCCGCATCAGGCGATGGCGCGATTGCACGGTGCCTTGTTCGGAAAAATAGTGTTCCAGCAGTTGCACCATCGCCGATAAACCCTGGCGAATCTGACCATCGGATAAATTTTGCGGGCTGGTGACCAACTCGCGGGAGAGAAAATCGAGCTGACGGGCGGTGATTTCGACGTCCGGCACGTTCGGCACCGTGCCGTTACGGATCCGGCGCATAAAGCGGGCATCACGCAGGCGAAGCACCGGCATCAGGCGCACCAGATGCTGCGCCTGAGTATCAATATCCTTGAGCGGCAGCGGACGGCCATTGCCATCAATAAAGCTGCGCAGGGTCATCACGCTGCCGTCTTCCGCCAGTTCGCCTTCCAGCCGGTAATGAATGCGCTGATACTCGTCCGGCCCCGGCACCCAACACGCGTCCAGCGGGCGATAGCGGCGCACGCGATGGCGGCCAGGCTCTAGCTCGCGAAAGGTGAGGATGATATGCAGATGGTGTTCGCGACCCAGCACGTCCCCCGGCGGGAACCAGAAGTCTTCGCGCACAAAATGGTAGAGCTCAGATTCAGGCGACAACAACAGGGTCAGTGCATCCAGCAGGCTGGATTTACCCCATGCGTTTTCACCGATTAAGACATTGTTCTGTTCCAGCATCAACGATAAGCGGTTGATGCCGCGAAAGCCCACGATTTCCACTCTTTCGAGAAGCATACGCCCTCCACCTGAAAAGTTCCCTTTCGTTAACAGGAGTATAGCGGCAGGCGACGGGTGGTGATACCTGAAACAAAGTCAGGTGATGACAAAAAACGCCCGTGATATTTACCAACAGAAACTACTAGCGAAATAATTAATAACCACTCGCGATAAATTTATTCTTACATCAGAATTAACTGGCAAAAAATAATCTATACTCATTTTACCTCAACTACGTGCAAGGAATGACCAGACATTAACTTAAATCAATAGTAGTGGCTTTATTTCACTGGTGAAGGGATGGCGTTAGTTCTTAAAATAACGGTTCTTAATTATGTCGTCTTCCCTTTGTGGCGATAAATAATGTCCGGTGCAGAATTTCCTGACACCGTCACTGTTATTTCTTTGAGGTGGTTATGTTCAGAAAACTGGCTGCAGAATGCTTTGGTACATTCTGGCTTGTATTTGGTGGTTGCGGTAGCGCAGTGCTGGCGGCAGGTTTCCCGGAATTAGGTATTGGTTTCGCGGGCGTGGCACTGGCATTCGGTTTAACCGTGCTGACCATGGCTTATGCTGTCGGCCATATTTCCGGTGGTCATTTTAACCCAGCAGTGACCTTGGGTCTGTGGGCTGGCGGTCGTTTCCCGGCTAAAGACATTATTGGTTATATTGTGGCTCAGCTCATCGGCGGCATTATTGCTGCGGCAATTCTGTATCTGATTGCCAGCGGTAAAACCGGCTTTGACGCGGCGGCAAGTGGTTTCGCCTCTAACGGCTTCGGCGAGCACTCCCCGGGCGGCTATTCGATGCTGTCTGCTATCGTGATTGAAATCGTGCTGACCTGTGGCTTCCTGCTGGTTATCCTCGGCGCAACCGATAAACACGCTCCGGCGGGCTTCGCCCCTATTGCCATCGGCCTGGCGCTGACCCTGATCCACCTGATCAGCATCCCGGTAACCAACACCTCTGTGAACCCGGCACGTAGCACCGCGGTGGCTATTTTCCAGGGCGGTTGGGCGCTGCAACAGCTGTGGCTGTTCTGGGCGATGCCAATCATCGGCGGCATCCTCGGCGGCGTGCTGTACCGCACTCTGCTGGAAAAACGCGATTAATCATTAGTGATTTTTCTAAAGGCCTGGCACTGCCGGGCCTTTTCTTTTTTCTCCCCGCTTTACTCCCCTCCGCGGTTTCGGTAGTGTCAGGTGCGCTTTTGACACTATTAAGGACCTGACCGTTCATGTTTTCGGGACTGCTGATTATTCTTGTGCCGCTGATTGCCGGCTATCTGATTCCACTGCGTCACCGTTCTGCCCTGCAGTTGATTAACCGCCTGCTGAGCTGGATTGTTTACGTTATTCTGTTTTTCATGGGCATCAGCCTGGCCTTTCTGGATAATCTCTCCAGTAATCTTCTTGCCATATTTCATTATTCAGCGGTCAGCATTGTGGTTATTCTGCTGTGCAATATTATTGCCCTGCTGTGGCTCGAACGAACGCTCCCGTGGCACCATAACCATCAGCAGGAGAAATTACCCTCACGAATTGCAATGGCTCTGGAATCATTGCAGCTGTGCGGCGTGGTATTACTCGGTTTTCTGTTGGGGCTTACCGGCTGGCCCATTTTGCAGCACGCCACCGAAGCCAGCGAATATACCTTGATATTCCTTTTATTCCTGATTGGTATCCAACTGCGAAACAACGGCATGACCCTGAAGCAGATTGTCCTTAATCGTCGGGGAATGATTGTGGCAGTGGTTGTGGCGCTGAGTTCACTGTTTGCCGGGGTGATTAACGCCTTTATTCTCGATCTGCCGCTGAAAACCGGCCTGGCAATGGCCTCCGGTTTTGGCTGGTATTCGCTGTCCGGTATTTTAATGACCGAATCTTTCGGGCCGGTGATTGGCAGTGCCGCCTTCTTTAACGATCTGGCACGTGAACTGATTGCTATTATGCTGATCCCGGGTCTGGTGCTACGCCATCGTTCCACCGCGTTGGGGATTTGCGGCGCGACCTCGATGGACTTCACCCTGCCGGTATTACAACGTTCCGGCGGGGTGGAAATCGTGCCTGCGGCCATCGTGCATGGCTTTATTCTGAGCCTGCTGGTGCCGCTGCTGATGGCCTTTTTCTCCGCCTAATCTACCTCTCTGGCGGTAGGTCTCCTGCCGCCAAAATTGCGTTAAATCAATCTCCCGCTAAGTTGCCCGATAATTCCCTTTTCAGCACTGCATCACAGGCTTACCCTTAAACATGCATTTTATATATAACTTTAAAAGGTGTGACCATGTTCTGTGTGCAATGTGAACAAACCATCCGTACTCCCGCCGGAAACGGCTGTGCTTACGCCCAGGGTATGTGCGGCAAAACGGCACAAACCTCTGACCTTCAGGATCTACTGATTGCCACTCTGCAGGGGCTGTCAGCCTGGGCGGTGAAAGCCCGCGAGTTGGACATCATCAGCCATGAGGTCGATAGTTTCGCCCCGCGCGCCTTCTTCTCCACTCTCACCAACGTCAACTTTGATTCCCCTCGCATCGTGGGCTACGCCCGTGAGGCCATTGCCCTGCGCGAATCCTTGAAAGCACAATGCCTGGCGAAAGATGCCCGTGCCGCGGTGGATAACCCGATGGCCGATTTACAGCTGGTGAGCGATGACCTCGGCGAGTTACAGCGCCAGGCCGAAATGTTTACCCCGAACAAAGATAAAGCCGCCATTGGCGACAACATTCTTGGCCTGCGTTTACTGTGCCTGTACGGCCTGAAAGGCGCTGCGGCGTATATGGAACACGCCCACGTGCTTGGCCAGTACGATAACGAGATTTATGCCCAGTACCATAAAATCATGGCCTGGCTCGGCACCTGGCCTGCGGACATGAATGCCCTGCTGGAATGTTCGATGGAAATCGGCCAGATGAACTTTAAGGTGATGAGTATTCTGGATAGCGGCGAAACCAACGCCTACGGCCATCCCACTCCGACGCAGGTCAACGTCAAAGCGGTAGCGGGCAAAGCGATTCTGATCTCCGGCCACGACCTGAAAGATCTCTACAATTTGCTGCTGCAAACCGAAGGCACCGGGGTGAATGTCTATACCCACGGCGAAATGCTGCCTGCACATGGCTACCCGGAGCTGCGTAAATTCAAACATCTGGTCGGCAACTACGGCAGCGGCTGGCAGAACCAGCAGGTCGAATTTGCCCGCTTCCCGGGCCCAGTGGTGATGACCTCCAACTGCATTATCGACCCGACAGTGGGCGATTATGATCAGCGTATCTGGACCCGCAGCATCGTCGGCTGGCCAAACGTCAGCCATCTTGAAGGGGATGATTTCACCCCGGTGATTGAACAGGCGCAACAGCTGGCGGGCTTCCCATATAGCGAAATCGAGCACCTGATCACCGTCGGCTTTGGCCGTCAGACGCTGCTTGGCGCAGCGGATACGCTGATTGATTTGGTCAGCCGTGAAAAACTGCGTCACATCTTCCTTGTAGGCGGCTGTGATGGCGAACGCACCGAACGGAGCTATTTCACCGATTTCGCCACCAGCGTGCCGGACGACTGCCTGGTAATGACCCTCGCCTGCGGGAAATACCGCTTCAATAAACTGGATTTCGGCAACATCGAAGGCCTGCCGCGTCTGGTCGACGCCGGACAGTGTAACGACGCCTACTCGGCAATTATCCTGGCGGTGACGCTGGCTGAAAAACTGGGCTGCGGCGTGAATGATTTGCCGCTGTCACTGGTGCTGTCGTGGTTCGAGCAGAAGGCCATCGTTATCCTCCTGACCCTGCTGTCACTTGGAGTGAAAAACATCGTCACCGGCCCTACCGCGCCAGGCTTCCTGACCCCTGACCTGCTGGCGGTGCTGAACGACAAGTTTGGCCTGCGTTCGATTACCACCGTTGAGCAGGACTTACAGCAGATGCTGTGCGCGTAAGGAGACCACGATGACTATGCCCACTTCTCAATGCCCGTGGCGGATGCAGGTGCATCACATTCAGCAGGAAACCCCGGATGTGTGGACCCTGTCGCTGCTCTGTCACGACCATTATCCCTATCGCGCCGGGCAATATGCGCTGGTCAGTATCCGCAATACGGCGGACACGTTGCGCGCCTACACCCTGTCTTCTACGCCCGGCGTGAGCGAATACATCACGCTGACCGTGCGGCGAATTGATGACGGGAAAGGCTCGGAATGGCTGACGCGCGAAGTGAAACGCGGCGACTATCTGTGGCTGTCCGATGCGCAAGGGGAATTCACCTGCGACGATAAACCTGACGATAAGATGCTTTTGCTGGCGGCAGGCTGCGGCGTTACGCCGGTGATGTCGATGCGCCGTTGGCTGGCAAAATATCGTCCGGACACCGACGTGCAGGTGATTTTTAGCGTGCGTTCACCAGAAGATGTGATTTTTGCCGACGAATGGCGGCAGTATCCGCTGACCTTGGTAGCAGAGCATCACGCCGCCCACGGGTTTGTCGCCGGACGCCTCAGCGCATCAATACTCGAAAGCGTGCCTGATCTCGCACAACGCACAGTAATGACCTGCGGTCCGGCCCCCTACATGGACTGGGTGGAAGAAAATGTGAAAGCGCTGGGCGTGACGCGTTTCTACAAAGAACAATTCTTCACCCCGGTGGCGGAAGCGGCAACCAGTGGACTGAAAATCACCACCCTGCAACCGGCGAAAGCATTTTATGCGCCGGTCGGGACTACACTGCTGGAAGCGCTGGAAAGCAATCACGTGGCGGTCAATGCTGCCTGTCGCGCGGGCGTGTGCGGCTGCTGCAAAACCCGGGTGGTCAGCGGGGAGTATCGCGTCACCAGTACCATGACGCTGAGTGAAGAAGAGCAGCAGCAGGGCTATGTCTTGGCCTGCTCCTGCCATCCGCAAAGCGATTTGGTTCTGGCCTGACACCTGACCTGATTAATCGCCCCGGGCACTCCAGTGAGTTTCATCTAAGCTTGTAAGCGGTATCACAAAAAGGAGATGGAATCCCATGAAACAAACAGTTGCTTCTTATATTGCGAAAACGCTTGAACAAGCCGGGGTAAAACGAATCTGGGGTGTGACGGGTGACTCCCTGAACGGGCTGAGTGACAGCCTGAACCGCATGGGCACGATTGAGTGGATGCCGACGCGCCATGAAGAAGTGGCCGCCTTTGCCGCCGGGGCTGAAGCTCAGCTTACCGGCGAACTGGCGGTCTGCGCCGGTTCCTGTGGGCCGGGCAACCTGCATCTGATCAACGGCCTGTTTGACTGTCATCGCAACCACGTGCCGGTAGTGGCGATCGCCGCCCACATTCCGTCCAGCGAAATTGGCAGCGGTTATTTTCAGGAAACCCATCCGCAGGAGTTGTTCCGCGAATGCAGCCATTACTGCGAACTGGTTTCTTCCCCGGAGCAAATTCCGCAGGTGCTGGCGATTGCGATGCGCAAAGCGGTGCTTAACCGTGGAGTATCAGTGATTGTGCTGCCCGGGGATGTCGCGCTGAAAGCGGCTCCGGAAAGCGCCAGCTCCCACTGGTATCACGCCCCGCAGCCGGTAGTGGTGCCAGAAATGGAAGAACTGCGCAAGCTGGCCCAACTGCTGCGCTACTCGAATAATATTGCTCTCCTGTGCGGCAGCGGCTGTGCCGGGGCGCATAAAGAGCTGCTGGAATTTGCCGGAAAGCTGAAATCACCGATTGTCCACGCTATGCGCGGCAAAGAGCATGTCGAATATGACAACCCGTACGACGTCGGCATGACCGGGCTAATCGGCTTCTCATCCGGGTTCCACACCATGATGAACGCCGACACCCTGGTGCTGCTCGGCACCCAGTTCCCGTATCGCCCGTTCTACCCCAGCGATGCCAAAATCATTCAGATAGACATCAACCCGGCCAGCATCGGGGCGCACAGCAAAGTAGACATGGCGCTGGTCGGCGATATTAAGGCCACACTCGCGACGCTTACCCCGCTGCTGGAAGAGAAAAACGACCGGGCGTTTCTCGACAAAGCGCTGGAGCATTACCGCGATGCGCGTAAAGGACTCGACGACCTCGCGAAGCCCAGCGAGAAAGCCATTCATCCGCAGTATGTGGCCCAGCAAATCAGCCACTTCGCCGACGATGATGCGATCTTCACCTGCGATGTTGGCACCCCGACGGTATGGGCCGCGCGTTACCTGAAGATGAACGGCAAACGCCGCCTGCTCGGTTCGTTCAACCACGGATCGATGGCCAACGCCATGCCGCAGGCGCTGGGTGCGAAAGCGACCATGCCGGACCGCCAGGTGGTGGCGATGTGCGGCGACGGCGGTTTCAGCATGTTGATGGGCGACTTCCTGTCGGTGGCGCAGCTAAAACTGCCGCTGAAAATCGTGGTCTTTAACAACAGTGTGCTTGGCTTCGTGGCAATGGAAATGAAAGCCGGAGGCTATCTGACCGACGGCACCGAACTGCACGACACCAACTTTGCGCGCATCGCCGAAGCCTGCGGCATTACCGGCATTCGGGTGGAGAAAGCCGCAGACCTTGATGAAGCGCTGCAACAGGCCTTCAGCACCGACGGGCCGGTACTGGTCGATGTGGTGGTGGCGAAAGATGAATTAGCTATTCCACCGCAGATTAAACTTGAGCAGGCCAAAGGATTCAGCCTGTATATGTTGCGCGCGATCATCAGTGGACGCGGGGATGAGGTTATCGAACTGGCGAAAACCAACTGGCTCAGGTAAAAAGAGAGGCATAACCCTGATGGAAAAAAGGAAATGCCGTGATCGATTTACGTAGTGATACCGTTACCCGCCCTGGGCGCGCCATGCTGGAACAGATGATGGCCGCCCCGGTCGGGGACGATGTGTACGGGGATGACCCGACCGTGAATGAACTGCAACGCTACGCGGCGGAGCTGGGCGGGAAAGAAGCCGCCCTGTTCCTGCCGACCGGCACACAGGCTAACCTGGTGGCGCTCCTGAGCCACTGCGAACGTGGCGAAGAGTACATCGTCGGTCAGGGGGCGCATAACTATCTGTACGAAGCAGGCGGTGCCGCAGTGCTCGGCAGCATCCAGCCTCAGCCAATTGATGCCGCCAGCGATGCGACTCTGCCGCTCGACAAAGTCGCGGCCAAAATCAAAGCCGACGATATTCACTTCGCCCGCACTAAACTGCTCAGCCTTGAAAACACCCACAACGGCAAAGTGCTGCCGCGCGAATACCTGAAACAGGCGTGGGAATTTACCCGTGAGCGCGGACTGGGCCTACACGTTGACGGGGCACGTATCTTTAACGCCATCGTGGCCTACGGCTGCGAGCTGAAAGACGTGACCCAATATTGCGACTCCTTCACCATCTGCCTGTCTAAAGGCCTGGGCACGCCGGTCGGCTCCCTGCTGGTCGGCAACGCCGATTACATCAAGCGCGCCAATCGCTGGCGTAAAATGACCGGCGGCGGGATGCGCCAGGCGGGCATTCTGGCAGCGGCGGGTCTGTATGCGCTGAAAAATAACGTGCAGCGTTTGCAGGAAGATCACGACAATGCCGCGTGGATGGCGGAACAGCTGAAAGCCATTGGGGCAGACGTGATGCGCCATGACACCAACATGCTGTTCGTGCGCGTCGGTGAAGACAACGCCGCCGCCCTGGGCGAACATCTGCGTGCCAACGGGGTGCTGATCAACGCCTCACCGATTGTGCGCCTGGTGATGCATCTGGACGTTAATCGCCAGCAGCTCGAAGAGGTGGTTGGTCACTGGAAATCATTTCTGAACCGTAGGGGCTAACGTGCAGACAATTCTGGTGCTTGGTGCCAGCGGCTACATTGGCCAGCATCTGGTCACCGAACTCAGCGCGCGCGGTATGACCGTGCGGGCTGCGGCACGCAACACGGATCGTTTACAAAAGCTGGCGCTGCCTGGCGTCAGCTGTCATCCCCTCGATCTCAACTGGCCCACCGAACTGCCCGCCCTGCTGGACGGCGTAGACACGGTCTATTTTCTGGTTCACGGCATGGGCGAAGGCGGCAATTTCGTCGCCCATGAGCGTCAGGTGGCGCTCAATGTGCGCGATGCTTTGCGCCAGCAGCCGGTGAAACAGATTATCTTTTTAAGCTCGTTGCAGGCCCCGGAACATCAACAGTCTGATCACCTGCGTGCGCGTCAAATCACCGGAGAACTGCTGCGCGAAGCCGGTATTCCGGTCACCGAACTGCGTGCGGGCATTATTGTCGGCGCGGGATCGGCGGCATTTGAAGTCATGCGCGACATGGTTTACAACCTGCCGGTACTGACCCCACCGCGCTGGGTTCGCTCCCGTACCACGCCAATTGCGCTGGAAAACCTGCTTTTTTACCTGGTGGAATTGCTCCATCATCCGGCAGAGCAACATCGCGTTCTCGAAGCCGCCGGGCCGGAAGTGCTGAGCTATCAGCAGCAGTTCGAGCATTTCATGCGGATCAGTGGCCGTCATCGTCTGCTGATCCCCATTCCCTTCCCCACCAGTTGGATTTCGGTGTGGTTTTTGAACGTCATTACCTCTGTGCCGCCGACCACCGCCAAGGCGCTGATCCAGGGACTAAAACACGATCTGCTGGCAGATGACACGCCACTGCGAGCGCTTATCCCGCAGCCATTGATCTCCTTTGATGAGGCGGTCAAAAGCACGTTGCAAGAAGAACAACAGCTGATGAACTCCAGCGACTGGGGCTATGACGCCCAGGCGTTTGCCCGCTGGCGGCCAGAATATGGGTACTTTCCAAAGCAGGCGGGCTGTACCGTCAGTACTTCCGCCAGCCTGGATGCGCTGTGGCAGGTGGTCAATCGTCTTGGCGGCAAAGAGCGTTATTTCTTCGGCAATATTCTGTGGGATATCCGCGCCGGGATGGACCGCGCGATCGGTCATAAGCTGGCGAAAGGTCGCCCGGCACGTGAAATGCTGGAGACCGGCGATGCGGTGGACAGCTGGAAGGTTATCATCGTCGAGCCGCACAAACAGTTGTCGCTGCTGTTTGGCATGAAAGCACCGGGGCTGGGCCGCCTGAGTTTTACGCTAAAGGATAAAGGCGACCATCGCGAAATCGACGTGCGCGCCTGGTGGCATCCGCACGGTATGCCAGGCTTATTCTATTGGCTGCTGATGATCCCGGCGCATCTGTTTATTTTTCGGGGCATGGCGAAACGAATTGTGACGCTCGCCGAAGAAATCACGCGCAAATAGCGTAATCAGGGATGATTCTTCGCAGTTTCTCATTGCAACTCAGCGTAATTCACGGAAAAATGCGCACGAAATTCTTTTCAAACACAGTGGATGGATATGAAGGTCTTGGTCACCGGAGCCACCAGCGGTTTAGGCCGTAATGCGGTGGAATATCTGCGCCGTAAAGGCATCAGCGTCAGAGCAACCGGTCGCAATGAAGCGATGGGACGGTTGCTGGAAAAAATGGGCGCTGAGTTTGTCCCGGCGGACTTGACCGAGCTGGTGTCATCGCAGGCAAAGGTGATGCTCGCCGGAATCGATACCCTGTGGCATTGCTCCTCTTTCACCTCCCCGTGGGGCACCCAGGAAGCGTTCGATTTAGCCAACGTGCGCGCCACGCGTCGTCTGGGCGAATGGTCCGTGGCCTGGGGGGTGCGCAACTTTATTCATATCTCATCCCCGTCGCTCTATTTTGATTATCACCACCATCGCGACGTCAAAGAAGATTTCCGTCCGCAGCGTTTTGCCAATGAATTTGCCCGCAGCAAAGCCGCTGGCGAAGAGGTGATTAAACTGCTGGCGCAGGCCAACCCAAACACCCGTTTCACGGTGCTGCGTCCGCAAAGCCTGTTTGGCCCGCACGATAAAGTGTTTATTCCGCGTCTGGCGCAGATGATGCACCATTACGGCAGCGTACTGCTGCCACGTGGCGGCGCGGCGCAGGTGGATATGACCTATTACGAAAACGCGGTACATGCGATGTGGCTGGCGAGCCAGCCGCAGTGTGATTCGCTGCCGTCAGGCCGGGCATATAACATCACCAACGGCGAGCCGCGCAGCCTGAAAAGCATCGTGCAGAAGCTTATCCACGAGCTGGATATTCACTGCCGCATCCGGTCGGTGCCGTATCCGATGCTGGATATGGTGGCCCGCAGCATGGAGCGTTTCGGCAATAAAGCGGCGAAAGAACCCTCTTTCACCCACTACGGGGTGTCCAAACTGAACTTTGATTTCACTCTGGACATCAGCCGTGCCGAGCAAGAGCTCGGCTATCAGCCGATTGTCACCCTCGATCAAGGGATCGTGCAGACCGCCCACTGGCTGAAAGATCACGGGAAACTGCCGCGCTAACGCTCAGCCTTTAACCCTGGCCATATTTTTCCAGTAACGCTTCGGCGATGGCCTGGGTTTGTGCATCTGCGATGCCGTCGTAGCGAGCTGGCCGGAAATGCATCTGAAACGCCATAATCACGCGTTTCTTCTGATCGGCTGTCATGCCCGGTGCCACCTCATAGCCATAACGCGCAAGCACATCCAGCACCGCCCCCGTGTTCACGCGCTCCGACGGCAGACGCCCATTAAGATAGAACGCCACCCGGTTCGCATCCGGCCATGCGCCTATCCCCTGCTGCGCCATCAGCTGCCACGGGAAGAGCGGGCCAGGATCGACTTTACGCTGCGGGGCAACATCGGCATGGGCGACCACGTTCTGCGGCTCAATGTGATACCGCGCAATGATGTCTTTGGCCAGCGGGATCAAAGCGTTGATTTGTGACTGGGCAAACGGGGTAAAGCTTTTTTCCCCTGCGACGGTCTGCCAGCCTTTATTTTCCAGTTCAATACCAATCGAGGTGTCATTGATGCGCGTGGCCCCGCGCCAGAAACTCACCCCCGCATGCCAGGCCAGATCCTGTTCCGGCACCAGCTGCCAGATAAGCGGCTTACCCTTTTGCTGCGGTGGATTTTCGGGGACCAGGTAATGCACGCTGACTTTGTCATCCGTCAGGGTCGCCAGAGAATTTTCAAAATCTCCGGCAGTGTAATGGATAACCAGCACTTTGACGCGCGGGTAAGCATTGGGCGACGGATGGCTGGTATCCAGCATATAGCCCGGTTTGCTTACCAGAGGCGGCTGCCCGGCATCCTTTTTACTGGCGCAGCCTGTCAATAGCAGCGCCAGGGACATCAGTAAGCAACGCTTCATCGACGCACTTTAACGGCGGTACCGCTGACGCTGACCATCAACATACTGCTGTCTTTACCGACGGTTTCGTAATCAATGTCGATGCCGACCACTGCATCCGCGCCCAGCGCTTTGGCCTGTTCACCCAGTTCCTGGAACGCGATTTCTCGCGCCTTGCGCAGTTCTTTCTCATACGCACCAGAACGCCCGCCAACGATATCGCGGATCCCGGCAAAAAAATCACGAAAAATGTTGGCACCCAGAATCGCTTCGCCGGTGACGACGCCGCAGTATTCCACGATAGTTTGCCCTTCCAGGGTCGGTGTAGTTGAAAATTGCATTCATCCTCCTTCTTCAATGCCTTAGCTCGGTTAGTCAAACACATTATCGTCCTGATACGCTATGCTTGAAAACATCTAAATCGTACTCAGTCTATAAGGAAATCACTCATGCGCTACTCTGCCGCTGCACTTCTTGTCCCTTGCGCACTTCTGCTGAGCGCCTGCACCACCGTTACGCCTGCCTATAAAGATATTGGTACCCGGTCTGGCGCATGCGTAGAAGGCGGCCCGGACACCGTGGCTCAGAAGTTTTACGACTATCGCATTCAGCACCGCAACAACGATTTGACCGCTTTGCGCCCCTACCTGAGCGACGACCTCGCCAAAGTGCTTAACGATGCGAATAACGATCCGAACAAACGTGCGCTGATGCAACAGGACCTGTTCTCAAGCCGCACGACAGCACCTGACAGCGCCGTTGTGGCCGACGCCTCCACCATCCCAAATACCGATGCCCGCAACATTCCGCTGCGTGTAGAACTGAAGCAGGGTTCCAACAGCTGGCAGGATGAAGTGCTGATGATTAGGGAAGGCCAATGCTGGGCTGTAGACGACGTGCGCTACCTCGGCGGCACCGTCCACGCCCCGGCGGGTACCCTGCGCCAGACTCTCTCTAAGTAAAATCCCCCCGTAATAACTCAGGTAAAATGTCGGCATTCATCACAGAATGCCGACATTTATTTTATCGCCCCTACACCCTCGCTATATTGTGCTAACTTTAAGGTTAAACGTGGTTTATATTTAAGTTTTAACGCAGAAATATTGCATAACTATTCTGTGAACGTTACTATTTGCGGCCTCAATAGCTATCGGTGTCAGATTTCCCGGATGAGTATAAAACTAGAAGGCATTAACTGCTTTTACGGCGCACATCAGGCGCTGTTCGACATAACCCTGGATTGCTCGCAGGGTGAAACGCTGGTGCTGCTTGGCCCTAGCGGCGCGGGAAAAAGCTCGCTGTTGCGCGTTCTTAACCTGCTGGAGATGCCCCGCTCCGGCACGCTTTCCATTGCAGGAACTCAATTCAATTTCAGCAAAGCCCCTTCTGATAAAGCGATTCGTGACCTGCGTCAGAACGTCGGTATGGTCTTTCAGCAGTACAACCTGTGGCCGCACCTGACCGTGCTGCAAAACCTGATTGAAGCGCCATGTCGCGTGCTCGGCTTATCCAAAGAGCAGGCTCTGGCTCGCGCTGAAAAGCTGCTGGAACGTCTGCGCCTGAAGCCGTATAGCGACCGCTATCCGCTGCATTTATCCGGCGGCCAGCAACAACGTGTGGCGATTGCCCGGGCGCTGATGATGGAACCACAGGTTCTGCTGTTTGATGAGCCAACCGCCGCACTGGATCCGGAAATCACCGCCCAGATTGTCAGCATCATTCGCGAGCTGGCACAAACTCAGATTACCCAGGTTATCGTGACCCATGAAGTCGAAGTGGCGCGTAAAACCGCCAGTCGGGTGGTGTATATGGAAAACGGTCATATTGTCGAGCAAGGGGACGCGGAGTGCTTTGCCCATCCGCAGACCGACGCCTTTAAAAACTATCTTTCACACTGATGTAATCGGGAACAATGACAATGAAAAAAATCGTGATTGCCGCGCTGCTGGCCAGCGTCAGCCTGTCCGCCGGTGCAGCACAGACCATTCGTTTTGCGATGGAAGCGTCCTACCCTCCGTTTGAATCGATGGATGCCAGCAATAAGATTGTCGGTTTCGACGTGGACCTGGCGAACGCCTTGTGTAAACAAATCGACGCCACCTGTACCTTCACTAACCAGGCCTTCGACAGCCTGATCCCTAGCCTGAAATTCCGTCGTTTTGACGCCGTCATTTCCGGCATGGACATCACCCCTGAGCGTGAAAAACAGGTCCTGTTCACCAAGCCTTACTACGATAACTCCGCCCTGTTCGTGGGCCAGAAAGGCAAGGTGGCTGATATCGCCGCGCTGAAAGGCAAAAAGGTTGGGATGCAGAACGGCACCACGCACCAGAAGTTCATCATGGATAAACATCCGGAAATCACTACCGTGCCATACGACAGCTACCAGAACGCCAAACTGGATCTGCAGAATGGTCGTATTGACGCGGTGTTCGGTGATACCGCCGTGGTCACTGAATGGCTGAAAGCCGATCCGAAACTGGCCGCCATCGGCGATAAAGTGACGGATAAAGAGTACTTTGGTACCGGCCTCGGCATCGCCGTGCGTCAGGGCAACACCGATCTGCAGCAGAAACTGGATGCTGCGCTCGACAAAGTGAAGCAGGATGGGACTTACCAGACCATCTATAGCAAATGGTTCCAGAAGTAATTCTTGATGAACGAAATGTTTCCATTAGCAAGCGCCGCCGGGATGACCGTCGGCCTTGCCGTTTGTGCGCTGGCGATTGGCCTGGTGCTGGCGATGATCTTTGCGGTGTGGGAGTCAGCGAAATGGCGTCCTGTCGCATGGCTCGGCACCGGACTGGTCACCCTACTGCGTGGATTACCGGAAATTCTGGTGGTCCTGTTTATCTATTTTGGCTCCTCACAACTGCTGCTCCTGCTGTCAGACGGTTTTACGCTGAACCTCGGTTTTGCGCAGATCCCGATTCAGGTGCAAATTGAAAACTTCGACGTCAGCCCGTTCCTGTGCGGCGTGATTGCGCTGTCGCTGCTCTATTCCGCCTATGCCTCACAAACGCTGCGCGGTGCGCTGAAATCCGTCCCACAGGGTCAGTGGGAATCCGGCCAGGCGCTGGGGCTGTCGAAAGCGGCGATTTTCTTCCGGCTGGTGATGCCGCAGATGTGGCGTCATGCGCTGCCGGGGCTCGGTAACCAGTGGCTGGTGCTGCTGAAAGATACCGCCCTGGTGTCGCTTATCAGCGTGAACGATTTGATGTTGCAGACCAAAAGCATCGCCACCCGTACCCAGGAGCCGTTTACCTGGTACATCGTGGCGGCGGCTATTTACCTCGTTATCACCCTGCTCAGTCAGTACATTCTCAAACGCATTGACCTGCGCGCGACTCGCTTTGAACGGAGACCAGGCTGATGCTTGAGTATTTACCCGAACTGCTGAAAGGGCTGCACACCAGCCTGACGCTGACCGTCGCCTCCATCGTGCTGGCGCTGATTATGTCGCTGATTTTCACCATCATCCTGACGCTGAAAACGCCGGTGCTGGTGTGGATTGTCCGCGCCTATATCACACTGTTTACCGGTACGCCGCTGCTGGTGCAGATTTTCCTGATTTACTACGGCCCGGGCCAGTTCCCACAGTTGCAGAACTATCCGGCGCTGTGGCATCTGCTCTCTGAACCCTGGCTGTGTGCGATGATTGCCCTGTCGCTCAACAGCGCCGCTTATACCACCCAGCTGTTCTATGGCGCGATCCGCGCGATCCCGGACGGCCAGTGGCAATCCTGCGGTGCGTTAGGAATGAGCAAGAAAGACACTCTGGCGATTTTGCTGCCGTATGCCTTTAAGCGTGCCCTCTCTTCTTACTCCAACGAAGTGGTGCTGGTGTTCAAGAGTACCTCTCTGGCGTACACCATCACATTGATGGAAGTGATGGGTCACGGGCAGCTGCTGTATGGCCGGACCTATGACGTGATGGTATTTGGCGCGGCAGGCCTGGTCTATCTGGTGGTCAACGGGCTCCTGACCCTGATGATGCGCCTGATCGAACGTAAGGCACTGGCGTTCGAACGCCGTAACTGATATTGCATAAGAAAGCATCACCTAAAGCGGGCAAGTGATTCACTTCCCGCTTTTTTATGTCCACTGTAAAATATTTAGTCATTTTTATTGCATGATAATTCACAAGGTGGCAAGGTAACTCCCATGCCTCAGACACGGCACAACATCATAAGATTGACCGACGGGAGCTTTACCATGAAGAAATTTATTCTGGCAGCGCTGCTTGCCTCTTTCGCCGCAGGCGCGGCTGCGGCTGACAAAATCAGCTTTGGCGTCTCCGCCACCTATCCACCGTTTGAATCTCTCGATGCCAATAATCAGATTGCCGGTTTTGATATCGATCTGGCGAAAGCGTTATGCAAACAAATGCAGGCGGACTGCACCTTCACCAACCACGCGTTTGACAGCCTGATCCCGTCGCTAAAATTCAAAAAATACGACGCGGTGATTTCCGGGATGGACATCACGCCTGAGCGCAGTAAGCAGGTGGCGTTCACCGACCCGTACTACGCCAACTCAGCGCTGGTGATTGCGAAAAAGGGCGAGTTCACCTCTTTTGAGCAGTTGAAAGGCAAACGCATCGGGATGGAAAACGGCACCACGCATCAGAAATACTTGCAGGATAAGCACCCGGAAGTAAAAACTGTGGCGTACGACAGCTACCAGAATGCGATTATTGACCTGAAAAATGGCCGTATCGATGGGGTGTTTGGCGATACTGCGGTCGTGAATGAGTGGCTGAAAACCAATCCGCAGTTGGGCACCGCCACGCCGAAAGTGACCGATGCCCAGTATTTCGGTACCGGTCTGGGGATTGCCGTTCGTCCGGACAACAAAGCGCTGCTGGAAAAACTGAACGGAGCGCTGAAAGCGATTAAAGCAGACGGAACGTACCATAAAATCAGCCAGCAGTGGTTCCCGCAGTAAGCGGAAGAGTGCTGATTATCAAGCCGGGCCATTGCGCCCGGCTTTTGCATATATAACGGCTTATAACGGCACGTAAAAACGGAAACAGGCCCCCGGCGTGGCATCCACCAGCCGAATACCGCCCCCGTGCAATTCCAGCATTCGCCGCACGATCAACAGCCCTAATCCGCCCCTGTCCTCACGGGCCCGTCGCGCATTGAGCGCCGAAGGACGCTGAAACAGCTGCTCTCGCAACTCTGCCTCTACCCCCGGCCCGCTGTCGGCCACTTCCACCTGCAGTTGCGCGTTTTCCTGCCAGACGCGCAGCTGAATGGTGCCGCCCTGCGGAGTGTGGCGCACGGCGTTATCCAGCAGATTGGTCACCACCCGTTCAATCATCGACACGTCGGCATTCACCAACGGCAGCGAGCGCGGCATCTCGACCTGCAATGTCAACTGACGAGTTTCAATCGCCAGGTCGAATTTCTGCGCCACGTCCTGAATCAGCTCCCCGATGGCAAAGCGTTCCAGCTGCGGCTTGATCCCGCCATGCTCAAGTTTCGCCAGTTCAAACAGCTGCTGTGACAGATGGCGCACCTTGTGGCCCTGGCGCAGGGCAATCGCCAGATACTGGCGGTTATCTTCCGGCGACAAGCTGTCGGCTTTCATCGACAGGGTTTCCAGATAGCCGAGCAATGACGTCAGCGGGGTGCGTAAATCATGCGAAATGTTGGCAATAAACTCGCGGCGCTGGCGATCGCTGTCAGAGAGCTGATCCCACTGGCAGGCAATTTTGCGCGCCAGCTCGATAAAGGTGTTGTGCAGGATCGCAACCTCATTGGCGGGCTCGCGCTCCGGCGTTTGCTGCGCCAGTTGTTTGATGGCGCTGATGCTGTCCTGATCCAGACCGCGCACATCGGCGGTCAGCCGTTTGACCGGGCGGGTGACCGAATACCAAACCATCATCCCCGCCAGCGTGCCAAACAGCGCCACCAGCAGCAGCGACCACAGCACCGTGCTCCACAGCGCTTTTTCCCAGGCGCTGTCGGCCAGCGCATTGAGATTTTCGCCCTGCAAAATAATGTACAGATAGCAGTGTAATTCGCCGTTTAACCGCACCGGCGCAACGCTGAAGACTTTCTGTTTATCGAGGCTGCGCGGATCGTCGCCAAACACGGGCCACGCCGCGCCGCCGAGGAAGGTCTGCAACGGTGTCACATCGATTTTCTGTCGTTTGATGTGTCCAGCCGGGGCCGCATCGGCCAATAAATCGCCTTCCGGCGACACCAGATACAGCTCCACGCTCGGGTTCAGGTTCATCAGCCTGTCAAACAGGGTTTTGAGCGTCTGGCGATTAACATCCCCCTGTTTATCCAGCAGCGGTTCGCTGTTGACGATTTGCTGCGCCAGCCCGGCGGAAAGGCGCTGAACCATCGCGCTGCCGTATTGCGAGGTACTGTAAAGCTGCACGCTGCACGCCGCTACGGCGCACAGCAGTAAAATGGCGGTGAACACCAGCGTCAGCCGCTGGCTGAGGCTCAAACGGCGGATCATAAAGCGGGCTCCGTTTTATCGCTGGCAAACTTATAGCCTTTACCCCAGACGGTGAGAATGATTTCAGGCTCCGCCGGGTCGCGTTCGATTTTGATGCGCAGCCGGTTGATGTGGGTGTTGACGGTATGCTCGTAGCCTTCGTGCTGGTAGCCCCAGACCCGGTCGAGCAGCGACAGACGAGAGAACACTTCCCCCGGATGACGGGCAAACCAGTACAGCAAGTCAAACTCGCGCGGGGTTAAGTCGACAATCTCATCGCGCAGACGCACTTCGCGCGCCAGCGGATCGATAGCCAGCCCGTGGGCAGTAATCAGGCCGCCTTCCATGCGAATGTTCTGCCCCATCGCTTCCTGACGCCGGAACAGCGCTTTCACGCGGGCAATCAGTTCCAGCACCGAAAAGGGTTTTGGCAAATAGTCGTCCGCGCCCATCTCCAGGCCCAAAACGCGGTGCGTTTCACTGGTGCGGGCGCTGATAATGATCACCGGCAGGTAGCGCGTCATCTGCCGAATACGACGGCAAATCTCCAGGCCGTCAACGCCGGGCAGCATCAGATCGAGGATAACCGCATCCCAGACAGGTTTCTCGAGCTGCGCCAGGGCCTGATGACCGTCCGCTTCGTGGACAATCTCGTAACCCTCATCCTGCAAATTAAGCCGCAGCAAGGTGGCGATATCCTGATCGTCTTCAACCAGCAGTATTTTCTTTGGGTTATTCATGGCGTTCCACCGACAGTCTTTTGCTAAAGCTTAACGCAGGCGAGCGCCGCAAGTTATCACATTTTATTTAAACTTCCGTGAGGATCTGGTGACCCGATGCGGCGCATGCTGCAAACATGTCATCCGGGGAGAATCCACCATGTCCTCATCGCGTCCAGAAAAGATCCACCCGCTGTGGCTGCGCTGCTGCCATTGGGTCAACGCCGTCGCCATCGCGGGCATGATGTTCAGCGGCTGGCGAATCTATAACGCCTCTCCGCTGTTTGATTTCGACTTTCCGGCGAGCCTCACCCTCGGCGGCTGGCTCGGCGGGGCGCTGCAATGGCACTTCGCCATGATGTGGGTGTTGGTGATTAACGGCGCAGTCTATCTGACGCTCGGCATCCTAAGCGGTCGTTTCCGCCGCAAATTCTTTCCGCTTTCTGTACGCCAATTGCGCGATGACCTGCTGACAGCCCTGCGCGGCAAGTTACAACACGCTGACGTGAGGCATTACAACATGGTGCAAAAGCTGGCTTATCTCAGCGCGATTGTGCTCGGCGTCGGGCTACTGCTCTCGGGGCTGGTACTGTGGAAATCCGTGCAGTTTCCGCTGCTGCGGGAAATGCTTGGCGGCTACGAGGCCGCGCGCTACATCCACTTTTTCTGCATGAGTGCGATGGCCCTGTTCGTGATTATTCATCTGCTGATGGTGCTGCTGGTGCCACGGACGTTACTGGCCATGCTGCGTGGACGCTAAGGACAATAGAATGAAAAAATCGACCTCACTCTCCGCCAGCGACGCCCACTATCTGGTGAAAGATGCGGAGAAACTGTTAAGCCCGGACCGTCGCCGCCTGCTGCGCCAGGGTTTGACTCTGGGTGGCGTGATGCTGCTCACCGGGTGTGATATCAGCGATAACGAAAGCGTAGAGACAGCGCTGTCCCGCATGTCGCGCTTTAACGACCGGGTGCAGGGTTTTCTCTTCAGCCACCGTAATCTGGCACCGGAATACCCCGAATCCGAGATATCCCGCCCCTTTCCGTTTAACGCCTTTTACGGCGAGGACGATATCCCCCAGGTCAACGGGCGGGACTTCCAGCTGGAAATTCGTGGCCTGGTGCGGGACACCAAACCCTGGACGCTGCCGGAGTTATACCACATGCAGCAGGCAAGCCAGGTGACCCGCCATATTTGCGTCGAGGGCTGGAGTGCGATCGGCAAATGGGGGGGCGTGCCGTTTGCTCAGTTTTTACAGCTGATCGGGGCCGATACCCGCGCGAAATACGTCAGTTTCCGCTGCGCCGATGATTACTACACCAGCATCGATATGGCCACCGCCCTGCATCCGCAAACGCTGCTGGCGCTGACCTGGGATAACCAAATTCTGCCGCCGAAGTACGGTTATCCGATGAAAATCCGCATCCCCACCAAGCTCGGGTACAAAAACCCGAAACACGTTTTATCCATTGAAGTCACCAATCGCTTCCCGGGCGGTTACTGGGAAGACCAGGGTTACAACTGGTTTGGTGGCAGCTAATTCACGACGACACAACCCCAACCTAAATAACGAGGAAATACCATGAAAAAGATGATGCTTGCCGCCGCTGCCGTTTCTGCCCTGGTAATGTTTAACGTTCAGGCCGCCGACAACATGAGCAAAGACACAATGGCAAAAGATAAAATGGCGATGTCCCATGACGGAATGGCGAAAGACAATATGGGTAAACCCTGTAAAGACGAGATGTGCAAGGACGGGATGAAGAAAGAGACGATGAAAAAGGACAGTATGGGGAAAATGGATAACATGTCGAAAGACGGCATGAAAAAAGACAACATGAGCAAGTAAACGCCGGGCCGGGTCAGGTGTCAGCCTGCCCGGCGCGAGCTTAGCGGCGAATCAACAGGGTTAACACTTCGTAGTGCGCGGTGTGCGGGAACATATCAAACAGCTGCACCCGGGCAACCCGGTAGTCCGGCAGGTGGCCAACGTCTTTCGCCATCGACTGCGCATTACAGCTGGAATAGATAATAAACGGCGGTGCCATCTCGCTCAGATAATCGCACAGCGCTTTCCCTATTCCCCGACGTGGCGGATTGACCAGCACCAGTTCAGGGACACTACCCTGCGCGGTCGCAAATTGGGTGGAATCCAGGGCCTGAAAATGCAGATTGTGTAAGCCCAGCGCTGTCGCCGACTGCCTGGCACAGGCAATGGCTTCCGGGGCAATTTCTATCCCAGTGAGTGTCATTTCGGGCGTGGCGCAGTGCAGGCCAAATCCACCGACCCCACAGAACAAATCCCACATATGTTGCGCCGGTAATTCGCGTACCCAGCGCCGCGCGGTGGCGTACAGCTGACTGGCAACCGTCGGGTTGGTCTGGAAGAAACTTTGCGGACGGATCCACAAGGGCACGTCGTTAAAACGTTCCGCCAGCGCCTGCTGTTCGGTGAGAAAGATTTCCTGTTCACCCTCCATGATCGCCATGTGTACCGGCTGGATGTTGACAGAAATCACTTTCAACTGCGGCAGCTGAGCCTGTAACGCCGGTAGCGCGGCGCGCAGCTGTGCCAGCTTGGTGTCGGAGCGCAGCACAAACCGCAGCATCATCCCGCCGTCGAGCTGGCTTTCAGTCAGCAGCAGATATTTCAGTTCACCACGTTTACGCGCGACGTTATACGGTGTCAGGCCCGCCCGGGCGATGAACGGCTTCAGCGCGGCAAACACCGGGGCAAACGAAGCGGGATACAGCGGGCAATCACACAGGTCTTCCGGGGTGCCGTCGCGGTGCAACATGCCCAGCAGCGGTTTTTCAACACTGCCGCTGACCACCATTTTCGCTTTATTACGAAACCCGCTTTCCGGGCCGCCAATCGGTGCACACCACTCTTCTACCGTCGAGGCGGACAGCAGTTGCTGGAGATCCGCCATTTTGGCGGCAAGCTGTTGGGACACCGGCTGTTCGAGCCACTGACAGGAGCGACAGCGATCGGCATCATAGAGTGCGCACTGCATACAAAGACCTTTGAAATTCCAGGGGCCGGGATTGTATCACCGTTAATGCAGACGGAAAAACCGACGGCTGGCTGCGGGCACAAAAAGCAGACACAGGACCAGCATATCCGGCAGTTTTTGCATCACCAGCGAGCGGAATATTTCCCGTTTTGATTCCCCGGGAATGCTGAACAGTTCAGGATAACCATAGCCCAACGACGCAGCCCAGAGGTAAACGGCGGCGATCACCTGGGTCGACAGGTACAGCCAGCGCGACCAGTTTCGTCCTTTAATCAGCGAAAATGCACACCAGATTTCGACAAAAACCAGCACCAGGCTGGCCAGAAAAACCAGGGTTAACGCCCAGGTCTGCACGCTGCGATGGACGAACTCCATCATCCCTTGCGGACCGAGCAGGCCGAGGATCATCAATACATCCAGCGCACGAATCAGAATAATAGCGAGCGCCGCCACCTGCACCAGGACAGGGACGTTCGGTCTGGCATGTGTATTCGCAGTTTTAGAAAAGAATCGCAATTGTGGCCTTCCATGAAAACGTCTCCCTGGAAACACCAGGGAGACGATGACACAACGCTAATGATTTTAAGCGGTTCAGCCGCGTCTTGCACGCTGGATGTCGCGTACACGCTGCTTTTCAGACCTTGCCATGAGAAACCTGGCGATTAAACCAACAATTCCGACCACCCCCAGGATCAGCGTCGCCAGGACGTTGATTTCCGGGTTGACCCCCATACGTACGTTGGAAAATACCAGCATCGGCAAGGTGGTCGCGCCCGGTCCGGAAACAAAGCTGGCGATCACCAGGTCGTCAAGCGACAGGGTAAACGCCAGCAGCCAGCCGGAAATCACCGCTGGCATAATCATTGGCAGAGTAATAACGAAAAAGACCTTCAGCGGCGTCGCCCCCAGATCCATCGCCGCCTCTTCTATCGAACGGTCAAGTTCACGCAACCGCGAGGAGATAACCACTGCCACATAGGCAGTACAGAACGTGACGTGCGCCAGCCAAATTGTCAGCATGCCACGGTCAGACGGCCAGCCGGTGGCGTGGCCGAGCGCCACGAACAGCAGTAGTAGCGACAAACCCGTTATCACATCCGGCATCACCAGCGGCGCGGTTATCATGAACGCAAAGCCATTCGAGCCGCGAAAACGCCCGAAGCGTACCATCACTACCGCAGCGATAGTGCCGAGAATAGCCGCCATGGTTGCCGCACAGGCGGCAATGGTCAGGCTTAATCCTACCGCACTCATCATGGCCTCATCGCGGAACAATTCGCCATACCAGCGCGTGGACCAGCCCGCCCACACCGTCACCAGTTTGGAACTGTTGAACGAGTAGATAACCAGCATCAGCATCGGCGCATAGAGGAAGGTGAACCCGAGCAGTAGAATCAAAATACGCCACGGGGAGCGGACTACCGGTAAGTTGTTCATCCGTGTTCTCCCATCTGTTTTTGCTGATGCTTGTGGAACCACATGATAGGCACGATCAGCAGCAACAACATCACGATTGCCACGGCAGAGGCTACCGGCCAGTCGCGGTTATTAAAGAACTCCTGCCACAGCACGCGTCCAATCATGATAGTGTCCGGCCCGCCGAGCAGTTCCGGAATAACGAACTCACCCACCGCCGGAATAAACACCAGCATCGACCCGGCAATGATCCCGCCTTTGGTCAACGGCACAATCACGCTGAAGAAGGTTTTCAGCGGTCTGGCACCTAAATCGAGCGAGGCTTCCACCAGCGAATAATCAATGCGAGTCAGCGCGGTATAAATCGGCAGCACCATAAACGGCAAGTAGGCGTACACGATGCCGATATACACCGCCAGATTGGTGTGCAGGATTTCCAGCGGCTGGTCGATGACGCCGGTCCACAGCAGGAAATTATTCAGGATACCGTTGCTTTTCAGGATCCCCATCCAGGCATAGACACGAATCAGGAATGACGTCCACGACGGCAGAATAATCAGCAGCAGCAGAATATTACGCGTCGACGGCTTGCTGTGCGCCACCGCCCATGCCAGCGGATATCCCATCAGCAAGCAGCAACAGGTTGAGATCGCCGCTACCTGCAACGACTGCAAATAGGCCTCGATATACAGCGGATCGTCGGTCAATTGCAGGAAGTTACCGATATTAAGCGTCAGGGTGATTTGATTATCTGCCCACTCCCACAGATCGGTGTACGGCGGGATCGCCCGCGCAATATCGGACAAACTGATTTTAAAGACGATCAGGAACGGCAGTAAAAACAGCAAAATAAGCCACAGATACGGCAGGGCAATCACCAGCTTGCGACCATGCTTCATCTGCATTTTGGCAAGCCATACGCCAACGCCGCCGGGCTGTTTCACTTGTACCGGAGGTTCTAAAGTCTTCATCATTGCGCCCTCCTCTATACCGTCAGGACCACACAGCTATCGGCATCCCAGCACAGACGCACCTCATCGCCCCAGGTCGGCTGACCTTTGCGATAGCGGTGTTCGTTCTGTAACTGGGCACTGATCATCTGACCACTTTTCAGGCGAACGTGATAAATCGACAGATCGCCGAGATAGGCGATGTGTACGACTTCCCCGACCGCAAAGTTGTAGCCGTCAGCAGGTGCTCCGTCGCAGAGCATGATTTTTTCCGGGCGCAGCGCGACGTATACCGGCACATTATCCAGCACCGACGCGTCGGCATCGACCTTCAGCGGATGCACCAGCCCCGGAGAATCAATTACCAGGCCATCTTCCTGACGCGCTTTCAACAGCCCTTCGAACACGTTCACCGAGCCAATAAATTCGGCGCTAAAACGGGCGGTCGGATGCTCATAAATCTCTTCCGGTTCACCAATCTGTACGAACTTGCCCCGGTTCATGATCGCAATTCGCCCGGCCATGGTCATCGCTTCTTCCTGGTCATGGGTCACCATGACGCAGGTCACGCCAACACGCTCAAGAATATCCACCACCTCGAGCTGCATCCGGTCGCGCAGTTTTTTATCCAGCGCGCCCATCGGCTCGTCGAGCAGTAACAGTTTTGGCCGTTTGGCGAGGCTGCGGGCCAACGCCACACGCTGACGCTGGCCGCCAGAAAGCTGATGCGGCTTACGTTTGGCGTATTCCTGCATGTGAACCAGGCTCAACATCTCTTGCACCCGCTCAGCGATTTCCGCCTTCGGCAGTTTGTCCTGCTTGAGGCCGAAAGCGATGTTCTGCTCGACGGTCATGTGCGGAAACAGCGCGTAGGACTGGAACATCATATTGATTGGCCGCTGATAGGGCGGCACCTGCGACAGGTCTACACCATCCAGCACGATTTGCCCGGCGGTCAAGGTTTCAAAACCCGCCAGCATACGCAGCAGGGTCGATTTACCGCAGCCCGAAGGGCCGAGCAGCGCGAAGATTTCGCCTTTATAGATAGTGAGGCTGACGTCATCGACGGCGTGCTGCCCGTCAAAGGATTTGGTCAGATTGCGGATTTCCAGCAGCGGGGTCAGCGCTTTGGGGGGTTTCGCCTGTGGGCGTGGGATTGCGTCAGTCACGAGGGTGCTCTCCGGTAAAAAAAACAAACATTTGCATGGTCCGGTGCCATACAAAGAACATCACAGTGCAGATGCACTGACCCGGTGCGTTTTATTCTTGCCGGGCGGCACATCGCTGGCCCGGCCTATATGAGAGTGCAGGCCCGGTCAGCATCACGCCACCGGGCATGACGGGTTTACTTCCCGGTCTTAACCGTGGTCCACGAACGGGTGATCACGCGGTCGATTTTTGGCGATAACACGGATTGGGTGAACAGCTTCGCACGCACGTCCGCAGGCGGATAAATGCCCGGATTATCGCGCACTTCGGCAGTCAGCAGCGGCGTCGCGTCTTTATTGGCGTTGGCGTAGTAAACGTGATTACTGATATTCGCCACCACGTCAGGTCGCAGCAGGTAGTTCAGGAACTGATACGCTGCATCGGTATTTTTGGCATCCTTAGGAATGGCAAACATATCGAAGTAAACCATCGCCCCTTCCTTCGGAATGGTATAGGCAACATTCACGCCGTTTTTGGCTTCTTTCGCGCGGTTCGCCGCCTGCAGAATATCGCCCGACCAGCCAATCGACACGCAGATGTCGCCATTCGCCAGGTCGTTAATGTATTGAGAAGAGTGGAAATAACGCACGGAAGGACGCAGCTTTAGCAGCAGATCGTTCGCGGCACCGGTGTAATCTTTCGGGTCCGAACTGTTGGGATCTTTACCGAGATAGTGCAGCACTGCGGCATAGACTTCGCTTGGCGCATCCAGGAACGAGACACCACAGCTTTTCAGTTTTTCGAGATTTTCCGGTTTCAGGATCAAATCCCAGCTGTTCACCGGCGCATCTTTACCGAGCGCCGCTTTCACTTTATCGACGTTATAGCCAATGCCGGTAGTGACCATCATGTACGGAATACCGTATTTATTGTCGTGGTCGTTTTGCGCCACCAGCTTGAGCATTTCTGGATCGAGATTCTTGTAGTTCGGCAGTTTGCTTTTATCGATCGGCTGGAAAATCCCGGCCTGAGACTGACGCTCCAGGAACTGTGACGACGGCACCACCAGGTCATAACCGGTGCTACCGGCCATTAATTTCCCTTCCAGCACTTCGTTGGAATCAAAGACGTCATACACCACTTTAATACCGGTTTCTTTGGTGAAATTCGCCAGCGTATCCGGGGCGATATAATCAGACCAGTTATAAATGTGCAGCGTTTTTTGTTCAGCGGCGAGCGTACCAGCAGAGACTGCCATCAGCGCGCCCGCAACCAGGCCTGTTAACCATTTCTTATTCAAGGCGGTCATATCTCTTTTCCTTTTCAACGTCCGTTAACATTCGAACCAATGTAGATGCAGCTTTATGCATGCAAAAATCATGCATATTTTTTCAGTCAGCATAGTAAAGGAGAGAGCGTCTCTCCCGGCCGGTATTGCTCGCGAGTGCTTCAGGATATTACGCGCCGCATCAGGATAAACGCAGTATTTCACGCGCCCTGTTTGAGGCTTCGCAAGAATAACTTTAGCCAGGGTTCGAGGCTATAGCTCGGGTCAAAAAACGCCTTTTATCAATTTTTTATGCAAGATCACTATATGGCATAAGCCATCAGTGGCGTTGGAGTGGTGAATAATTCTTTAAGAAGAGGTTAACAGCAGAATATTGGCGGGTTTTGCGCAGTCGCACTGGTGGCGACTGCGTCGATTATGGCGGTCTTTAGTGAAGAAAATGGAATTGCGTCTGTTCGACCGGCTGCTCTTCTTCATCACCTTTATACAGCAGTTCATGGGAAGCGGCTTCGAGGATAACCATCGATATCTGCTCCTCGCTCTGACGGAAGAACCATTCGAACTGCTCACGGGTGACGCCGACATTCACCGACAGCGACTGGCACACCACCAGCTTCGGCAGGTTGTCATCCTGAATATCGAGGAACGCCTTGACCGTCAGGGAACTGGCATTGATAGAGGATAAATCGGAGGCCAGCGGCAGCAACGCTGAAGGCTTCACTTCCGCCAGCGCGGAAAACAGCACGACGTTGTCCAGCAGGTCGAGTTTGGCATCGAAAATACCGTCGAAATTCTGCATGTGCGGCAAGTGCAGCGCCTGACAGGTATCGCACTCATAGAAGCTGATGCCCATTTCGTCGAGCCATTGACGTAACGTATCCAGACCCGGAACGACGAGTGAATCCATAAACCCTGAAACCTCTTGCTGTGAAATAAATGCATAACCTTAATGGAACCCGTTACAGGTTACGCAAAAACGCGTCCAGATGCTACGGAACCGATGAGATCTTGTGCTATCCGCCCGTTTTAAGACAAAAACCTGGCCTGGCATGGCGCTCTATCCACTGGATCATTTTGCCCGCGATATCGATCCCGGTGGTTTTTTCGATGCCTTCCAGCCCCGGCGAAGCGTTGACTTCCATGACCAGCGGGCCGCGACTGGCACGTAAAATGTCGACTCCCGCAACGTCCAGCCCCAGCGTTTGCGCGGCCTTGATGGCAATTTCGCGCTCTAACGGCGTAATATTCGCCACCGTCGCCACCCCGCCACGATGTAGGTTTGAACGGAAATCGCCCTCTTTGGCCCGCCGTTCAATGGCGGCCACCACGTCATCGCCCACCACCAGGCAGCGAATGTCACAACCTTTGGCTTCCTGAATGTATTCCTGCACCAGAATATGCGCGTTCAGCCCGCGAAACGCGTCGACCACGCTTTCTGCCGCCTGGCGGGTTTCAGCCAACACCACGCCGATCCCCTGCGTGCCTTCGACCAGTTTCACCACCAACGGCGCACCGCCGACCATATCAATCAGGTCACGCGTGTCGTCCGGGGAGTGCGCAATGCCGGTAATTGGTAAATCAATGCCTTGTCTGGCCAGCAGCTGCAAGGAACGCAGCTTATCGCGGGCGCGGGTGATGGCGACGGATTCATTCAGCGGATAACTGCCCAGAATTTCAAACTGTCGCAGCGCGGCGGTGCCGTAAAAGGTAATCGCCGAGCCAATACGCGGGATAACCGCATCAAAATAAGGGAGCTGACGACCCTTATAGTGAATAGAGGACGCCGCCGGACTGATGTTCATATAGCAGGAAAGCGGATCGAGGATTTCGACCTGATGACCGCGTTTTACCGCGGCCTCGCGCAGACGTTTACAGGACCAGAGCGTTCCGTCCCTGGACAAAATGGCTATTTTCACCCTGCACCTCACTGTGATGACCTGAAACAGGCAGGCTCATCATACACGTCGGCGAAATTAGCGGATAGCTTCGCGCATTAACGGATAGCCCAGCCCTGTTTATGCAAATAGTCGAGAATAAACGGACGTGTTTCTTTGACGATAGTGCGACGAATATGGTCGCTCCAGGTATCAACCCGGGTGTTGCTGTCCCGCGAAAGATAATAGTCGGCGATCTGCTGGTCATAACGCGCCAGTTCGGCTTTATCCACCGGATGATAGTGATTTTCATGCACCACGATGCTGGCAGGCAGACGCGGCTTTACACCCGGATCGTCTGAAGGCCAGCCGAGACACAGGCCGAACAACGGCAGGACGTGTTTAGGCAGGTGCAGCAACTCGGTCACCGCGTCAATGCTGTTGCGGATCCCGCCGATATACACCCCGCCGAGGCCCAGTGATTCCGCAGCTATCATCGCGTTCTGGCCCATTAGCGCGGTGTCTACCGCCCCGAGCAGCAGCTGTTCTGCGCGGCCCAGCTGGGCATCCGGGCAAATTTGCAGATGACGATTAAAGTCGGCACAGAAAACCCAGAACTCAGCGGCCTGAGCGACATGCGCTTGCCCCCCGGTCAGGGTCACCAGCTGTTCACGCATCTGAGGGTCGGTGACGCGCACAATCGAGCTGCACTGTAAAAAGCTGGAGCTGGCTGCCGCCTGAGCGCTGGCGATAATCGCCTCACGCTGCGCCTGAGAAATGGGTTCGTCGGTAAAGTGGCGAATAGAACGGTGGCTTAGCAGCAGATCAATGGTCGGCGTCATTACGTTTTTCCTGGTCGGGCGAAGTCGGTTTATCGTTACGTTGCATTAGCTGTGGGGCGATGGTCTGTGCCATGCCGCGAAACAGCGCAACCGCGGCGGGGATCATCAACAGGATGCCCACAAATATCATGATTACCCCGGCTACAGGGCTTGCGAACGGTGCAGGCAAGGCGACGTATTGTTTGAGCGAAAGCCATGCCAGCACCAGCAGCACCATGCCGAGGGCTTCGAGGATCAACACGCTTTTCGGCAAAGAGCCCAGTGAGCGCATAGTCAGTCTCCGGTTAACGAGTATAACGGGGAGGATAGCAACTGTGTTTGGCGAAACAAGTCTTCTGTATAACCCCAGGGTATCGGAACAAAAGGTACAACCTTCTTTCAACGCGACGGCAGAGCGGGCATTATAGGCTCCATTCGCCGACAGGCTCAGTTTCAGGAGAGAAAACGATGTTTACCGTAATTTTTGGTCGTCCAGGTTGCCCTTACTGTGTTCGCGCTAAAGAGCTGGCAGAAAAACTGACCACCGAGCGTGATGATTTTAACTATCGTTATATCGATATTCATGCGGAAGGCATCAGCAAAGCTGACCTCGAGCAGAGCGTAGGTAAGCCGGTAGAAACCGTACCGCAGATTTTTGTCGACCAGACTCACATCGGTGGTTTCACTGATTTTGAAGCCTGGGCAAAAGAGAACCTGGGTCTGTACGCGTAATGAACGGCGTGGGCGTTAATCGCGCCCACGTATTCTTGCAACCAACCCGCTGACAAACAAAAAGCACAGCGCCCCCAGCGCACACCAGAACACCGCACTGCATAGCCACGCCAGTTCCTGCCATAACGATCGGTTCGAGAAAATCCACACACGCATCAACACCAGACAGACCGGTGCGGCCATCATTGCCCCAACGAGCGGCAATAAAATCCGCTGTCGTGATGAGAGAAAACTTGCCACAGCGCCAGGGATAACAAAGCACAGCAGGCCCAGTTCCTGATGCCCGGACGCGCGGAACGCACCTTTCATATTCATTAACAGGTAAAGGCACACCACAATAAAGAGGACAAAACAGCAGATAACGCCCGCCCAACCTCGTTCAGATCTCAAAATTCCTCCTGATATGTCTCTATCAAACTTCAACTCTGCCTCGTTGGATAAAGTTTTCCGGCACTCCTTGCCGTGACGCCTACATAAGAACAAACGATTGTTACTAGCCGCCGCTATCAGGAACGATTAAACTAACGGCCTTTATTTGATGGTGAAACACAGGCTGCCGTGTCGTTGTTTTTTTCTGGCTGACCAGGAAAAACCTTAGCCCAAAAGACCATTCCTTTCAACAACTTACTCGTAAACAAGAAGTTAGCTTCCGTGAATATAAACGTCGCAGACTTGTTAAATGGGAATTACATCCTGTTATTATTTGTAGTACTGGCGCTGGGCCTGTGTCTGGGCAAATTACGCTTAGGATCTATCCAACTCGGTAATTCCATTGGCGTTTTAGTGGTCTCTCTGTTATTAGGCCAGCAGCATTTCAGTATTAACACTGACGCCCTGAATCTGGGCTTTATGCTGTTTATTTTCTGCGTCGGCGTGGAAGCCGGACCTAACTTTTTTTCCATATTTTTTCGCGATGGCAAGAATTATCTGATGCTGGCGCTGGTGATGGTCGGCTCCGCGCTGGTCATGGCCTTAGGTCTCGGAAAACTGTTTGGCTGGGATATCGGTCTTACCGCCGGGATGCTGGCCGGGGCGATGACCTCCACGCCAGTGCTGGTTGGCGCGGGTGACACGCTGCGTCATTCAGGTATGGCTGGCCCGGAACTGGCCACTGCGCTCGATCACCTGAGCCTCGGTTACGCCCTCACCTATCTGATTGGCCTGGTCAGCTTGATCCTCGGCGCACGCTATCTGCCGAAGTTTCAGCACCAGGACCTGCAAACCAGCGCCCAGCAAATCGCCCGCGAGCGTGGGCTGGACACCGATTCCAACCGCAAAGTGTATCTCCCGGTCATCCGCGCCTATCGCGTTGGCCCGGAACTGGTGGCGTGGGCCGACGGCAAAAACCTGCGCGAGCTCGGCATTTATCGCCAGACCGGCTGCTACATCGAACGTATTCGTCGCAACGGTATTCTGGCGAACCCGGACGGCGACGCGGTACTGCAAATGGGCGATGAAATAGCTCTCGTCGGCTATCCCGATGCACACGCCCGCCTCGACCCCAGCTTCCGTAACGGCAAAGAAGTGTTCGACCGCGATCTGCTCGACATGCGTATCGTCACCGAAGAAGTGGTGGTCAAGAACCATAACGTCGTCGGTCGTCGTCTGGCACAAATTAAGTTGACCGATCACGGTTGCTTCCTTAACCGCGTGATCCGCAGCCAGATTGAAATGCCGATTGACGACAGCATTGTGCTCAACAAAGGCGACGTTTTGCAGGTCAGCGGTGACGCGCGCCGGGTAAAAACCATCGCCGACCGCATCGGCTTTATCTCGATTCACAGTCAGGTTACCGATCTGCTGGCCTTCTGCGCCTTCTTTATTGTCGGCCTGATGATCGGCATGATCACCTTCCAGTTCAGCTCCTTCAGCTTTGCCATCGGTAACGCGGCAGGCCTGCTGTTCGCCGGGATCATGCTGGGCTTCCTGCGTGCAAACCACCCGACCTTCGGCTACATCCCGCAAGGTGCGCTGAATATGGTGAAAGAGTTCGGCCTGATGGTGTTTATGGCGGGTGTTGGCTTAAGCGCGGGTAGCGGTATCGGCAATGGCCTCGGCGCTATCGGCGGTCAGATGCTGGTCGCGGGCCTGATAGTCAGCCTGGTGCCGGTGGTTATCTGCTTCCTGTTTGGTGCCTACGTACTTCGCATGAACCG
The DNA here is from genome assembly GCF_033843265.1 of Scandinavium lactucae. Classification (NCBI taxonomy): domain Bacteria; kingdom Pseudomonadati; phylum Pseudomonadota; class Gammaproteobacteria; order Enterobacterales; family Enterobacteriaceae; genus Scandinavium; species Scandinavium lactucae. The sequence goes on from NZ_JAWXRD010000040.1 coordinate 1,000,828, forward strand.
CGCGATGCTGTTCGGCGCAATGATGGGGGCGCGCACCTGTGCGCCGGCGATGGAAATCATCAGCGATACCGCACGCAGTAACATTCCTGCTCTGGGTTACGCAGGCACCTACGCCATCGCTAACGTGCTGTTAACCCTTGCGGGTACGCTGATTATCGTCATCTGGCCAGGCTTGGGATAAATCTGAAGAATGCAATAAGCAGAAAAAAAAAGTGTGAACTGCCGAACTTTTTGAATGGGTGGTAGTCATAATTAGTGCCACTGCTTTTCTTTGATGTCCCCATTTTGTGGAGCCCATCAACCCCGCCGCTCTTCGGTTCAAGGTTGATGGGTTTTTTGTTGCCTGAAATACGTGGCCCTATGAATCAAGCAGTTAGAACACACCTTTGACGCCTGTGGCGACAAAATGGCGGCAGCCGTTTAGCCATGGCGGCAACAGCCGTTAAAAAACCCGCCATCGGCGGGTCAGATTCAGTAAGCAAATTGTTCCTGCATACCTTTTGGATGAGGTGGCGCGGCGCTAATTTTTTGCGGACGGCACACAGAACGGACAAAAGTTTCATGCGTCACGAACGTATGCCCGCACTCGATGTTGGTGCACTGGTTGTAACGCTCTTTGGTTTCGTTGGAAACCTGGAAGCTGCTTCGGGTATGTGCAGCCTGTCCGCACATAGGACAATTCATCATTTTCGTCAGCCCTCATTATTAACCAGTTCGCAATAATGATACATCATTGTTCGCAATTTGGAACTAATCATTCCATTTCGAAATCATCAATTTTCACCTCAAACTCAATGCTGGTCGTAAAACCACTGTCAGCGCTGACGTTGTGCGTCAACGTGGTGATGGTCCATTCCGCTTCATCAATCGGCTGTTTGAAGCCGCTGACCTTCACGGGCATTTCCGTGTAGAGATCAGCCCGCCCTTCTGCCAGCTGCAGCGAGAAGGAAGCCACACCACGCTGCAGGCGTTCCCACTGCATTTTCGCGGCCCGTTCAGCATTGGCCCGGTTGGCATAGGTCCGGTTCAGGACCAGCACGTTTTCATCCGTTCCGACCAGATAATCCCCCTGCTTTGCTTCTGGCTCCTTTGTTGCTGTACTTTTCTTCCGGCGCTTAACGCCAGTGGTTTCTTTCTTCGCAGGCTCCCGCGTGTGTAACCAGCTGGCAATCACACCTGTATAAGCTCCCCGGTCTGCCAGGCTAAAACGGTGGCTGTCTCCGGCGCTGCGGGTAAGGGTGATTACCGGCAGCGGCTTTCCGCTGGCAGTTCTGCCCTGCCCCTGGCGGATAAACAGCAGATGCCCGTCTTTGACGGACGCGATGGCACCATACTTCCGGGCCAGTTTCATCAGAAAACTCGCGTCACTTTCGTTGGTCTGGTCCAGGTGATCCAGCGGTTTGCTGGTCAGGCCTTTGCCCAGCGCCATTGTCAGATTGTGGCGGGCGGCAATGTCTTTCACCACGTCGCCCACGGTTGTCTGGTGCCAGGATTTCTCCCGGCGTGTGTTCAGGGTTTCCCTAAAGTCGGCGCTGCGGGCGCGGATGATCAGCCTGTCCGGCGCGCCTGTATGTTCAATTTCATCCACCGTGAAACTGCCCTTTGGAAAAAGGGGCTGCCCTTTCCAGCCCAGCGCCAGGGTGATGACTGCCCCACGTCGGGGCAGCGCAATCTGTCCGTCCGCATCATCCAGTTCCAGATCGAGCTGGTCCGCTTCAAACCCCCGGTTGTCCGTCAGGGTCAGGCTCATCAGACGCTTGTCCAGCACCTCCGTCACGTTCTTACCTTCAATCACGATACTGAACGCGGGCGTTTTGCTGTTGAGGTCGAAAAGGTCAGAACTGACATTCATTGCAGCAGCCCTCCCACGGTATTTGTGATGTTCCCAATCGCGCCAGCAGCGGAGTCCTGCAGGTTGCTCAACTGGTCGCTGAGGCTGCCGAACATATCAGACAGTGACTCATCCGCCCGTTTGAGCGTCAGCGTAAACTCAATCCGCCTGGCTTCCCCTCCGGCGAAAAACTCCGTTTTGGTCTGGCTCAGACTCTCAATCACAAACATGCCGTAAATGGTGCCGCTGCCCTCAATCAGAGGCCACGACTTGCCCAGCTCCGCCATCTGTTCCAGCGCCAGAAGTGACAACCTGCCGCCAGTAATTTCAGGCAGCAGCACACCGGAAAGCGTCAGCGAATCATTATCCGGCCCGAGAAACTGTGTGGACGGACGGCGGCTCACCCGGCTGTTGGTCGCGTGCCGCCAGCTACGCTGATACTGCAACTCCTGATACGGCACCGTGCGCAGCTGAAACACGTATAAACCCAGCACCATCATCATGAATCGTATCCCCCTTGATCACTGAAATTACTGCGGGCTTTCGCTCTGGCCCGACGCTCACGCTCATCAAGTTGTCTTGCCACTTCGCGGGCAATGTCCTGCGCATTTTGTCCGGGCTGGGCGACGATATGAATTGGCGCGTTAATTTCATAACGCACAACCGATGGCTGGCTGGCAGGTTTTTCCGACGGTGCCCGATATGTTACGGCGGGCAGGCTCATCGGGTGAAGTGGCACCGCCTCTGCAGGCACCGCTGCCGTGCCCATCATCCCGGCAACAACGGAAGCCAGCGCAGCAGTGCGCCTGCGGCTGGTCACATTTGCCGGACCGTTGACGATTTCCGGGCCGTTCTCCCCGACAATGCCAAACTGACCGCGAGGAATATCGCCGCCGCTGTCATACATTCCGGCAAAGGGAACCCCGGCAGCTGCAGCGCCGCCCACAACCTGCACCTGTGTTTTGCCCAACGCTTTATCATTGCCTCTCATCCAGTCAGGCAAGTAATCCGTGACGGAGGACAGCCTGCTTTTCAGCGTCTCCCATTTGGCATTGATACCGTTCAGAATGCTGTCAATGATGGCGCTACCCATGTCCTGGAATTTTGCCGGGAGCGCGGCAACATCTGCCAGGATGGCAGTCCATTTATCACTGATGATCTGCCGGACGGTGGCCCACGCCTCCGACACCCCGGCCTTGACGGCACGCCATGTGTTACTGAAAGCCTGGTTTATCCATTCCCCTGCAGCAGAAGTGGCGTTGCAGACCGCATCCCACATGGCTTTAAACTTCGGCCCCAGCGTGTCCCAGTTCTGCCAGATGAGAATGGCCCCCATCGCAATCAGGCCAATCACCGCCAGGATAGGGTTTGCGAACATAAGACGCCCCAGCCACATAATCCCCTTGCCGATACCGCCGATAGCTTTAGTGATCAGACCAAACGCATTGCCTCCTTTGATGCCCAGGATAGAAAACTGCAGGCGCATCAGCGCCAGCGGGCCAAGCACGGCGGACACCGCCAGCATCACGGTGCCCAGCACCACCGCCACAGAGGCCAGGGCCGCCACGACTTTCAGCAGCCCTCCTGCCAGCTTCGGGTTTTCCTCAATCCAGCGACGGAAAGAACCAGTTACTTGCTTCACCGAGCTCATGATCGCCATTAACGGCTCACGCAGCGTTTCACCCAGGCTGCTGAACGTGTTCTGTGCTCCGGTCTTAACCAGCAACCACTGCGAGGACAGGGAGTCTTTGTTAATGTCAGACTCTTTCTGCATGGAGCCACTGGCATCACCGCCGGACGTGAGTTTGAGCTGGCGCTGCAGCTCCGGCAGGTTGTTTGCGAGCTTCGCCGCGTCATCACCAAATTCCTTGCCAAAAACCAGCGTCATTGCGCCCAGGCGCTTGTCTTTCGGCAGGTTATTGACCTTCTCCAGCACGCGCTGAATGGTGCCCATTGCATCCCGGGTCATCTCTTTTTCAATCTGCGCCGGGTTCAGTTTCAGCAGGTCCATGCCCGCAAAAAAGCTTTTGCTCTGCATGGTGGCAATGGACAGCTCCCGCACCATGGCATTTGCCGCACTGGCTGCCACCTCCGGGGCGGCCCCGAGAGACAGGAACGTGGAGCCGAGCGCCGCGGCTTTGCGATAATCCAGACGGTCTGCCACCCCGCCCATGCGCTGCAGGACGTCGATAATGTCCCCGCCTTTTGACATGGCGTTATCGTCCAGGTAATTCAGCGCATCGCCCAGTTGCTCGATGTTGCGGGTCGGGACTTTGTAGAGCTGGGCAATTTTCCCCAGGCTTTCGGAAAGCTCATCTGCCGGAAGCTCAAACGCCGTGGAGGCTTTCGCCGCCGTGGCGGCAAAGGCCAGAAGGTCACGCTTCTGGTCAACCCAGGAGTCATTCGGGTTTGCCACGTTCATGCGCGCGCCACCCTCAACCAGGGCGGCAAAGTCCACCGCGCCATTTGCCATCGGCAGCTGTTCACTGGCGGCCTTGATGGCGTCCTGCATTTCATAAAAACGAGCGGTGCGGTTGCCGTTGTCATCGCGCAGGCCGTTGACCTGTTTAGCCACCCCCTTCATGGCATCTTCCATGCTGGCGTAGCTTTTCACCGCCGCCATTACCGGCGCACCCATTGCCACCCCGGCGGCGGTTGTCGTCGCCCCGGCCCCGGCAATGCGATCCCGTACTTCCAGGCGGCGGGAATATTCCGCGCGTGCAGCGTTCATGCGTGCCTGCTGCTCACCCAGGCGTTTCAGTGATTTCTGTTGCCTGTCCAGAGCCTGCCGGGTTTCATCTGCGTTCTGCCGCAGTTCCCGCTGCGCTCCACTCAGCTTTTTTGTATCGATGCCGGAATCTTTGAGTGCCTGGCGCTGGCGCTGCACGGACTGACGCAGCCCGTTGTATTTGGTCTGAAGCTCATTTACACGGGTTTTGGCCTGTTCCAGCAGTCGGGCCTGTTGGGCGGTAGGCCGATTGGTGGCGGCGAACTGCGTGGCGAGTTTTGCGGCTTCTTCGCGGGCGGCCTTGAGGTTAGTTCCGGTGACTGCCAGTTGTGAGCTGGCCTTGCGGAAGCCCTCAATTCGCCCGGCCTGGGCATCCAGCTCTTTGAGTCGGGTTTTGCTTTGTTGCACGGCGGCAGCCAGCGCCTTTGTGCTGGCCTGTGCATTTCGGAATGGGCGGGTGAGTTTATCAACCGCATTCAGTACCACCTGCAGGCGCAGGTTGTTATCACTCATCGCTGGCCCCGCTTCTCAGGATTGCTTTATGCCGCCACTCCAGCACCTCAGTCAGCGGCATAACCTCAGTGACGGACGGCGGCCAGTGAAAAATGGTGGCAATATCTGCCACCAGGTCATCAACCGTCAGGCTGTCGGCAAATCGGCAAGCACCGACTTCTTCAACAAAAAAGTGACCACCTCCACGGACATTGCGGTGAGGTCTGCCGGGTCCAGCTCCGCCATTTCCTGCGGGGTCAGCGTCGGGCTGGAAATGCGCGGAATGATGGTCATCATCGCACTCACGTCCATATCCATAATGGCCTGCAGGCGGGTGCCACGCAGCGCACCGGACTGGGGTTTACGCAGCACCACCTCTTTAATTTCGCTTTTGCCGCGCAGGATTGGCGTATCCAGTACCACGGTTTTTTCGTTTGTTTTGTCGGTCATGTTCTTGTCCTGAAAAAGTGAGTTCTGGCGCGGTAGCCCGCGCCGTTATGGGTTACTGCAGGCCGATTGCGCGGCGGTGCGCTTCCATCAGGTCCACGCCGTCCACGATTTCAACCATGTTGATCGTGTCGACCTCATACAGCACTTCGCCGTTAATGGTCAGTTTGGCGTAGCTGTTGGTGCTGCTGACTTTGGTGGCGTTGCTCTCCCCGGTTTTCAGCTCGCCGGAATCAATCTCTTTATGACGCCCGCGCACAACCAGCTCCACGGCCTGCACTTCCCCGGTGTCATCGCGCTGGATGGACGCGGTAAAGCGCAGCTGCACGCCGTCGGCGGTGGTCTTCGCCAGCTGTTTAAACAGCAGCGACTCCATCCCGCCAATGGAAAATTCAGTGTCCAGCGCGCCGTCATCCAGCCCCATGTCCACATCCACCGCGCCAGCCATGCCGCCGCCGCGATACTTCTCAAACTTGCGGGTGAATTTCGGCAGGGTCAGGGACTCAACGATCCCCTGCCAGTTGTTCCCGTCGTTGAACAGGTTCAGGTGTTTTAACTTGCGTGGTAAAGCCATGTTGCCCCCTTATGCGCTGACCTGGCTGGCGAAATTCATCAGGTACTGGTCCGTGATACGCTGGCGTAACAGCAGATTTTCCAGTGGTGGCACAGGCGTGTAGTCGTAATCGATCAGCAGCTTCCCGGCCTTGAGCGTGTCCTTATCGTTCACGGACTCATCCAGCCAGCAGTCACCGCCAATCAGATAACCCTGACTCACCAGGCTGCGCATTTTGGCGCGGATACCTTCGATAATGTCGCGGGCCAGTGACGGGTTAAGCGGTTTGTCCACCGCCCACATGTGAGCCTCTGCCATGGTGTCAGCCAGCACCTGCGCCGTGCGGGTGTAGCTCTCAAAAGCGAACAGCGGATCATCGCTCAGGCAACGGGAACCCCAGAAGCGGAAGCCATCTTTACGGATAAGCGTGGTGATATCGTTCTGGTTCAGCAGCCCCGCATCGGTTGCCGGGTCCTGCAGGTCCCAGAACACATCCGCCGACAGCCCGGTGACGCCGTTCACGCCGACATTGGACAGGGTTTTGTGCCACCCGGTTTGCTCGTCGATTTTGGCACGCAGACCCAGGGCGCGGGCCGTGGCAAACGCCGTGGCATCGGCCTGCAGCACGGTGTCAAAGTTGATGAAGTCAGGCCAGATCAACATCCCTTCACGCTGGCTAAAGTTCTCACGGTAAGTGATCGCTTCTTCCATCGTTTTGCAGCCATAGGCCGACAGGTAAGCGAACCCGCGCAGGCTTTGCGCCACGCCCAGCAATTCAGTGGCAACGGCCTGCGTGTCATGGCCCGGCACGCCGAGAATGCGCGGCTTAACGCCCAGCTGAGACTGCGCCGAGAGCAGCGCCTTGATGCCCGTTTTTTTGCCGTCAGCCGTCACACCGCCGATAATGTTGGTAGTGGTTTCCGCTTCGGTTTCGCCCTGCGCCACGCGGATAACCACGGTGACAGGTTTGGCCTGGTCGGCAATCGCATCCAGTGAACGGGCCAGGGTGCCGGACTCGCCTGCTTTGCCGCTGGCGGTCAGTACGTCGGTCAGTAAGACAGGTTTATTGAGGGGAAACACTGACGGGTCGGCGTCATCCCCGGTGCAGACCATTCCCACAATGGCGGTGCTCACCGTGGTAATGGTGCGGGTGCCTTCGTTGATTTCCTCAACGCGCACCCCGTGGTGGTAATCCTGAGCCATATAACGAATCTCCTGTAGAAGAGTTTCACCATGATTCCTTTGTATGGAATGAAAATCATCGAGGCCATATTGTCTGAGTTATGATACAAAGTAATCGTTGAAGGATTAGCAAGCAGATGAGAGTTAGAAATGGTTTTTAGTGAGATTACCGTTTTGTCATGTCAAATAGTTGCGTCTTTGCTGATGGGGTGTGATTATTTCATGCCTTCCGCATGGAGAGCCAAGATCAATCATTCTCTTTCTGAATACTTTTCCCGTTTGAGGGATAATGTTGACAGGGATATATCCCAAAAATTCAAAGAAACACTTGCACAATTACAAATAGTATTATTCTGTTTATGCCTGATAGCCATTGCAGCCGCCATATATCATTTTAGAGTTTTTTTATTTGAGAGCTTACCCCCCATATTGTATTTATGCGTCACAATAATTTCACTTTTATGCGCAGTCATAGCACTGCATTACATCATCGGTCACACAGTAAAATTGCTCGTCGCATTAGGTCTTGGGGGGTTATTCTTCAGAAGTGTTTCTGTATTCTTACTAAAAACAGAAAAAGGTCCACTTGCTGGAACAGGATTTTTAATGTTACTTGTCTCATTCATTATGCGTTACGCAAATATCACTCATAACTGAATATTTCGAACCAGAAACGAAATTTACCACACAAAGGATATACCCTTTATCATGCGTCAAAAAATAAATATCAAATTGGCGAATCAGTAATTCACACTTCAAGCAATTAAAACCGTAGTGCACGCTTCCAGCCTTGTGAGGGGAATTGCATAATGGACGGGCAGAAAAATCCCCGCACGAGGCGGGGGAGGAATTAAGCGGCTGGTGCTTCAGGCCAGATAATGGCGGGAGCGGTGCTGGTATCCACACGAGTCAGCAGAACACGGTATTTTCGCCACTCATTAAAACGGGCCTTTTCCTCATCGGTTGCCATATCCAGATCAACCGCATCCTGCAGAGGTTCGATTTGCTCACTGGCACTTTTTATCAGCGCTGCTTTGGTGGCGTTTGCCGCTGCAACTTCTGCCGACTGTTGTGCGGCTTCGTCCGTTACCCAGCGCTCACCGTTCCATTTATCGTAAGGCGTTGAAGGTGGGTAGATAGTTGTGTCAGAAGGATAATTCCCAGGCATAGTGATTTGCACTGCGTCTCCCGTCTTAATATCCCATACTGTCTCTCCCCGATGATCGATGAGATATTCCCAGCCCTCCAGCTTGCTGTTACGACAGACAACATAGCCATTTTTTGTCGCCGGGGGCTTATCGATACAGGCATTCGCAGGAATGGAAACACCGACAGACAGAAACTCAGTCGTCCGGGATAAATACTCACGAGTCAAGCCATCGTAGTTAAACACAATGATTTCACCCGCAATAACAGCAAATCCATTTTCTAATACTGTAGTCATCATTACGCTGCCCTCACGATGTAGTTGAATGCAACACTACGTGGTCGAGTTTCAAAGCTGGATGTCGCGGGAGAACCCACACCCGAGCCTGTTGATGCACGGTATGTTCGGAAGGTGGGTGCTCCGGTCATGAGTCCCATGTTATTGCCCATAGGAGACAGGTCTTTTCTGTAAAGAATGACCTTATCCTGTATGGCTGTGCCATCCCACGAAGTGCCGGATGCGCCAGGTGTTAATCCCACACTGGGCATGCCGGGAATATCGTTAAAGACCATATAAATGTCTTTTTCAAGCTGATCTGTTGGATTGCCTAAATGCGTAGGTAAACCATGAGCATGGTCTTCCAGAGCACAGCTCTGATAACTGAGAAGTGCTCGTCCTGCGTCTACACCTCGCCCATCATCCCACCCACGAATAAACTCACCACGTAAGTCCGGCAAATTGCCGGACGGATAAGCCACAGCCAGTTTTGGGTATTTCGATTTGTCGAAAGCAGCACCATTGCATTTTAACCATCCCTCTGGTGCGATTGCCTGAGGCCACGGGATCGGTACGCCTACAGGTAACGCAGAACCGGCACCCAGGCCGAGATTGTTAAGAAATGCGGCAACATCAGCAATATCAGCACCGTTGGCAGATTTATCCATTTTCCCTGCGAGCGCATTGGTCATGGTGGTGGCGAAGTTCGGATCATTGCCCAGAGCTGCAGCCAGCTCGTTCAGCGTGTCCAGTGCGCCAGGGGAGGAATTGACCAGCGCCGCAATAGCGGTCTGCACAAATGCCGTGGTGGCAAGCTGGGTGGTGTTATTGCCTGACGCCGCAGTGGGTGCTTTTGGTGTTCCGGTAAAGGTCGGGCTAGCCTTTGGCGCATACTGCGTATGGGGATCAACCGCGGCGATATGTTTCGCCATCTGGTCATCCACGTACACCTTCAGCTCCAGCACCTTGTCATCCACATACTTGCGGGTTGCCAGCACCACCGTCGGGTCAATTTTCAGGGTGATGTTATCGGTGCTACTGGTAATCAGCACCATGCGCACGGTCTGTGTGCGCCCGCTGCCCTCCGCCAGCTGCGGCTTGTAACTTTCCGGGCAGTTGCCGACGGCAATCAACGCGCCTGTCTCATCAAACAGACCGACCTCACGAATCCACCAACCGCCCTCCGTTTCAGGAATTACCTGCTCAGCAATAATCTGGCTACTGTTCTGCGGGTCGATGTACAGCATGTTTAGATCGGCGCGGCGCTTTTCTGCAATCAGGCCAGTCTGCTGCGCGCTGGGTGTCGGCAGCACACCGCCCCCGTCGCCCACCGCCATTTTGGTAATTTTCAGCGGGACACCGAGCGCGGCGGCACTTGTCAGTTTTGCCGCGCCAATGTCCGTCAGCAGGGTGTAAAATTTTGCGCTCATGGGTTCACTCTCACTGTGTCGATAACATGGACCGCCCCGCCCGCAAAGGCCGGGCCGCCGGAGGTAATGGTTTCGTTGATATACGGGTAGACGGTGATTTCTTCCCCGATGTAGGTGCCAGCCCCGACCCAAAACGGGCCGCTGGTCTGCAGGTTGATGGACATGCCGATCAGATGGCGGCTGCAGGGTTTGGCGTCACCGATCAGGCGCTCCAGCTCCAGATAGGTTTCCTCCGTGATGCCCTGGTCCTGCACGCCAATGTCCAGCCGGAACGTGCCGGGGGCCTCGTTGGTCTGCCACCACTCCAGAATGCGGATCAGGAAACCGAACGGCTCCACCACCCGCCGCACGGCGCTGGTTGTGCCCTTGTGCTGATGAATGTAAAAGGCATCCTGCACCACCCGGCGTTTCACGTTTTCCGACCAGCTTTCGTCCCAGCGGTCTACGGAAAATGCCCAGGCCAGATACGGCAAAAAGGCAACCGGACACGCTGCCGGGTTCCACAGGTCACGCAGAGGAACCTGCAGATCGGAAATGCCGCTGCAGCTCTCCGCCAGGCGGCGCTCAAGTGCTGACGAACCCGGCGGCAGCAGGCTATTCATCCGTGCCCCCGACGCTCACGCTCCAGTCAGTGCAGGAAGCGGCCTGGGTTTTATCCAGCACCACATCCGCCAGCGGCGAAAGCAGTTCCACCCGCTGCACGCCCTCAACATGCAGGGCCGCATAGATGGCGCTCAGGCGAATATCCCGCCCCAGCCGGGTCTGGCTGGCGATGTACTTCTGCAGGCTTGCCCTTGCCGCTTCCAGAATGGGTTCAGACTCCGGTCCTGGATAGAGATAGAGCAAGGCGCGCACGCTGTAATTCACAATGGAAGCCCCGCGCACCGTCAGGCGGTCAGCCACCGGGCGCACGCTCTCACTGTTCAGCGCTTTTTCCACCACCGCCAGCAGGTCTGCATCCGCCGTGCCGTCACCCTCCCGGCTTAATACGGTCAGCACCACCTCAGCCGGGGCCGGGCTGGTTGCGCTGGCATCTGCCACGCGCCCGTCCGCACTTTTGGCGTGAAACTCGTAGGCCGCCGTGGGTCCCGCCACAGACAGCCCCTCAAAGGCTGCCGGGATACGCAGGCGCAGTGCTTCATCAGTTTCCATCACCGCTGCCACGGGCGGCACGGCATCGTTATCTGCAGGCGTGACCGTCAGGCGCTTAACGTTGTAGTTAGCGCCGAGCTGCTCCAGATCGCTGCTGTTGGCATAGGCCACCATTACCGCCAGCGCTGCCTCATTAATGCGCTGTAACAGAAGAATTTCCCGGTAAGTATTCTCCTGCAGTTGTTTGGTGATTGGCTCAGACTCCAGCGCCAGTGTGCGGCGCACCGCGTCCTGCTGGTCAGCCGGATACAACGCCACGAAAGACGCCTTTCGTTCAGCCAGCAGCGTTTCAAAGTCCGGCACTTTTACAATCTGCGGCGGGGGTAACTGGGAAAGATCAATGGCTGCCACTTTGTGCTCCTGTTGCAACGGAAAGGGAAACGGGCGCGCCGTCAGTGCGCCGCCCGGTCAGCTCGACCACCATCGAACCGTCAAAACTGCTGTTGATGGCGATGGCATCCAGCGTCAGCCGTGGCTCCCAGCGCGTTAGCGCCACATAGACGGCGCTCATCATCTGCAGCCGTAGCCCCGGATTTTGTGGCTGGTCAATCAGGGCAGACAGCAGCGAACCGTATTCCCGGCGAGCAATACGGCTGCCCTGCGGGGTGACCAGAATGTCCTTCACGGACTGGCGCAGATGTTCGGTGTCGGTGATGGCCTTACCCGTGGCGCTGCTCATGCCGGAAAACATCGTCATACCGGACCTCCAGATGTATCACCGCCGGACTTCACTTTGTTGTGGGCGTGGTCGTCCACCACGATCCCGTTAGAACTCATCGGGCCGCCGCCCTGGTTAACAGCACCGTTAATCACTACGTTGCTGTTAATGCGGGTGGTGTCGGCTTCCACAACGAAGTTTTCAGTTTTAAAAGTGACGTTATCTGCGGCCTCGATCACCATCGATTTAATCCCCCGGACGTACCAGCGCCCGGTTTCGGGTTCGTACTCAAACCAGCCACCGTCCGGGTATTCCGTCACGCTGCCGTCCTCAGAATTGGAAGGCGGCGGAAACTGGTTTGAGTAGACAGCAGGCAGGGCAAAGGCAGTTTCCAGATTGCCGCCCAGGCTGAACAACACAACCTGCTCCCCCACTGACGGTTTCCACCAGGTGCGCGAATTGCCCGCGCGCAGCGTCAGCCAGTTAATCCAGTTGGTTTCAAGGTCGCCCGTTTTCACTCGGCACAGCCAGTTGTCCCGGTCCACTTCCGTTACAGTTCCGGTGCGGATCAGGTTGGTGATAAGGCGCATGATTTCTGTGAGTTGTGCGTTCATCTGTTCCTCTTTTTGATGAACTATATTTCTATTCAGTTTATATTTATCGACTACGGCTTTGTTTCAGTGATGACACAAGAGGACTTATGCTTACAGCTATTAACGAAATCTCAATTCCGATCCCATATACAGAAAAAAAAGCCAATCTGAACCTTAATGGGAAGAACTTGATAATAACTGGTGGAAATGGAAGTGGTAAAACCAGTTTCATAACATCTATATACGAATATTTGAAAAATGGAATAGACAACCCAGATAACAATAACAAGCAAAGTCTTGAGCAAAGGATGCAAAGCCATCAAAGATATATGAAGAATGGTGGTCGTGATGTGGACAACTATTCATGGCGCGAGCAACAAGTAAAAGAAATACAAGAAAGACTATTGGCTCTCGAAACTTTCAAAGTAACAACATCGACTAAAGAAAGTCAGAATACTCGTTCACTATTACGTTTTCATAAAGCTCTTAGAGAAGCATCAATTACTGCCCCGCAATTTGTACCAAGGCTTGCTGCTCTGGTGGAAGATAACGCTCACTTTCCGAATGAAAAAGATGGTGATGATATCTTTGAAAATTATCTCATTAGTTTGAAGACTTCTCAAAGTTATGCTATTTCTTTTGAGAATAACGAAGCGAAAGCAATAGAAATACAAAAGTGGTTTGATAAAATAGAATCTGATTTACAAGGACTGTTCGAGGATCCCCTACTCAAATTAACATTTGATAGCAATGAAGGTAAGTTTTACCTTTATCAAACTTTGAAAGACAAATTCACTTTTCAAACATTATCATCAGGATACTCTTCAATCTTAAGAATATATGCGGATTTAATTATGCGCATAGAAATGTGGGAATTGACTCCGGGGAGCATTGAAGGGATTATATTCATTGATGAGATAGATGCACATTTGCACGTATCATTACAAAAACAAATACTTAAATTTTTTACAGAGGCTTTCCCTAACGTTCAATTTATTGTAACGACCCACTCGCCTTTCGTTGTAGCATCTGTCACAGATGCTATTATCTATGATTTATCTAGTAACCAACAGATTACGGACGTATCAGCGTACTCCTACAACATCATTCTTAAAGAGTTATTTGGAGTAAACCCAATATCTAATGTTTTGTTTGACAAGCTAGAAGAAATTGAAAACATCATAACAAAATTAGACAACACCAATATTAAAAAAGCAAACGACATTATACAATCACTGGCCTCTTCAGAAGAGTCCATGGACAGTGAAGCAAGCGCATTTATTGACTACGCAAGACTTCAAATTATTAAATTCAGAAAATCCAGCGCTCAGGGGGAATAATGTTTAGAGTCAATAGAACATACCCTGCACCAGCATCACTGTCCAAGATGGTAAAATATGATGGGCCTGATGTACATGAGGCATTGCAGCAGTGTTTCTTTGGGAAATGTTACATCTGTGAAAACAAGGACCCATTAGATATAAACATTGAGCATTTCATTCCCAAGGATGAAGATAAAAACAAAGCATATGACTGGGACAACCTTTATTTATCATGTGGTAGATGTAATAATATAAAACTAGCCAAGCACAATGAATTGCTTGATTGCTGCAACGAAGTCGTCTGGGATCGTATAAAACTATTACCAGGCTTTTCTCCGAAAGCAAAAAAAGTCACCATCAAACCTTTATTTGATGATGTAAAAACAGTAACCACTGCTTTATTACTGGAGAAAGTTTACAATAGTGATCACACAATAAATAAGAGACTTACATCTGCGGCATTACGGACGCAAATAACAAAAACCACCCAAAAACTCATGAGAAACATAATTGAATATTATGAAGATGACACACCTGATGAACGAAAAAACTATTTACTCGAAAAAATTAAAGTTATGATCAGACGTGATGCCAAATTTTCGGCATTTAACAGATGGATTGTCGCCGACGACGCAGAATTATGCGAAATTTTAGAGCCCTTCATGGACTAAAAATTTCGTTAGCTGTCCTAATGCCTAATTACATTAAACTGCGGAGTAGTATGTCTGTAGTGATTTTCACAAGCTCATCGTTGACACCGAGTAGCCTCCGAGAAGCATAACGCACCTCAGGCCCTCTACGGCTTACACGATCCCGTAAGCCGTAATGATGCACCCGCGCAATGCGCTGAACCTGTCCGGCAAACTCAACGCTGGCGGAGTCAGCGGTAGCGGCGGTTTTCAGGTATTTCGTGGTGCGGAGTTTGACGAACATCTGCCGCTTAATGCGGCCCTTCTTTGTTCGGGCCGTTACCCGGCGCGGCTCGTAGCCCGTCCCATCAGGATTGCGTTGCAGGCGGATGTTGTTCTGCTGGGTCCGGCGCAGCTGTTGCGCCAGCTCCCGCATCATGCGCTTACGCGCCGCTGGCTCCAGATTTGCCAGCAGCGCCGCCAGCCAGGCGTCAACTTTCTGCAGGTTATCCACGCTTCACCGTCCACATTTCTTCCGGTACATCTGGCTCCGGCTCCGCATTGACGGTTGAGATTCCGCCCTCCGAACTCACCAGAATGCGCTCCGTCAACTGCAGGTCCAGGCTGATATCGCAAATGTCATTGCGAAGAATATCCACCTCAAAGGAAAACAGCTTTTCGCGCAGTTCCGGGTTGTTGATGGCATCAGGCTGATTCTCCATCAGCCACAGCAGCACCGGGGCCATCAGCAGGTTTTGATCGCCGCTAAAGTCTTCAATCACCACATTCAGGGTGTAACGATATTCCCATGACATGGAGCTGGCCCCGGATGCCACCAGTGAGCCTTTATCCACAAAAAGATGCAGCTTGTCCGGGTTTTCCCGAACGTAGGCCACCGACTTATTCAGCGCGGCGCGTAGGGACTGCGGCTTGTTCACTGTCTCGCTCCTGACAGGACACGATGGTGTCCACTTTGTCGGCACAGACCGCCCAGGCGGCCTCCGCTTCATCAAGCAGGGTCAGAAGATCGCCGTTACTGCGTGGCGCTGACCTTTCCAGGCGGCACTGCGTCACCTTTGGACAGCCACTCACGGTAAGCTGCACCTCCGGTGAGGGTGGGTCTTTCGCGCAGCCTGATAACATCAGGAGGCAAAAGAGTGTCAGCCCAGCGGCGCAAATCGTCGTTTTCACGTTTAAGCTCCTCGATCCGGTTCTGTCGCTGATGCAGCAATGAGCGCGTATCTTCTGCCGCCGCATAAAGCTGCATCTGCTCCCGGCTATTGGTTTCTGTCAGGATGGACAGGCCGATCAACTGGCTGTTTTTCTTCGCCAGCTCATCAGCCTTATCTTTAAGCGCGAGGTCCTGAGCTTCGATAGTGTGGCTGGCGTTATTGAGCCGCCACGACTGCCAGCCCAGCGCTGCCAGAGCCACCGCCAGCATCACTGACAGCAAGCGCATCATGCGCCCGCCCCTTTCAGGCACCAGGCCATTTCCCGCGCGCGGCGATTGTCCAGCCCCTGATTGAATACACCTTTGACATACACCCAGCGCGGCAACTGGCGGCACGCATCTGCCCAGCGCTTTTGATTGAGCAACTTCACCAGCGTGGAGCTGCAGGCATTACCCGTGCCGACGTTGAACGCAAACGACACCACCGCGTCATAGACCTGTTGCGGCACCGTCTGCTGCACACATTTTTCCAGGGCCCTTTCCACCCGCTGCACGTTGCTGATAAGCATCCCCGCCGCCTGCCGCTCAGTGATGGCCCGGCCCGGCACCACGCCGGAAGTGTTACCGATGCCATCAGTCCACACGCCTGCGCTGCACTGGTACGGCTGCAGGCGGCAGCCCTCGTAATCCGCAATCAGTTTCAGGCCATCCAGCGAGGTGTGGAGTGACTGAAAACCCGGCAGCGTGGCGGCGATGGCCAGCACCGCACCGACCAGGCAGCGCTTAACGATTGATGGATTCATACGCCTCCCGCGAGAGCCGCCCGGCACGCAGCAGCTGGTAAGTTTTGTGTTTGTAGTACCAGTTGATCAGCAGCATCAGCACGCCAATCAATACCCCGCCCACCGTGGACGCATCCTTGATGGAAAGATCCCCCATCCACGCCAGCACAACGGCGATACACCAGGTGATAAAGGCGCTGATTCGTTCAAGCGTCATGGTTCAGTCCCATAGCTGAACGGTCTGCACGGTGGGCGTTTCCGTAATATCCGGCAGCTCCACCTGCAGCCCGTGAGGTAAAAAGGGGCCATATTCAGCCAGCCCCGGATTTGCCCGCAGCACCTGCTCAGTGACACCCTGCGTGCGCCCGTAGTGACGCCAGCAAAGTGCATCCACCGTGTCATACTGGTGCGCACGCACTTTCATCAGATAAGCTCCACCGTGCAGTGCGGCGCATCCTGCACCCGGCTGATAGCCCAGCGGGCATCACGCCACAGATCGGCGCTGGCCTCCGTCAGCTCATCCCCACGCTTTACCGCAGACGCCGTGGCGTCATAGTCCTGGTAACGCTCATTCAGCACTGCCCGCGCCCAGCAATACACCGCATTGCTGTAGTGGTGCAGGCGTTCACTTTTGCCGTCCAGTTCTTCGGCAGGCACATCCGCCAGCATCCGGTAGCCCAGCGCCTGCTGACGCTGGCGGAAGGTGTACAACTCCGCGTTGACTTCTGACATTGCCGTGAGCGCCAGCTGTTTCAGCCGGGCGGGCGTTACCGTGCCGTCAGTGCGCATCACGCTGCGAAATTCGCACAGGTCCACATCGGGCCAGAACGGCGTGTTTTTGATGACCTCCGCCTGTTCCGGGGCCTGCTCAGGCGCAACAAACTGCATACAGCTTTCTCCTGAAAAAGTGGGCGGTGAACGGGATGTTGATAAGGCGCTGCCTGTCGCCATCCCGTGCCGCCCGTGCGCGGGGCACGTTCCGTCACTGACTCTCGTTGCGCAGTCTGCGCTCAAGCCGTTCTTTGTCTTTTTTCACACCGCAGCGTGGGTCCAGCTGCAGCGCATGAGTGAGGTGATTCAGGGCGGAGGCCGGGCTGGTTTCGCAGAGCAAAAGGCCAATGGCTTTATGCAGACGGGCGCGGGACTGATCCGGCATGTCGGTGCCGTCCGTCATATCCAGCGCCTGCAGCAAAAACTCCGTCTCAAAAGGTTGTGAGGCGGTGATGGCGGCCTGCGCCGCGTCTGCCAGCTCCTCAACCAGTACCGTCTGCGTGTTGCGGTTGCCGAGCGGCATCACCCAGCCGTGGCGCAGGGCATGTCCGGCGATTTCCAGCGCTCCGGCATAATCACCGGCATCAATGCGCCAGAGCATGGCGTACATCACCACGTCATCCTGCTGCGCAGCGTCAGCCGTCAGAACGCCCTCCACCCAGGCGGCATATTTCGGCAGCAGTTCCACCTTGATTTGCGCCTTTGTCACCGTGGACTGAATACCTTTCAGGCGGCGCTTGTCTTCTGCCAGCTGCAGCAGCATCTGGTCATAGCCCGACGCATGCCGAACACTGCCGCCCGTGCGGGCGGCCTGTTCAGCCTGAACGCGCAGGCGGTGTTGCCGTGCGGGACTCAGGCTCATGCGTTATTCCCCCGTTCCTGATTCGGCTGGTTCTTCCTCAGGAGCAGCGGGCGGGGTGAAATCACCGATATCAATGTTTTCTACCAGAGCCACGCAGCGGTAGTCCTCCACCACATACGCCTCGTTGACGGATTCAAAGTTTTCAATGCGGTCACGCTTTGGATTGTCGATAACGGCCCGGCGGCGGGTGTCTTCCTGCCAGTAAATGGACAGGTTATCCAGGCGGGTGATCAGCAGAGCATTCGCCGGGAAGAACGGCGCACGTACCGCCTGCAGACCGCCCATGCGTTTCTGACTGATGATGAGATCGGCGGAGATTTTTTCGCTGTTGTCCTGCTCTTTGTTGACCAGCGGGAAATACTTGTCCGCCAGCAGGGCACGCCCACAGACCACCACCAGACCGTCATCGTCCTGGAAAATCGGGTCGATTAGCTCGTTGACGGCATCCATTACCACCGCGTCCAGATTGATGTACTGACCACCCGGCCCGACTTTTACCGGGTCAGCCGTGGTGGTGCCGTCTGCATCGGTGGTGCTGCCCATCACGCAGTCCGGCGCATCTTCACGCACCTTCTGCAGCCAGCCTTTGTTCACATCCTGCAGCAGCGGGTTATCAACACGATTGGAGGTTTTGGCACGCTTCACGCCGTTAAAGCCGATCATGATGCGGTCCAGGGCCTGGCGCTGGATGATGGCGTTCCGGATGCGCAGCTGGAAGTCCTGGAATTTTGCCCACAGGTCCAGCTTCGCGTAGGTCAGCACCGTGTCAAAGTTGGTCTGCTCGCACTTGTATTCCACGTCCGTCATCAGTGTTGGATCAACCGCTTCGCGTTCTTTGGCGGTGGTGTCGGTGGTTCCTGCGATGGTGCTGCCCACTCCCAGCCCCAGCAGCTGACCGGACTGCTCAGACACGGGCATGATGTTAATCAGGGTGAGGAACGCGGCGGACTGCTGAATCTGGTCTTCCAGAGTCTGCTGCACGGACGGCTCTACCGTGAACTTGCTGGACAATTCCTCCACCGGAACATTGTTCAGGCGGGCCAGCTGCATCAGGTAGGCGTTAAAGGCAAATTTGGTTTTCTGTTTCATCGGGTTGTGTGCTCCATCAGCAGTTAGTCACGGTGCCAGCCGGAGCGTCACCGCCCGGCGCGCGCTGGCGGTAATCCTTGCGGCTGTCTTCGGCATTCAGCTGCTGCTGCAGCGCCGTAAAATCGGCCTGCTGTTGCTGCAGTGAGGTTTCCAGCGCAGACAGGCGCGTCTCCTGCTCTGACAGGGATTTGTCCGTGCGCTCGCCAAAGCTCTGCTGCTCAGTAGCGACCAGCTCCACGGCCTTATGCACATCAGAGAAACGCGCGTCATCGGTCTGCTCTTTTTTGGCAAACAGCGCAGTGACACGGGAAAAGAGGGATGGCTTGTCGTCCTGGGTTTCGTCCAGTTCGATAACCGTTTCAGCCGCTGCAGAAAACAGGTTGTCGGGGTTCTGCTTACGGTTCGCCAGCGGGTTATGGATGGCGGTGGCGCTAAAGGTCAGCATTTCGGTGCCGAGGCTCGCCGGGTCATCAGTTGCCGCCAGTCCTACCAGATACGCTTTCCCGGTGTCGGCAAACTGCGGGCTGACTTCCATGGAGGTAAAGAGCTTCTGCCCTTTCTTCACCAGGGCCACAAGTGCATCCGTCGGGGTGACGTCGGCATACAGCGCCATCTTGCCTGCCAGCGGACCGTCTTTAATTTCCTCAGCAACCAGTGCCGACACGGTGCCGTAGCGGTTAAAGGTGCTGTCCGGCACGTAGGACTTGATGTGCTCAAGGTTAATCTGCGCGGTGTACACCGCCGGGTTGTAACTGGCTGCCATCTGCACCAGCCAGTCACGCTGGATTTCGCGTCCGTCAGTGGTGGCACCTTCCACCCCGATGCGGAAACGCTTTGCTTTCGCTGTCATGAGCCATGCTCCGTTAGAAAAAACTTACTGGAGCCTTATGTTTGCTGGGATGGGGGGAGTGAAACAACGCGCGGGCTTTGTGGGGTTCACCACACAAAACGCAGCCGGGGAAAGGTGTCAGGCAAGGCCGTAATCTTGTGCCATGAACACCACACTGACTCCCGCAGATCTCGATCCCCGTCGGCAGGCCATGCTGCTGTATTTTCAGGGATACCGCGTAGCCCGCATTGCTGAAATGCTGGGCGAGAAAGTTGCAACCGTACACAGCTGGAAGAAGCGCGACAAGTGGGGCAAATACGGCCCGCTGGATCAGATGCAGCTCACCACTGCCGCGCGTTACTGCCAGCTCATCATGAAGGAGCAGAAGGAAGGGAAAGACTTCAAAGAGATTGACCTGCTGGCGCGTCAGTCAGAACGCCATGCCCGCATTGGCAAATTTAACGACGGCGGCAACGAGGCCGACCTTAACCCCAACGTGGCGAACCGCAACAAAGGCCCACGTAAGCCAGCGGAAAAGAACGTATTCAACGACGAACAGACCGAAAAGCTGCAGGAGATATTCCACAGCTCGATGTTCGCCTACCAGCGCCACTGGTGGGAGGCGGGCAACCGTCACCGCATCCGCAACCTGCTTAAATCCCGCCAGATTGGCGCAACGTTCTTCTTTGCCCGCGAGGCACTGATTGACACCATCACCACCGGGCGCAACCAGATTTTCCTGTCAGCCAGTAAGGCCCAGGCGCACGTTTTTAAGCAGTACATCATCGACTTCGCCAAAGAGGTGGATGTGGAGCTGAAAGGCGACCCGATGGTGCTGCCCAACGGCGCAACACTCTATTTTTTGGGCACCAATGCCCGCACCGCGCAGAGCTACCACGGCAACCTGTACCTGGACGAATATTTCTGGATACCGAAATTCCAGGAGCTGCGCAAAGTGGCCTCCGGCATGGCGATTCATAAGCGCTGGCGGCAGACCTACTTCTCCACGCCGTCCAGCCTGACGCACAGCGCCTATCCGTTCTGGTCCGGGGCGCTGTTCAACCGGGGCCGCGCCAAAACGGACAAGGTGGATATTGACCTGACCCACGGCAGCCTGGCCCCTGGCCTGCTCTGCCCGGACGGACAGTATCGCCAGATTGTCACCGTGGAAGATGCGGTGCGTGGCGGCTGTAACCTGTTCGACATTGACCAGCTGCGCATGGAGTACAGCCCGGACGAGTACCAGAACCTGCTGATGTGTGAATTTATCGACGATCTCGCGTCGGTGTTTCCGCTCAGCGAGCTGCAGGCTTGCATGGTGGACAGCTGGGAAGTCTGGACCGATTTTCAGGCCCTGGCCCTGCGTCCGTTTGGCTGGCGTGAAGTGTGGATCGGTTATGACCCGGCGAAAGGTACGCAGAACGGTGACAGCGCCGGATGTGTGGTCATGGCTCCGCCTGCCGTGCCGGGCGGCAAGTTCCGCATTCTGGAGCGCCACCAGTGGCGCGGGATGGACTTCCGCGCCCAGGCCGACGCCATCAAACAGCTGACGCAGCAGTACAACGTGACCTATATCGGCATCGACTCGACGGGCGTGGGCCACGGCGTTTACGAGAACGTGAAGGCGTTCTTCCCTGCCGTGCGTGAGTTTGTTTACAACCCGAACGTCAAAAACGCCCTGGTGCTCAAGGCGTACGACATTATCAGCCACCGCCGCCTGGAGTTTGACGCCGGGCACACCGACATTGCGCAGTCATTCATGGCTATCCGCCGGGCCACCACCGCCAGCGGCAACCGCCCGACCTACGAAGCCAGCCGCAGCGAAGAAGCCAGCCATGCAGATTTGGCCTGGGCAACGATGCACGCGCTGTTTAACGAACCGCTGCAGGGCGAGGCCGCCAATACCAGCAACATTGTGGAGATTTTTTGATGAGTGAACACGACGCCCTGACCATTACCGCACCAGTGCAGGAAGCTGCGCAGATGCATAATAGCGCCCGCGCGGAAGCTTTCAGCTTTGGCGACCCGATCCCGGTACTGGACCGCCGCGAACTGCTGGACTATGTGGAATGCGTGCAGATGGACAGATGGTATGAGCCGCCCGTAAGCTTTGACGGCCTGGCCCGCACCTACCGCGCCGCCGTGCATCACAGCTCACCGATTGCCGTTAAGCGCAACATTCTGACCAGCACGTTTATCCCGCACCCGCTGCTCAGCCAGCAGGCATTCAGCCGTTTCGTGCAGGACTACCTGGTGTTTGGTAACGCCTATCTGGAGAAACGCACCAACCGGCTGGGTGGGATTCTGTCACTGGAGCCATCGCTGGCGAAATACACCCGCCGCGGGATCGATTTAGACACCTACTGGTTTGTGCAATACGGCATGACCACGCAGCCTTATGAGTTCACTAAAGGCAGCATTTTTCACCTGATGGAGCCGGACCTGAACCAGGAGATTTACGGCCTGCCGGAATACCTGTCCGCCATCCCTTCCGCCCTGCTGAACGAGTCCGCCACCCTGTTCCGCCGTAAGTATTACATCAACGGCAGCCACGCGGGGTTCATCATGTACATGACCGACGCCGCGCAGAACCAAGAGGACGTGAACAACATCCGTCAGGCCATGAAAAGCGCCAAAGGGCCAGGCAACTTCCGCAACCTCTTTATGTATTCGCCAAACGGCAAAAAGGATGGCATCCAGATCATCCCGCTGTCAGAGGTTGCGGCTAAGGATGAGTTTTTGAACATCAAGAACGTGAGCCGGGATGACATGATGGCAGCACACCGCGTTCCACCGCAGATGATGGGGATCATGCCGAGTAATGTTGGGGGGTTTGGGGATGTAGAGAAGGCTAGTAGAGTTTTTGTCAGGAACGAGTTAATTCCACTACAAAAAAGAATGATGGAAATAAATAAGTGGGCTGGAGAAAATATTGTTAAATTTGAGAACTATAAATTAGCTGCAGAAGATACCAACTAGCTAAACGTGTTGTACGAAATAGTAACCAAGCCCAGCCTAACATTACTCATGTACTCTTTCAGCGCGCAACGCGCGCTGAAAATACAAAAATCACTTTAGACGGCCACTTGTTTCCCGGTCACCTAAATGCAACTCATATAGTATCCATTCAATAACATCCGGATGAATTAGACCAGCCACAAAAACAGAATTCCAATTATTTTTACCTTTATGTTTCTCATCCAACAAGGACAGCTCACGAATAAGTAAATTTAATGCGTCATCATAAGTAAATAGACTCTTATTCAGCCCTCGAACAATAAGCTCAGGATACAAATAGAATGATTCCCATTGCTGAGACAAGTAACCTTTTATATCATTCTTAATCACAACATTGTCGAGATGATACTTAACATTATTGAAGTCAGAAGATCTTGGGTCAATTATGATTTTTACGTCAATTGTAGGTGTTTGCCCTAAATTAGTAAACTCAGCGCGTATCAACCTTTCGCACAACACATTATCAAAATAGGGATGTAACATTCTATGCCCTGCGGCATTAGATATAGTTGTGCTTTTAAAAGTATTACATTTACATGCAGGAACTAAATTTTTAGTGAATACAGCAAATTCTGGATAACTTTCCTTCGGTAAAACGTGGTCTAAAGTACCGCTATGCATTGAACCACACATTGAGCATAACGAGTTAGCATTAGCAGCTCTTATCTCATCAATTATAGATATACATTTCACAGGCTCTTTATAATAATACTTCAATGCCTCTGCTATCGAGCCACTCAACGTACCACAGGAATTAACATTCAGAAACCCCTTGTTCTTAATGTATTCCTTATATGCATTAAGTATGAATGCATCTTGTCCATTTAGAACTGAATAGTGTTTCAACCTCCTATTAGAAGACATTTCTTTAAATGCAGAGTAATCTTTAAAAACAGGCTTGTTTAATTTATTCATTTCAGTTATCCATTTCATTTCTCAACGATGTTAATACATTAACTGAGAAATCTTCACTGTATTTAGATGCTACGTCCTCCCATGTCATGTTTTTTCTCTTTATGCTATTTTTAACTTTGTTTAAAATCTGTGTTGGTTCACTCTCTCCGAAAACAAAATATGAGATATTCCCTATATTTGCGCCGAAAGTACTTAACCTCGGTTTCTCACTTACAACCACTCCATCATCTCGTCTTCTGATTATTGTGACTTGTTCCTTAAAAACCTCTCGAACAAGATAAACTGAATGTGTTGCGATGATAGCTGATGAACCTGTCATTTCTAATAAGTTATCAAGCAATGCCATAAATTTATTGATAAATGAAGGATGCAGATGTGTTTCCGGTTCATCTATTAAAAGAAGCGTACCATTTTCGATATATAAACAAACTTGCACACAAAACTTAATAAATGATATTTCACCACTACTTAAAGGGTAACAAGTATCTTTAATAAGCCTTAAGGGTTCACCAGAGAGATGAATCTCCGAATAAAGTGAAAGCCTAGCCTCTTCGCCCCTAAAATTAATTTCGTTTAATTTAACAAATGGGGAATTATCGCCACTACACTTGATTACTAAGTCGTTATTCTCATTTAGGACTTTCAATGCCGCAACAAAAATATCCCATCTATTATTATACCCAATAACTCCATTATTTCTCGCAAGCTGTACTACATAATCATTTAAATTTAATGTAGATTTAGCCACACGATTTAAAGTAAGTCTTTTATACCATATCAACGATCTTTTTCTTTTATCAGTTGGAAATGAACTCTTGCTTTCGTTTGTGGGGGAAAATGCGATAAGTCTACTAATTTGGATTCGTTCTTCTATACTATCGTTTTCAGGATCTACAACAGCAACTAGATTGCTGTTTCCATTAATAGCTGCCAACGCAATTTCCCTAAGGGTTTGACTTTTACCTACACCATTCTCACCTATAATTATCGAAATTCTCTTAGGTAAATCATGATCGTGATCGAAATTAAATGTGTAAGATACTTTATCTTCATTAACTTTATTCACATAACTAATTTTTAGGTGTTGCGATAAATTGCCCAACTCTTCATACTGAACGCCGGAAAGCACAGTCTCTGCGTTTTTGAAAGTAAAGTAGGACTCTGATTCCCGAATAAATGATTTATTAAAAACCTCGGTGTTGATTGCTTTTTTTCTCAATGACTCAGCATTAGCATCACTTTTTTTCGAGAGAACATCATTAATAAAATCCAATATTTTCTTAGACTCACTCACTCCGAAATTATTTATCAACATGCGATAATCATTCATATCTTGCAGCATTACAAAATAATCATTAAACTCTTTAAATGATGAGTTGGAGTTTTCGCCATTTTCCACCCGCCTTATTAATTCAGACTTCCCATTTCTTTTATCTTCAGAATTTAGAAAACCTATATATCCTTTCAATGAAATCTCATGTTTATATTCTTTAATATAAATAGAAACATCAACCTTACTTAAATATCCAAAATCGTTCCAATCACCTCTTGATGGTACTATTTTAATATAATTACCATGATCGGGTGAGCTTTGATAAGTTGATGTTAAAAAATATAAACTATAATCGTCATTTTTCTTTACTAACATCATATCCCTCTAATAAATTAAAGTAATTGAATTTTTGACAATTTTACACACTTAGGCCTTGCGCGCAATCGTATCCCCGCCACGCCTGCCCGCTTTATGTAGTGGTTTTCATGCAGGTGCATGACGGGCCGGAAAGCACGCCAGTTCTGGCGGCCCCGACCCGTTGCGATCCTTTTCGGATCATGCGAATCCATGCACCATAGACATGCACTGCTTTCTCAAACTGCAGGATGCCATATGGGAGGGAGTTTCCCATGGTGCGAAATCACTAATGCTTACTCTCATCCTGCCCTACTCCGTATTCATTCAGCCTGGTAACCAGATCGCTCGTCAGCTCCGACAGCCACGAAATCGCAACCTCCTTGTCGTCATCGCTACAATCTGAACTGGCGACCAGCCGGGCCATAAGTTCTATCCGCTGCAGTGCAAGTGACTCCATGAACAAATCGTTCACAACTCCCTCCCCTTATTACTGTTTATATATACAGTACAACATATGTATTTAAAGCTGAAATAGTTTTTTACTCAGCTAACCCTTTGATTAATAGATAACCTCAATCCTGACTTTTTCAGTACCACTGCCGCCATTTGTCATCCTCCTGCAGACGCTGGTTCCGGTAGAACAGCCGCAATCCGGCTCCAGATGGCAGGCTGCCGCCACGCAGAAGCAGATCAACTTCCGTTTCACTCGCGTCAAAGCCTCTGGACCTCAGTTCAGCGTCGAGCTGCAGGCGCTGGTGATCGGTAATATCCTGTTTGTACCCTTTCCGACGCTTCGGTTTTACCAACCTCAGCCGGGCGGTCAGCTCCCGGCGTTCCTTAGCGCTCAGATTATGAAGATCCGGCAGCGCCTCTGGCTCACTGGTTTCAGGTAATTCGCCCCCTGTCTGGTACATTTTTTCAACAGGGGGACAGTTATTGCCACGAGTCCAAGGGGCGCAAGCGCCCTGGTCGGCTGCCGCCTCCTGAACGTCAACGGCCTTGCGAACCATCTTCCACTTGATTGCGTGCGTGCAGATCCGGCCCTCAATAATCGGGGACCAGATGCCATAGATACGGATACCGTGGTCGCCATAGGCGCTCGGCTCATCGTTAAGTTCGTATGCCGTTCTGACCAGGTGATGTTTGCGGGGAACCAGTACGCCGCCCTGCTTCATGATGTAAGTGGCAAAACACCCGGCATCTGCAGCAGCCAGCACGGCATCCAGCCGGGGATTTTCCAGAACCGGCGCACCTGCTTTTTTCTCGCCCTGCGCCCTGCCAGCCTGGCCCGCCAGCAAACGCAGCTCGCGGTATGCCTGGCGGCCCGGAATGCCAAAGAAACGGAACTGCTGGACGCGATGCAGTGATGCCCAGGCGGTGACATGCTCCGCGCTGTCGCGCAGTGATCTGCCCGTTTCCTTGCTGACTTCTTTAGCCAGCCCGCGCCCGTCGATGTTCTTGCTGATGTATTTAGCGATGTAGCTGGTCGGCGTGCCTTTGCGGGGGTTAATCAGCTCAGACTTGAAACGCGGCCCCGTGTTGTTGCCCAGCTCCTCGCGGTCTTCCCGGATGGCAAATTTACGCAGCAGCGCGGTGATGGTCCGGCGCTCTTTTTTGCGCATGAAGCACAGCAGGTGCCAGTGTACGGTGCCGTCATGGTGTGGCTCTGCAACGCGGACGCCATACCACCGCAGCCCGGCCTTGTGCATGGCCTTGCGGAATGCGGCGAACGTTTCAACCAGATAGTCACTGCTCTGCCGGACCGTTTCGCTGGTCCACTTTGGATTTGGCCTGCCGTTGTTGAGGGTCGCGTGAAAGCGTGACGGGCAGGTGATGGTATAGAACACGGCGCAATCACTGCGCATTTCCGCGATAAGCTCCAGTCCTTTAACACAGGCCATCATCTCATTGCGACGGTGTGCCGGATTGCTGTTGCTGGCGTTCACCACGTCTTCCATGTCCAGCGTGTCGCCGTCGGCATTCACCAGCTCATGCGACTGGAAAAACTCCAGCGACTTGCGGCGCTGTTCGCGCTTATGGATCACAGCTTCATAGCTGACATACGGGGACGCTTTCTTGTTGACCAGGCAGACGGCGCGCAGTTGCTCCTCGCGCCACTCGCAACGCGTCCGCCATAACTTGCGATACCACCAGTCTGCACACAGCATCCGCGCCAGCGATCCCGGAATAAGGTCATAGGGCACAGGCTTACGGCGGCGTTTTTTACGGCGCAGTTGGTCAAATGCTGGCGGGACAACATCAAGACGCATCGCCTCTGCCGCAACCCTTTCCCATGCCTGGCGGATTTCTTCGGGTTTCACGTCATCCGTGACAAAAAGATCACCGCAAGCCGCATGCAGACACATGCTCATGTGGGCGGCGACCAGGGTAGATAGACGCTTTACCTGGTCCTGATTCATTTCAGGTAAAACCAGCAAGCCTTCCAGCCCGTCATGGCTTGCCATAAAACGGAAGGAAGCAGATACCTGGCTGTCACGTACACGCGCCAGGCGCTCAAGGCATGGCCTGATAGTTTCGCGCAGATAGCGGGAATACGCCTTTTCCCTGCCCAGGCCATGAAAATATTTAATCCGCTCCAGCAATGGCTTACTGATGTGTGATGGCTCGGCGTTTACATCGGCAATAATCACCAGGTCGGGATTTGCGCGCTGTTGTTCCCGTGCCATTTTGGCGCGGCTGATGAGTTTGTCCTGCTCCATTTCACGCTGGACAGGATCACGGGACTCATTGAAGAAATAGCGTTCCCAGACCTCATCACTCAACGCCTCGCGGCGCAGCTTTTCCTGCTCGTTGTCCGCTGCGTAGAGAGTGATCAGGTTTGAAAGCGCAGAACCCGGCGCAACGTCTGCCGGGTCGTGGTATGGATTGATGGCTTTTTTTGGGGCATTCCATGGGAAAACCACGGCGGCCTCAGTCGGGCCGCCTTTGTCTTTTATTAATTCAGGCATCACTGACAGGCTCCGAAGCTCACAGCGCGCCTCTGGTGTAATGCTTCCCTTTCAGCTCTGCGATTTCCTGGCACGTCACGCAGCACTGCACGCCCGGAATAGCTTGTCTGCGAGCTGTTGGGATTGGCGCGTCACAATCGATGCAAAGAACGCGGGCAATGCCCGGTTTTTTGACGCGGGCGTTCTGAATATGGCGCTGCAGGTTTTCTTCAACGCGCTGCTGGACGAGATCCATGGAATCAGCCATCAGTGCCAGTCCCCGCGTGATTCGGCTTCATAACGGGCAACTTCACGGCGCAGCAATTCCGCCGCCTCCACGCCGTTCATTCCCTCTTTTAGGATGTGGATAGCCAGCGCCTCCATGCGGAGGGAAACGGCAAAGGCACAGCTTTTGCGCTCATCCAGACGAGTCTCGTTAAACAACTGGAACAAACCAGCATCATCCGATCCGGTTTTGTTGGTACAGGTTTTACTATTTCGCATCTTCAATTCTCCTGAATTTAGGCAAAAGAATGCCCGGCGGGTTTACGCCATTAATTTCTGTTGTGGATTAATTCGGCATGGTTAGCCGTTTAGGAAATAAGCTCACCACTGCACGAAAATGGTTCATTGCCTTTATCAGCTCCCGCTTTTCGTCAGTCGTCAGCTCACTAATTTTGACGCTGTGACGATCTGTCGGAATGTTTGCCATAAAATAGATGGCGGCTAATGCACGCTTGTTTTGCTTATTGTTAGCGTCCCGTGGGTCACTCATATCTTCAATAAACCGCTCAAGCTCTGACTCAACGTTATGACCGAATACCTTTGCCCGTAATTCGGCTATGTGGTTCAGTCCCTCATAGCGCTCCCCTGGGCTTATCGAACGAGCCGTTGAAGCGCCTTCAATAGCCATGGCTTCCCCTTCTTCGTGGTAGACAGGCCAGCCAGTAATTCCGCCTGTGAGCGGGACGGATGCCAGCGCTTACCATCCTTTCCTACAATCCAGCCGTGACCGAAATGCATTCCAGGGCTTTGCTTAACCAATAACGACGCAAATGATGGTTCGTTGTTCAGCATAAACACCTCAGCTCAGCCCGAACGATGAGCCAAGGCCCGTCACGGTATCGACCACGCTCGCCATCGCTGGGTTAGCCTGCAAACGCGCCTGCAGGGAAATGGCTGTAAGAGCCATAAGCCGGGTAACGGAATTGACGCTCTCGACAACCTGACGTCGGGTGGTCGCGTTTAACTGAACACCAGAAACCGCACTGGCAGCCACACGTCCGATCTCAGCGGTGGCTTTCAGGACGTACTGAGGCATTTTCTCCCGTGCGACTTCATTGGTGGGCACACACGGCAGGCAATGGATCTGCGCCAGAAAACCATCAACCAGCGTTGAGTCTTCGGTGAGATCGGTCAGCAACCAAATATCTGGCGCTGTGAGCTGGTGAGGTTGCTCCGGATTGAGCTTATTACGCAGGGTTTGAACGTTCATGCCTGCACGTTCAGCCAGCTTCGCCATGTTGTGGCGTAGAGCGAAAGACCGGCAGGCTTCATCAAAGTGTCTGTGTTTGGAAACTTTATAATCAAACATAGTTTTCATCTCCGAACTTATCGCAAAATCGAACCTTAAGCGTGACTGCGATAAGCAAAAGTTTCTTAAGCCGATAGTGCATCTACAGTCAGAGCAGCCATGTTAATCATGACCTTTTCGCGCTTTTTATCTTTGCGGAGACGATGGCGCGGAAGGCGACCATCAGCCAACATGTCATTGATCGTATCGACTGGAAGGCCTGTAAGTTCGCTATAGCGATCAATTGTGACGTGTGGTGTATTCAGAGTGATTGAAATGTTTGGGGTCATGGTGCAACATTCCTTCTTTAGTTCGGCTTGTGGCGAGCCGTTGTTTATCGTGATTAGCTGTGAAGGCTCCAAAAGAACACTTCGAGTTCAACTTTAAGATCGCTTTTGGAATCTGTCAATGCAATTTAGATTGTTTTGGAGGACTTTTGGATTTCAATAGCGGCGGCAAGAAAGTGATTGAGCGATTGGTTGAGGCGTATGGGTTCAACACTCGTCAGGCTCTCTGCGACCACTTGGGCGTATCAAAGAGCACAATGGCTACGAGATACATGCGAGACATTTTTCCTGCTGATTGGGTCATTCAGTGTGCCCTCGAAACAGGTTCATCCCTCGAGTGGTTAGCTACAGGCATTGGTTCAACGAGTAATGATTTTGTGCAAGATATTGTTCAGCTACCGCATCAGAAAATCATTGATGGAAACTTACGCGATGCTTCCTCTTATTTTTTAGATAAAAAATTCATTCCACGAGAAATATTAAAGCCAACTATTATTTCTGACGATGGGAGCTATTATCTTGTAGAAATGGAGTTCAGCGAAATAATTGATGGTCTATGGATAGTAGAAATTGAAGGGACAATAAGCTCACGCAACTTAACAAGAATTCCAGTAGGTAAGGTACAAGTAGCAAGTGAGCTATCATTTTTTGAATGTATGCTCGATGAAATAAAACCTATCGCAAGATGCTATTATCGGCTCTTAGCCGATGTTTAATATTATTCACAAATTAAATCAAAGGAAATGGTTATGTCACGTAGTTTTGCGGTTTGGGGATGCCGGAATTTCAAAATAAGGAAAACATCCGGATATAATCCGACTCATTCTAATTTCATAGATGAGTTACATATAAATTTCTGGAACGTTAGTTCTCATAAACTGAGTTACCTAGATTTTGGTATAACATTCCGTCGCCCAGAAGATGACGAAATAGCGTCAAATGGTGCAATATGTATATTTCTTCCATTCAAGAAAAGCACTGATTGTTTTTCAGACTTAAGTGAAAATCTTGAATCAAGTAAGAATTTAGTTACTGCTGTTTTTAATGAATACCTTATTAACAGAGAAACAGTAGATGAAAGACACTTGAAATTAGTGTTAGACAATAAAGGTGATCTTATAATAAACACTAAGTTGGCGTTTAAAAATAGCCAACTCGATCAACGTGTTAAAATCAATGATGCGGATGATGGTACGTTGATTGTTTTTAAACTAAGCGATTGCCTCTCAGACTCACAAAACTGTAAACATTACATACGATTTCGCATCAATTTAAATCCATCTGATTTAACAAACTTAGTAAAAACCTTTTACCCTAAAGATTTATTTCTTAAAAGTAACATTGAGCGTTCGGATATTATTGACTTTAGAATTAATGAACAACGAAACTTACCATCTGAAATATCCACTACATTAGCTAGTGCAGCTTGCACACCTTTAAAAACACATTTATTTATCATAAGAGACATGGTTGATGATTGTTCAGCCTCTGGATCGAATTATAAAGGCTGCAGAATATTAGAATCAGAAACATGGACGAAATACTTTGATAAAAGTGTTTCTTTCGGCCCTCATGACCCGATGATCTACCATTGGAAAATTGATAATTCCAAAGAATCAAGATTGAACGATTTTTCTGTTGTCGTTAAATTTAAAAATACAAAAGCAAAAATCACCAAAATCCTCTCTTATTTATTATATGGCGCAGCTTTCGCTCTTATGCTTAAATTCATCCCAGCAAAAGAGGTGTATATCATAGCTGCTATAGTTTCAATAATAACTTATATCTCCATACATTTTTGGAAATATAGAAAATAATATAACTATCACTGAGGAATATATATGGAAAACTTGAAATTTATAACATTCAGTGAAGTGAACTTCAATGACGATTTCTTTGACACACTGAAAAATGATTATAACCAGGGGTTTGTTGATTGGTTTAATAAGAAAAGTTTAAACCCAAAAGAAATGGCCTATGTTCTTTACAATGACGATAACACTATCGACGGATTTATGTATCTGAAAATAGAAAATGGTCCAGTAACAGATGTCTCTCCAGTTTTAGATAATAAAAAACATTTAAAAATTGGAACATTCAAATTCAATACAAAAAAAACATTGCGTGGACAACGGTTTTTGAAAAAAATATTTGACCATGCCCTAAAAGAAAAAGTCGATGATATCTACGTCACAGTATTTGAGAAACATGACTATTTAATAAAATTATTCCAACTTTACGGTTTCATCCGTTATGGTACAAAAAACTCAGGTAATGGCACCGAAAACGTTTTATTAAGAGAGATGAATAGAGAACATCTTACAGGTGATATTCTTTCCGACTATCCTTTTATTAACAACAGAAATAATGAAAAAAAATATCTGTTGTCAATTTATCCTGAATTTCACACGAAATTATTTCCTGATTCTAAGCTAATCAATGAATCACCAGACATAATCACAGACGTTTCTCATGCAAATAGTATAAGAAAAATATACATATGCCGCATGAAAGACGTTACGAATATAAAGCGTCATGATATTCTTGTGATTTACAGGACAACCGATGAACCAAACCGAGCATACTATCGTTCAGTTGCGACTTCATTATGTGTTGTCGAAGATGTCAGAAACATCGCTTCATTTTCTTCAGAACAGGAGTTTATAAATTACTGTTCTAGATACAGTGTATTTTCTGAGAATGAACTGAAGGATTTTTATCAGACCAAAAAGTTCCCATATATTATTAGCTTTACTTATAATCTTGCTTTACCAAAAAGAATAAATCGTGCTAAACTAATTTCTAATGTGGGTTTGAATGCTCAAAGCCGCTGGGGTGTAGTTGAATTAACTGATAAACAGTTTAATGATATAGTTGAACTTGGTGAAGTAGATGAAAGTATTATTGTCAATTAAACCTGAGTATGTTGAAAAGATTCTTGATGGAACAAAAAAATTTGAGTTCAGAAAAGGAATTTTCAAAAACCCGGATGTTAAATCCGTGGTGATTTACTCAACTATGCCTGTAGGTATGATTGTTGCTGAGTTTGATATCGATGATGTTATAGAAGATAAACCATGTAACGTATGGAAAAAAACTTGTCGGTATGCTGGTATTAGTAAACAGTTTTTTGATTCGTATTTTCACAGTAAAGAGAAAGCCTTTGCTATAAAAATTGGTGAGCTAAAGATTTACGATCAACCCCGCCACTTAAGCTCATTAGGTGACAACATCACAGCACCTCAATCTTATAGATACCTGTGATGTATGTTACTTAGAACAACATACGTTGACACTGTTTATGCATACAGTGAAAATGCTCTCCATATGGAGGGCATTTTTATGGCAGTACGAAAACTCGACACAGGAAAATGGATTTGTGAATGCTACCCCGCCGGACGTGGTGGGCGTCGAGTGCGTAAGCAGTTTGCGACCAAAGGTGAAGCAGTAGCTTTTGAACGCCACACAATGGATGAGGCAGAAGCCAAGCCGTGGCTGGGCGAATCGGTAGATCGCCGGACACTCAAAGACGTCGTAGATCTCTGGTTCAAACTGCATGGTAAATCCCTGACCGCTGGCGAACATGTTTATGACAAGTTGGTTCTAATGGTCGATGCACTCGGAAATCCTCTAGCTACTGATCTCAGCTCAAAATTGTTCGCGCATTACCGTGACAAACGACTAACGGGTGAAATCTACTTTAGCGAGAAGTGGAAGAAAGGTGCCAGCCCGGTAACTATCAATCTGGAGCAAAGTTATCTGAGTGGCGTGTTTAGCGAACTGGCTCGGCTTGGGGAATGGAGCGCACCGAACCCACTTGAGAACATGCGAAAATTCACCATCGCCGAAAAAGAGATGGCCTGGCTGACACATGAGCAAATAACAGAACTCCTGGACGACTGCCATCGTCAAAGTGCCCTTCTCGCTATGGTTGTCAAAATCTGCCTAAGCACCGGAGCACGCTGGCGCGAAGCGGTGAACCTCACACGCTCCCAAGTCACAAAGTATCGAATCACGTTTGTCAGGACCAAAGGTAAAAAGAACCGTAGCATTCCGATCAGCAAAGAGCTGTATGAAGAAATCATTGCCCTGGACGGATTCAAATTCTTTACGGACTGCTATTTCCAGTTTTTGTCGGTGATGGAGAAAACCTCGATCGTGCTTCCGCGCGGGCAGCTTACCCACGTCCTGCGCCATACGTTCGCAGCACACTTTATGATGTCGGGCGGGAACATCCTTGCTCTGCAGAAAATCCTGGGCCATCACGACATAAAAATGACCATGCGCTATGCTCACCTGGCACCCGATCACCTTGAAACAGCCCTGCGCTTCAACCCACTAGCTACGATGGTTACATGAATTATTTATTAGGATAGTAAATTGTCACTAATAAAATCAGCACATTAATGTACTGTGCCATCTTGTAGATCAGTTGATCAATTCGCTCTGAGAGAGTATTACCATCCCAAGTTTGTAGGCTCCAACCGCCTCGACCAATAGAGACGGTCAACGCTATGTATGCTGAGGCTGCTTTAATGGTATTCACCATTGAAAATTCGAACTGCCATAACGACCAAATGACTATCATTGCAGCCGCGAAAAAAAGAAAATTATATTTTGCAGCCGAACGGAGCTTTTTCCTCAAGTGACATGATGATTCGCTGAAGTTAGGATTGAGATACTCATTTGGATACATCGTCCTGATGAACCATTCAAACCCTTTACGGGGGAAAAACAGCATTAGCAAGGAGGCAATTAACAATTTCATGGCTCTTCCCAATAGCCGTGTAATAGGACGGCCATTATAAACTTCACGGAAAGCAATGAGTAAGTAATGAATGCCAAGTGGCGACAAAGTGGCGACAGCGGTTGGCAATACCCCCTAATCGCCACATTTCATCACCAACCTAACTTATTGAATATCTTACAAGTCATTGTTTTTACTAACCCGTTTACATAAATGGGTTTTTTGTTGCCTGAAATCCTTCAGCATTATTTCCCCCTCCTGAGACTCCTCCGAAATCCCCCTTTCTGTCCATAAAACGTAACATGAGCGTCTAAGCTGAAGTTTTACGCTTTAAGGAGGTGCCATGAGTCATCATTCAGATCAATCAAACCAGTTCCCGACTCCCCCGTTTGAAGAGCAACCCCAGGAAGCACCGGGCCTCGCGTCTGAAATGTCCCCGGAACCGGATCATGGCGAAACCAGTTATGTCGGCACCGGCAGGCTGGCGGGCAAGAAGGCCCTGATTACCGGCGGGGACTCAGGTATTGGCCGGGCAGTCGCCATTGCGTTCGCCCGTGAAGGTGCTGATGTCGCCATTAACTATCTGCCTGAGGAAGAGGAAGATGCGACAGACGTTATTGCCCTAATTAAGGCCGAAGGTAAAAACGCCGTTGCGCTGCCCGGTGATATCCGCGATGAAGCATTTTGCAGATCGCTGGTTGATGATGCGGTAAGCGCCCTGGGCGGGCTGGATATTCTGGTGAACAATGCGGGTCGTCAGCAATATTGTGAGACCCTCGAAGAACTGACCACCGAGGCGTTTGATGCGACCTTTAAAACCAATGTCTATGCCCCTTTCTGGATAACCAAGGCGGCGCTGCCGCACCTGAAATCAGGCGCGTCGATTATTAATACGTCTTCTGTTCAGGCGTATCAGCCGAGTGCCATCCTGCTGGATTATGCGCAAACCAAGGCCTGCCTGGCGGTATTTACCAAAGCATTGGCGAAACAGCTCGGTCCGAAAAATATTCGAGTGAATGCCGTAGCCCCCGGGCCATACTGGACCGTGCTTCAGCCGAGTGGCGGTCAGCCGCAGGAAAAGGTTCGCGAGTTTGGTAAAAACACACCGTTGGGACGTCCTGGCCAACCCGTGGAGATTGCCCCGCTGTACGTCACTCTGGCCTCGGATGCCTGCTCGTATGCGTCGGGTCAGGTGTGGTGCTCCGACGGCGGTACCGGCACCCTCTGATTCACAGTGTCAAAACCAGAAGCCGCTCACCAGGCTTCTGGTTCTCTTAGCATATGCACAATATTGCACGGGCTCATAATCCATCCCCCTTTGAATCCTTCGGGTAGCGGCTCGACGCTATCGCAGCGGGTGACGCCCTGCTGTGCCAGCTGTTTGGCTGTTGCTGCAAAGTCAGGCGTAAACAGTTCCAGCCACAGCTCGGCCTGACTCATGGCGGGGGCTTCATCAATCCATAATCGGTTTGGCCCGAGGATAAATCCGGTTGCTGGAGCCTTATCCGTTATCTCCTCCAGCCCAATCGTATTGCGGTAAAAATCGAGCGTCTGTTGGTACTGGTGGGTCGGCACTTTCAGCGCTATATCAATCCCACCGGTTATCTCTGCGGTCATACGATCACTCCTTACGTCGGATTAAGCGATCAGTATGTCGCAAGATAGCCCAACTCGCCTGGGCAACGACCCGGTAATCGTTCAGAGCGCCGCAATCCTACCAACCATCTGACGGATTTCCTTTTTACTCAGCGGCGCACGATCGGTCACGAAATGCAGCGTCATCCCTTCGATAAAGGCATCCAGAGCGCGCGCCGTGGCCGGATCGAACCACTGCTGAAGCACCTGCTGGCTACGCTGCATCCAGTTCTGCATTACGTTTTTCAGCGCCGGTTTGCAGCCTATGAACGCGTAGAGCTGATACATCAGTTCCATGTTGCGGGTGGTGGTCACCTGAGCACTGAAGATCAGTTGGGTGATGGCATCGCAGGCCTGTATCGCGGTCGTGACCTCGGCGAAAAATGCTTTATATTGCACCAGCATTTCGTCGGTAAAACCGGTGAACGCTTCCTCTAACAGCGCGTCTATCCCGCTGAAATAATAGGTCATGGAGCCTAAAGGTACGTCGGCACAGGTAGCGATTTTGCGGTGCGTCACGGCCTGAATGCCGTGGCCTGCTATGGTGTCCAGCGTCGCCTGCAGGATCCTCTCCCGGCGCTGCGGATCGTTGGGTCTGCGGGCCATACTTTTTCCTCTTACAGTTTGTGTACAAATGTACACAAGCTTGTTAGTGTTGTCTCTCCCTCTTTTTCTACAGGCAGTTTACGGATGACGTTGCTTTCTTCACGCAGGGCCTTGCAGTTGCGCATGTGGGCGCTGTTTATGTTCTTCTTTCTGCCAGGCTTATTAATGGCGTCCTGGGCCACGCGTACACCCGCTATTCGCGATATTCTCTCCGTGAACACCGCCGGAATGGGCATCGTACTGTTTGGCCTGTCGATTGGTTCGATGAGCGGTATTCTCTGTTCGGCGTGGCTGGTCAAACGGTTTGGCACCCGTAAAGTGATTCGCACCACGATGTCGTGCGCGGTACTCGGCATGATGCTCCTCAGCCTCGGGCTGTGGTTCGCCTCGCCGTTGTTTTTCGCCTTCGGGCTGATGGTGTTTGGTGGCAGCTTTGGCGCAGCCGAAGTGGCGATTAACGTCGAAGGCGCGGCGGTTGAGCGCGAGATGAATAAAACCGTTCTGCCAATGATGCACGGTTTTTACAGCCTCGGCACGCTGGTCGGGGCGGGGATCGGCATGGCGCTGACCGCGTTCGGCCTGTCCGCTACCCTTCATATTCTGCTTGCGGCCCTGTGCGGCATCGCGCCAATTATTATCTCTATCAAAGCTATTCCGGAAGGCACCGGTCAAAACTCGGCTGAAAACAGCACTCATCATGAAAAAGGTGTCCCGTTTTATCGCGACGGTCAGCTAATGCTGATTGGCGTTGTCGTGCTGGCGATGGCATTCGCCGAAGGGTCAGCCAACGACTGGTTGCCGCTGCTGATGGTTGACGGCCACGGTTTTAGCCCGACGTCTGGCTCTCTGATTTACGCCGGATTTACGCTGGGCATGACCGTCGGGCGTTTCACCGGGGGCTGGTTTATCGACCGCTACAGCCGTGTCGCCGTGGTGCGCGCCAGCGCCATCATGGGCGCACTGGGTATCGCGCTGATTATCTTTGTCGACATCGACTGGGTGGCCGGTGTTTCAGTCATTTTATGGGGTCTGGGTGCATCACTAGGCTTTCCGCTGACCATTTCTGCTGCCAGCGACACCGGTCCGGATGCCCCGACCCGCGTGAGCGTCGTCGCCACCACCGGCTATCTGGCATTTCTGGTGGGCCCGCCGCTGCTCGGCTTCCTCGGGGAACATTACGGCCTGCGAAGCGCCATGTTGGCGGTGCTGTCGCTGGTTATTGTCGCAGCGCTGGTCGCGCGGGCGGTAGCAAAACCTGAATCTGAACCTGTGACGGAGCGTGCGTGATGAGTATCAAACTGATTGCCGTAGATATGGATGGCACCTTTCTTAGCGATGAGAAACGCTATAACCGGGCGCGTTTTCTCGCGCAGTATCAGCAGATGAAGGAGCAAGGCATTCGCTTTGTGGTGGCCAGCGGAAACCAGTACTGGCAGCTGATCTCTTTCTTTCCAGAAATTGCCGATGAGATAGCCTTTGTGGCTGAAAACGGCGGCTGGGTGCGCGATGCTGGAGAAGATGTGTTCAATTGTGAACTCCCGGCGGCGCATTTTCGTCAGGTCGTCGATTTTCTGCATACTCTGCCGGACGTGGAGATCATAGCCTGCGGGAAACGCAGCGCCTATACGCTTAATCGCTACGATGAGCAGCTAAAAACCATGGCGGGGCTTTACTATCACCGTCTCGAGCTGGTGGATAGCTTTGATAATCTGAACGATACGTTCCTGAAGTTCGGCCTGAATCTGCCCGACCGGCTGGTGCCTGAGGTGCAAAAAGCGCTGCATGAAGGCGTTGGCGATCTAATGACTGCGGTCACCACCGGGCACGGCAATATCGACCTGATTATCCCCGGCGTACATAAAGCCAACGGCCTGCGCCTGCTGCAGGAACGCTGGGGTATTCACGACAGCGAAGTGGTAACGTTTGGTGACAGCGGTAACGACCTGGAAATGCTGCGTCAGGCGGGTTTTGGCTTTGCGATGCAAAATGCGTGTGAGGCGGCCATTGAAGCGGCCCGTTATCGGGCACCGCACAATAACCAGGAAGGCGTTTTGCAGGTGATTGATCAGGTATTGAAGCGGGAAGCGCCGTTTCATTAACGGCGTGTAACTGGCCCGGCTGGCGTAACGACCGCCGCCGGGCAGACGACCAATTTAGCTCTGCGAGCTGCCGACCGTTTTATCTTTAAGGAAGTAAACAATCAACGCCAGCCAGATAATACCGTTCGCCAGGTTGAACAGGCTGAACAGACCGTTGCCGCCGAACTGGTAAGCATGTTTGCTCACTTCGATGCCGACGGTGAAGATGAACATCTGCAACATCCCCATCGCCGCCGATACCGTGCCTTTGCTCATGTCGCTGGCAAACAGCGTCAGGCGCACCAGCCCGGCGTTGGCCACGCCAATACCGAAGGCATAGAGGCTCAGACCGGCGGTCATCCACAGATACGCATGGGTTGAGACCACCGTTGCGGCAGCCGCCAGAATCAACCCGGCCATAATCGGCCAGCCACCGGCAATGATCAGCCAACGGATAGCCCGGCGCGACGTCAGCCTGGCGAGCACCAGGTTCCCCATAATCAGTGCGCCAAAAATCGGCACCTGCAACATGCCGTATTCGTAGGTGCTGGCCTGTTCCCCGCTGATGATAATCACCGGCGATTGCGCAATCCACGCCAGTAACGGCAGGCTGACGAACCCGGTCGCCAGGGCTCCGGCGACAAAGCGCAGGTTTTTCAGCACCAGGCCGTAATCACGCCCCAACTCCTTCCACGACAGCTTTTCGCCCAGACGCGTCGCCGTTTCCGGCATCGCACGTTGCAAGCCAAAGAAGGCGATCAGCGCCAGCGCGGCGAACAGGACAAACATCGTTTCCCACGGCGCGACATGTACCCAGGCCGCACCCACCAGCGGGCCGAGCAGCGGCGCAATCAGCGCCACGTTCGCCATCAGCGCGGTAATCTTTATACACACCGCCTCCTCAAACGACTCCTGAATCGCGGCATACCCGACCGCGCCGATAAAGCACAGGCTTATTCCTTGCAGGAAACGCAGGAAGGTAAATTGTTCAATGTTCTGGGCCAGCAGCGTCGCGAGGCAGGTGATGATGAACCACACTACGCCGGTGAGCATCACCGGACGACGGCCAATACGATCCGACAGCGGTCCGAGCAGCCACTGTAAAAACATGCCGCCAGCCAGATAGGCGGTCATCGATGTGGGCACCCATTCGGTCCCGGCGTTGAACTGGTCTACTACCGCCAACATGCCCGGTTGGATCATGTCGTTGCCGATATACGTAGAGAATTCGTAAAGCACCAGACAGAGCGGGAAAAGTAACGCCTGACGACCGAGGCGTTTGCCAGAAAGTGAAGGGTTGTGCATGCAATCTCTTTAAGATGAATAAATCGCGTGAAGTGTAATAAAAGGTTCCCCCTGGCGGTAGCGAAATGTACGCGAAACACTCTGTTACAGCACAATTTCACCTGTTTAAGGTTCGCTTAAGTTGCTGGTCCTATACTGCGGCTCAGAAAGCATTAAAAGGTAAACGTTACCTGAACAGAAATCGTAACCACCGGACAATTAAGACAATGCCCCTTTACCGGTCCGGCTACGGTTTTTAAGGTGAGTACCGTCATCTAACTGTAAGAGTCCGCAACGTATGCTGGAAAGTTTAAATTACTCGCTGTTTTACTGGATCAACGCCACGCCTGCGTCGCCGCAGTGGATGATTTCGTTGGCTATCTTTCTCGCTAAGGATCTGATCAGCATTGTACCGCTGTTGGCGGTGGTGCTGTGGCTGTGGGGTCCGCGCGGGCAAGTCTGCGCCCAGCGCCAACTGGTGATCAAGCTGGCGATGGCGATTGGCATCAGCCTGTTACTTTCCTGGACAGTCGGGCATGTTTTCCCACATGACAGACCCTTTGTTGACGGTGTGGGCTATAACTTCCTGCATCACTCTGCAGATGATTCGTTCCCAAGCGACCACGGCACGGTGATTTTCACCTTCGCGCTGGCGTTCCTGTTCTGGCATCGCCTGTGGTCTGGCGTAGTGATGATGATCATCGGCGGTGTCATTGCCTGGTCACGCGTATACCTCGGCGTACACTGGCCGCTGGATATGGTTGGCGGTTTCCTGGCCGGGCTCAGCGGATGTCTGGGGGCTCAGGTTCTGTGGCTCATTTTCGGCGAGGCGCTCTATCGCCGTTTGCAGGCCGCGTACCGTTTCTGCTTCTCGCTGCCGATTCGTAAAGGCTGGATACGTGACTAAGGCCTGCTGCGCAGGTAAAATTGTCGCCTGACCCCCTGCCTGACGCGGGGGGCATGTTCAGCTTACAGGGGTTTTATGGAAACACGGCGCGAGGAACGAATCAGTCAGCTTATTCAGGCTCTGAAACGTAGCGATAAGCTCCATCTGAAAGAAGCGGCGGCGCTGCTGGGCGTTTCCGAGATGACCATTCGTCGTGACCTCAACAGCCACAGTGGGCCAATGGTGCTGCTTGGCGGCTATGTGGTGTTGGAACCCCGTAGCGCCAGCCATTATCTGCTTAGCGATCAGAAAACCCGGCTGGTCGACGAAAAACGTCAGGCGGCGAAACACGCGGCAAAACTGCTTAAACCTCACCAGATGGCATTTTTTGACTGCGGGACCACCACCCCGTGGATTATCGACGCCATTGACGACGAACTGCCGTTTACCGGCATCTGTTACTCCCTGAACACCTTTCTCTCATTGCAGGAAAAACCGCTGTGCCGCGTCATTCTTTGCGGCGGCGAATTTCACGCCAGCAACGCCATTTTCAAACCACTCAGTCCGCAGGATACCCTGAGCCATCTGTGCCCGGACATCGCGTTTTATTCCGCGGCAGGCGTCCACGCCACGCTCGGCGCAACCTGTTTTAATCTCGATGAATTGCCGGTAAAACACTGGGCATTGGCCAGCGCACAGCAGCATGTTCTGGTGGTTGACCACACCAAATTCGGCAAGGTCCGTCCGGCGAGGATGGGGGATTTGAGCAGTTTTAACGTGATTGCCAGCGACCGCCGTCCGGATGATGAACTGACGGCGCTGGCAAAGCAGCGTGGCATCACGCTGCTATTTGACTAACGCTTCCCGACAACTTAAGAGAACCAGCTGCCAAACCACTGGTGGAATTTCATCAGCACGAAATCGACCATGCGGTCGAAGAAACCGCCTTCATTGACCGCCTCCATCACGATCAGCGGACGCTGTTCGATGGTTTTATCGTTCAGCTTGAAGTCGATGGTGCCGACCACTTGCCCTTTCGTCAGCGGGGCCGTCAGCTGCGGATCGTTGAGGGTGTAGCTCGCTTTCAGGTTTTTCAACTGCCCACGCGGTAAGGTGATGGAACCTGCGTCCCCTGCCCCCAGCTTGGCCTGGCTGCTGTCGCCGTACCACACGCGCTGTTCGATAAATGTCGCATCCGGTTTGATAGGCGTGACGGTTTCATAGAAGCGGAAACCCCAGGTCAGCAGCTTTTCGGATTCATTAAAACGGATTCGGTCCGTTTTGGTGCCGAGCACGACCGCAATCAGACGCATATCGCCCTGCTTCGCCGAAGAGACCAGGTTATAACCCGCTCCAGCAGTGGTGCCCGTTTTCACCCCATCCGCACCCAGACTATTGTTCCACAACAGACGGTTGCGGTTAGGCTGCTTGATGTTGTTGAAGGTAAACTCTTTCTCTTTGTGAATGGCGTACTCATCCGGTACGTCATGGATCATCGCTTTGGTCAGCAAGGCCATATCGCGGGCGGTACTGAACTGCCCCGGCGCATCAAGACCGTGAACGGTTTTGAACGTGGTATTGGTCAGGCCCAGTTTCTGCGAATAGCTGTTCATCAGGCTGATGAATGAATCCTGGCTACCCGCCACATAATCCGCCAGCGCGATGCAGGCGTCGTTCCCGGACTGGATGATCACCCCTTTATTGAGGTTTTCCACCGATACCTGATCGCCTGGTTTGAGGAACATCACTGATGAACCACGCAGCGCCGGATTACCGGTCGCCCAGGCATCTTTGCCAATGGTGACCATATCGGTCAATTTGATTTTATTGGCTTTTATTGCCTGGCCCACAACATAGCTGGTCATGATTTTGGTCAGACTGGCCGGGTCGAGTTTGTCGTCAGCATTGCCCTCGCTCAGCACCTTGCCGCTGGCGTAATCCATCAGGATCCACGCTTTGGCATCTACCGGCGGAGCTTCCGGTTGTTGAACAGCATCGGCCGCCTGTAGCGCAGGAGCCACGAGAAGTAAAAGCAAGGAGCCTGCCAGCAGGCCGCGGGGAGAAACAACTGTACGCGTCATAAGAGCCACCCAAGTATCCATTCCAAAAAACACGCTACGTCTACGACGCCGTGCAACAACAGGCGGTGAGTAATAACGTAGAAATGACCTT
Source organism: Scandinavium lactucae (assembly GCF_033843265.1). Taxonomy (NCBI): domain Bacteria; kingdom Pseudomonadati; phylum Pseudomonadota; class Gammaproteobacteria; order Enterobacterales; family Enterobacteriaceae; genus Scandinavium; species Scandinavium lactucae. The sequence continues at coordinate 1,044,551 of NZ_JAWXRD010000040.1, forward strand.
AAAGAAACAATGCGTTGGTAAAGTTTTTAAAGTTTACGCAAGAACGCCGCGTTGTGCCGAAAACGAGACAATTTTTTTGATCGCGGTTGTATGAATGTTGAATATAACTCACCATGAGAGCTTCATTAATTGATGCGCTGAATATAGGTAGGATTATGATCACGCTTTGGGGCAGAAATAATTCAACAAATGTTAAAAAGGTACGCTGGACGCTGGAAGAGCTGGATCTGACCTACAACCAGATCCTCGCCGGGCTGGAGTTTGGCCTGAATCACGATGCGGACTACCTCGCCAAAAACCCGAACGGTCTGGTACCGCTGCTGCATGACGACGCCACCGAGATTACCCTGTGGGAATCCAATACCATCGTGCGTTATCTTGCCGCGCAGTACGGGCAAAACAGCCTGTGGCAGGACAATCCAGCCAAACGCGCGCAGGGCGAAAAATGGATGGACTGGGCTAACGGCTCACTCTCTCCGGCGCATCGGGTTATCCTGATGGGCCTCGTCAGAACGCCAGTGGAACAGCGTGATTACGCCGCTATTGAAGCGAGTATCGTTCAGTGCGAGAAATTGTTAGCGATTCTGGACGCGGCCCTTGCGGAATCCCCGTGGCTGTCCGGGGATGAGTTTGGTCCGGGCGATATCGCCGTGGCCCCGTTCATCTATAACCTGCTGGAAACGGTTAAAACCTGGCAGCCGCACCCAAATTTACAGCGCTGGTATCAGCAACTGTCGCGCCGCCCGGCGTTTCAAAGCGTGGTGATGATCCCGGTTACCTGATTTTAGGATCCCGGGCTTATCTTCAATAATTGTCCATCGGACTCGTCGGTTAACGCATAAAGATAGCCGTCGGGTCCGACACGCACATCACGAATGCGCTGCTTTCTCTCTGCCAGAATGCGCCCCTCTTCCGTCACCTTGTTGCCATCGACGTTGAGCACAATAATTTCCTGCGTCTTCAACGCACCGATAAACAACTTATGCTGCCATTGCGGGAATGTATTCGCATGATAGAACGCCATGCCACTGATCGCAGGTGACTGCGGCCAGAAGAAGAGCGGCGCTTCGGTACCCGCGACTTTTTGACCTTTTGCTTCCGGGATCGGCAATCCGCTGTAGTTCACGCCGTGGGTCGCCAGCGGCCAGCCGTAGTTTTTCCCGCGCTCGGGAATGTTGATTTCATCCCCGCCGCGCGGGCCGTGTTCGTTCAGCCACAGCGTATTGCTCCATGGGTTCATCGCCATGCCCTGCGGGTTGCGGATGCCATAAGACCAGATTTCCGGCCGTGCGCCCGGCCGATTGACAAAGGGGTTATCCGGGGGAACCTTACCCTGCTCGGTCAGTCGGACCACTTTGCCCTGTAGCTTGTCGAGATCTTGCGCAGTGGCGCGCTGGTTGTTTTCACCCAAGCCGATGTACAGATAGCCTTTACCATCGAACACCAGTCGCCCACCAAAATGATTGCCGGTAGAGAGTTTTGGCATTTGCCGGAACACCACCTGGAACCCGGTCAGCCGCGAACGATCGTCGCTTAAGCGGCCATAACCCACCACCGTGCCCGCTTTACCGTCATCGCCCGCTTCGGCATAGCTCAGCCACACCCGCCGGGACTGGGCAAAATCCGGGGCCAGCACCACATCCAGCAGACCGCCCTGTCCGTTAGCCCAGACGCGCGGCACACCGACAATCGGGTCTGACAGCCCTTTGCCTTGCTGCCACAGGCGCAGCTGCCCGCCACGCAGGGTAATCAGCAGGCCCTGGTTGTCCGGTAGGAAGGTCATCGACCACGGGTGATCGAGTTTGCGCTGCAACACATCGACCCGAACGTCAGCCGCATATAATGCAGGCGACAACAGCAGAGAAGAACCCAACAGTAAATTCAGCGTAAAACGGTGCATGGCTGGCTCCTTTTTGACCGATTGCGTTAAGGGTAGCCAGCGGACCAGAGACGGGGGGAATGTTTACAAAAACTTAACCATGAGGGGGAGTTGCCTCCCCCGAAAGTCAGGCATGCGCCCGGGGCGCAGAGGTATTCACAACCTGGATAGCCGAAGATAAGGTGTCGAGACAGCCTTGCAGCGCATCCGGGTTAACGGCGATAAATGACGGGCAGTCGTGATGTCCGCTCATCATACTCACCGCCGCATGAGCCAGTGCTTCTGTGGCTGCGTGAAATGCCACATTGTGGGCGGGTGTTAACGACGTCGCGAGCGCCGGGGCGTGTGTGCGTAGCTCGCCGCACAGTTCAAACAGGTTATCACGCAGATGATCAGTGTCGCTGACGGACATATAGCCCTTGGCTCGCCTGAGTTGCAGGTAGGCCGCGAGGTCAATTTGCGCATTAACCAATTTATTCAACAGGTTGTGGAACAGTCTTTCAGCGTTCATATCCTCCTCCTGCATCGTCCGGTGTCAACGTTATAGTATGGTTGTTTTTTGTACACACCAATGCGTCAGGTCAATATTTCGCCGATAATTTACCCTTTTTTAACCTCTGCTGATTGACGCAAGGCTGTGTAACCAGAGGGTACAAGAAAGCAACACTTGTTGAGGTTTTGTTTCGGAAACTGAATAGTTACTTACAGGAACTATTGATACAGTGCGCCACGTCTCCCCAATCAGACGGTGCAAAAATGTTCCAGAAAGGATTATCCATTATGCTACTGCTGTGCGCGCTTTTTTCCGGACAGCTATTGGCGAGTGGTCATGGACATGAATTCTACGATGTCCAGAATGCCGATCATCTGCTGCGCCACAGCGCCGACAGCGATGAAATCCGCGCCCGAGCCAGAGAGGCCGCCGATGAACTTCGCGAAGGTCACCATAACGTGAAAGACCGTAAACCCGAGGTTATCCATTTATAAAAGTCTCCCCCATAAGCGGGGGGAGAACTCAGTATTTAATATCGCGTGCGGCATCGCGGCCGCTCTGTTTATTTTCACGATGATCCTGACGACAATCGGCATTACCGACCACGCCCTGACGGCACTCTTGTTTCGCATCACGGGAATCCTGACGGGTGTCCTGGCGTACGTCGCGGGCATCGCGGCGCTGGCCTGCCTGCTGGGTGGCCTGAGCCGGTAATACGGCAGTCAGCGAACAAACGGCAAGCAGCATCATTGCAGATTTTTTCATGGTAAATCCTCAAGCAGAATAATTGCACAGAACGTTGGAAGTCTATTTTTTAGCAAATAAGCGCCTGCTGCTTTTTCTATTTGATTTAATTAAAAATCAATTCTGAGTTGCATTCAGAGAAGTATAGTTCAGACAATGAATTCGCTCGTGCCAGCCCGTCACTCAAGGTTTGCTAAAGATAGCAGTACAAATTCCCCGCCGACCTCTGTAGAATCCGTGCCTGACCTTCCCCAAATTGAATACTTTTTAAGCTATGAGCAATGTAACGCAGCAGCCGAAAATCGGCTTTGTCTCTCTGGGCTGTCCCAAAAACCTGGTGGACTCTGAACGTATCCTGACCGAACTGCGCACCGAAGGCTATGATGTGGTGCCAAGCTACGACAATGCCGATATGGTTATCGTCAACACCTGCGGCTTTATCGACAGCGCGGTGCAGGAATCCCTCGAAGCCATCGGCGAAGCCCTGAAAGAGAACGGCAAGGTGATTGTCACCGGCTGTCTCGGTGCAAAGGTCGACCAGATCCGTGAAGTGCATCCGAAGGTGCTGGAAATCACCGGTCCACACAGCTACGAGCAGGTGCTGGAACACGTGCATCACTACGTGCCAAAACCGCAGCACAACCCGTTCCTGAGCCTGGTGCCAGAACAGGGCGTGAAGTTGACACCGCGTCATTACGCGTACTTAAAAATTTCCGAAGGCTGCAACCATCGCTGCACCTTCTGCATTATCCCATCGATGCGTGGCGACCTCGACAGCCGTCCGATTGGCGACGTGCTGTCTGAAGCCAAACGCCTGGTGGATGCGGGCGTGAAAGAACTGCTGGTGATTTCTCAGGACACCTCCGCCTACGGCGTGGATGTGAAACACCGTATGGGCTTCCATAACGGTGAGCCGGTAAAAACCAGCATGGTCGGCCTGTGCGAACAGCTGGCGAAGCTTGGCGTCTGGGTACGCCTGCACTACGTTTACCCGTATCCACACGTTGATGACGTGATTCCGCTGATGGCGGAAGGCAAAATCCTGCCGTACCTCGATATCCCCCTGCAGCACGCCAGCCCGCGCATCCTCAAACTGATGAAGCGTCCGGGTTCCGTTGACCGCCAGCTGGCGCGCATCAAACAGTGGCGTGAAATGTGCCCTGAGCTGACCCTGCGTTCTACCTTCATCGTCGGCTTCCCGGGTGAAACCGAGGAAGATTTCCAGATGCTGCTCGACTTCCTGAAAGAGGCGCGCCTCGACCGCGTCGGCTGTTTCAAATACAGCCCGGTAGAAGGTGCGACTGCCAACGAACTGGAAGGTCAGGTTCCGGAAGAAGTGAAAGAAGAGCGCTGGAACCGCTTTATGCAGCTGCAACAGCAGATTTCCGCTGAGCGTCTACAGGAGAAAGTGGGCCGCGAAATCATGGTACTTATCGACGAAGTGGATGAAGAAGGCGCGATTGGCCGCAGCATGGCCGATGCCCCGGAAATCGACGGCGCTGTATACCTGAACGGCGAAACCCGCGTGAAGCCAGGCGACGTGCTGCGCGTGAAAGTTGAACATGCGGATGAGTACGATCTGTGGGGTTCACGGGTTTAATTCCTGAGGAAGCCTTCTCCAGAACTGGCCGTCTCTATACACACGTCCCCGGCATAATCGCCGGGGACTTTTTTTGATCTTTTCCCGCGCTGTTTATCTGCCTGTATATTCTTTACTCAGGTCTCCGGTATGGTGCTTTGCGATTATCATTCATGGGCTAAAACGGGCTATCAGCGCCAATTAGATAAGACTATAGATCGCCAGCGACAGCACGTAGCGTGGGCAGCGTATCGCTGCCCTACCCCACCTCCTGATGGGCTTTGTTGAATAAGTCGGTTTAGATAAAAGTGATCTTACCCACGTAAGGTGGACACGGCCCTAAGCGAGGTTCTGGTTTTCAAACTGTTCCGGGCTGAGGCCGCCACAGGCACTGTGACGACGCCACCGATTGTAATCACACTCGATATAATTAAATACCGCTGTTCGCATTAACTCCCGGCTGAGAAAACGTTCACCGTGGATACATTCCACCTTCAGCGAGTGGAAGAAGCTTTCCGCGCAGGCATTATCGTAACAACATCCTTTGGCACTCATGCTACCGTGCAGATTATGCCGCTTCAGCAGCGCCTGATAGTTCGCCGAACAGTATTGCCCGCCGCGATCGGTGTGGACAATGACATTTCCCGGTCGCTTACGTCGCCAGAGTGCCATCTGCAGCGCATCGCAGGCCAGCTGCACTGTCATCCGCGACGACATTGACCAGCCGATGACAGCCCGCGACCACAGGTCAATCACCACCGCGAGGTACAGCCAGCCCTCGTCGGTGCGAAGATACGTGATGTCTCCTGCCCACTTCTGATTCGGGCCACTCGCGTAAAAATCCTGTTTCAGCAGATTTTCAGACACCGGCAGCTCATGTTCTTTGTAGCTGACCGGGCTGAACTTCCGGGCAGCCTTTGCACGAAGTCCCTGACGTCGCAGGCTGGCAGCAATGGTTTTGACGTTGTACTCAGGCAGTTCGTCAGCGAGACGGGGTGCACCATAACGCTGTTTTGCCTCCGTGAATGCCTGACGGACGGCAGCATCACAGATGAGCCGGAACTGCTGACGTGGTGTTATCTGCTGACGACGCAGACACCAGGCATACCAGCCGCTGCGGGCAACCTGCAGTACCCGGCACAGGTTTTTGACGCTGAACTCAGCCCGATGATTTTCGATAAAGACATACTTTATTTCAGGCGCTTGGCGAAGTATGTCGCGGCCTTTTGGAGAATGGCCAGCTCCTCTGCCTGTTCCGCCAGTTGGCGTTTAAGACGGGCAATTTCAACGGACATTTCCTGCTCACGTTCGGAAGAGCTGCGGGCATTGTTAATCTTGCTGCGCCATGCGTAGAGCTGGGATTCGTACAGACTGAGTTCCGGGCAGCGGCAGCAACACCGATACGTTCCGCAAGCTTCAGGGCTTCGTTGCGGAATTCAGGTGTGTGCTGTTTGCGGGGCTTCTTATTGGTTGATGCTGGTTTTGTCATGAGTCACCTCTGGTTGAGAGTTTACTCACTTAGTCGTGTGCCCACTATTCGCGGGTAGGATCATTATTCCCGTCATCCGAGTCTGATGTTTAAAGGCGACTGGCTGAAAGAAGCTGGATTTGATACCGGGACAGGCGTGCCGGTGAAAATATCGGATGGCGTGCTGACGATTATTGCGGCCCCCCTGAAGTGCAGACTCTGGAGGCGGAACTTTACCAGTTTAAACAGGCGGCTATGGGAATGAAGGCGCTGGTTGCTTAGTGGATTGAAGATGACAAAAGGGCCGAAAAGTTCTGATGAACTTTCCGGCCTTTTATTATTAATGCAAGCATTTTATTATTTTATATTCAACATTTTTTTCAATCTTAAAAAGAAAGCATCACATGCGCCCTCTTCATTTGAAAAATATTCAGGCTCGGTTTTTTGCCCTCTTTCACTATAAAATACAACCCATAAAAAACCATCATGCATAAAACATAGTGACTCATTTTTATCACAATCAATAGAATAACTACCATTGGGTAAGTTCATGCTAATCAATTGATTAAGTAGTTCATTTTTAGCCACAACAATCTACCCCTTCGATCATTTCTTTCAAATGCTCAGAATCCAAATAGGATTGAACGCTATGCTCTAGTTTATATTGCGTTCCCATCCCCATTTCCCCAAACCAAGGAGCAATCTTGCTTTCCGCTACGTTTGGAATAGGTTTCATCACCTTATAAACAGTATAAGGCCCTGAATCAGTTCCCGGTGGCAGAGCACGCATTGAATACGGAGTGCCAACAGGAGAAGTATATCTACCACCGGAATAACCATATCTATCAATAGTCGTACCAGGTTCTAAAGTTGTATTACTAACAGGGCCATGTGCACCATCGTTCGGTGGATAGTATGTTACTGGTAAATTACTTAACCCCAGCGGATCAATATATTTCAGTGGATTTGATGCATATCCATATGGGTTTAGTCCACCCGCCAGCCCTATCGGGTCCGGCGTCAGGTACTGCCCCGTCTCCGTATCATAGTAACGGAACCGGTTGTAGTGCAACCCCGATTCCTCATCCTCATACTGCCCCGCAAAACGCAGGTTACAGCTCAGCTTGTCCGCATCATTCGCCGCCACCGCCCACTGCCGGCACCGGCCCCAGATACTCAGCCGTCCCGCCCACGCCCTTTTCCCCTGCTCCGTCAGCAGCTCCCGCGGTGTCCCCAGGTGGTCACTCACCACATAATGCAGCCTGCCCTTTTCCTGCCGCGCCAGCGGGGTGAGTCCTCCGGGGGCATACAGCCAGTGGATACTCTCCTCACAGGCCGCCGTGCCGTCTGCGTACACCGGCGTCTCCGCTATCAGCTGGTCCCCGCTCCACTGGTATTCCCACCCCACCGGTCTTGTCGCCGGAGGGCTGTCCCACAGCTTTTCCTTGCGGATGCGTCGCCCGAACGGGTCGTACGTATAGCGCCAGCGTGCCCCGTCCGGGGTGATAAACCCGCTCAGCTGGCTGTGCGCATTCCACCGGTAACGCCATCGCTGTGGCCGCCAGCCGTCCCGGCACAACCGCTTTTCCGTCAGTCGTCCGGCGGCGTCGTACCGGTACTCACAGTCGCCACGACGCACCACCCGCCCCGCCTGCTGTTGCTGGCGGATGAGTTGTTCCGCCGCCAGTACCGAACGGATATTCAGGTCCGCATCGTACTCAAACTGCTCTTCCGGGAACGCTGTCCCGTCCGGCATCGCCCGGGTTATCTGGTCGTTCTGGTCGTAACGACATATATATTCTCATTTCCTGAGAAGTCTATTCTAAAAAAACGAAGCGACAAAGGCATCCATATTTTCACAATTAATCAATGGTTGGTCTAAAGACATTCCCTCTTTAAATAATGAGATTACACTTTTTATTGAAAAATTCACATTAGTGAAAACAATAAAGCATGCAAGACATCCAGCCTTTTATATATAGAGTATTTTCATGTAGATGATAATCAACTGAAAAATTGTGTAACATTATCACATCCACATAAATGCTGGATCACCTGAGTCTCCGTAATAGGTCCACGCGTAATAAATCTCGCCCGTTTTTTATTTACAACAATCATCCGAGGGCCCGCATCACTACTTCCTGGCCTAGGATCAACTCGATGCAAGGTTTGAGATCGGGTGTTGCTCCGGCAATTTCAGGCCGTTGCACAGTTGCCAGATGAAGATAAGGATGTGATTAAGAAGCTGATTGATGCGTTTCTGGTTAAGAAGCGTATACAGGCACTGGCGAGATAACAGATGGATTTAACGCGGAATTGACGTGCTTGCAACACGTCCGTTCCGCCAACCATAGGCAACCAAACAGGAGTTAACTATGGCTGAGCACGATTGTATTTCAGAACACGGAATTTCCAAAGCGCAGCGCCGTTATATTCTCGATTATGTGCCGAACCGGGGCAATGCCGGGACCCCGAATATTCATTTAAAGGGTAAATGGCTGAAAGAAGCGGAGTTTGAGACGGGTACACATCTCATCGTGAAAATATCTGATGGCTGTATTGTGATTATTAAAGACAGTGAAGAAGCGAATGCACCTAGAAATGAGAAGGAAGCGCTACATCAGCAACTTCTGGATATTAACCAAGCCAATCAGAATATAAATAGCACCGCAAAATAGGCGCTTCAGGGAATATCTGTTTAGTAAAACAATAAATAGGAACTGGGAATATCCCAACCCCCTAATGAAGAGTAGCATTTATATTACAGTCTCCTTCCATGTGATATGAGATAGTTATTTAAATAACCATCAACGATTAATCAGCCGTAAAAACTTATTTTTTCGACTGATGACCTCTCAATTGACAATCATTTATTGTTTGTAATCTTTCCAAGTATTATTTATTTTTATGACTTCATTAAACAGTTCAATTTCATCAAAATCATTCGTATCTCGTATGTCAGGATTTGAGCAATACATGTCTAGTGCTGTGAACACCGAGTCAATATATCGTTGGAAATATAAACTGGTATTTTTACTATCACTACTATCTCTATATTTTCTCCAAAGAGAAAGATACTCAGACTCAAACGTAGGAGCAGATATTACTCCTAATGTATAAATGTCAATCAAATGCATGAGTTTTAACTCAAGTGAATTAAAATACATTGCCACCCCCCTCTAACTCAGCAACTTGTCGTTCTGATAGCTTCCATCCTGAGATGAAATTTCCATCCATATCCGTCATGACATCAAGATTAGTATTGGGATCATAATGATGATAAACGTCCTGTTTCCACCGATATGTTCCTTTTATTACGCTTGTACTTGATAAGTTAATATGTGTTCGCATTGCATTTTCAAATGCTTCGAGCCCTGTTTTATTTGCATTTCCGGAAACACCGAAATCGATAGCATGTTTAAATTTCTTCTGTAATTGTTTGCTGTCAAATAGAGGACAAACACAAGCCAGCCCCAGCGGATCAACCCAGCTCAGCGGGTTATGCACATACCCGTACGGATTCACGCCGCCCGCCAGCCCGATTGGGTCCGGCGTCAGGTACTGCCCCGTCTCCGTATCATAGTAACGGAACCGGTTGTAGTGCAACCCCGATTCCTCATCCTCATACTGCCCCGCAAAACGCAGGTTACAGCTCAGCTTGTCCGCATCATTCGCCGCCACCGCCCACTGCCGGCACCGGCCCCAGATACTCAGCCGTCCCGCCCACGCCCTTTTCCCCTGCTCCGTCAGCAGCTCCCGCGGTGTCCCCAGGTGGTCACTCACCACATAATGCAGCCTGCCCTTTTCCTGTCGCGCCAGCGGGGTGAGTCCTCCGGGGGCATACAGCCAGTGGATACTCTCCTCACAGGCCGCCGTGCCGTCTGCGTACACCGGCGTCTCCGCTATCAGCTGGTCCCCGCTCCACTGGTATTCCCACCCCACCGGTCTTGTCGCCGGAGGGCTGTCCCACAGCTTTTCCTTGCGGATGCGTCGCCCGAACGGGTCATACGCATAGCGCCAGCGCGCCCCGCCCGGGGTGATAAACCCGCTCAGCTGGCTCAGGGCATTCCACCGGTAACGCCACCGCTGTGGCCGCCAGCC